>NZ_JAWOQS010000002.1:0-495402 GCF_033438945.1 Vibrio sp. Y176 | reverse complement strand
CTGTTTTAGCTTTTCTTCTACAACCGATAGGTTTTTCTTCGCGGCTTCAAAGTTAGGCTTTTCCTCTAGCAGTCTTTTATACAAATCAGCCGCATCTTCTAATTGACCATTTTGAGCGAGCGAGTTGGCGAGGTTATAGCGGCCGTTAAGGGAGGCATCATGAGAAAATGCTTCGATAGCGGCTTCGTAGTCACCTTTTTGATAACTGGCGGCTCCTTTCCAGCTTGGGTTTGTAAATAGGTTTTGCGCCTGTTCATACTCACCTTGCTTGTAGAGTTCCGCTCCTTGTTGGTCGGCATTTAAGAACGGATTAGCTTCTGCATGCGGTGTCCACGTTACTGGGGCTACACTCGCAACTACCATCCAAATCAGGCCGCGTCGAAACAGTAAAGCCGCAGGAAGAAGTAACAACGGCAGTAACCAAAAGCCACTGTTGAGACGAGAATCAGTTTTAACTTCTTCGCTTTGGGTCGCAGAAAGCTGGCTACCAATGTTATTAGTAAAGGCCGCGATATTTTCAACATCACGGTTGGTGTGCTGAATAGGAACAAATAGACCGCCAGTTTTATTCGCTAGCGTCTGTAGGTTTTTCAGGTTTGTTTTCGCTACGACGGTTGTGCCTTGTGCCGTTTTTAGCAGAGAGCCATCGGGCAGCGCGATAGGTGCACCGTTAGGAGTCCCGACGGCAAGAACAGAAATGCGAAACTTTGTACCTTGGACTAAATCTAACGCGCGAGACAGCTCTGACGTATCAAGATCATCCGCTAACACGATGATATCGCCTTGTTGCGTGCCGGCTTGAGAAAACTGGTTGATCGCAAGTTCAATCGCGGCAGGCAGGTTTGCTCCTTGAAAAGGCATCAGCTCTGGTGACAAATTTTCGATAATGCCCGCAAGCGTACTGGAATCAGTTGTCAGTGGACTTAAGTTATAGGCATCGCCAGCGTAAGCAATAAGTCCAGTGGCTCCCTCTTTCCATTTTGGCAGCAAATCGAGCGCCTTATAACGTGTTTGTGCTAGCCGATTGGGTTTGATGTCTGTAGCAAACATAGAGCGAGACATATCAAGTACCAAGATCCGGTTTTGGTTTAACTCAAAGCTTGGTCGAGCATTGGACTGCCAGCTTGGCCCCGCTAATGAAATGCAAGTTATTGCCCAAGCTAAACCCCATAGAGTGAAGTAATGCTTAGACTGCGTGTTTTGTCCGAGCATCCGCGATAGGTGAGGGGCAATCAGTGTGGACTTTTGGGCTCTAAATTTGTGATTAAGCAAGAGTGCTATAGGGATCACGATGAGCCCCAAAAGCCAATAAGGATTGAGGAAAATAAACTCAGCCATGTTTTCTCCTTAATAGGAATAACAATACCGATAATACAAATGCAGCGCTTAATGGATATGGAAACCATTCAGACTGTGGGCGCCAAGTTTGTGTGTCGCTAGATACGGGTTCTAGCTGGTTGATTGTGTCATAAATCTTTTCGAGCTCTTCCGTATCTCGCGCTCGAAAATATTGTCCACCTGTCACCTCTGCCACTTTAGTCAGTGTTTGTTCATCTAAGTCGGCTGCGGTGTTGACTTTGCGAGTCATGAAAAACTCTTTCACCATCATTTCACCAGCGCCCACGCCCACGGTGTAAATAGTGGCGTTGTATTTTTTCGCAATTTCCGCTGCTTTTAGCGGCTCGAGCACCCCTGCAGTATTGCTGCCGTCACTGAGCAAAATCATGACTCGTTGGGGAGCATCACTGTCTACAAAGGTTTTTGTGCCTAAACCAATACCATCACCAATGGCGGTTCGTTGACCAACCAAACCGATGACGGTTTGATTAATCTGTTGCATGACGCTTTTTCGGTCTGCAGTGAGTGGTGTTTGCAAATAAGCATGGTCGCCAAACAAAACAACTCCGAGACGGTCACCTTTTCTCTTTGCTACGAAATCAGACAGAACTTTTTTGACTGCTGTGAGGCGATCGATATATTCGCCGTTGAGTTCCATGTCTTCCTGCTGCATCGAACCGGACAGATCGACGACTAACATCAAGTCCCGATATTTGGGTTGGAATTCAACGGGATCACCAAACCAAACTGGACGCGCACAAGCGACGACAAGAAGGCCCCAGATCGCGATTGAAAGTGCTTTTTGCAGCGCTTGCTTAGGCTTGCTGCGATTCTCATTAGTTGGTAAGTACGCCAATTTGATCTCGGCTTGTTGAGATTCTTGTGGCAGAAACTTGTATACCAGCCAGGGGATGGGCAACAAAAACAGTGCCCACCACCAGACAAATTCAATGTTTAGCCATTGGGCAAGATCGGTTATGAGTGTTTGCTCAGTCACGGTTATTTGCCTTTTTCTTTGGTGGCAAAGCGTAGGTTATCCAAAAGACACAATCGTCTACCAAGCTTTGATGCTGCCCTTGGGAAGAATTCTGATACAACGCTTCTTGCCACTGATGTTGTTTGTCTACGAATCGACTTTCTTTGGTATGGCTATCGAGAAATTCATACCAAGCGATTCCAGTTAATGGTGCGATCTCTTCACGCGGAAAGTAACTCAATGCTGCCTGGCGCAATATTTCCAGAGCAGAGGAAGGGGTATGAGGCGCGGTAGGTTGAGTTAAAAGTGTTAATGCTGTCTTTTTTGCGCGTAAGTGTTTTTTACGCCATCTCACATAAAGACAAATGCCGAAAACGAACAGCAAGGTTGCTGCAAGCACCACCCACCATCCCCAAGCGAGCGGAAACCAATCCGGTGCGTTTGGCAAAATCAAAGGTTCAAGGTCTAGGCTTTGGTTGTTTGTTGTCATTATTATTACTGCTTAATAAATACTGCTTGTCAGTTTGTTAGCTTAATTGTGAAATTAAGGGCCAGCCACTTGATAGCGTGTTAAATGGAATTGCTATCGAATGGCACTGCTGCTTAATGGTTTCTTGATGTTGGGTAAAGTGGTTTTCGAGTTCTCTTCGTTGTCCTTTAGAGCCAAAGTTAAACCATTGACTATGCAGCCCATCCGAAGCTTTCACTTGACCTCTAAAGTCTGTTTCGCCTCTTTCTAACGGATCATAAAATTGAACAGCCCTTACGCTATTGTGTTGTTTGAGTCGACGTAGTTGTGCCAGTTCCGTTGGTATTACGTGGGCAAAATCACTGAGCATAATCAATTCGCTACCTTTTGGGGTGAGCGTATGAAGTGTCTCCAATACTTGTGCATACGGCAGTGTACGAGTGTCGTTGCTTGCAGTACGAGTTACTTGCGCATTATGTATGTCGACTATGGCGTTAAGAATCCGCAGCCCTTGTCTTTGTAAAGAAGAGGGGCGAAATTCAAGACATTGATGTCCGTCATCAATCACTGCGCCGATGCGATCTTTTTTAGCTAGAGTTAGCCAAATTAGAACACTGGCAAAGTGGGCCAATTGAACGGATTTGAGTACATACTTAGATCCAAAATGTAGACTAGAACTTAGATCAAGATAAAGAATGACCGCTTGCTCTTTATCTTCTGCAAACAACTTCGTATGTGCTTTACCGGTCCTAGCGGTGACTCGCCAATCAATGCTGCGAATATCGTCGCCAGGTTGATATTGGCGCACCTCCATAAAATCCATACCTCGCCCTTTTTGGCGACTGGTATGGTTACCACTCATCTGCGACCAGAGACTCTGTGCTGGTGGTAACCAACGTATAGATTGAGTGCGATATTGGAGCAGCTCTTCAAGGGTTAATGTCACCCCATTCGCATGAGGTGGTAATGAATGTGTAGCGGACATATCACTCACCTGTTTATGCACTGCCAACAAGTTTTAGCAGTTTATCGATGACCTGGTTTGCCGTAATGCCTTCCGCTTGAGCGTGGTAACTCAATAATAAACGGTGGCGCAGTACCGGATAAGCCATGGTTTGAACATCTTCCGGAGAGACAAAATCACGACCAGCAAGCCAAGCGTGCGCACGTGCACAGCGATCAAGAGCGATGGTGGCACGCGGACTCACACCCATTGACAACCACTTGTCCAACTCAGTGTCATATTCGTTGGCTTGACGTGTCGCCATAACTAAACGGACGATGTACTGCTCTATCGTTTCTGCCATATGAATATCCAACACTTCTTTACGTGCAGTGAATATATCTTGTTGGCTTAACATTGGGCGTTCAACCTTTACTTCGCCCTTTGCTTCTCCGCGGTTAATACGCAAGATAGATAGCTCATGCTCTGCATCTGGGTATTCCACTTCTAAATGCAATAAAAAGCGGTCTAGCTGCGCTTCAGGAAGGGGGTAGGTCCCTTCTTGCTCTATCGGGTTTTGAGTTGCCATAACCAAAAACAACTCTGGCAGCGGGTAGGTATGACGACCTGCTGTGACTTGTTTCTCTGCCATTGCTTCAAGCATTGCCGCTTGTACTTTGGCCGGTGCACGGTTTATCTCATCCGCAAGAATAAGCGAGTTGAAGATAGGACCTGACTGGAAAGTGAATTCTCCGGTTTCTGGACGGAAGATATCGGTGCCGGTTAAATCGGCTGGCAGCAAGTCAGGGGTGAACTGAATTCGGTGGAAGTCACCTTCAACACAGTCTGAGAGTGATTTTACTGCACGGGTTTTTGCTAACCCAGGAGGGCCTTCAACTAAAATATGCCCATCCGCAAGAAGCGCAACAAGCAGTTGCTTTACCAGATCTTGCTGTCCGATGATCTGCGACTCTAAGTATTGCTGAAGAGTTTCGAAGTTAGATTTATGCATGCTTTGGACTCTCGGTATCCATGTGATTTTCGTGTTGAGTATTGGTCATTTTCCATGTGAAAAAAGTTCCAATGCTCTATTGCAATTTATCTTTTCAATATTGGGACGCTACAGAGAATTGCAAGTACGTGCTATCTCTGAAAGTGCTTATTTGACAGTGTGTTACATTTATTTTTCATAATATAATGAGAAATGCCTCTAGTTTTGTACATATGAGCCGATAAAGATTCCGTGGTGTGCGTGTCATGAGATATGCACCTGATTCCCCTTGTGGGGCCAATAACAAGTGATTCTTTTAAAAGGTCCGAATATGTTGAAACTTCATTCCTTGAGCATCAAACAGAAGGTTGTACTTGGCATTACGTTTGCTGTTCTAGCATCAACAATCATTGTTGGTGTTATGGCTCAGCGTCATGCGAGAGATGTATTGAGCCATCGTCTTATTGACATCGAGCTACCTGCGATGTTGCAGCAAATCAATACCGAAATTGACCGCGAAGTTGTCGAAATGCAACAAGCGGCAAAACAGCTGGCTACAAACGAATTTATTGTTGAAGCCCTATCTAATACAGACCGTGATCCGTCAGTAGAAGTTCAGTTGGTTCAGCAGCTCAATAACGTTAAATCACAGTATGGTCTTAATGATGCGTCGGTAGCGAATCGTCAAACGGCATATTACTGGAATCAAAACGGATTCTTACGTCAACTTAACCGAACGCAAGATGCTTGGTTCTTTGGATTTACGTCGTCTGGTCAAGAAACGTCCGTGAGTGTGTTCCAAGAGGCAAATGGCGAAGTGAAAATGTTTGCCAATTTCCAAGATCTTAATGGTACATCAATGTCAGGTCTCTCTAAATCTATGGGAGACATGGTTGCTTTGCTCAATGGGTTTAAAATTGAAGATACGGGTTACGTGTTCCTCACTAATGAACAAGGCCAGATTCAAATACACCGCCAACAAGGTAAGAACCAAACTTCTATCACTAAACTATTTGGTAGTGACGCAAGTGCGCTGTTGAACAAAAATAGCTTCAACCTAATTAATGTGGAGTTTGAAGGGCAGGATACTTTTGTTTCTAGTTTGTATGTTCCTTCAATGAACTGGTTTGTTATTGGCGTGGTTCCCGTTGATGAAGTATTCGCAGACCTGAATGCGACAGCTAAAAAAATGCTGTTTACGACCATCATTGTTGCCGTTGTATTCATCCTCATGGGCGTATGGTTGGCAAACAGCATTACGAAACCAATCCGACTGATTGCCGATCGTTTTACCGACCTTGGGCAAGGTGAAGGCGATTTGGCGCAGCGTATTGAAATTAAGGGTAATGATGAAATTGCTCAGCTTTCAAAAGGCTTTAATGGATTTATTGAGAAGATTCATGCCACGATGAAAGAGGTTGCTTTAACCAGTGGCTCATTAAGTCAAGCGGCAGAAAGTGTGTCAACGAAAGCAACATCCACACACGACAACAGCCAAGAGCAGCGTGATCAAACCATTCAAGTAGTTGCAGCTATCAACCAAATGGGTGCGACCATCAGTGAAATTGCATCGAACGCTGCTACCGCTGCTGATACGGCAAATCAGGCTTCAGATAACACTCAAACTGGTCGAGAAGTTGTGATGAAAGCAAAAGAGGTGATCAGCCGCCTAGCCGATGATGTTGAAACAACCAATATTGTTGTTACGCAGTTGGCATCGACAACCAAAGATATTGGCTCGATTCTGGGTGTAATTCGTGACATCTCTGAACAAACGAATTTACTTGCGCTAAACGCTGCAATTGAAGCTGCTCGTGCTGGTGAGCAGGGACGTGGTTTTGCGGTTGTTGCTGATGAGGTAAGAAACCTAGCTTCACGCACGGCTGATTCTACAGAAGAGATTCAGCGCATGATCAATCAGCTTCAAAGTGACGCACAAGACGCGGTAAGTGCTATGGAAGCGGGCAAAGCGGTCACCATAGAAGGGGTTACTTCTACCGATGAAGCAGTCGAGGTATTAATCAGTATTTCTGAACGAATCACCGACATCTCTGATCGTAATACACAAGTTGCAACGGCGACGGAAGAGCAATCCACGGTGGTGCATACCATTAATCAAAATATCGAAGAAATCAACGCGATAAATGAAATGACAACCGCGACAGCAGAAGAGTTGGCGGATGCAAGTCGCGATCTTCAAGCGCTCTCTTCTCGTTTGGACAAGATGGTTGGTAGCTTCAAGTTATAGAGTTGGATAGAATAGGCGAAGTTTAAAAGTTCAATCATTAATTTTAGGTAAGTACTATGAATGACTTCGAAAAAGAACTAGAGCAAATTTCTCAAGAAACCGCTCAGGAGCCAGAAGTAAAACTGCCGTCGCTAGAAGAGCAAAAAGCGATCGTCGCTGAGCTGAAAAAGCTGGAAGCGGAAGGTAAGCTGACGCCAGAAGTGTTAGAACAACACTTTGGTAAGTTTAACCAAAAAAACGCAGTTCCAATCCACTAAGTTAGGTGGTGTTTTGCCTCTAACGTGCGTGATTAAATCACCTGCTCAAACACAAAAAGGGAGTTTATACTCCCTTTTTTAATGTCTGAAAAATGCTAATACCTCTCATATACTTGCCACTTAAAAATTATTGACACTTCAATGAGTTATTAATTAGTACTAGTGATTTTCATACTTGACAATACTACCGCTCTATCTAAATCTATTGCGTATTTCAATAAAAACGACCAAGGGAATGCGATCAGGATGGAGCAGCAAAAAAAAAGAAACGTTATTTTAATCACGGAGGGAAGTCTACAGTCATCTCTGTTGAAAGATGTATTGGAGACCAAACTCGGTATTAGTGTTGCTCTAATCACGCCAGATAATCTGATTCACGGAGTGTTACATGAATCTCTTGCATCAGCCATTATTGTTGATTGCAGCGTGATCACGGATGAAATTTTTCGCCGTTATGCGGAGTTTAAAGCGGCCAAGCAGAAAGACACGCTTGAAATCTTAATTAATTGTGAGCAATCCATATCGACAGAAGATCTCTTTGCTTGGCGTACTTTGGCCGGTATTTTCTATACCTCTGATGATATAAAAACGTTGCAAGTTGGTATTGGTAAGGTGCTTCAAGGAGATATGTGGTTCAGCCGTAAGTTTTCTCAGCAGTACATTACTTACCTTCGTCGACATTGCAAACCTATAAATAAGAATGTTTCCGCTATTCTGACCAAACGAGAGCAACAAATAATTACCTTTCTTTCCATGGGGGCGTCCAATCAACAAATCGCCGAACAATTATTTGTCAGCGAGAATACGGTAAAAACGCATTTACATAATATTTTCAAGAAGATTGATGTGAAAAATAGAGTTCAAGCACTTATTTGGGCAAAGGAAAATATTTCAGACAACTCGTTAACGGTGTAATGCTATTGCAATATTAGGTTACCTAATTTAGTAAACTCTTAATAATTTCTGTGACCTGAATGTGTTAAAAGTGTTTCTTTTATGAGAAACACTTTTTTTGATTCTCTTTTTAATAACTTTAGAATTTAAAAAAGTAGCAAATAACTTTACTCTGTGAACTAGCACTTACATATCAAACTAAGTGCTGACGATTAACTACTAATTTAAGAATGTTAAGTCACTGAAAGTATGAGAAACATTATGGAACAGTATATGGAAAAGCCTGAAATCCTAATGCTCACTCAACAAAGTTTACAGAGTGAAAACTTTAAGGAAATGCTTTCTAAAAATACAGAAACTAAAATAACGATCATTGATACTAAAAACCCTAGTTATCATGAACTCATTCCGGAACGCTACTTTTTGCTTGTTGATTTTTCAGTTGAGATTCCTTCCGAAACTTTAGTTTATTTAAAAGATAGTAATAAAGTGCTAGGAACCATAATGCTTAATCTAGGTTATGACTTAGACACAGAAGAACTCGCTTCTTGGCCTCATGTAAAAGGTATATTTGGTCCAGGAGATTCAATGGACAAGGTTTGTCAGGGATTAAAAGCAATAATAAAAGGGGATAATTGGCTGTCTCGAAGATTACTTGATCAGCTAGTAAATTATTATCGAGGCAGAGAAGTAAATAGCATTATCGAACCTGCTATTGAGGTTGAGCTTACTCGGCGTGAAGTTCAGGTTTTAAAAATGTTGAAAGAAGGTGGTTCAAATATGGAAATCGCTGATTCTTTATTTATCAGCGAGCATACTATTAAATCACATCTATACAATATTTTTAGAAAGTTAGAAGTAAAGAACCGTACGCAAGCTACAAGTTGGGCTAAGAGAAACCTGTAGTACTAGTATTAACTTGCTGTAATAAAAAGAAAATACTCTATAAAGTACTAAATTTTATATTTATTATTAAAATGTCAGTCTGAAATATCATCCCATATTCAAACTTATTCCTATTCAGTTGACTATTAGACTTCTCATGTCGTGACGAATCTAGTCAGACGTGGAACAGAAGGTCTATTCAATTAATAAGCTAAGAGGGAATAAAAATGAGCGCAAGTGACAATGACACGTATTTAGGCGATGCAGGTGTAAATAACCAATTTGCTGATTTCGATGGCGGCGATGATTTGTTTATCGGTTTTGGTGGTAATGACTCGTTTGTTGGCGGTGGCGGTAATGATTATGTGATCGGCGGCGACGGCGACGATCGCCTGACTGGTGGTGCTGGAGATGACATCCTTAGGGCTGGTACAGGAAACGACTACCTCGGCGGTGGTACCGGTAATGACTTGCTGTTGGGTTTGTTGGGTGACAATAAATTAAATGGTGGTGTCGGTGAAGATATTCTTGTTGCTGGTTCTGGTGACAACGTTTTAGTTGGCGGCAGCAATGGCGATAAGTTTGTGTTCACGGATAAGTTTGGTGGCCATGGCGAAGCCAAAGTTGTTGATTTCACCATTGGTGAAGACTCTTTGCACATCATTAGCGACTCTGTCACTGACTTTGGTGATTTAAGCTTTAGCTACGATGCAATTGGGAATGCAGTGTTTACCGATGGGGCTGATCTAACAGTGAAACTTATTGGCGTGACTGAAACTGACATCAACACCTATGGTGCAGATCTGTTCGTAATCTAAACGACTGAAAATAACTCTGGATGGGAATTAGTTTGCGTGGCTCTGCCATGCTGAGGTGCACTAATCGGACACTCTAGAGCGATTTGAGGTTACCTTAAGCTAGGCGCTAGTATTTCTGGCGCCTACAATTTTCACGTTAAACGGAAGTAGTCGTGCAAAAAACGGTTTTCAAAGAAGTGAAACAAAAACTATGCACGCTTGCGGGCTTGCTGATCGTTTTTAGCCTTTTTATCAACTTATTGGTTCTCTCGATTCCGTTGTACATGCTTCAAGTGTACAACCGAGTGATATCTTCCTACTCAACCGATACTTTATTCTTGCTCACTGTCATCGTAATTGTCGCGTTGTTAACCATGTCCATCATCGACATTGCACGAGCACAAATGAGTAAATCTTTTGGTTATTGGATGGACACAAAACTCTCCGCTTTCATGCTCAAGCGCACGATTCAATATCAATCACATACCGGGAAGAGTTATACCTCGCAAACTCTGAGAGACATTCAGAACATCAAAAGCTTTTTGAGCAGTCAAGCACCTTACCCACTGTTGGATGCGCCCTGGACACCGCTGTTTATTTTATTTGTGTATTTATTGCACCCGATATTAGGTCACATCGCGTTACTTGGATCTATCGTATTGTTTAGCCTAGGTCTACTTAATGAGCTAATGACGCGTAAAGCAATGCAAGAGAGCGAAGTCAGAGCGATTTCTCATATCAACAACGCTGAATTAGCCACGCAAAACTCCAATTCAATTCTCGCAATGGGGATGATGAATGCATTTTTAGAGAAGTGGCAGTCGCGCGTGAGTGAAGTTAATGTGCTTGAAGAGCGAGTTGCAGGTAAGTCTATCTACATGGCTAACTTTTCTAAGTTTGTGCGTGGATCACTACAGATATTTTTACTGGGAGGTGGTGCATGGTTAGTAATCCAACATGAGATAACGGCAGGGGCGATGATCGCGAGCTCCATATTAATGAGTCGGGCATTATCGCCGATGGAGCAGGCGATAGGCACGTGGCGAAGTGCGATGTCTGCTAAAGGCGCCTATAAAAGGTTGAAAGAAATCGATGCGATCGTGCGCCAAGATGAATCAGATATGCCACTGCCTAAACCAAAAGGACACTATGAGCTTACCGGACTAGCCTATCGCCATCCTGGAGCAACCGAACCAGTGCTCTCATCGATCAGCTTATCGATTCCTCCGGGTGTTGCTGTTGGGGTGATTGGCCCTTCTGGTACGGGTAAATCGACGTTTGCTCGGCTGTTATTAGGTACGGTTAAGCCATTAGCGGGTAAAGTGACTCTTGATGGAATGGAAGTCTCCGTATGGGCATCTGAAGATCGCGGCGTGCATTTTGGGTATCTCGCTCAAGAGGTGGAGTTATTTCCTGGCACAATTCGAGAGAACATCGCGCGCTTTAAAGAAGAAGACCCGGTTAAAGTTATCAAGGCGGCGCAACTAGCAGGATGTCATGAATTAATACTCAAGAAAAACAAAGGCTATGATTGCATTATTGGTGAAAATGGCCGCGGTTTATCTGGGGGGGAAAGGCAGAGAATCGCTCTTGCAAGAGCCGTTTATGGCGACCCATCTATTGTGATTTTCGATGAAGCGAATGCCAACCTCGATGGTGAGGGAGAGGCTGCGTATCAACGTTTGATTGCCCATTTAAAAGCACAGAGTACAACGATTATCGTCATTGCCCACAATCCGAGTACGTTACGACAAATGGATAGGCTGTTGTATTTGGCTGACGGCCGAGTCAAGTTATACGGCGCTAAAGATGAAGTATTAAAACGTTTGATGGGCGAAGAAAGAACAGATATCCCAAGGGTAAGAAATGAGCAATCAACTGCCAACCGTTAATCAGAGTTCTACCGAGATCGTATATCGTTTTAGCCCCAAAGCGAGACTAAGCTTTCGAAAACCAATTTTACTTGGTGTGGTGACCTTAAGTGTTTTTCTTGGAGGTCTTGGCTACTGGGCTGCAACAGCCAAATTAGAAAGTGCAGCGATTGCTTATGGTGATTTGTCAGTTCTCACTAAGCGACAAGAAATTCAGCATTTAGAAGGCGGTATTATTGAAAAGCTATATGTACAGGAGGGGGATTTAGTCGAAAAAGGTCAGTTATTAATTCAACTTTCTAAGCGTCAAGCTATGGCTAAGTTGGACTCGTTAAGTGGTCGTTTTATCCATACTCTAGCAAAGGAAAACCGTTTAAGTGCGGAGCTTGACGAGCTTCCAACGATTGTATGGTCTGATGATCTTGAAAGCATTCCCCGTGTCGATATCGTACAAGAAGCACAACTGGTTCAAAACAAGATCTTTGAAGCGAGAAAGCGATTCTTTGACAGTAAACTGAGTATCATTGAGCAGAGTATTTCTGGAGCAAATTTAGAGCTTGAAAACCTTCAGCAAACCAAAGTGATTGAGACGGAACGGCTCAACTTTATTGCAGAAGAAATAGACAGCAACCAAGCCTTGGTGCAAAAAGGTTTCTCGGGAAAATCTACTTTACTTCAACTCAAGCGCTTAGCAGCGGAGGTGAGAAGTACCTTAAGCCAGTTAGACAGGCAATCGCTCACCGTTAGAAAAAGGTTGGATGAGAACCTAGCGCAAATTGAAGAGTTGAAGCTTGAAAGGCTGAATGAGATTGTCGAGGAACTACGAAACACCAAAACGGAAATTGTCGCAATTCGGGAAGAATATCGCTCCGCTCAAGATATTGTTGCAAGAACAACGATCAACGCACCTATTTCTGGTCGCGTAGTCAACATGCAGGTGTTTACCGAAAAAGGTGTGATTGGCTCGGGTGAAACGTTACTAGAATTGGTTCCGCAAGACGATAAGTTGTTAGTCGAGGCTCGTGTTAATCCTCAGGATATTGATTTAGTGAATCCAGGCCAGCAAGCGCATGTTCGTCTGACCGCTCTGAATGCACGGACGTTGGCACCTTTAGACGGTACAGTGTTGACGATTTCTGCCGATAAGCTCTCGCAAGAAAACCAAGAAGATTTTTATCTCGCTAGAATTGCAATTTCACCGGAAGACGTGACAAAACATCGTTTAACCTCCGGCATGAATGCCGAAGTGCTGATTTTATCTGAGCCACGAACGCCATTGAGCTACCTAATAAAGCCAATTACAGAAAGCATGAATCGCGCCTTTAGAGAGGAGTAATTTCAAAAAGACTTGAGTGAGCACGGACAACAGACAAAATAATTTGTTATCGTTAACTGTTACTGGGCCGTATTTTTATTCGAGGGAGCCGTGGAATGGAGAAAGTGCAGTTAGTTGTCGATTTTCTTCTCACTCATAAATTGATTTTTACCGCACTGATCTTTGCGATTATGTGGTTAATTCGTCGTGCAATTTTATCGATGATTCGTGGTGATCACGCTTTTCTCTCAGAAGATCAGCGTAGTTGGATGTCCAGAACTAAAAATGGCACCTTTGCTGTTACATTACTGATTTTATTTATTTTATGGCAATCAGAAATTAACGAGTTTGCTCTGAGTGTAACGGCGATTGCCGTTGCCATTGTAGTGGCATCCAAAGAAATCATTTTGTGTTTTACGGGTTCGATTCAAAGAGCAAGTTCACGTTCTTTTCGCGTTGGGGACTGGATTGAGGTCGGGAAGTTATGCGGTGAAGTGATTGAGCACAATATGATGGCGACGGTGATTCAAGAGATCGACCTGCATCATGGGCAATATCATTACACCGGCAAAACAGCGACATTGCCTAATAGTATGTTCTTTACCTATCCAGTAAAGAACCTCAACTTCATGAAGCGGTACGTTTACCACAACTTTTCTGTAGTGGTGAAAGACTTCGTCAATTTGTATCCACTGTTACCGATTTTAACTGATAAAATTGAAGAACATTGCAGTTACTTTGCTGATGTTGCACATCGTTACAATGCGATGATTGAAAAACATGCCGGTGTTGACCTTCCTGGTTCTGAGCCACATATGCATATTTCTAGCAACATTAATGGTGAACAAATTCTGCACGTGATGATTTTCTGCCCAACCGATAAAGCGAACCACTTAGAGCACTTAATTCGTAAGGACTTTATGGAACTTTATGAGCAGCGTTTTCCTGTAGTGCGAGAAGAATAGAGCATCGTACTTCGCCTTTAATTTCAAACCCCGCTATCAAAATCGCGGGGTTTGTGTTTCTTAGCGTATTTTTAGGCAGTCACAATATTCCCAACTTAGCTGAATTTACTCTTCAGCATTAAAAATAGGAAGTAAGTGCTGCCTATAATAGCGACCAACGTGCCAGCTGCGACCTGACTTGGATAAATAGCGATTTGTCCTAGCCAATCTGCCCACAACATTAGGGTTGCGCCAATTAAGGCACCGACACACAGTTGCTCTTTCACTTTTCTTGCTCCTAACATCATCGCCATATGGGGAGCGACCAAGCCAACAAAAGATATTGGACCAACTGTAGCGGTAGAAAAGGCGCATAACAAAGCAACGATGGTGAGCATAAGCGTATTGGCTACAGTAGGGTTAAGCCCTCGTGCATTTGAGAATTGTCGCCCGATGGAAATTAGTGTTAGCCAACGAGAAATCGAGAATACAGCGGCAAGCAGAACTATTATGGCCAAACATAGCATCAGTGCGGTGTGGGCTGTGACTCGATAAATTGAACCAGTTAACCACAATAAAATTTTGTAACTGTCACCAGAACCTTGAGCTAGCGAAAATTGAACAAGAGCTTCTAGTAGTGCCGTTAGTGCGATGCCGGACAACACGAAGTTAGATGGATTAAAATGGCTTCGTTTACCGATAATCAGCAATAACATCAATACGGACATACTTCCGAAAAAAGCGATACCCCAGCTAAATGCGGAGAGAAGCGACCCAGCGATGACTCCTGTCGTAATAATGGCAAACGTGGCTCCGGAAGACACACCGAGAATATCGGGACTTGCCAGAGGGTTGTAAACTATGCGTTGCAAAATGATTCCGGCAACGGATAGCGCAATACCGACAGAAAGTGCGGTTAACATTCGCGGCCAACGCAATTGCCATTGGAACTCACCTGGCACAGACCATTGAATTCCGTTTATACCATGGGTAACGAATGAGTAAGCTAGAATCCCAACCATACTGAATAGCGCAATGCTGCATACCGCGCGTTTAGAAAGCGCCGTTTTTCCTTGGCTCATTGAAAGGTTAAGTTGATCGGTTGCCGTCAGCTTTTTACGAGTAAACCAAATTAAAGCGGGAGCGCCAATAGCTGCAGCCGCTACGCCGCTAGGAATGGTTTCCTCTAACCATAAGCTCAGCGAGATAGCGGCAGAGTCTGTGATGATTAGTAGCATTGCGCCCAAAAGCATGCTGCTGATCAATTCGTCGCGCGGTGTTCTTGCCCCCATCGCTCTGGCAATATTGGGTGTCAGTAATCCGATGAAGCTGATAATACCAACTGCGGTGATTGAGGCAGATACCAGCCAAATACCCATCACCATTAATGCACCAAACGCGGGTAATACCGCTAAGCCTCGGGCTGCTGCGCCTTCTTGTCCCAGTTTCATTAAGGTCAGAATACGTGGTGCGACGATCAAAATTACGATTGCGATAGCGCAGCGAGGTAATAACCACTCAAACCAATCCCAGCTGTATTGAGAGAGGTCTCCTGCTCCCCACATAAAAATATTCTGTGCGAACTGGGCGTTTAAAATAATAATGGCTGTGGCGATAGAACCGAGCAAGATATTGATCACCATCCCCGAAACGACCAACGGCAAACCTGTCATATTACGCACACCGGCAATTGATACGATCAGGCCAAACGCCACTAAAGCCCCCACCATTGCGGCTAATGCAGAGTAGTCGGCTACCCAATCAACAAACCAAATGTTTACCACGACTAATGCAAGCCAAGCACCAGAAGAGGTGCCAAGAGTCAACGGCGAGGTGAGGTTATTCTGCGTTAATTGCTGCATTAAGCTGCCGGTGAGACCAAGCATGGCACCAACAAGCAGGGTCATACTTAACCTAGGAAGCTGCGCTTGCGTAAAGAATACATCACGAAACTCGGTTGCTACCTCTGGTTTTGTTAATAATTGCCATTGTTCGAAAAGTGATAAATTAGTATCAATTTGTAGGCTAAAGACGCTAAGTAACGTAATCAGCGCCAGATAACCAATATAATGTTTCGTTCTCATTGTTCTGGTGCCAACTCTATTAGACTGTCGGTAATCGCTTCAGCGGTGTATTGCAAAGACATGGCACCGCCATACGCCCACACTGCTCTGACTGAATTTACCCGTTGCTTTTTCACAAACGGCATCGCTTGCCAAAGTGGCGACTCTTTCAGTTTTCGTTCTTCTGGGAAAGGTTGTACGTAGAGAACGTAGCTGTTTTGAAGGCTCTGAAGCCGATTGATTCGATCTTGCTTTACTCCCCACGCACGTGGGTCCTCTTTAATTGGAGCCTGTAATCCCAGTTTTCTAACCACGTAGTCAGTGGTGGAGTTTTCGGTTGCAAGTAATACAGTATTCGGAGTTGAAAATCGCATCACAAGAACGCTGAGTGGAGCAGAGTAATAGTGGCGAATTCGCTGGCGCATCTGCGTAAATGAAGCATCTAATTCTGCCAATTTCTGTTCAGCAAGTGCCTCTTTATTGAATAGCTTGCCGAGCGTACGAAAGTGACGAATGGCCGTTTCAGCTGCGGCCTCATTTTCAGAAAAATTAGGTAAATAGATTACCGGAGCAATTTGTTTGAGTAACGGAATCAAGTCTTGCTGTGGAGACGCAGCAAGGATGACATCTGGTTTCAAACTGGCTATTTTTTCTAAGTTGGGTTCTGCTCGGGTCCCAATATCTTCAATTGACTCTGGTGCGGTTGGATTGACGACCCATTGGCGGTAGCCTGGTAAATTTGGGGCTGCGATTGGTTCTACGCTTAGCGCCAAAACTTGTTCTAAGATGTCCCAGTTTAAGGCAACAACGCGTTGAGGCGCTTGCTCAAAACTATGCTCACCATATTCATCGGTAACGGTGATGACTGCATGTGCATTGGTCATAAAAAATGCGAGGAGAAAAGCAGATTGTGTAACCACAGTAAGTAAACGAGCTATTATGCGCATACAACAGCCACCTTTTGGCTCGCTAATGTGTTAGCCGGGCTTGGGTGCTCAATCAGCTTAATTGGTGACTCATATAGTTTAGAAAGGCGTGCCTCGTCTAACAACATGTCGGCGTTGCCTTCGAAGGCAATTTTACCTTTTTTGAGCGCAACAATGTGGGTGGCGTAGCGCAGTGCTAAGTTCAGATCGTGCAGGATCACGATAATGCCTACATTTTCGGTTCGATTCAGTTCTGCCAGCAGCGCCATTAGTTGAAACTGATGGTGAACATCGAGCGCCGAGGTTGGCTCATCGAGAATTAAAATTGGCGATTGTTGAGCCAGTAGCATAGACACCCAAGCACGTTGGCGTTCGCCGCCCGATAAGTCATCCGCCAAAGCTTGAGCAAAAGGTGTAACTCCTGTTCGTTCCATAGCCTGCGTGATGATCTGTTTGTCTTCGGTTTTCCAACGACCAAGTGCCCCACGCCACGGAAAGCGACCTAAGCGCACTAGCTCTTCT
Source organism: Vibrio sp. Y176 (assembly GCF_033438945.1). Lineage (NCBI taxonomy): Bacteria > Pseudomonadati > Pseudomonadota > Gammaproteobacteria > Vibrionales > Vibrionaceae > Vibrio > Vibrio sp. Y176. The sequence goes on along the minus strand of NZ_JAWOQS010000002.1, from coordinate 477,963 downwards.
ACCGTTAAACCAGCCGAAGAGGGCAGCTTTTGTGGCAAATAGGCGATCTGTTTTGCCAACTCTTTGGTTTTGAGTGATGAAAGGGAAGTATCGTTTAGTGTTACCGTGCCTTTATCTGGTGGCATTTGACCAGAAAGCAGGTTCACCAGTGTCGACTTACCTGAACCGTTATGGCCTAAAACGACCGTTAGCTCATTTGTTGGGATGTTAAGTTGTTCGATGCCGAGGATCTGACGTCCACCTCGTACGATCTCAATATTAGACAGTTGAAACATGGATGGCTCTTAGGAGAAAACTCCCCTCAATAGAGGGGAGTAGAAGTACAATTACCAGCGGTAGTTTGCGTTTAGCATAACAGAGCGAGACTGGCCGTAGTAACACCAGTAATCGCAACCTGAAACAAACTCTTTATCTAGGATGTTGTTCACGTTTAGCTGTGCTTGCCACTGTGAAGTGATGTCGTAAGTGACTGACGCATCCCAAAGAGTGACAGAAGGAACCGTTAGGTTCGAGCTCTTAGGGTTATCTTTTGACTCACCTACGTAGCGCACACCAGTACCGATATTGAGGCCTGGAATCAGGCTGTAGGCGCTGTAGTCTACCCATGCAGAAGCTTGGTGCTCAGGAATAAGTGCGGCTTGTTTTTTACCTTGGCCAAAGCTCTCATCTGTTTTCGCTTTAGTGTAGGTGTAGCTTGCCATCAGTTTTAGATCGTCGGTTAGCTGCGCCGTGCTTTCTAGCTCAATACCTTGAGATGTCACTTCACCTGTTTGTGTCGCAATCCATGTTGATGGGTTAGTGACCAATGCATTCTTTTGCGTGATGTCGAACCACGCAAGGTTGATAAAGCCATCCATAAAGCTTGGCTCATACTTTACACCCACTTCTACTTGCTCGCCTTCCAGTGGTTTGTAAAGTTCATTGGTTGCCGCATCAATAGTGCTGATCACTTCAAACGACTGAGAGTAGTTTGCGTAAGGTGACAGGCCATTGTTTGCAAGGTACATCACACCCGCACTTAGAGAGAGCTGACCATCATCACGAGATTCACTTTGATCAACGGTAGCGCCTTTGCCAGAGTTTTCTGTTTTCACCCAGTCGTAACGAGCACCGATGTTACCAATCCACTGTTCATGCAGTTTCAATTGGTATTGTGAATAAAGACTTGCTTGAGACTTCTCAATCTCACGTTTCACGTTGTTAGCAGGATCAAGAGGGGTGAAGTTGCCGTAAACTGGGTTCCACGGATTGATGGTGCCAAATGCGTAGTTGTCCTGCTCGTCGCCATCGGTTTTGTGGAATTGCAGATCCATACCGATAAGCACTGTGTGCTCTGCGTTGTCTGTCATCCAGTTGCCGACAGCATTGTTATCGAACGTGATGCTCTGGTTTTTTCCGTCACGGAATACGATGCCTTGCGTTAACTCTTCTTTCGCTGGATCGTTGTTTGAGAACGCGTAAGAGCTGCGCAAGTACAACTCATTCGAACCGTAGTTGAGGTTTTGCGAGAGTGACCACGTGTCATTGATGTCGTGCTCTAGTAAGTAACCTAGAGAAAACTGCGTGCGTTCGTATTTATCGTAGTTTGGCTGACCAAGGTTAGTCGAAGGATCGATTTTGCCAAAGTTAGAACCAATCAGAGTACCTGCAGCTGGGAAGAATGGGTTAGTTGGTACACCGTCATCATGAAGGTAAGTTGCCAAAACGGTCAGCATTGTACGGTCAGAAATGTCGAACTCGACACTTGGCGCTAGGTAGAAACGCTCGTTGTTTGTGCCGTCCAGTTCACCATCTTGGCTTGTCATCAAGCCAACCAAACGATAGCGCACAGTGCCTGCGTCGTTTGCTTCGTCAGCAATGTCAAAACCTACGGATTGGTGTTGGTTGTTGCCAACTTCGACTTTTACTTCGCCTTGAGGCGTAAACGTTGGTTTTTTCTGAACAGCATTCACGATACCGCCTGGTGCCGATTCACCAAACAGAATAGCCGATGGACCTTTAACGACTTCTACACTTTCTAGGCCGTACGGTTCGACCAACCATGTGTAGTAACCATCGCGGAATAGGCGGTTGCCGTTTAGGTAAGTCGCTGCATCAAATCCACGAACTTTGAACCAATCAGTGTCGTTGTCTGCGCCATAAGGCTGAGCGGTTACACCAGACGTGTAGCGTAATGCTTCATCTAGCTTTTTCGGTGCACGAACACGAAGTTCATCTTCAGAAATGATAGATACGCTGCGCGGCGTTTCTGCTGCCGGGGTTTCTACTTTAAGTGCTTGCGCGGTGACCGTTATGGTCTCCATGGCAATCACGTCATCTTGTACGACGTCTTCTTGAGCTTGTGCTGTGAATGCAACCACTGCTGTAGGTGCTAAAGCACAAACCAACGCGTTGCGGATAGCGATGGTCAGTGAGTTATTCTTTTGCATAAATCTATTCCCGATAATTATGATTAACGCTAAGCTTAATTGTAATTATTATCATTTGAGCTTTTGTTTCGGTATTTTACTGACTTTTGTATCAAAAGATAGTAAAACGTTCGCAAATTCATTCGCGGTACCTAAAGTCATTGTTATGTTCAATTGGTTTGAAAAGCTGACCCAACCCTTTCCCCAGATGGAAACCGAAAAGCCACCGAAGACGCTATTTGGCTTTTGTCGTTTTTACACTCGTGGCTTTGAAGCCCCTTTACTCGTTATGGCTGTGTTCAGTGCGCTTATTGCTATTACTGAGGTGACGCTGTTGCGTTATATGGGCGAGCTCGTCGATATTCTCTCTAATCAAGATCGCGCAACATTCTGGCAAGACCAGGGTGATCGCATGCTAATGATGCTGTTCTTAGTGGCGGTTGTGATGCCAGCTCTCGGTTTTGTCCACTCAATGGTGATGCACCAAACGTTATTGGGTAACTACCCGATGTCTATCCGTTGGTTGATTCACCGTTACTTGCTAAAACAAGCGGTTGGATTTTTCCAGCGTGACTTTGCAGGCCGAGTTGCGACCAAAGTGATGCAAAGTGCGTTAGCGGTACGAGAAACGGTCATGAAGCTGGTGGATGTACTGGTTTATATCAGCGTTTATTTTCTTTCGATGCTTTGGATGATGGGCGAAGCCGATGGTTTGCTAATGCTACCTATTGTGATTTGGATAGGAATGTACGCGGTTATCCAGTTCTACTTTATCCCTAAAATGAAACAAGTAGCGACAGAGCAAGCGGATGCTCGTTCTGTAATGACTGGGCGCATTGTCGATTCTTACACCAACATATCTACCGTAAAGCTATTCGCGCACTCGCAACGAGAGTTGGAATACGCAGAAAGCAGCATGAAGCAATTTTTGGTGACGGTTTACCGCCAAATGCGCATGGTGACTTGTTTACTATTTAGTGTGGATGCCATCAACTATTTGCTGCTGATGTCTATTAGTGCCATTTCGGTTTATCTATGGCTAGATCACGCTGTAACAATTGGTGCTATTGCGATTGCCATCAGTATTGCATTGCGCGTACAAGGTATGTCGAAGTGGATCATGTGGGAAGTTAGCGCACTGTTTGAAAACATCGGTACAGTAGTAGACGGTATTAATACGATTTCAAACGATGTTGAAGTGAAAGACGTACCAAATGCTAAGCCTTTGCAAATCTCCCAAGGTGAGATCTGCTTTGATCACGTAGGTTTTAACTACAGTGACGAGAAGGCGGTATTTGAGAACTTGAACCTGACTATCAAACCGGGCGAAAAAGTCGGCATTGTCGGTCGTTCTGGGGCAGGTAAATCCACGTTGGTCAACTTGTTGCTGCGTTTTTACGACGTAAATACCGGTAAGATTTGTATTGATGGACAGGACATTTCTCAAGTCGAACAAGAGTCGCTTCGCCAACACATCGGTATGATCACGCAAGACACCTCTTTGCTGCATCGTTCAATTAAAGAGAACATTCTTTACGGTGATCCAGATGCTTCAATGGATGCCGTTATCGCAGCTGCTGAGAAAGCACATGCTCATGATTTCATTCAATCTCTACGAGACGAGCAAGGTAACATTGGCTATGACGTTGAAGTGGGTGAACGCGGTGTGAAGCTGTCTGGTGGTCAGCGTCAACGTGTGGCGATTGCTCGCGTTCTGCTGAAAAACGCGCCAATTTTGATCATGGATGAAGCAACGTCTGCACTTGATTCAGAAGTAGAATCGGCAATTCAAGAAAACCTTGAAGTTCTGATGGAAGGAAAAACAGTGATTGCGATTGCTCACCGTTTATCAACGATTGCCGCGATGGATCGTTTGATTGTAATGGATGACGGCAAAATCATTGAACAAGGATCGCATTACGAGCTGCTGCAATTGGGTGGTGTTTACGCTCAGTTGTGGAAGCATCAAACCGGCGGTTTTTTGTCTGAGCAAGGTGATGCTCAACTGCAAGTCATCTAATATGACGCTACACGAAAGAGGAGCAAATGCTCCTCTTTTTTGTGTCTGTCGTTTATACCGAGTAAGTAGGCGTTAATGGGCAACGTTAACTTGTGATTATTCATTAAGTTAGGCCAACTTAATGATGATTGTGTTTATAACTCACTGTCGTTATTGAATTTTTTACGCTTTTTTTACGCGAACTCCGAATGGGCTTTTGCTAAAGTTTTCTACATCGAATTTTGGTTGATGTATTTTATGTTTGTTCAATGGCGAGATAACACCTTTCTCTTTTCTACTACCGTGATTGTTGGCGCGGTTGTCGTCTCATGGCTGTTAGACCAACTGTTTGGCTCTACAGCCGCCGTCTTGCTGATTTTGCAGTTAGCAGTCGTGGTAGTGGCGTTTCAATGCAACTCGCGATTTGCTTATGCGGCGGCGGTGATCGAAGCGTTGAGCTTCAACTTCTTTTTCACGACGCCTCGTTATTCTTTGCAGATGTTTCGTCCGGAAGACATTTTTAATTTAGTCGTGTTTATGGTGGTGGCATTTATCACCAGCACCTTTGCGGATCTTTATCGTCGCCAGCAGGGAGAGTTAAAACAAACCAAGCTGCAAAACAGCATCCTGCTATCGGTGTCCCATGACCTACGCACGCCGCTGGCAACCATTATTGGAACATTGACCACACTCAACGAGTACATGCCCAAGCTCAATGACTTAGAGCGCAAAGAATTGCTCGACAGTGCGACTTCAGAAAGCCACCGCTTGCATCAATATATAGAGAACCTTTTACAGGCGACTAAGCTCCAGCACGGCACATTAAAAATTACCAAAAAAGATGAGCTGATTGCAGATATTGTGCGGGATGCGGTTTCTCGTTTGCCGAATTACACCGAGAAAGTGTCCATGAATATGGATGATTCCGTTGGTTATTTATCAGTAAGTCGTTCGCTCATCGAACAAGCTATTTTTAATGTGTTGGATAATGCCATGCGATTTTCACCAGAGAATGAATCTGTTGAGGTTTCACTTTCTAAGCAGGGTTCGTCGTGCGTGATTGATGTTCGGGACATGGGGATTGGCATCAAAGCTGAAGATGCGGAAAAAATATTCAGCCTTTTCTATTCCGGCGCGAACAACAAATCGGCCGATTCAGGCACCGGAATGGGACTCGCGGTTGCCAAAGGCATCATCACCGCACACCAAGGATATATTCAATCTATGCCAGTATCAGAAGGGACGCTGATCCACATTCGACTTCCACTCAATCAAGGAGCAGAGCAGGCGTGAGTTACAAAGTTTTAGTCGTGGACGATGAGCCTCGCATTCATACCTTTATTCGAATTTCGCTGTCTGCTGAAGGGTTTGATTACATTGGCGCGAGTACCATTGCAGAAGCCAAAGCGTGTTTCGAAGCGTATTCGCCGCACGTAATTCTGCTAGATTTAGGCTTGCCCGACGGCGATGGGACGGAGTTTCTCACTACGCTTCGTCAGACCTATAAAACGCCAGTGCTAGTGCTGACAGCTCGCGATCAAGAAGAGGAAAAAATCCGCCTTTTAGAAGCGGGCGCGAATGATTACTTGAGCAAGCCTTTTGGCGTAAAAGAGCTCATCGCGCGTATCAAAGTGCTGGTTCGAGATTTGGTGGATGAGCAAACCGTCGCTGATGAGCTGGTGGCTGGCCGAGTCAAAATCATCAAAAGTACTCACCAATTTTGGTTGGATCAGAGGGAAATTCCACTCACCAAGAAAGAGTTTTCTTTCATTGAACAGTTGATTCTCAAGCCGGGAAAACTCATTGAGCAAACTCATTTGCTAGCGGTGATTTGGGGAAAAAGTCATGTCGAAGATACTCACTACTTACGCGTGTTAGTGAGTCAACTACGCAAAAAACTGAACGATAGTGCTGACGAACAGCGGCTATTAAAAACCGAGCCGGGGCTGGGTTATCGTTTAGTGCTAGAGGCGTCCAAGCACCACTAAATTCCAAATTTAATCAACGTTAATGCCAAGGTTTAGTGCTGGTTATCGGCACTCGAACAGGATTCGTGTTGCCTATTTTCCGTGACGGAAAATCAGTCTAACTCTTAACGCATTAGCATTTTCTATACATAAAACACAGTTAGGTATTGATATGGCTCACTTTACAGTAATTGGTCTAGGGCGATTTGGCGTTGCCGCCAGCTTAGAACTTATTCATCTTGGACACACCGTAACGGGGGTGGATAGCGACCCGAAAATCGTCGAAAAATACGTCGAAGAGTTAACGCAAGCGGTCATATGTGACGCAACAGACGAAGGTGCACTCAGAGAGTTAGCGTTAGCGAACAGTGATGTGGTGTTGGTGGCGATTGGCGAAGACATGCAAGCCAGTTTGTTGTGTACGCTGGCGCTGAAAAATCTGGGTGTGAAATCTATTTGGGTCAAAGCTAGCACCAAAGCACACCACACCATCGTGTCTAAGCTTGGTGTACAACGCATTATTCATCCGGAAGAGGAGATGGGCGTAAGAGTCGCGCAGGCACTCAACTATCCGATGGTGAACAACTATTTGGAAATGGGTCATGGTTTGTATGTGGTGGAAATCCACGTTAAATCCAATCTGCACGATACGCCGCTTTCTAAGTTGATCAGCCGAGGCAGTTACAACATTCAGCCTATCTTGGTGAAGCGCGAAGAAGCCGTCTACACCAATATCAATGATGAGTTTGTGCTTAATGAGTTCGACACGCTGCTGCTTTGCGGTAGTCGCGCTGAGCTGAAATACGTCGCTCCAAGGTTGGTGTAACATGGTTTTGTGGCATCCCTCTATTATCCCAATCGAGCGAAAACCCAAAGCGGGCAAAAAACTGTTGGGCGCACCGCCATTAATACTTAGCCTCAGCTTTGCGTGCTTGATCATGCTCGGCACGGCCTTACTCAAACTGCCGATTGCCACCACAGAGCCCATCACTTGGATTCAAAGCCTGTTTACTGCGACATCGGCCATTACGGTGACGGGATTAGTTGTGGTGGACACGGGCACGGCGTTTACGCCTTTTGGGCAAGTGGTTATTGCTTTCCTGATTCAATGTGGTGGTTTAGGTTTGATGACGTTTGCCATCGTGACCTTGCTAGCTCTGGGCGGAAAAATTGGCTTTTTGGAGCGAGCCGTCGCGAGAGAGGCGTTCAACCAGACTGATTCATCGACACTCATTGCCACTGCTAAATCTGTATTGATGTTCGCTCTGCTCGTTGAAATTATTGGTTTCACTATTTTGAGCGTTTATTGGAGTGAAGAGCTGGGCTGGGAAACCAGTTTGTTCCATGGTTTCTTCTACACCATCAGTGCGTTTAACAATGCAGGTTTTGCGTTGAGTGCCGATAGCTTAATGCCTTACGTGGACGACCCGGTCGTTAACTTCACCATTACCAGTTTGTTCATTATTGGTGGTTTAGGCTTCTCGGTTTGGATTGACTTAAAACGCAATCGCCGTTGGCATCGACTCACCGTTTACAGTCGAATGATGATCTTAGGCACGATGATCATTAACGTGGTGGCACTTATCGCGATTTATCTGATTGAATATGACAACCCCAACACGCTTGCCCCGTTGAGCGAAGCAGGGAAATGGTGGGCATCGTGGTTTCAAGCGGTGACGCCAAGAACGGCAGGGTTCAACACTTTAGCTATCGATCAGTTGGAAGATGCCACAACGGCGATCATTCTGGTGTTGATGTTTATCGGCGGTGGATCATTGAGTACGGCAAGTGGCATTAAAGTTGTGACATTTATAGTGTTAGTCTTGGCGACTTACAGCTATTTGCGTCGCGATGAAGCAACCTATGCCTTTCAACGCGAGATTCCCAAAGAGACCATCAGCAAGGCATTGGCGCTGACTCTGATCTCGGTGGGGGTGACTTGGTTTGCCATATTCACGCTGTTACTGACAGAGAAAGCGTCTATGTTAGACATTATGTTCGAAGCGGTCTCGGCACTGGGTACGGTTGGGTTATCGCGAGGCTTAACGGGCAGTTTGTCCGAACCGGGTGAGTTAGTGATCATCTTCATGATGTTTATGGGACGATTAGGGCCTCTTACATTAGCGTACTTCTTAGCCAGTCCAAGAAAGAAAAAAGCGCGTTACGCGAGTACTAAACTGGCAATAGGGTAAATGGGCTAACTCGTACAAAGTGAGCAAAAGGCTAGACAAAAGAGGAGTAACTGCTCCTCTTTTTGTGCTCGTTGTAGCCACGAAACTGTATACGGCAGTCTCTCTCACAACAATTTATGATTCATCTCTATTTTTTATCATTTATAAATTGTCGTTTTTGAGGTGTTGTCCAGAATGGCATTATCCACGTGCAACATAAGATTGCCGGGAATAAAAATAATTACAATACTGCCTTACTGGAAGATACATGAAAATCAAACCCCTCCCACCTTTAAATAGCCTCGTTGCGTTTGAAGCGTCGGCGCGGCACTTGAGTTTTACGTTAGCCGCTGACGAGCTAAACGTGACCCAAGGTGCTATCAGTCGCCAAATTAGACAATTAGAAGAATACTTAGGCAAGGCTATGTTCACGCGAGCCAATCGAAGCATTAATTTAACGCCTACAGGTCTTCAATATTATCAAGCTGTCAGCCAATCTTTGCTCGATATTGCTCAAATCACGGGTGAAGTGAAGAAGTGGCAGGGCGAACAAAAGATCACGGTTGCGACGACAAATGCAATGGCAGCCTTGTGGTTGTTGCCTAAGGTTGCTCAATTTCAAAATGAACATGATGACATCGATATAAGAATATTGGCCTCAGATAATGTGTTGGACTTACGCCGATTAGATTGCGATCTCGCCTTGTTTTATTGTCGCACTCCACCTGCGGAAATGGATGTGACAACGCTATTTTCAGAAGAAGTATTCCCTGTGTGTAGCCCGCTTTATTTAGAGAAAATCGGCCAGCCTAGTGAGCCAGAAGAAATCTTCAATAAAACGTTACTCTATCTGGAGGAGTCTCAAAGAGATTGGGTGAATTGGGAGCAGTGGTTTGCGAGTGTAGGATTGCCAAATATTTCGCCTCGTAATCGCATGAACATCAATAACTATCCAATGCTGTTACAAGCGGCAATTAATGGTCAGGGAATCGCGTTAGCCTGGGGATCATTAGTGGACGACTATTTACAAAGCGGTGCTTTAGTTAGGCCAGTCGAACACGTGCTTTCAACACCTTCCAATTTCTCTATGCTTGAACCTAAAAATAAAGGTTTAATCCCAGCAAGCGTCAAGCGTTTTAGAGAGTGGCTTTTGCAACAGTTGCCAGATGAGGTGGGTGATCGAGGTTTAGCCTAAATCAATAAGCAGAGAAAATAACAGAGTTTGGTCATGTTAAAAAGCGGGAGTACCAGTTCCCGCTTTGTTTTAATTGATTGGATGAAACGACGCACTAACTTAGTACTGGTCCTTGATTGAGTGTGGAATCACTTTTTTGTGAGGATCTTGAAGCGATAGGCTCGGAAGCCACAGCTTTGCTTTCAACAAGCGGTTCAACAGGACCATCAAGTTTCTCTTGCTCTGGGTGAACATGCTCAGGCAGCATTGCCCATGGCTTAGGTTCGCGTCGAATACTATGGAACAGCGTTAAGCTCATCACCGCGATAAAAATGGCGATAGGGAAACCGGCAATAATGGAGGCCGTTTGCATTGCTTTTAACCCTCCTGCGTATAGAAGTACTCCCGCAATGGCTGCGATCATGATCCCCCACAATACGCGTATAGAGGTAGGAGGCTCACTGTGCCCAGCGGCATCGAGGGTACATAGAACCAAGGTACCCGAGTCTGCGGAGGTAATGAAATAAGTACCGAGCAATAGACACGCAAGCACGCTAAGGAGTTTACCAAACATACCTGTATCTAGATTGTCGAATAGCGTAAACAAAGCGCGTGTCGTATCAGCTTTAGTCGCTTCAAGAATCGGGCCGCCAGAGAAATCCGCAGGTGGTGTTTGTTTGGCTTCTTGTGCCGCAGTGACTTGCTCTTGATGAGCAACACGAGCGTCTTGCTCTACCTTCAACGCTGCACCACCAAATACTGAAATCCATAAAAACGTGATCAGCGTGGGTACGATGAGAGCACCGCCGATAAGTTCACGTATTGTGCGTCCTTTAGAGATACGAGCCACAAACATGCCAACGAAAGGTGCCCAAGTCATCCACCAAGGCCAGTAATAAGCCGTCCACCAGTTTTGCCAGCCAGAGTCATTCTGTGCATCGCTCCATAAGCTCATACCGACAATGTTTTGTGCATAAAGCCCCGTACTTTCGAGTAGCGTATTTAAGATATAGCGAGTTGGGCCAATGTAAAGTACGACTAGCACGAGTGCGAGTGAGAGCAGCATGTTCCATTCTGATAAACGGCGAATACCTTTTCCTACACCAGATAGCACCGACGCAACCGCACAAGTACAAAGGGAAACGATAATAAAGAGTTGAATCCCCAAACTAATATCTAGACCAAAGGCTTGATTCAAACCAGAGTTTATTTGGATAACTCCCATCCCCAAGGTTTGAGATATACCGAAAGCGGTCACCGCGACTGTTAGGATATCAACCGTGTGTCCGATAGGCCCATAAATACGATCACCAATCAAAGGGTACAAGATAGAGCGTAGGGTAAAAGGCAGATCTTTACGGTAGGAAAAGTAAGCTAATGCGAGTGCCACAATGATAAAGACAGACCAAGGATGTAGGCCCCAGTGAAAGAATGTCAGTTTCATTGATGTTGTTGCGGCTTCATTGGTCAGGCCTTGAGTAAATGGGTTGTCAGCGTAATGCCACATCGGTTCGGCGACCGACCAGAAAATCAAGCCTATCCCCATGCCTCCGGAAAAAAGCATGGATACCCAAGACAAATAACTAAACTCTGGTTTTTCGTCATCTTTACTCAAACGAATATGCCCATATCGACTAACCATAAGGTAAAGAAGAAAACCGACAACGAGTGAAACAAGTCCGATGTAAAACCACTTCATATTCTGCAGCAAAATGCCGGAAATCGTTTCGAAGTATTGGCCCGCTTGGTTGGCGAGAATGGCGCAGAAAAGTACAAAACCGATAACGACGATCTTTGATGCGATAGTCACAGTCGGATTGAGTCCTTTCAATATCCCAGATGTTGCTCTCATAGGCATCCCTCACAGTGCGTTTGTTTTAGCGTTATTGTTTGTTGCGTTATTGTTAATTTTTGAAAGAGAGTAGAGAGAGGGCTTTTGTGTTTCAACTGATTAATACTCATCGGTTAATGAGTATTAATCATGACAAGAAGATCATTGTTAATTAAAAGGTTATTTTTTTGTTCGAGATCAATGCATGAATGACAAAAACTCATCCAAGCCCGGCGAAAAAGTCGTTTGTTTGTTGCCGGGTTGTTAATCAAAATCATCTCCACTAACACAACACGATGTTGTACGCACTGGATGCAACTCGACTCTCGGAGATAAGAATATGAGTAATGTCAACCAAACCATTATTCCTGTTGAACTTGTTGATAATGTACTGAACCCAATCAGTGAAGCAACAGGAATGCCGAATCAGGCCTACACCAGCGAAGAGTATTTTACTTTTGAGCGTGATCAGGTGTTTGGTAACACTTGGGTATGCATTGGTTTTGCATCAGACCTGCTTAAAAATGGTTATGTGATGCCACTTGATTTCATGAATCTTCCACTACTCATGATGAGAAATCGCCAAGGTGAAGTCCAAGTTTTCCACAACGTATGTAGTCATCGTGGTATGAAGCTGGTTCATGAGGCAGGCGAAGTTCAAGGAATGATTCGCTGTCCTTACCATTCATGGACGTACGATCTTGACGGCAATCTAAAAGGCACACCACACATTGGTGGTATCGCAAAACACAAAGATGATCGATTTAAGTGTGAAAAGCACGGCCTTAAGCCACTTCGTTCAGCCGTTTGGATGGACATGGTATTCGTCAACTTATCGGGCAATGCAGAAAGCTTGGAAGACCATATCGCGCCGCTAGAGCAACGTTGGCAGCAATTCTTAGGTGAAGAAGGATTAGGGCTTCTTCGCCGCGTGAACATGGGTGGCAACTTAGAGATAGAAGTGAAAAGTAACTGGAAGCTTGCCGTAGAAAACTACTGTGAAGCTTACCACTTACCTTGGGTGCATCCGAGTTTGAACAGTTATTCTCGCCTAGAGGATCACTACAACATCATGTTTGCAGAGCGTTTTTCTGGCCAAGGTAGTCTCGCATACAACCTCTCTGATACTGCAGGAACACACTTACCTAAATTTCCAAGCTGGCCAGAAGATAAACTGCGTCATGCAGAATATGTTGCACTCTTTCCAAACGTGTTGCTTGGTATTCAAGCCGATCATGCCTTTGCGATGATGATTGAACCAATCACTGCGAATAAGAGTGTTGAGCACCTACGTGTTTTCTATGTGGGTGATGAAGCAACGAAAGATGAGTTCGCTGCGTGCCGTACTGCTACCGTTGAGTCATGGCGAGTCGTATTCGGCGAAGATATTGGAGCGGTCGAGGGCATGCAGGAAGGTCGTTACTCACCTGGCTTTGGTGGTGGTGTGTTCTCACCAGAAATGGATGTTCCGACGCATTTCTTCCAAACCTGGTTGGCAAAGCAAGTGAAAGCGGCACTGGAGCAGTAATATGATGCATTACCTTAATTATATTGATGGTGAGTGGTGCGATTCAGAGCAAGCGCTGACCGTCATGAACCCTGGCACAGCCGAAGCGTATGCGACGATTGCAGAAGCCACTATCACCGATGCAGATCGCGCAATGGCAGCGGCACGCCGAGTGGTCAATCAAGGCCTTCTTTCGGACGTTCGTCCAGCCGTCAGAACCGAGTGGATGTTAAAAGCCGCCGCAGCTATTCGTGAAATGGTTGATGAAGGTGGGTTAGTTGCCTGTCGTGAAAATGGGAAATCTTTGCAAGATGCCAAAGATGAGTTTTTAGAGTCGGCACGTTACTTTGAATACTACGCAGGCATGGCCGACAAGCTGGAAGGCACGTCAATTCCGTTGGGTAAAGACTATGTCGACTTCACTCAATATGTGCCGTTTGGCGTGTCGGTGCAGATTGTGCCGTGGAATTTCCCTGTCTCTATTTGTGCACGCTCATTGGCACCTGCATTAGCCGCAGGTAACGCAGTGGTGATCAAATCGCCAGAGATTTCCCCACTTGCCATGACTCTGTTGATTCAAGCGATTGAAAAAGCGGGCTTCCCGAAAGGTACGATTAACCTTCTATGCGGTAAAGGCTCAGTCGTTGGCAGTCATTTGGTGCAGCACCAAGAGGTCGATCAAATTGTCTTTACGGGTTCCGTTCCAACCGGCCAACACATCCTGCAAGATTCAGCGCAACGCGCTACTCCATCGGTGATGGAGCTGGGTGGTAAATCGGCTGCTATCGCGCTGAAAGATGCGAACCTCGAAACACTTTTGAAAAGCGTTCAGGTCGGTATTTTCTTTAACGCTGGTCAAGTGTGTTCGGCAATGTCTCGTTTGCTGATTCAAAAAGAGCGTTATGAAGAAGTAAAAGCGGCAGTAGTGGAAATGGCAAAAAGCCTAACCATTGGCCAAGGCGAAAGCCAGCCGGACATCACACCGTTGGTATCTGCTGATCAACAAGCACGCGTGCTTGAAATGATAGAACAAGCAAAAGCCGACGGCGCGAATATCCTAACGGGTGGCTACGCACCTGATCTATCGGGTTACTTTGTGGCACCAACAGTGATTGAAGCCACGCCAGATATGCGCATTGCACAAGAAGAAGTGTTTGGTCCTGTATTGGTGATTACACCGTTTGAAACTGAGCAAGAAGCAATCGAGATCGCGAATGGCACCGATTTTGGCCTGGTCGCTGGTGTTTTTGGTGAAAGCCTAAACCAAACATTACATGTGGCACAGCAACTGCGTGGTGGACAAGTGTTCATCAATGAATGGTTTGCTGGTGGCATCGAAACACCATTTGGTGGCGTGGGCTTGTCCGGTTTTGGGCGAGAAAAAGGACAAGAAGCGATTTATAGCTATGTCCAGACACGCAATATTGCCATTCGTTTGCAGCAAGACAGCAACGTATAGCTACCGTGTAACTGTATTTTCATCACCTCGTACCGGCTTGGATTTCAGACCACAAGCTAGGGCGAGGTTGATGGAATCACAACAAATCTGACAGCGGTTTGTAAACACGGAAATTCTGAACAAGGTAGTTGGAGTATAAGTGATGAGAAAGTGGCTCTGTATTATTTGCGGCTTAATCTATGATGAAGCACAAGGTTGGCCATCCGATGGCATTGCACCAGGAACAGCATGGGAAGATGTGCCGGATGATTGGTTATGCCCCGATTGTTTAGTGGGTAAGGCCGATTTTGAAATGATCGAAATCACCGACGATGCGCCAGTAGAAGAGGTCGTGGCAGTGTCTTCGGTATCGGTAGGATCGTCTGTTCAGCCAAATACGGCTCAGCCACTTCCATCTGAAGTCACTCAACCTATATTTTCAGCTGACCCTATCGTTATCATCGGCAGTGGCCACAGTGGTTACCAGTTGGCAGCGGCACTTAGAGCACAATCTGAAACGGTTCCGATCACTGTCTTTACCGCTGATGATGGCGCACTGTACAGCAAGCCTGCCTTGTCTAATGCACTGGTCATGAATAAAGACGGCGACGCGCTACAAAGTGAGAGCGCGTTGGAGTGGGAAAGCCGTCTCAATATCCGAGTTTACCCGCATACGCGTGTTGAACAGATCGATCGTGCCAATTCAACGCTACATACCTCCATCGGTAAATACGCCTACAGCCGCTTGGTACTGGCAACAGGTGCATCACCGATTGAAATCCCAATTGAGGGCGATCGCTCTTGGGTTATGAGTGTGAACGACTTAGTTGACTACCGCCGTTTCAGATCGGAGCTGCAAGACAAAAAGCGCATCGCGATCCTAGGTGATGGCTTAATTGGCTGTGAGTTCGCGAATGACCTGATCGAAAGCGGTTATGAAGTGACAGTTATCGGGTTGGGTCAATGGCCAATGGAGCGTTTGATCCCGCAACAGTTGGGTGAATCATTACAAAGCGCACTTGCCGAACGAGGCGTGCAATGGGCTCTACAAGACAGTATCGCCAGAATCGAGCCAAGGTCCGAATCCAGTGCGGTTTTACATCTGAACAGTGGCAAGCAGATTGAAGCAGACCTAGTGCTAAGCGCGGTTGGACTCAAACCAAATGTTTCTCTGGCTGAGCGCGCGGGGCTCGAAGTGGGCCGCGGCATTAAAGTGAATCAATTCGGCCAGACGAGTGATGAGAGTATTTACTCGCTAGGCGACTGTGTTGAAACGGAGCAAGGTTGGCAGCCGTATATTGCACCGATTAATCAAATGATCCCTTCTGTAGCGAAAAGCTTGCTAGGCGATGTCGCCCCTATCTCGTTAACACCAACTCCAGTGATTGTAAAAACGCCGATTCTTCCACTCACGATTTTCCCGGTAGCCGCTGAAGAACAGGGACAATGGTACATCGAGAACCAAGCAGATGAATTGACCGCTGCGTTTTATTCACCAGAAGGAGCAATGCTCGGTTTTGCGTTGCTAGGAAGAAAAGTACAGTCATTACGCGGCCCTTGGCTAGATCAATTGTCATTGAAACTGTCAGCAGCGTAGCGGAGAAAAAAGATGATTCATTTACCCAATGATGACGTGACGTGTGGTTGGTACCATGCGTTGCCAAGTATTCCAGAAAAATCGGCGTTAAAAGGTAAACAAAGTGCTGACTATGCCGTGTTAGGTGCCGGTTTCGCAGGCCTAGCTATGGCAAGACGTTTAGCTGAACTTATGCCTAATGCACGAATTATACTGATTGATGCGCAACGTATCGGCCAAGGGGCTTCAGGAAGAAATTCGGGCTTTGTTATCGATTTGCCTCATAAGTTTTCACTTGAGCATCCCGACCCTGAGCACAAGCAAAAGTTATTATCACTCAACCGTTCTGCGATTGCTCAGCTAAACACTTTAGTGTCGAAGCACAGTATTTCTTGTCAGTGGTCAGCAAAGGGCAAATATCAAGGAGCCGTAGGGGCGCGCGGTGAAGCATATCTCGATCACTTTGAGCACCTAATGAAAGACCTTGGCGAACCATACTTCCATGTTAATGGCAGTGAGCTGGCGAAAGTCTTGGGAACCAACTACTACAGCCGCGCAATTTACACGCCAGGTGGTTATTTAATGCAACCAGCTGCTTTGGTGCGTGGGCTAGGGGAAAGCCTTCCAGAGAACGTCGAGGTGTTAGAGAACTCGCCAATCCGCAAGCTCAGTAAAGAAAACGGTTGCTGGGTATTACATGGAGATAGTGGCTCTGTTGAAACCCCTGAACTGTTGCTTGGGACCAGCATTTTTACTCGGGAGTTTGGTTATCTTAAAAACAGACTACTTCCAGTGATGACGTTTGCAAGCTGGACGCGTCCATTGACCGACGCAGAAATGCAACGATACGGAGGTGAGCTGAATTGGGGGTTAACTCCAGCTGATCATGCGGGAACGACGTTACGTATGACCGCCGATCGACGTATTTTGATCCGCAATACTTACAAACACGTGCCGAAATATGGCTCAAGCATGAACGATAAAGTCAGAGAACAAATTCGCGACGATCATCGTCAGGTCTTTCTGGCGCGTTATCCCGAGCTGGCCGACGTACCATTTACTCACACATGGGGTGGGGTGTATGCCATCTCTCGTAACTTTACTAACTTTTTCGGTCAATTAGATGAAGGTGTTTATGCCAGCGCTTGTGACAATGGTGTTGGTGCTGCGTGGGGAACCATTTCTGGAACACTGTTAGCTGACTATGTCGTTGGTGCGACATCTAAATCATTAGATGACATACAGCAAGTGACAGGAATGCCTTGTTTGAATCCGCCAGAGCCTTTTTTAGGTTTGGGAGTAAAAACGCGTATCCAATTAGCAAAATGGCAAAGCCGGAGTGAATTATGAAGCAAGTCAAACTTGTTGATAGTAAAAATTTAGATTTCAATGTTCGTGGTGATACGCCGGGAATGGCGTATGTTGCTAGGGCGTTAAGCCCAGAAATTTCACCAAACATTGGCGTAGGCTTTGCTAAATGGGAAGGCGCTAAAGTGGCTTGGACAGTGCTTTATGATGAAGTTATTTTCGTGATTGAAGGCTGTTTCGAGCTGACCGCAAATGGTGAAACACATTTTGTGCACCCAGGTCAGATGCTTTGGATACCGGAAGGAACTGAATTGGTTTATGGTGGGCATGCTCTGTTCGGCTATGTGGTTCATCCAGGAAACTGGAAAGAGTTACATGGTATTGAATGACTTTTATCATTTAGTAGTGTCTCGGAAAGGCAAAACAAAAAACCGATTTTTACCCATGAGTTTTCGTAAAAGAACTTAATCTCAGTGGAGCAAGGGTTTCTTACTTGCTATGTTTCTTGGTCACGTTTCCAGACGTGTTAGACCTTTCTCAATTGCTATTTTATCTATCAAAAAGGGAAGCCTTGGCTTCCCTATAATGAGTCTTCTTTTGGCTTGGCTGAATCTTTTATTTTAGCTCAAATTTACCCTGCATGATTGCCCAGTGACCCGGGAACGAACAGAAGAATGAATAGTCACCGCCGGCTTTCATTTTCTCAGTACTGAACGTAATGCTGGTGCTTTCACCGCCACCAATTACTTTTGTGTGAGCGTAGACGCGATCATCATTTGGTTTTACGTAGTTATTTTCTGCTCCAGCTGCCATGCCATCAGTACCGACTGCTTGTAGGTTGGCTGTGTCAGAGATGACCACGTTGTGACCCATCGATTGCGCTGGCATCTTACCTGTGTGATTCAGCGTCAGTTTTACCTCTTTACAAGTGGCTGGTACGCTCAATGTTTTAGTAGAAAACTGCATCATATCGTTAGCATCTAATGACACTTCACACTCGGCACTGGCTTGGGCACCAAAGCTCATTCCTACTAATGCGAAGGTTGTTGCTAATAAACGTAAAGACATATAACACTCTCCATTTTATATTTTAGGCTGACTTGGATTGATCTTATCCAATAGTTCTCATTATCAGCCAATTTTCACTCCAAAAACGTGCTTCAATCGGTATATTGACGTTTTGTTGCAAGCTTGTACTGGTCAGTTCCGCTATTTGATCACTCAAATGCCTTATTTCATGCGATTGCGTGAGTTAAATCAAAAGTCGTGATTAGCCAGAGTTAAGGTGAAAATAATCTCTCTAAACGGGTGGCAGAATTGTTTGGTTTTACGGTATTGGAGAGGTTTCGAGAAAGAAGCTCAGCTAAATTGCTGAGCTTCTAGAGAACAGACGACAAGTAGACCTAGCGAGTTTGCTTTAACGTGTGCAACACATCATGCAGTGAAGGTGCGACAGTATGGCCTAATTGCTTTATTTCGTCACAAGGCTCAACCAAATCAGGGATTTGATAAGTGATCAT
Organism: Vibrio sp. Y176; assembly: GCF_033438945.1. NCBI lineage: Bacteria > Pseudomonadati > Pseudomonadota > Gammaproteobacteria > Vibrionales > Vibrionaceae > Vibrio > Vibrio sp. Y176. The sequence goes on along the minus strand of NZ_JAWOQS010000002.1, from coordinate 459,064 downwards.
GTTCGCTGCTACCGCAGCACGTACGCCATTATTTGAATCTTCAAAGGCGAGACATTTGGTTGGATCTACGCTTAGACGACTTGCTGCAAGCAGGTAGATCTCTGGATCAGGTTTGCCGTGTGACACTTCACAGCCCGTCGTTAAGTTGTCGAAATACTTGCTTAGGCCCGCTAACTCCAACTTCTTCTGTGCCACTTCTTTTGCTGTAGAAGTGGCGACTGCAATTGGCAACCCTTGGTTTTTCAACCACTCAAGCAGCTCAATCACCCCTTCTTTTACCGGTATCGCTTGGTGCTTAACCACAGCGTCGTAACGGTCGCGCCACTCTTGGTGTAAGCGGTCAAGATCATCTCCATAAGCTTGACGAAAAATCACTTCAATGCCCGCTGCATTGCGACCAATGATAGAAAGGTAAACATCTTTATAGAAGGGTAGGTTCTGGGCTTCACATGCTTCTTGGAAAATATGCATACAGACGCGCTCAGTATCAAGGAGCAAACCATCCATATCAAAAATAGCAGCTTGGTAGTTCATTACATTAAGACTTTTTGGTTGGGATGGCGCATTTTGACACAAGCAGATCGGTTTTTCTTCTAAAAATTAGAACTTGATTTTGATCCTATGAGTTCACATTGCCTCTGAACACACTATACACAGAGTCTATAAATTAGGTGTGAAATATAATATTTTTAAAATTATAAAAATTTCAGTTAAATAGATAAAACTCTATCTTAATATAAGCTAGAGTTTTATTAATATTCTATTTTAATTTTAACTATTGGATAATTTATTAATAGTTAAAATTAATAATAAAATAATACCAAGTCACGATTGTTTACGACTGCATGAGTGTACCAGCTCTTGACTTCAGATATTTGTTGCTCTGATAAGCCTCCGAAGTCAACGTTATCTTGGTGAATATCTTGATTTTTTATCATAAAAACAACTGGGAAATCGTCAGGGAATGGGAATTTTATAGGATAATCGGTGTTAGTGAATGGGATATCGCAGAAATCGTTTACATCGCATGGATACCAAGAGTTATTGGACAAGTAATAACCAGTTATCTTACATATAGCTTCAAGCAAGTAAGCATAGGCGTAACCCAAGTGACTGTATTTTATCTCTTCAGACAGCATCTGCATAAGAAGCTCTTCAGCTCGGATGCTTTCGCCACTACTTTCCAGCATTTCATTAATCACTTTAAAGGAGTCTTGACACCTTTCCATGATGGCTTTTTCTAGCTCTGGATTACACTCATTCTTTAATACGTTAAAAACCTTTTCAGTATCTAATGAATATACTGTCGCCCCATATCCCATATTTTATTCTCCTCACTTTTATACAGTTAAATTCATTTAAGTGTTTTTATCGAAGAGATTATATTTTGATGTTTTTTGAAGGTAAAGTGTATATATAGAGGTTGTATTTATTATGATGAACTTTGAAAGTTTAAATTCTTAAAATAAATACTATATATTTAATTTTATTAGATCTGGCTCATAAAAATACCTTAACTATTATTATGTTTATTGTTAAGGGTTATTAAATCTGTGAGCTGGTTCAAGACAATAAAATTTAGAAGAAAATACCGTCAAACTTAGGTGGCTATTCTATCTGAGCACTCAGCTCACTACTTATAGTGGGCTGAGTGAGCGGTTGGGCATCAGGCACATTATTTGGCGATGAATATGCCATATTCGGTGATATTCGTTAGTGTCTATTTTATCCCCAGCCGTTTTGCTAATCGGTGCAAATTGCCGTTATCTAATTCAAGCTGACGTGCCGTTGCTGCCCAGTTGCCTTGGTTCTCTTCCAGAACTCGAACAATCATCGCTTTTTGGAAGGCGTCTGTGGCAGGTTTTAATCCGCCTTCTGGTAGCTCAAGCCGAGAGTTTTGTTCCGTTTCTTCAACGTTCTTGATGTTCTGATTCGGCGTTCGAATATCAAAATCTTGCTCAACTAACTCAATGTCCATGGCGTGGGTACGCGCTTTTGCCAAAACACCAGCACGTTTAATGACATGTTCAAGCTCTCGCACGTTGCCTGGCCATGAATAGTCTTTGAGTGCCTGCACCAAAGTGGGAGACAAACGAATGCTATTCAAGCCCAATTTGCTTCTTAAGCGTTCGGCAAAAAAGCCTGCGAGTAACACCACATCGTCTTCACGTTCACGAAGAGGTGGAACATGAAGCGGGAAGACACTTAAACGATGATATAAGTCGGCTCGAAAACGCCCAGCGGTGACTTCTTCATGCAAAATACGGTTGGTGGCGGCGACAATGCGTGTATTGACTCGGATATGACGGTCGTCACCCACTCGTTGGATGTCGCCGTATTGTAGGGCTCGAAGTAACTTGGCTTGTAGCTCTAATGACAGTTCACCGACTTCATCCAAAAACAGCGTGCCGCCATCTGCTTGTTCGAATTTACCCTTACGATTACTGATTGCGCCCGTAAATGCGCCTTTGATGTGCCCAAACAGTTCGCTCTCTGCTACGGACTCCGGCAGTGCCGCACAGTTGAGGTAAACCAAGGTATTGCTGGAACGATTGGAGCGATGGTGAATAGCACTGGCGACCAACTCTTTACCCACGCCAGTCTCACCCATGATCAGTACAGACAACTCGGTATCGGCGACTGCATCTATTTGTTCTTGAAGATTCTTCATCCCCTGAGAGTTGCCAATGATTTCGTTGCTCAAGGTGCGTTTTTCGGCGTAAGAATCACGTGGCAGGCTCGCTTGAGTTTCTAGTTGCTCTAACAGTAGAGCTGTATGTAAGCCACCTGCGGCTAATGCACTAACAAAACGTAATTCTTGGTTACGCAACCCATCAAATTGGTTGGGGTCGAAGGCGTCAATCGTAATAGCACCAATGAGCTGATCGTCGATCAGCAAAGGTAAACCAATGCAGGAATGGACATGCAGTTTGTCATCGTGGTTTGGAATCAAGCCGTCGTAAGGATCAGGTAAGTCGCTGTCAGAGGGAAAGCGCACGATGTCGCCAGCTCGGGCAATGGCTTCTAACCTTGGGTGCTGCTCAATGGAGAAACGGCGTCCCAGCACTTCTTCTGCCAAACCATTGATCGCTAATGGCTTAAAGTGCTGATCTTCATACAAAAGAAGGGCAGAAGAGTCACACTTTAATACCTCTCGAATCGTGGTTAACAACGTATCAAAACGAGCTTGCTGAGTGAGTGCTGAGTTAAGGTCTTGTGTGATGTGTAGCCACTGCGCGATTAAAGAAGTCATAACCAATACCAATTGTGTCAATATGACTATTGTAGTGTCTTAATGACAATTTTCAACTGTGTCTTAATGACAGTCCTTATTGTTGGTTTTGTTTTAAATTGTTGAAAATAAAGGAAGTAAAAAGTTGGCATGCCCGATGCAATATAAAAGTCAGTTCTTCTTATTTATTTCGTCATTCAAGGTAGTAATTATGACAATTCACGTAAAAAACAACATTCATTGGGTAGGTCAGCGCGATTGGGAAGTTCAGGACTTCCATGGTACAGAATACAAAATGACAAAAGGTACCAGCTACAACAGTTATCTAATTCGTGAAGAGAAAACCGTACTGATTGATACGGTCGATCATCGATTCAGTCAACAATTCATCCAAAATTTAGAGATGGAAATCGACCTTAAGTCTATCGACTTTATCGTGGTAAACCATGCAGAAGAAGATCACTCGGGCGCATTGTCTGCATTGATGGAGAAGATTCCGAACACACCAATTTACTGTACAGAAGCGGCGATTGGTTCGATTGTGGGTCATCACCACCATCCTGAGTGGAACTTCAAAACCGTAAAAACGGGCGATAGCATTGATATTGGTAACGGTAAGCAATTGGTGTTCGTGGAAGCGCCGATGCTGCATTGGCCGGACAGCATGATGACCTACCTAACTGGCGATGCAGTGTTATTCAGTAACGACGCATTTGGTCAGCACTACTGCGATGAACGCTTATTCAATGATGAAGTGGATCAAAATGAGTTGATGGAACAGTGCTTGCGTTACTACTCAAACATCCTAACGCCATTCAGCAGCTTGGTAACTGCAAAAATCAAAGAAGTGCTGAGCTTTAATTTACCTGTCGACATGATCGCTACGTCACACGGTATTGTATGGCGCGATAATCCAGTTCAAATCATCGAGCAATACTTGGCGTGGGCAGACAATTATCAAGAAGATCGCATTACGATTTTCTACGATTCTATGTCAAATAACACCCGAATGATGGCCGATGCAATCGCGCAAGGCATTCACGATGTCGATCCTGGTGTAGCGGTCAAAGTCTTTAATGTTTCTAAGCATGATAAGAATGAAATTCTCGCCAACGTATTCCGCTCAAAAGGCATCTTGGTTGGTTCGTCTACCATGAACAACGTCATGATGCCGAAGATCGCAGGTATGCTAGAAGAAATTACCGGTCTGCGCTTTAAAGCGAAGAAAGCCGCTGCATTCGGTAGCTACGGGTGGAATGGTGGCGCGGTGGATCGTATCCATGCTCGATTGACTGACGCAGGCTTTGAAACCGCAGTGGGTTTGAAAACCAAATGGCGACCAGATGGTAATGCGATGCGTGAATGTCGCGAACATGGTCAGAACATCGCGAAGTTGTGGGCGAAGCATGACCTGACAAGTCCTGTTATTTCTCCGGCGATTGCTACGTCTGCACCACAAGTTCAATCACAACCCGCAGCACAAGTAGCAACACAAGCGGTAGTCGATGCTGCTCCTAGCAACCCTAGTGCCGAGGCGCATCCTGCAGATTGCCAATGCATGGTTTGCACCGTTTGTAATTGGGTATACGACCCAGCTAAAGGCGAGCCTAATCAAGGCGTTGAACCGGGTACTGCATGGTCTGAAGTGCCAGATTACTTCTTGTGCCCAGAATGTCACTTGGGTAAAGACGTTTTCGTTGAATACAACGGTTAGGAGGGAATATGCAAGCACCTATTGTGATTATTGGTAGCGGCTTTGCGGCTTACCAATTGGTGAAAACAGTGCGTCGAATGGACGCACATATTCCGCTGCAAGTGTTTACTGCTGATGATGGCGCGGAATACAACAAGCCCGATTTGAGTCATGTATTCAGTAACAAGCAAACTGCCCGAGACTTGGTAGTTAAAAGTGGTGAGGCGTTTGCACAGGAACACAACATCGAACTGTTCGCCCATACCAAGGTTGAGCATGTCGACGTGCAAGCTCAGCAAGTGGTCGCCAACGGCCAAACCTATCCTTATTCCAAACTGGTGTTTGCGACAGGCGCGAAAGCCTTTGTGCCGCCAATATCTGGTGGTGCAGCACCTGAGGTGATAACGCTGAACTCGCTACAAGAATATCAATTAGCGGAAGAGCAAATTAGCCGCGCGGAACGAATTCTAGTAATGGGTGGTGGTTTGATCGGCGTCGAGATCGCCATGGATCTCGCAACCAGTGGTAAAGCGGTTACGGTGGTTGAGCCAAATTCCCGTTTGCTCGCTAACTTGATTCCTGAATTCGTCGCATTGCCGCTCGAAAACCAACTTAAGCAGCAAGGTATTCAACTTGCCTTGGAGACTGGTGTAGTTGCGATCAATCGTTCAGATGATTCGCTGGTGGCAAGCTTGAGCAAAGGTAAAGCAATCGAAGCCGATGTAGTGATTTCAGCGGCGGGTTTACGTGCTAACACTTGGTTAGCGAAGGCTTGTGGGTTGAGTGTCAATAAAGGCATCGAGGTAGATGCCCGATTACAGACATCAGCAGCCAATGTATTTGCATTAGGCGATTGTGCTGAGATCCAAGGTCGAATGATGCCTTATCTCCAACCGATCGTGCTAAGTGCCAATGTTTTAGGGAAACAACTACTGGAGCAAGAAGCAGAGTTGAAACTACCGCCTATGATGGTAAAGGTCAAAACGCCGAGCTACCCAATTCAATTGGCAGGCGATTTTAGCTCGGTGACGAACTGGAGCGTGCAGATTTCTCAAACTGGCATTGCCGCGAAAGCAGAAGATGAAAATAGCCGACTCATGGGCTTCGTCGTGACGGGAGAACAAGTTACGCAAGCATTTCCACTACTCCGAGAGTTGTCTCAAGCCGCTCAGGCTTAACCGATTTTAACGAAAAAAATTGTAATTAGAGAGGGTATCATTATGTCGCATCTAAGAATTCCTAAAGACTGGACTGTTCAACGTTCAACGCCTTTCTTCACTAAAGACAATGTGCCACCAGCGCTACTGACTCATCATAATACCGCTGAGGGAGTGTTTGGACAGCTGTGCGTCATGGAAGGGCAAGTGACTTACTACGGCTTTGCTGATGAAAATGCCACAGAAGCAGAAGTAGTGGTGGTGATTAATGCAGGCCAGTTTGCTACAAGCCCACCGCAGTACTGGCACCGTATTGAGATGAGCGATGATGCTCAGTTCAACATCAATTTCTGGTCGAACAAAGATAAGAGTGGGCAAGCGATGTTCCACGCTAAGCAGTAGTAAACCTTTTTAAGTGCTTTGACTGTTATGCTAATCGTCAAGTAAAGGGGTGTAGAAGGCGCAATAAACGAACTGAAATACTGGATCATTGAGACCGTGGAAAGAGAAATCACGAGTAATGATTTCAATTCTTTAGTAGCATGTTACGAAACATTTCAGTCAGGTGAACTAAGGGAAGCGTGCAATGGAAAAACAACGAGTAGCATTTATTGGTCTGGGTGTGATGGGATACCCAATGGCTGGTTACCTAAGTAAAGCGGGCTTTGAAACCAAAGTATACAACCGCACAAAAGCGAAAGCCGACAAATGGGCTGAAGAATACCAAGGCGTGGCTTGTGAAACACCACGTGAAGCGGCAGAAGGCTGTGACATTGTTTTTACCTGTGTGGGTAATGATGATGACGTTCGTAGCGTTGTTTACGGTGAAGAAGGCATTCTGGTTGGCTTGAAAGCGGATGCAGTGTTAGTGGACCACACAACGACTTCTGCAGACCTAGCGGTTGAGTTGGCTGAAGCGTGTGTTAAGTATGGTAATCACTTCATTGATGCGCCAGTTTCTGGTGGTCAAGCGGGCGCAGAAAATGGTGTTCTAACCATCATGTGTGGTGGTGAACAAAGCATTTTTGACCGTGTGTCTCCGGCGATGGATGTGTACGCGAAGCAGATGACGCTACTGGGTGAAAACGGTCAGGGTCAACGCTGTAAGATGGTAAACCAAATCTGTATTGGTGGCGTTTTACAAGGCCTGAGTGAAGCTTTGCTGCTGGCACAAAAATCAGGCTTGGGCATTGCTCAAGTTGTAGAAACACTTAAGCATGGCGCTGCAGGTTCTTGGCAGATGGAAAACCGCGCAAATACGATGGCTGAAGACAAGTTCGATTTTGGCTTCGCTATTGATTGGATGCGCAAAGACTTAGGTTTCTGTCTGCAAGAAGCTGAGCGAGTGGGTCTAGAACTTCCACTGACTAAGAAAGTGGATGAGCAATACGCAGACCTTCAACGTGATGGTTTAGGTCGCATGGATACATCAGTACTGATCAAAGCGGTAGCTAAAAATCAGTAGTTGATGAATCAGTAATAGATAAACAGTTCTTTGGTATCAAAGAGCTTAAAGAAATCTAAGTTAATCATAATGAATCACCTTGAGCATGTTTTGTGACTTGTGATTAAGGATTAGTGATTTGAAATCAGGAGGTGCTGTAGAGTACCTCCTTTTTTCGTCTTTAAATCACACAGTGTAATGATTGCAGCGTTCGCTTACTTGTTTAAGCCTAGTGCAATTTCAAGACCTTTGCCGTACGCTTCGTCCGCTTCGTATGCGTGTTGAACGTGGCGCTGTTGGATGAACTCTGGCACACCGTCCATTGCGCGAGCTGTGTTATCGAACAGAGTTTGACGTTGCTCTTCGCTCATCAGACGGAATAGGTCACCCGCTTGGCTGAAGTAGTCTTCGTCTACACGATGATCGTAGTGATCAGCGTTGCCATTGATGCGTAGAGGTGGCTCAGAGTAATCTGGTTGCTCTGCCCATTCTTGTTTGTAGTTTGGCTCGTAACCCAGTGTTGAACCAAAGTTGCCATCAACGCGCATTGCGCCATCACGGTGGTAGCTGTGAACAGGGCAACGAGGTGCGTTCACTGGGATTTGATGATGGTTCACACCTAGACGGTAACGCTGAGCATCGCCGTAAGCGAACAGACGACCTTGTAGCATTTTATCTGGAGAGAAGCCGATACCAGGTACGACTGCAGCTGGGTTGAACGCTGATTGCTCAACTTCTGCGTAGAAGTTTTCTGGGTTACGGTTCAGTTCGAACTCGCCAACTGGGATCAGTGGGTAGTCTTTTTGAGACCATATACGTGTTAGGTCGAATGGGTTGAAGTTGACTTCATCCGCTTCTAGCTCAGGCATGATCTGTACGTACATCTTCCATTTAGGGAAGTCTTGACGCTCAATCGCTTCGTAAAGGTCACGGTGATGGCTTTCGCGGTCTTTACCTACGATTGCTTCTGCTTCTTGGTCAGTTAGGTTTTTGATGCCTTGCTGAGTTTTGAAGTGGAATTTCACCCAGTAACGCTCGTTTTCTGCGTTGATGAAGCTGAATGTGTGGCTACCAAAACCATGCATATGACGGTAAGAAGCGGGGATACCACGGTCACTCATTACGATAGTCACTTGGTGGAATGCTTCTGGTAGTGATGTCCAGAAATCCCAGTTGTTGGTAGAGCTACGCATGTTAGTGCGAGGGTCGCGTTTTACTGCGTGGTTTAGGTCTGGGAATTTTAGTGGGTCACGTAGGAAGAATACTGGTGTGTTGTTACCAACCAAGTCCCAGTTACCTTCTTCAGTGTAGAATTTTAGTGCGAAACCACGGATGTCACGTTCTGCGTCTGCTGCACCGCGCTCACCAGCTACGGTAGTGAAGCGAGCGAATAGTTCTGTTTTTTTGCCGATGTCAGAGAAGATCTTAGCGCGCGTGTACTTTGTGATGTCGTGCGTTACTGTGAACGTACCGTAAGCACCAGAACCTTTTGCGTGCATACGACGCTCAGGGATCACTTCGCGGTCAAAGTGTGCCAATTTTTCAAGGAACCAAACGTCTTGTAATAGTTGAGGGCCACGAGGACCTGCAGTCATAACGTTTTGGTTATGTGCGACAGGGCAACCTGCTGCTGTAGTCAATTTCTTGTTTGTCATTTTTCTTCCCCCTCCAGGGCTCAATACCTTAGAAACTGTAGAGGAGGTTATTACGGAAAAGCTGGGGGAGAAAACTGATATTGCTTATCAATTCAATAGATGGTGACTATGGTCGAAACTATATTAGAATCAGAAATTTACTACATTAGCTTGATTGACATAACAATCGACGTTCTCGAATGCGATTGACTGGGGGGAGCGCTATCCAGTTAGCGTGTCTGCGATGCTAGTAATATCGCCCCTTAAATGAAGTTTTACGTGTCATCAAAGGGGCGAAAGGGGGGAAGTAATTAAGAGTACTCCACTTCAAGTTGTTCAGCTTTTGCAAATGCTGGGTGTGTCGCGAGCTGTTTCCCATAACGTTCAATATTAGGGAAGTGATTAACTAAACCAAACTTTTGAACCAATTCGACAATGAAAGACATCATGATGTCAGCGCCAGTCAGACGCTCTTCTACTAGGTAAGTTTTGCCTTCTAAGGATTGCTCGAAGTAGCCTAGTACATTCATTGCTTCCTTGTCGGCATAGCCTGATAAAAACTGAGTTTCATTTGGCTCTTTGCTTACGAAGATTTTTAGCAGCATAGGTAAAATTGCGGAGCTTTCTGCAAAGTGCATCCATTGCAAATATTCTGTGTGTGCTTTTGTACCGCGCTCAGGAGCAAAGGCTCCGTCACTGTATTTCTCAATCAAATATTCGGTCATTGCACCTGACTCAATGATAATCTCGCCGTTATCTTCAAGAACTGGTGACTTTCCTAATGGGTGAACACTTTTTAGTTCTGGCGGTGCCATGAAGGTCACGGAATCACGGACATAGGGTACAATTTCGTAATTTACATCTAGCTCTTCAAGTAACCAAATGATGCGCTTTGAACGAGACTGATTGAGGTGGTGAAGTTTAATCATTTACATATCCCTTTTTATAATGGGTCGTTAATCTGTACTACAAGTTTGCCGAAATTCTTACCTTCCAACAGACCGATGAATGCTTCTGGCGCATTATCCAGTCCTTGTACTAGATGTTCGCGGTATTGGATCTTTCCTTCTGCCAACCATTGATTAATATCTTGCGCAAATTCACCGTAACGATGTCCGTAATCATCAAAAATGATGAAGCCTTGCACCTTGATTCGTTTGGTCAGGAGCTTACCCATTAGTAATGGAAGGTGGTCGGTACCTTCAGGCAGCTCTGTCGCGTTGTACTGAGAAATCAAACCACAAAGTGGGATACGCGCGTTTGTATTCAGAAGTGGCATTACAGCCTCGAATACTTTGCCACCTACGTTTTCGAAGTAAACATCGATACCTTTGTCACAGGCATTTCTCAGTTGTTCTGCAAAGTCTTCAGCTCTGTGATCAATACACTCATCGAAGCCAAGCACCTCTTTAGCGTAACGGCATTTTTCTTCTCCGCCTGCTATACCAACAACTCGGCAACCTTTGATTTTACCAATTTGACCAACTGTTGCGCCTACAGGCCCCGTAGCAGCTGCTACCACGATGGTTTCCCCTGGTTTTGGCTGACCAATGTCGAGTAAACCCATGTACGCGGTAAAGCCAGGCATTCCTGCAACGCCTAGCGCGTAAGAAGGATTTCGCGGTTCTTTACCAAGTTTAATGACCATCTCACCAGTTGAGATAGCGTAGTCTTGCCAGCCAACAGTGTAGGCAAGAACCCATTCACCTGCTTCGTAATCTGGGTGGTTTGATGTTTCTACCTGACAAACTGTACCACCGACCATTACGTCATCAATTGCAACAGGGTCAGCGTATGATTCGGCATCACTCATGCGACCACGCATGTATGGATCTAGAGATAAATAAACCGTTCTCAATAGCATTTCACCCTCTTTCGGAGTCGGTTTCGTTACCTCTTCTAAACGAAAGTTTTCTTGTGTCGGTGCACCATGGGGACGTGACGCGAGTACGATTCTGCGATTTGTTGCGTTAGTCATATCTATCTCACTTGTTGATTAGACCGGTCGTCTAGTATTTGTTTCAAAATATCCCGCTTATGTAAAGCGGGAAGGTTTACTGTGTTAACACTGACGCTTTTTCTGACAGTGAAACGTGTGTAGGGTGTTCATTCTGCTTCCACGCCGCCCGTTATGGGCAAGTGCGCGTATTCTGCAGTAAGTGTTGAGTATAGGTCAGACTTTGCGTCAATGCTGCCTGATCTTGATAAAGTTTGTTCAGCAAGCTAGCGCCATTCCAAAGGTAGTATATCTGCCTTGCTAATAACGCACTGTCACCATTGGGGATTGAGCCATCTTTAATGCCGATGTCAATGCAATCCGCTATCGCTTGAATGGTTTTGTCTGCTCCTTGGCGTAATGCCAAGCGCATTGACTCTGAGAGATCGGAGACTTCTGCACTTAACTTAACCAATAAACATTTGTTCGCATTACACACGTCGTCTTCTACTTTGACCATTTCTTCGAAATAGCTCATTAGGCGTTGGTAGCCACTCAGTTCAGTATTGGTAAAGCGTGCGTTTAAACGCTCAAAATACTTAGTAAAGTAGTCTTGAATCATCGCTTCACCAAATTGTTCTTTGGACTTGAAGTAATGATAAAACGAGCCTTTTGGCACTGCGGCCTTTTTTAATAGCTCTGAAAGACCAACACTCGTGAACCCTCGGTTTACGATCAACTCGTATCCGACGTCGAGAATATGTTGGCGTGTGTCATTCGTCTTTGCGTTCATGAAGTGTACTATAGAATGAATTAGACCAGTCGTCTAGCCTTTGTTGTGGGTTATTTAATCAGCTCATACTCAATAACAAATAGCGTGTCGGTATTTGGGTAGATTTCTCGAATTAACTGCTTGAGTTTTGGTAGTTCGATGGCTTCTTGTTCTGCATGAAACTCATTAATATCTTCAAAGTGAAGTGGTTCTACAGAACGTATCTTGATATCGCAGACTTTACGATTCGTTTCTAAGGTAAAAACTTCGACTTCTGTATTGGGAACGTAATGGCTTTCTGATTCATCTCGAATCGTTATCGTCTTTTTGCCTGACGTGATCAACGGGGTTAAGAATTCAAAAAAAGTTATCTTGGTTGGATGAGATGGCATGATGTACTCGTTAGTCTGGTTGTTTGGCGTAATTATATACCCAAATCCCCCAGAGATTCCTGTATTACTAGAACGATCGAGTGCGGATGAAGCGAATTAACTTGGCACTAAAGTAACCTGAGATTACGCCTATCCAGTTGGTGCTGAGATCATCAAAACTAAATGATCGATTTGGAATAAAAAGTTGGCTCATTTCTTCCATTGAAACGATAGCCAACAGCAGTAGCAAAAGACGAATCCCAAAAACGTCGGTTTTATTCGAGCTCACCAGAGAAGGGAACGTGAAGACCGATAAAAAGCCGATCAATAAACTGAAAGTAAAGTGAAGCGTACTTGATCCGCCTAAGTAGGTTTCCATTTGTAGGTAAGCAGTATGGTGTAGGTCAGAGCTTTTCCACAAAGAGAGTGAAGCGGTTAGCATCAGGACTAAAAAAAAGCTCGTGCGTGCCAGTATTAAAGCCATAATTAACCTATTGGAAAGAAGCCTAAGTAACGTTTTACAAAGTACAGTGCAGCTAAATTCTGGATAGCCATGCCAATTGCCATTGCCCACGCTGCACCAATCACCCCAAACATTTGGCAAAGCGTAACAAGTAGGCAGATGGACACCGTACCGGAGGAAATTGTAATGTATTTCATGGTTCTCTCATGACCGCTCATTAATAATAAAAACCCTACTGAACCAGTCGCAACATTGACTAACTGCCCCAGAGAAAGGACGACTAATAGTGGCGCCGCGGCGAGAAACTCCTCACCAAAAAACTTCATTACAAACTCGGGGAAGAGGGTGCAAATAATTACGGGTACAATCGCTAAACCAACATTGGCTCGGCACGCCAAGCGGCTCAGATTCTGCAGTTTGAGCATTTGACGCTCTTTGTAGAGAGAGGCAAACATCGGGGCGACCACAAAGTTAATGGTAATCAGCACGAAGCCAATCAGTAGTGATGTGCGTTGGGCTGCGGCTAACAAACCGATTTCCGCTGTTGAGATAAAAAAGCCCGCAATAACAAGGCTTCCCCATTGAAGAACATTCGTGAAGATACTGCCAACCCAGACTTGCTTGGCAGAAGAGACCATTTTTTTGTTTAGTACGAAAGCCGATGTTTGATATTGATCTGAGCCAAGCCAATTGGCACTAGATATGACCGCGACACCTATGCTCGCTAAAAGCAGTGCGGTCATTAGATTGTTGATATTTTGCTGACCGATATAGTCTAGGGCAAAGACAAAAATGACCATCAACATGCTTACCCCAAGCTGCAACGCAAACAGAGATGATACGACTTTTCTACATGCTTGAAGCACCCGACTGTTGGTTTGCGCAAGCACCAAGAAAGGTATGCAAAGCAAGCATAAAATAATCGCATACATTGGTGATTGAGTCTGGTTTAGCTGCTCTGGAAACAGATTAAACCCTGCCAACAAAACGCCTATGGCGAGCAAGCAAAATGCCATACTTCGATAAAGTGCGGTTTTATAGTTTTGGCTTTGTTCAAGCTTCTCTTTGTTATTAAAAGCGATCGCATTGTAACGAACTAACGAGACATCAAAACCTAGCTGAGAAACGATAGCGAGTAGCGAGACTAGGTTGAATAAAAAGAAAAATTGACCGGCCGTCGAAGCGTCACTGGTCTTCGATACAATCAGAGTCAGTAAAAAAGCAAATAGCGCACTCAACACACGCGTGATTGCGGTTTTTAATCCAGTAGATAACAAGCTTTTTTTACCGCTGGGCATCAACAGTAATTTTTGTTGAACAGTGTGAAACATAGGGGCATTTAACCGTAAATATTATTGAGTGCGAGGCGCTGTTTTTCTTCACTGAAGGCATCGTTTAATTCTGCTGTATATTGGCGAAAATCGATCTCTTCATAATGATTGACACAATGCGCGATCTGCTTGGCCATTTCTTCAGGTGTGAGCGCTAAAAACGGGTAGTTGAGATCTTTGGTTGCGCCGATGGTCCGAATAACCATAGGAAGATGTAACTTGGATGCTTCTAGAATGGTTAACGGCATCCCTTCCCATGCTGCAGTATGTAGATAAAGGTCTGAACCCTTGAGCTTTTCAACTACCTCATCGCGAGGCAGCATGCCCGTTACATCCACATTTTCAGTGCGTAATTTCTGTTCGAGTACGTGGTCACCGCCACCTATCCATGTGATCTCTATCGGGCGGTTAAGCGCATACCGATTAAGGAACTGCAATGTGCTGATAAGAAACTGAGGATCTTTTTGGGGCGCGACACGACCAAGTACAACGAGCTTCAGCGCTTCTTGCTTGTTTCGCTCTATACGATCTTCACTTTGATAAGACACGTAGTTATTGAGCAGTTCGGCACGTTTCGCACCAATGCTAATGGCTAGGTCACACTCTCGTTGGCTACAGCCTGCAACCACATCAATTTTGCTCAGTTTTACTTTCTCTAGTGCTTTATAGATCTGGCGTGCAAGCTCTGAGATATCTTCACGTTCGAAGGCATAACAGTGCGGTGTGTAAACCAAGCGTGCCTTGCCAAGCTTTAGAAATCGGCCGAGAAATCCTGCTTTACTCGAGTGCAAATGCACGACGTCGGGGCCAAGTGATGCAATCATGTGGTTTGCATCGCGAATAAATTGAAGCAAGCCGCCTTCTACCCACTTTGTCTGTACGAAAATGTGGTGGTTGTTCTCATTGGTCAAGTCGTTTTCTCGGGCTCTGGCTAGCAAGAAATGCTGATAAGGCTCGTCTCTGGATGAGTGAACATAACTATAGAGGGCGGTTTGAACGCCACCTCCAAATGCTTCTGTAACATGGAGCACTTTCTTCATGATGATTTTGTCCCTGGTGTTTGCATCCATTTGTGTTTAAAAGCATCACGCTCTTGCTCTGAATAAACGTGGCGATACAAGGGAAGATCGTACATATAGAACAGTTTTGAGAAGTCGTAGTGATTCTTAAAGTGTTGGTGGATATTGGAGTACCACTTGTTTTTCGCTTCGTTGCTGTTTTTCAGCACGAAGTCTTGCAACTCAAGAAACTCACCGATTTCTTTATCAAGAGAACTGAGCTGTTCGCATTTGATTAGCATGACGTTGGCCTGATCGTTCTGGAATGTGAAGAAAGGTTGAGTGTTGTCCAGCTCTTGGCGCATCACATCGATATTGAAATTACGCTTTAACTCGTTGTCGAACCAGTCCGCAAAATAGTTGAGATTGATATAGTTATCAAAACAATGCTCGAGGTGCTGATACGTGACTTCCATATCTCGGTGAATTGCATCGTTCTTTTTGCCTTCGATAAATTGCAAATGGAGATCTTGAAAGAAGCGAGAAAAGACAGTTGCGATTGGATCGCGGACCAGCGTAACGATTTTAATCTGTTCTCGTTTTTGTAAGATACGTTTTCGCTGCTTGAGCACTAAGCGATAGAGTGCGCGGTTTCGGAAGTCGAAGAATTTACTCACGTCTTTTTTATTGTGATACATGTGAAATTCTTCGTGATCATCAAAGGTGTGGATGTGATAGCTCGGGATATTTTTCTCCCCTAGCGTGTGCTCAATTGATGAGGAGCCAACTTTGCCCATTTGGTAAACTAAAACAAAATTATCAGCTTGGAGTTCTCGGTTCTTTTCAAATTGTCGAGAGATTGAATACTTCATCTATCCTATCCTTGATTATTCATATTCGTGGTGATGGTTTACCGGAAAAGTATGAGCAATGGCCCGTGAGTCGTTGCTCATGCTGATCATGACGGGTAACAAGAGTATTAAAATTATGGTGGTGTTTACCGCAACGAAAAACACCATGATGAGGGCGTATATCGCAAGTAATAGGCTTTTTCTGTTTTCATTAAGGCTGCGGAAGCAAAAGCGAATAAAAAGAAAATAACCACCAAACAGCAGACCGATACCAAGCAATCCGTATTCAATTGCGGTATCTAACACAAAGTTGTGGGTGTAGATCGCCAGCTCATCATAGTTAAAGTAACTGATCATAAAGTTGGGTAACATTTTCGCGCCGACACCTAACACTGGGTGTTGAAGTAAAATATCTAGCCCATTGGCAAGTAAAAGTTTTCTATGAAGATTCGATACCCAGCGGGCTTCACTTTGGTTGGCAAATAAGACGTCTTCTTGGGTTATTTCCAATGTGTCTGCTAGCGTTTCAAACCCAACGTAGAGTGTGGTTGTGACGGCAGTAAACACAATGAAGCTCAAAGCTAATAAAATTGTCCACGTGTACGTTTCGCTGAGCGATTTTCTCATTAAGTTTTTTACGAGCAGTTGGTCAAAGAAGAAAAGCAGACAAAAACCAAGTAGCGCTTTTCTTTCTTGTGACAACACCAGTAATACTAAAGCTACGAGCATCAAAAGGTGGAAAGCGCGAATTTTATCTCGATAAAGGTACAGTAGCGAGCACAGTACACCGAACCCGTATTTACTTACCCCGAGTAACTTAAACCCGCTTTGATAGCCCTGAGCAAAGTGCCATAAGGCAACGAGCGTACAGATGAAAAACAACAGATACGTGAAATAAACCATTACCCGTTCGTCATCAAACACGCCATAGGCGTACATTAGGCTCAGTAGGCACAAAATCGCTAACCATTGCACAGTTTCTATAACTAGCGGCATTAAAGGGACGCGATTTAGCAGACCATTTATGAACACATACCCAGTGAACAATATGAGGAACCCCATACAGGGATGCATGAGTTTTTCAGCTTTTCCTTCCAATACCACTAATGCAGTAAAACCAATGGACAAAAGGCTTGCGATGTCAGATGGGGCTAGCGCTATTCCTCCAGCACGAAACTTCATAGGAATAAAGAACAATGCTAATAGGCATGCTGCAAGCAATGAGGCGCGATGGCTCGATGGCACGGAACTATTTGTTGGCGCAAAGCTGCTGGTAGATTCCATAGTAACCTTCACGAAATTTATCGATGGTGTAGAGAGAGGCCCTATTGACTGAGTATTGACTTGCAGCGTCATACCGCTCAACACTTTCACACAGCTGGAGAACTTTTTGGCTCAGTTCAGTGGCGTTACCAACTTGAAATAAATATTCGGCACGTCCGGTGACGTCATCCAAACCAGGTACGTCCGATGATAATACGGGTAAGCCTGCTGCCATGGCCTCAACCGCCGCCAAGCCAAAGCCTTCGACGTGCGACGATTGCACGTAAATATCCATGTCGTTCAAAAAGGCTGGAACGTCAGAAACTACGCCATGAAAGTGAACACGTTGCGCGACGTTGATTTTTGTTGCCAATGCTTGCAGTGACGATTTTTTTTCTCCATCTCCCGCAAGGTGGAGTTCGTATCGTCTTGGTAAATGGATAAGTGCTTGGATAAGCGTTTCATGATCTTTATGTTGGTGAAGTCGGCCCACCATTCCAATCTTGATAACTGGTTTGTCGATTAGGTGGCTGGCGAATCTTGGTGTCATAGAAAACTTTTTTAAATCAACGCCATTGTGCACCACGTGATATTTGTGTTGGTAGCGAGGCATGAACTTCACCAGTTCATCTTGTACTTTTTCACTAATACTGACCGTCAAGTCGTGGCCCCAATACAAGACGTATTCCATGAACTTAAACAGCGGATAGTCACGTCGACGGTTATAAGAACAGTGCTCAGTCTGGATTCGTTTTTTACCTACCGCCAATAGCGCTAGGTAAATGGAAGGGTAGAGGTGCCCGTGAACGACATCCGGCCAACGCAGCAAAGAGAATTTCTCACTCAATGACAATGTGCGCCAGTTAAAACACTCTATACCTTGGGCAGATAGCATTGGTAAGTAATCATTTTCATCACACAAGACCAAAATTTTGATTTCGTATTCAGGCTTATGTTCTAAAACAAGGTCGACTAAGAACTTCTGAGCACCGCCGTTCTGAGAAAGATCATTAATAATATGTAGAATCTTTGTTTTCATGATTAATTGGTCAGATATTGCTGTTTAAGGTCGGTGATTTCTGCATTTGAAAAAAAGTGCTTCGTCAATTTAGAATTCAGCATTTCTTCAACGTACTCGGGTGTAGGTTGAAATTGCGTTTTGAATTCTTTCATTAGTGGCGAGTACCATTTGTTGTCTGATTGATTTTCATAAACAACATCCACGGGGTAACCTAAAAAGTCTTCAACTGCGGAGTTAGCCTTCGTTAGCTTGTCACTTCGAATGACCAACAGTGAGAAGTTATTGTTATGGTATGTTTGATAGCCTACTTCGTGATTAAAAGACTCGTTAAACACATCAATCCCTGTTAGTTGTTTGATCTCGTTGTCAAACCACTGCAGCGCATATTGATGATTCATGTGCTTATCAAATGCTTCTTGGAGTAATTGCGGTCGTTCGGTACGTATTGCGCTGTCATCCTTTAGATATTTGTCCGCCATCCAAAAAGGAAGTGCTTGAAAGAACATTGAGACATTTCGTCCGATCGGTTCACGCACCAGCGAGATAATTCGAACTTTTTTCTTGCGCTTTAACATATGGCTCATCGTTATACGCTTTAGTCGTCGCTTTAACGCATTGATCTGAGGCTTATGCAATTGCGCTCTAACGGGGGATATTTGTTTTTGCGCATCGACGGTCATAAGGTCGTGCAAGTGAATCGAGTTAGGAATGGAATGCTCTAATGCACTCGAACCTACTTTGCCCATTTGATAGATCAATACCGGCTGTTCTTGGCTTTTCAACGTTTGGTACCAAGATAGGTTTACGTTAGTAGGCGTATTTCTGGACATAAAGCGTCTCTCCTTCCTTGGCCTTGGCTTGTGTGATTAAGACGCCAAGAGATGGAACTGAGTGTTGTATTTGTTTAGATAACGCAAGGTTAACCAGTGATGATTTTGTTGATTCTGAGCGAATGACGGTGATCAGACCATTGGCATACTGACCAAGAATAAGTGCGTCACTCACTGACAGTAGGGGTGGTGTATCGATAATGATCCGGTCATACTTATTTTGAAAATGTTCGAGCAACTTTTTAAAGCGATCAGAAGCCAGTAATTCCTGTGGGTTTGGCGGAATTAGGCCGGCCGGTAATACATCTAAGTTGGCTTCTTTTATATGTGTAACACAATCTTTGATTGGCGTATCCATCGTCAGGATATGCGTTAAGCCAGGGCTTGATTCAGCAATACCGAATCGCTTTGCGATGGAAGGTCGACGTAAATCGCAGTCGATGATCAACACCTTTTCCATTTTTGAAAACGACACCGCCATATTGATACTGGTCGATGTTTTTCCTTCTTCTGGAATAGCAGAGGTAAAGGGCAATATCTTTTGCTTCGTGTTGGTTAATCTGAGCAGAAGCGAGGTTCTGACGGAGCGGCAAGCTTCACTAAATAGCTTTTCTTCATCATCTAAATACGCGGTATAACTGACGCCGTTTTTACGCAAATTGCGTTTTTTGACCATAGGAATCACACCTAAACACGTAACACCAAGTTTTTCCTGCACATCGGTTGTGCTTCGGATAACTTCTCGCATCGTTTCTAAGATGATGACCAGAGCGCAAGCAATGGCAAAGCCAAAAAAGGTGGCAATCAGTACCAGTTTGATTCGTTGTGGTGCCACCGGGAATAGAGGAATGATGGCTTTATCAGTAAAGCGAGCCGTGACATTCTTGTAGTCGCTGGTGGCGTTGGTCTCTTTCTCACGATTTAAGAACGCTTCATAGAGTGCCTTATTGGATTCAACCTCGCGTTTTAACTGTTCGTAACGCGCTTTTTGTGACCCTAACGATTGGAAGTCTGACTTTTTGTTATCGAGTTCTGCTCGAAGCATGTCCTCTTGCGCTTTTGCAGCAAGAAGGTCTTGTTGCTTACTGAAGGAAATGTCCCGGATGAGTTGCTGGGTTCTTGATTGAATTTCAGCAAGCTGTGCTTTCGCCTGAATCATTCGATCATGCTTAGGTCCGTAGCGCTGTGCCAGTTCAGAGAGATTTTTGGCTGCCTGTGCTTCCGACAATTTTAGATCGCGGATTTGCGCTTGATTAGCGAATTCATCAATTGACAACAAGCTGTCTAAACTTTGCGAAGATTTACGTCGTAACAGTTGGATTAACGTCTGCGCTTCAATACGCTTATTAACAGCGATATTCAGCTTGCGAGTGAGTTCTTCTAGCTCATTTGCGTAAATTTCATCAATACCGTTTATATCGATCAACCCTTCTTTTAACAAGAATTCTTGCAGCGCTTGCTCCGAGTTACGTAATCGCTCCTCCAATTTTTGAGAGTTATTTGTCAACCAAGTAGCCGCATTTTGTGTAACGACCAATTTGGCTTCAAAATTTGCGTCAATGTAGGCTTGGCCGACCGCGTTGGCGATTGTCGTCGCAAGCTTAGGATCGGTAGAACGAAAGCGAATTCTGACTAATTGGGTGTTACGTACTGGCTCAATATCGAGTTTACTTCTGAAAGCTTGAAGTGCCTGATAATAGGACTCTGAAAACTGGGCGGTTTCTTTTGGGCTTGGTGCCACATTCAGTAGGTCTTGAACAAAAGGAATCGACTTTATTTGGTCGATTTTTTTATTTAACCCCCCTGAGCTTGTGAATTCAGGTAATTGGGTGAGGTTCAGCTCTCTAATGACCTTATCTGCAATATGATTCGATTTTAAAATGGCGATTTGCGTTTGAAAGTACTCTTTTTTTGTCGTGTCGACGCCATATACTTCCTCGATTGAAAGGGCGCTTTTTTGCTCCTCTTGGATGAGTAGCGTAGCTGTAGCTTGGTATATCGATGCTTTGGAGTAGATATACCAAGTACAAGTTAATGAGAACAGAAGCGTGAATGCTGCGATGCTTAGCCAATTCTTTTTAATCGCTTTGAAGTGATGGCCAAAACGAATCAGTTCTACTTTGTTCATCTGGAGATTATTTGGATGAGTCCCGTTCATTTGATTCCCTGTCACTTAAAAGAAGCTCTGGTCAATAAATACAATGTCACCAGGTTCAACGTTGCGGTGCATACTGACCCCTTCCATCGTTTGACCCGTTTTATGCTTGGTGAGGTTAATGCCTTTGCGTGAGGCTCTGTCGGTCAAGCCGCCTGCTAGAGCGATGGCCTTCTCTATGGTTAACCCTGGACGGTACTCAAATCCACCTGGTTTCCTAACTTCGCCATTAACGTAAAACAGACGAAAGTTATTGATGGTGACCATCACTTTTGGATTGATGAGATAATCGCCTTTTAAGCCCGTTTCTATTTCGTACTTGAGTTGTTTTGGTGTTTTTTTGATTGCTTTAATTCGGCCAAGGTAGGGGTAATCAAAGTAGCCATCTGACGTTATTAGAATATTTTTAATCGTAAGATCTTCTTCACCATAGACCTGCACGGAAATGGTATCGCCAGTATCGAGTAAGTAATCTTCCTCGTTTGAGTCAGCGTTGACCAAAGTGCTAAATAGCAACAACGCTACACTTATGAATTTGATGAATGCCTTCATTAATAATCCTTTTTACAGAGAAAACTGTGCGCTTAAAGTCCAAATATTTTGTTCGAAGCTATAATCCGATCGGCTAGAGTTTTTATCTTGGTATTGCCAATCGGCTTGCAGTTGTATCCAACGTTTGATCTGATAATCGATACCAAAAGATAGAGTGTACCGATCGTCGTTTCTGGAGATTCCCGTGTAATCATCTTGTTGATAAACAGCACCTAAGCGAGTTGCAAGGTAACTATTCCAATCGTGCTTCA
This sequence comes from Vibrio sp. Y176, assembly GCF_033438945.1. NCBI lineage: Bacteria > Pseudomonadati > Pseudomonadota > Gammaproteobacteria > Vibrionales > Vibrionaceae > Vibrio > Vibrio sp. Y176. The sequence continues at coordinate 437,110 of NZ_JAWOQS010000002.1, read as the reverse complement.
GGTTCAGTCGGTAACGAGTTTGTAGGTTGTAATCGCCATCTTGATCGGGGTTAACCGCCGCTTGAGTGGTTTTCACGCTGACTAGAGTTTGTTCTTGAGGCAACCATTCAAAGCCGATATCCCAACTAAAGCCTTTAAATGTCTCTCGTTGAGCGCTGTCAAAATCTTTGATTTGATAACCGAGTCGAGCGATGCCTTTGGTTTTTCCTGTGACTTCCCATTCGGCACCGGTGTAATAGAAACTGGTGTTGTTATCTTTCGATGGCTGCGCAGAATTTCGGTGCTGATACTCGGTTACGATTTGGTTTGTTCCGACTAACCAATAGGTTCTTGGCGTAGCTCTTAAATAGAACTCCAAATGTGCATTGGGAGCTCGAAAATCGTTGTATTTAGTTTTAGCGTTTGGGCGCCCAGGCAAGCCGTCACGATAGTTTTGATAGGTTTTATCACTATAGCCTAAACCGAATTCGAGTCTGCCTTTGGCACCGTTAGATCCAAAGACATAATTGGTTTTTACATCGTTACGGTTGAACTCTATTGGTGAGTCGATTGCGCTACCATTACCTTCGGTAATGTCTTCTCCTCGAACTTCATGCTGGGCGCGAAAACGGTAATCAACCACTAAACGATGACGATGATTAAATTCGAAAAAGTTGGAAAACTGAAAAGTGTGGTCGTCGAAGTCGTTGCGATCGTCAGATGAAAAGCCAGCTTTTAACTTATATAAAATATCTGCGCGATAGCGATTCCGTTCTATACGTGCTAGTAAGCTTGGTTCTATACCCCAAATATTGACCGATTCTACATTGCCGGATTTTTCCGCTTTATTGATGTTGTCATCTCCCTCGTAGAAAGTTTTTACGAGGGGAATCAACTCTATACCAGACTCGGTTTGGTAAGCCATCGGTTCTGCGAGCAAGTCAGTAGAAAACAGACTTAATGCTATTGCCATTGTCAGTTTCTTCATAATCTTAACCTTAGTAAGCGTTAGCACCAGTGAAGCCTTTGAAAACGGTCATAAAGATGATTTTGATGTCCATCCAAACCGACCAATGGTGGATGTAATCCAAATCAAACTCGACTCTCTTTTCCATTTTTTCTAAGGTGTCGGTTTCGCCGCGATAGCCATTAATTTGCGCCCAGCCAGTAATGCCTGGTTTTACTTTGTGACGTAGCATGTAGCGATCCACGATCTGACGGTATTCTTCATTGTGCGCCACGGCATGAGGGCGTGGACCAACAATAGACATGGTCCCTTGCAGTACATTGATAAATTGAGGCAGTTCGTCCAAAGAGGTGCGACGCAAAAAACCACCAAAAGGCGTAATGCGTGGGTCGTTCTTTGTCGCCTGTTTCACGTTGGAACCTTGATCCATGGTTGTCATTGAACGGAACTTCCAGACTTCAATCTTGCGCCCATCAAGACCGTACCGATGTTGTTTAAAGATGACAGGGCCTTTAGAAGTTGCCTTAATGCCAATTGCAATGACGAATAGAATAGGGGCGATTAAGACCAAAATAATGCTCGAAAACAAGATGTCTTCAAACCTTTTTACCCAAGAAGAAATTCCAGCAAAAGGTGTATCAAAGACACTTAGTGTTTGAACTTGGCCGATCTGCGCCCAACGAGAATGTAAAAGGTTATAAGTGAAGAAGTCGGGAATCAGATACGTATTTGCGGTGGTATCTGAGAATTGGTTAAGAAGTGACGCAATGCGCTCTTTTGCGTGCATTGGCATTGCGATATAGACGTAATCTACTTCCCCTTTTTTAGCTCGCTCAAGGGCGTGGTCAACAGCTCCTTTAATAGGATAATCAGAATTTGGCAATCTGTCGGAAGATCGTTCGTCGTAAAAGCCATCAAAAAGCACGCCGTGTTCTGTGTGGTTTTGAATTTCGTTAGCTAGGGTAATGCCGTGAGGAGTTTGGCCGATGATGATCGCAGTGCGAGTGTTGAATCCTTTTTTTCTCAAATAGGCTAATCCGGTACGGAATGTTACTCGCCATGCTAAAAGCAGAGCGGGCGTAATCGCAAACCACAGCGCTAAAATTGTGTTATCAAATAAGGTATGGACTTCAGAAAAATACAGCACAATAAAGATAAGTGCAGAAGTCACCGCCCAAGCAACACAGACAATAAACATCTGCTCTTTAAACGAACTGGTTCGCCAAGAGCGATACAGATTGCCGCTTTCTGCCATAAATAGAAAGGAGATGCCTCCAACGAAAGCCAATATGACGTAATCTTTCCCCATCGCAGTATTCATGTCTTTGAACACTAAAAGCAGCATAAAAGAGACGATGACAGCAAGATCTGAGATGCGGTATAAAAAAGCAAACTCCATCTCATGAGAGCGGATAAGTCCTTTTTGTTTCATGACTCAGTTTCCCTTCTGACACGCTACCGCCCTTGGGTGTCTTCCCCAATTGCCGTGTCGTGAACGTTATTAGTAGTTGGTGCACAGAGCATTCTGTTGAATGCTGCTGAGTTTTTTGTCACGTGTAATTTCGTTGATAAGTGTAAAAATTTGCGTTGTTGAGGTAAGTGGAAATAAGAATGATATTTAGCCCTTTGGCTAAGTTTGGCGGGTTAGGAAAAAGCTGGTACTTACTTATGAGGAATGAGGAAAAGTATTAAAAATGAAGTATCAGTACAAAGACAATGGTTTATGTGAGGGTAGAAGAAACGGGTGATTTGATTCGTTAACGATTAATGATTTAGTATCGAATTGCTGATATTTATTAAGATAAAAAAATCCCTCTCAAGTGAGAGGGATTTTTTTGAGTAAGGACGAATGAATTATTCGACTTCTACGCCGTTTTCTTTGTATAGGCGGCGGCATGCGCGACCATCACTGTGGAACAGGTGACAACGATGAGCTGGAATACCGATCTCGATTTTATCGCCAGTGTCGACTGCAAGCGTGTCAGGCTGACGGAAAATAACGTCGGCGTCCGCACCTTCTAGGTTTAGGTATACTTGAGTTTCGTTACCTAGCTTCTCAACAATCATCACTTCACCGTGAATACTTGCATCAGCTTCAGAAGCGGATAATAGGTGCTCAGGGCGAATGCCTAAGGACATTCGGTCGCCGCGGTTAACTGTTGTACCATCCACCGGAATCCAGAAAGATACGCCGTTAGATAGTTGAACTTTGACGCGCTCTGCTTCTACTTCATCAATGAATACGCTCATGAAGTTCATTTTCGGAGAACCGATAAAGCCAGCTACAAAGCGGTTTTGTGGGTAATGGTAAAGCTCAAGCGGCTTACCAACTTGCGATACATAACCGCCGTCTAGTACAACGATTTTATCTGCCATTGTCATCGCTTCTACCTGATCGTGCGTTACGTAGATCATGGTACAACCAAGTTGGCGCTGAAGTTTCGTGATTTGTGCACGCATGTTTACACGCAGTGCCGCATCCAAGTTTGATAGTGGCTCGTCTAGAAGGAATACATTTGGCTGCGATACCAATGTTCGGCCAATCGCCACACGTTGACGCTGTCCACCAGAAAGTGCTTTTGGTTGGCGCTCAAGCAAGTGGCCTAGTTGTAGGATTTCTGCTGCTTGTTCAACACGCTTGTCGATTTCTGCTTTGTCTGCTTTTGCTAGTTTCAAGCCAAATGACATGTTGTCATATAAGTTAAGGTGCGGGTAAAGAGCGTAAGACTGGAATACCATACCAACACCACGTTTGGATGGTTCGACGTCATTCATGCGCTGGTCACCAATATACAAATCACCTGAAGTAATGTCTTCAAGACCGGCAATACAACGTAAAAGGGTAGATTTACCACAACCTGATGGACCTACGAAAACAACAAATTCACCTTCGTTGATTGTTAGGTCTACGTTCTTAGAAATCAGTACGTCGCCATACGCTTTACAAACATTTTTTAACGTGACACTCGCCATGTAGCTCGTCCTCGATCAATTTTTTATTATTCACCGCTCATCATTATATGAATTATCTAGCGAGCAGTAACAGTAGGAATCGGTAAGTTCTTGCGGTTGGTAAGAAAAGTAGGGTAGCACTTCAATAAAATGTCCTGAATAGAAGTGCTACCCATCATAGCCAAGTACGAGTTTCTCTCCCCCACATTATTCGTATTGTCTCCCCCGTGAAATAATTACCACAAACAACACTAATAATGACATTCCACTCGTCTGGCAATGCAAAACCAGCAAATCTTTTTCCTAATACGTAGGCACTGCTGGGAAAGGGTTCTTACCATCCACTCTTGGATGACTGCAGTTTCTAAGATTGTGCGTAGTGCGACATCCTCCTAATAGAAATAATTGTAGGGGGAGTAGAAAGGGAGGAGTAAAAAAGGAGGAGGAAGAAAGCAGTTGGTCGGAAATCACATTATTGCACCACCTAAAGTTGAAACCGATCACAGGAACTATCCATTTTGTGATTTGAGTCTCTTACCCTTGGCGATTTAGATCACGAAAATACGTCATAATTGTAAGGGCGTAGGGATTAGGAGGATGAGACATATTGGATTATTTCAGATGATATATGTCGAAATACGGCTGAACCTCAATGGACTAGCCCTACATCAAAAATATAAAAAGGATACGAACATGAAAAAGTTAAGCGCTGTAGCACTAGGTACTCTTGTTGCTTTGGGTTCTTTTGGTGCTAATGCTGCCATCGAAGAAGGACAACTTACTATCTGGATCAACGGTGATAAAGGCTACAACGGCCTTGCTGAAGTTGGTAAGAAATTTGAAGAAGACACAGGCATTAAAGTGACTGTGGCTCACCCAGATGGCCTTCAAGACAAATTCCCTCAAACTGCAGCGACTGGCGACGGTCCTGATATCGTATTCTGGGCTCACGACCGTTTCGGTGGTTACGCAGAAGCTGGCCTGCTAGCAGAAATTAAACCTTCTAAGAATATTCAAGAAGGTATCGTTGATTTCGCTTGGGATGCAGTACGTTACGACGGCAAATTGATCGGCTATCCAGTTGCGGTTGAGTCTCTATCTCTAATCTACAACAAAGACCTAGTTCCAAACCCACCAAAGTCTTGGGAAGAGGTTGCAGCATTAGATGCAAAACTTAAAAAAGATGGCAAGTCTGCAATCATGTGGAACCTAAAAGAACCGTACTTCACTTGGCCACTAATGGCGGCTGATGGCGGCTACGCGTTCAAATACACTTCTGAAGGTTACGATGTTAAAGACGCTGGTATCGCGAAAGAAGGCGTTAAAGACGCAATGAGCTTCGTAAAAGGCTTAGTTGATAAAGGCGTAATCTCTGCGGATATGGATTACTCCGTGTCTGAATCTGCGTTCAACCAAGGCAAAACAGCGATGACGATCAACGGTCCATGGTCTTGGGGCAACATTGAGAAGTCTGGCGTTAACTACGGCGTGACTACGCTACCTAAGTTCCAAGGTCAATCTTCTAAGCCATTCGTTGGTGTTCTAACGGCTGGTATCAGCACTGCGTCTCCAAACAAAGACCTAGCGGTTGAGTTCATTGAGAACTACCTACTAACAAACGATGGCCTACGTATGGTTAACAACGATAAGCCTCTAGGTGCGGTAGCACTTAACTCGTTCCAACGTGAGCTAGATTCAGATACTCGTATCGCAGCAACAATGGACAATGCGATGAACGGCGAAATCATGCCAAATATCCCTCAAATGAACGCATTCTGGGGTGCGGCTAAGAACGCAATCATCAACGTAGTTGACGGTCGTCAAACTGTCGATGCAGCTCTTGCAGATGCAGAAAAACAAATGACTAAATAATTAAGTAAGACCTTTTTAAGGAGGAGGCAACTCCTCCTTACTTTTCTATATTTATTCTATATTCGCTAGCAGGTTCCCTATGCAGTCAGTTCAAGGTACAAATGCTATGACAGCACCAGAAGCCAGCCTTCCGAGCAGCAAAAAAGTGTTCATGAAATGGTCACTTTTAGGCACAGTCGGCATCATCAATGGCTACGCAACAATCCTTATGTATTCTCGCGGTGAGATTGCGTTTGCACTACTTACGCTCATTCTTACCGCTTTAGCGTTGTTCATCTTTGGTAGTAAAAAGACGTACGCACACCGTTACATCTACCCTGGTATAGCAGGGATGATCCTTTTCATTCTTTTTCCTTTGGCGTACACCATAGGTTTGGCGTTTACCAACTATAGCGCGAAAAACCAACTCTCTTTTGATCGCGCTCAGAACGTACTTTTGGACCGAACTTACCAAAGTGGTGATAGCTACCCGTTCACTTTGTATAAAACGGAGCAAGGCCATCAACTTGTGGTTGAAAAAGATGGTGAGCTACTTGCAAGCCCGACTTTTCAGCTTGATAACCTTTCAGCATCGGAGTTTGATCTTTCACCAATTGAAGAAGTAACGGGTGAAAAAGAATCAATCAAGGCGATTGTTAAGAACCGCAGTGCGTTGAGCAGTGTCGATTTACATTTGCCAAGTGGTGATGATATCCGCATGAGTGGGCTGCGCAAATTTGCTGCAGTTGTACCTTTGTACACATTACAAGAAGATGGTGAAACGCTTTACAACAACCGGACTGAAGAAACGCTACGTCCAAATATGGAAGTAGGTTACTACCAGCCTGTCGATGAAAACGGTCAATTTGTTGGTAGCACAGTGTCACCAGGTTTCGTGGTGAACATTGGTACCCACAACTTTGAGCGTGTTTGGAAAGATGATGGTATCAAAGAGCCGTTTATCAGTATCTTTATCTGGACCATTGTTTTCTCTGCGCTAACCGTATTATTTACGCTTGTTATTGGTCTTGTCCTTGCCAGTGTGGTTCAGTGGGAAGCACTTAAAGGTCGCTCAGTTTACCGTTTGTTGCTAATCCTGCCTTATGCAGTTCCGGCGTTTATTTCTATCTTGATCTTTAAAGGTTTGTTTAACCAAAGCTTTGGTGAGATCAACATGTTGTTGGAAGGCTTATTCGGCATTAGCCCGGCTTGGTTCTCTGACCCGTTCATGGCGAAAACCATGATCTTAATTGTGAACACTTGGCTTGGTTTCCCTTACATGATGATTTTGTGTATGGGCTTACTAAAAGCGATTCCTGATGATCTTTATGAAGCATCAGCTATCGATGGTGCGAACTTCATCACCAACTTCACACGTATCACACTACCAATGATGTTGAAGCCGTTAACACCATTGTTGATCGCGAGTTTTGCATTTAACTTCAACAACTTCGTACTTATCCAGTTGTTGACTGGCGGTGGTCCAAACATGATTGGTACATCAGAGCCTGCGGGTTACACCGACCTGCTAGTAAGTTACACCTACCGAATCGCATTCGAAGGTGCTGGTGGTCAAGACTTCGGTCTAGCAAGTGCGGTAGCAACGCTTATCTTCCTATTGGTTGGCGCATTGGCACTTATCAACCTACGCGTAACTAAAGTAGCTCAGGACTAAGGAGAAATTACAATGGCAATGGTACAAGGTAAGTCATTAAAGTATCGTGTTTGGGCGACTCATATTGCAATGTGGGCATTCTTGGCACTGATTATTTTCCCTTTACTGATGATCATCGCGATTTCATTCCGTGAAGGTAACTTTGCAACGGGTAGCCTGATCCCAGACAACCCAACACTTGATCACTGGAAATTGGCATTAGGTTTCTCGGTGACTAATCCAGACGGTACAGTTACACCGCCACCATTCCCAGTAATGACATGGCTGTGGAACTCGGTAAAAGTGGGTGGCATCTCTGCAATCTTGATTGTGGCGCTGTCTACAACATCGGCTTACGCGTTTGCTCGTATGAAGTTCAAGGGTAAGAACACCATCCTTAAAGCGATGATGATCTTCCAAATGTTCCCTGCGGTATTGGCATTGGTTGCTCTATACGCGTTGTTCGACAAACTGGGTCAGTACATTCCTTTCCTTGGTTTGAATACGCACGGCGGTCTGATCTTCGCTTACTTAGGTGGTATCGCACTGCACGTTTGGACGATTAAAGGTTACTTTGAAAGTATCGATTCATCTCTGGAAGAAGCGGCAGCACTGGATGGTGCGACACCATGGCAAGCGTTCCGTTTGGTATTACTGCCACTGTCAGTGCCAATCCTAGCGGTAGTATTCATCTTGTCGTTCATCATGGTAATTGGTGAAGTTCCTGTAGCATCACTACTACTTTCTGATGTAGACTCGTACACACTTGCAGTAGGTATGCAGCAATACCTATATCCACAAAACTACTTGTGGGGTGACTTTGCTGCTGCTGCAGTTCTATCAGCAGTGCCAATCACTGCAGTATTCTTACTTGCTCAACGCTGGTTGGTTGGTGGTCTAACCGCTGGTGGTGTGAAAGGATAATCTCAAGTGGTCTGAGATTGACAAGAATAACTAGAAAAGGGCGACCACATGGTCGCCCTTATATTTAGCACGGATATTACAATTTTGGTTTGGCCGCCGATCAGTAATATCTTGGCTTTTATTGGCGTTACGCATAGCTGGCTGTTAGCTTAGTTCCTTACGATTCAATCACTAACAGTTTTTGTAACCATAACCTGAGTTTAGACTCAGGTTTTTTTATGCCTGTTAAAGGCAATTTTGCAATAAGTAGATAGAGATTAGCGGCTTTGCAATGGATTACACAGGGCTTGAATAATGCCCTGCGTAGCACTTCACATAAATAACTAGAGCTTAGTAAAAAGCTAAATTGAGGTAGGGAAGGAAGAGATTAAAACTCTCGGCTGGAAGGTGCGCATCCAACGTATTGAAGCAGCGTGTACAAGCTTTCTTGCTGCAGTGCGACGCGACGAAATAGATTAGCAAAGGTAACGTCACCGCCAAAGCAAGTTTGAATGTAATGATTAATTTCTGTTTCGTTATACCCCTCGACGTACATGGTTCTCACCCACTGGTACTCGACCGCTTTTAAATTGGTCAACGTCTCTTCACTTAAGGTCGTTTCTTTTAGTCTCAAGATCCAAACTCTATCCAACTCTAAAATAATGGATGGATTTAAGCAAAGCTAGGTGAAGGATTTATGACAGAGAAGGGCGAGCGTGAAACAAATGGCAAAACCATGATGTTGCTCCACACTCTGGGTCTGGGTAACGTTGAGGTACTTAATAGCGTTCTTAACGGATGCCAGTTACTTGAGATATTTAACGTGTGCTTCCATTTCTTCCCCAATCTCTTTACGCATGTTCATAAGACGGATAGCGGATTGCTCTAAGGCTTTGTCTTCATCTGACTCTGGAATCCATTTCGGTACATCGGTTGGTTTTCCGTTTTCATCTACAGCAACCATGATAACGATACAGTGAGTGGTGAGTCTGTTTTTCATTTGCTTTGGATCACTGGCTTGCACGTCAATCGCAATGTGCATTGAGCTTCGTCCGGTATAAATGACTTTCGCGCTAACTTCGACTAAGTTGCCGACATGAATCGGCGCAACAAACCGAATGCCGCCAGCATATGCGGTAATGCAATATTTACCACTCCACGCTGCAGAACAGGCGTACGCTGCCAAGTCGATCCATTTCATTACGGCGCCGCCGTGCACTTTTCCGCCGAAATTGACGTCGCTGGGTTCTGCTAAAAAGCGAAGGGTAATGTCTCTTTGACCACTGCTCATCTGTCTTTCCTTGATGGGTTATTGTTTTCCCAATTTAGCAGCAAGATGAATTTTCGGGAATAGCGAATGAAACAAAATATTAACTTTTATTCGAACGCTGGAAGTGACAAGCCACAGCGTATTTCTGTGGCTTGAGGTGTAGATGTTAATTGGCGGTAGAGGCAATCTCAGAATTGGACAATAGTTTTCTCTGTCTTACTTTTATTTGCGACAGGATAACGCCAGAGATGACTAACAACCCACCAATAATATGGTAAGCGTAAATTTTCTCACCAATTAGTGTTGAAGCAAGTATGACGGAAACCACAGGCATTAGGTTCATGAACATAGCACTTGAATCAGCACCAATTGAATCAATCGCTTTGACCCACATCAGCGGCGCGAAAATGGAAGCAGCAATACCAGCATAAGCGATTAATGGTAGCGCGTCTTGGCTTGGTAACAGTTGCTCACTAGAGAGCCAAAGTGGTGTGAGCATCAAAACAGAAAAGAAGCCCTGCATGTAAACCAGAGTCAAACTACTGAATGGCATTTTCCAGCGTTTTAGCAGAACACAATAAGCCGCGTATACCATGGCAGCAACGAGCATTAAGCTGTCACCTTGCGTTAAGTCTTGATGTAAAAAGTAAGTGATATCACCGTGACCAAGCATAAATGCCAAGCCGCCGAGCGAAATGACACCACCGACGATACTTAACATTGATATAGATTTACCGAGCAATGGGACACTTAAAAACACGCTGATCAAAGGAACTAAAGAGGTGATCAGGGCCATATTAGAGGCCGTTGTTGTTAAACCGGCATAGTATCCAAGTGACTGGTTGAGAACCATACCAAGTAACGCAAGAAACGCCAACTTAGCTAAGTAAGGTCGAATAATGTGTCGTTGTTTGATGATTGCAGGCAGGCAAAATGGCGTTAGGAGTACCATTGCGACAAACCAACGGTAGAAACTCATCGCACTTGGTTCAATGGCGCTCGCAGCCATCTTGTTCACAATTGAGTTACCACCCCAAATCATAACGGTGAAAAACGGAAGTAAATAAATCATGAGAACCCTATAGCACAATTATTGATGGCGCTAGTCTGGCAGGTCTTTATAATAAAAAGTATCTCTTAAAAGACATCGTAAGCGATAGGAAGACAATTTTGAAAAAGAGCGCCAGAAATCTTCATCCCTCCTTATCAATCGATCGTGCGCCATCAGATGTATTTATGAATTTCGAAGCGTTTCTCTCTAATACAGAAACACGAATTCATAGCCACCCTTGGGGGCAAGTGCAACTGATCAGCGGTGGGATTCTGGAGATGGATGCAGAAGACACAAGATTTCTAGCACCTCCACATCTTGCTATTTGGGTTCCCGCCGGAATTCGTCACACTAGCTACAACCGTAAGCCAATCGAATATTGTTCTTTGAATATTGCCCCTGAATTGACGGCGCATTTTCCAACTAAAACGAGCTTGATCAAAGTGACTCCAATCGTGTCATCTATTATTGAGGACTTTCGTCAGCGAGACATTAATGTGGCGCAAACTGATGAAGACAAGCGCTTGGTACAAGTGTTATTGGACCAGCTTGCAAAGCAAGAAGTCGAACATCACTTTTTACCGACTACCGACAATAAGTATCTTGAACCGATTTTAAAAGCAGTAGAAGAATCGCCGACGGATGAGATCAGTTTGGCGGAGTGGGCGGCAAAAGTGCATACCACAGAACGCACGTTAGCGAGACATTGCCAGAGTGAGTTAGGAATGAGCTTTACTGAGTGGCGCTTACGTGTGCGATATTTACATTCTATGGAGTTGCTGCGTAAAGGGCAGACCGTAAAAGAAGTCGCTCTGACGTTAGGTTATAACCAAGCTAGCCCTTTTATCGCGATGTTCAAGAAATACTCCGGCATGACACCGGAGCAATACAAGAATCGATTGTTATAGCTGAGCGATTATGTAATTTAAGCCGATACATCAACTGAAATCTAGAGTGATTTTACAATGTTCGACTAAGCTAAGAAATCATCTCGCGAACGCAACAGGGCAAGTTCATGAGTTGGAAAACGATATCATGAATTTTGAGCTATTTAATCTATCTTTCACTTCAAAGATGTTATTTCTCCATCTTTCACTACTTGTTTAACAATGGAGGGCTGACGCTCTCATGATTTGGGTAACAGAACAAAATAACCAGCCTACATTTTTTGAAAATTTATTTACCCCATTCGATGGGACTAATTTAGTGCGTGAAGCTTGGAGCGAATACATTCACTGGTGAACTTAGTTTTATGCCGAAGAGGTCTTAGCCCAGGGCATAAACCTATTACTTAAGTACGCTTAAAGAGGATATAGATATTAGATTATGGTACTTATGACAGAGCAGAGTCTTTAAAGTGTGCTACGACGCTCAGTGATGTGAAGAGAAGGGATAGTCTTTTAGGAAAGTATATATTAATGGCTAATTGTCAAGAATTCTTTAGTTCAAACAAGTACTGGCATAAAGGAGACTTCTACAAAAATTTTTTCAGAGGCCGTTCCATATTGAATTAAAGGCACTAAGTCTGAAAGGTCTAGGCTAAATAAAGGTAGCGAAAATTACGCGATGATAAGGGAATTGAATAAAATCTCGAGATAGATATCGCCTGAAGCTTAATGTGTTGTTTAAGAATCCACTTCGGCTATACAGTTGTGTCCTTTAACTAAATGAAGTTGCAATATACACAATGAAACAACACATAAACTTGATTAAAGATCAACTAAGGGAGGGGGAGTATATACGAATTTATCATCACGGAAATAGATATGATGGATGAACGTGAGGTTGAAAAGACCAGAAAGCTTAATTGAGGTCACTGTTTCCTATTCTTCTTTTTCGCAACATATCTCTGGCCGTAGCAAACGTGGCTTCTTTCGCGTTAGGATTTTCGGCCTATGCAAGTCTTTTCTTTCTGTCACTGTATCTACAACAAGCGCAAGGCGATACGCCACTGAAGCTGGGTGGCATCTGATGCCTCAATTTGTGGTAATGGGGGTAACATCATTGATCTTCGGCCACATGACACAACGTATTTCACTAGAAAACTATTGGTTGGCGGATACGCTTTAATTGGTATTTCTCTATGCTCAATGTCACTGTTTACTGCCTACACGCCTTACCTTATTGTCGGTAGTATTCTGACTGCTCTTGGCCTCGGGATAGGATCTCTGTTCTTGCGACGGGTATGATGGTCATGGGGTATGCTCCCGCAGAATGTGCCGGGATTGCATCGGCAACCATGAACGCTTTGCGTCAGATAGGCACGACACTGGGTATTACGGTATTAGGTAGTATCATGAGCATCTATGCAATTCAACAGATGTCGGAGGTGGTCAGTTCCAACAATATGCTAAATGCTGTTGGGACTGCTCAAAGTGCAATAGTCAGAAATGAGCTTCCTTCAAATCAAGAAGGGTGGCTCTTAGCTTATCGGAACGTGATGGCAGCTGGATTTGGAATTGTGATGTTCTGTGCTGGTGTGCTCAGTGTGGCAACTACTGTGTTGTTAGTTGTTTTCACGCCAAGTGGTCGCTAGAAGTATCCCTATATAGACAGTCATTACTAGAGTATGAGGTATCTAGCTCACCGTTTATGAGTTTGATAGGTGGAAGTCTATTACTGAGGTTCTTAATTAATGATTATTAATCAACAGGTTATCTGAGTTTAGATACCTTAAATACTTATTGTGTTATACTCGGAATTCTACGTTTATCATTGATGTTTTGGGTCTTTCAGTATCTCCCTCCTTTTAAATCAGCAACTTTTAGCCGCGCATCTTCTTCCAATACTTTGAGTGTATTATCTGGCTAGCCCATATCACTGGACATTTTTCGCCATGTGTAAAATATCACGCCGAAGATACTGTATTATTTATGGCTGACCCTTTAAACGGAATACTAGCATCTTCTGCTTTGAGAATGGCTGTCGGTCACTATTTCCAAAATTACTTTTCTATGTTCATCTTTCTCACTAAACGATGAACATCATTAAGTTAACACTTGATTAGAAGGTGAGGTGGGAGCCTCTTTGCATAATTTTGGTGGAAATGACAACGCAATAACGTTAGCAAAGCTCTTTTTATTGATATAGCTATTCCAAAGAACAGCAACAATCAATTGATTTCATATTCTCATTTGTTTATATTAAATGTTAATGATTTTCATTTTCAATAAATGTTTGAGCTAATATGTAAATGCTCATGGGTTTAATGTGATAATTCTTAATAAGGATAGTGAGATGGCCATTCCCAAGATCGCCCCATACCAAGTACTTCAACCAGAATCATTTCCCGTCAATAAAGTGGATTGGGTGATAGAGCCTAAGAAGTCGGTTGTCTTAGTTCATGATTTACAGGCTTACTTCCTCAACTTTTTTGATACAAGATTGTCTCCTATTCCTGAACTTATACAAAATGTTAAAAAAGTTACAGAGAATGCTAGAGCCGCAGGCATCCCTGTTGTTTATACGGCTCAGCCTGCTAATCAAGACCCAAAAGAAAGGGCACTCCTAACGGATTTTTGGGGCTCAGGCCTAACTCAAGATACGGAGATAGTGCCAGAAGTATCGCCGCAATCTGGTGATATTCAATACACCAAGTGGCGCTATAGCGCGTTTAAGAAAACGCCATTACTTCAATGGATGAGAGAGGAGCAAAGAGACCAACTTATTATTGTTGGGGTTTATGGCCATATCGGAGTCCTCTCAACAGCACTCGATGCCTTTATGCTAGATGTCAAACCATTTGTTATTGGTAACGCGATTGCAGACTTTTCGAAAGAAGATCATATGTACACGCTTAAATACATTTCTGGTCGAAGTGGCTGTATTAAATCTGTCGATGACTTTGTCACAAGCGTCAGTTCAGACATCTCTTTGCCTTCTAGCGCTCTCAGTCTTGAAATAATGAGAAAGGAGGTTGCGGATATTCTTGAAGTTGATTTAGATGAAGTAGATGTAGACGAAAATCTTATCTTTCTCGGGTTAGACTCCATTCGTGTAATGACGTTGCATAGTCGTTGGAAAAAGCAAGGTTTAGATATCGCGCTTTCTGAAATGGTGGCAAAAAATACCATTAGAGACTGGTGGGAAGCAGCTCAAGTTCAAGCTCAAGGTGCAGTAATATAAATGAGATCCCCCTGCAGCGATGCAAGGGGATGCACCTAAGTGCTATATTCTGCTCTTAAAGCCTTTTTATTGATTTTACCGACAGAGGTTTTCGGCAATTGTTGGCAAAACTTGATGTAATCAGGGATTTTATATTCTGCAACTCCTTGTGAGTATAAAAATTTCTTAATCGCAACGGGCTTAAGGTTAGCGCTCGTATTGCAGACGATTACAGCGCAACTTTTTTCTCCTAAACATTTATCAGGAACGCCTATTAAAGCGGCATCATGAATATCATCATGTTTAAGTAATATATTCTCAATTTCTTCAGTGGCGATTTTTTCTCCACCTCTGTTAATTTGATCTTTTTCTCTTCCTGTTACAATGATATTACCTTCGGCGGTTTGGCGGACAAGATCTCCCGTGGCATAAAAACCGTCTACGGTAAACGAGTGTTGGTTATGCTCCGGAGCTTTGTAATAACCTCTTATTGTGTAAGGGCCTCGGGTCATCAATAGTCCTTCTTCTCCGAGTGAAACCGGAGTTCCCTCTTCATCAACGATTAGTATTTCATCATGTTCCGATATAGGACGGCCTTGTGTTCTTGTTATGACGTCGACAGGGTCGTCTAGGCGGGTATAGTTAACTAGTCCTTCGGCCATTCCAAATACTTGCTGCAAATTACATCCAAGAGCAGATGGAAGTTTCCGAGCAGCACTCTCGCTAAGCTTTGCTCCACCTACTTGAATGAGATTTAAACTCGAAATATCTTGTGTCGCACTCTGTGCGTATTGCATCCACAGTAAGGCTAGGGGAGGGACGAGGGCGCATGTATTGACTTTGTGCTGTTCAATCAAAGAAAAGTTGAGTTCAGGTGAGCCATCTAGGCTGAGTATTACGCAACCTCCAGCAAATAGTGTTCCTAAAGCACCGGGAGAGCTTAATGGAAAGTTATGAGCGGCTGGTAGCGTGCACAAATAGCGAGTGTCTTGATTAAATTGACAGATACTGTTACTTCCCAAAATACTATAAGCGTAGTCATTATGGGTTCTTGGAATTAGCTTTGGTGTACCTGTTGTCCCTCCTGACAATTGAAAAAAGGCAACGTTATCTGCAGTAGTAGTTTGCTTTGCACAGGGCTCCGCAATCAAATTTTTAAGTGAGTGAACATGCCCTTTCCCAGCTTCCCCAGTCGTAATTGCGAAGTCTACAGTAGTGCAGTTCTCAAGTAGTTGAGAAGCGATGTTTTGCGCGGTTTCTCCTGATGCATGCTCGGAAAATATATAGGCTCTTGCTCTTGCGTGATCGCAAAAATAGCTCAACTCTAAATAGCGATGTGCAGGCAGAGCGAGAACGGGCTTGATCCCTTTGAAGGTTAGAGCGAAAAACGAGAAATAAAATTCAGCCGTATTATTGATTTGTAAAACGACATTATCGCCAGGCTGAAGACCTAACTTGATGAACCCTCCTGCTAGTTGATGGATTCGTTCCAATAACTCTTTGTAGCTATAGGTGTTGTCTCCACAACAGATTGCAAGCGCGTCGGGTGAAGAAGACGCGATAGTATGGAGATGGTCATACAAAGTTTGATCTTGCCAATATCCTAGGTCTCGATATTTACTGCTTATGTCATCTGGCCAAGGTGTGTATTCATGGTTCATCATTATTTGCCTCTTCCCTTATACTGTGAGTCGGTCATCAACTTGTATTCCTGCAGCGCGTAAAATGGTGTTCATCTTGGCGCCAGTTTCGTCAAGCTCACTTTGCGGGGAGGACTCATGAACTATCCCTGCACCAGCATAAAGCGACATAGCTCGTTGGCTGACTTCAGCACATCGAATAGTTACTACCCATTCACCGTTACCTCTTGCATCACACCATCCGACCATTCCAGTGAAATAGCCTCGCTCGAACTTTTCAATTTCTTTGATAGCAGCATAAGCTGTTTGTCTAGGGTATCCGCATACCGCTGGAGTTGGATGGAGGTCCGCGGCGATTTTTAACGAGTTGACATTAGGTTCGTTAGCTTGCCCTTGTAGCAGAGTAGACAAGTGCAGCATGGTTTCTGTTTCGATTACAGAGGGAACCATAGGGGTGTATAGGTTGTGACAATACTGGTTAAGTACCTTTTCTACTTCTTCAACCACGAAGCTGTGTTCATTGAGATCTTTCTGTGTATCTAACAAAGAAGCATATGCTGCTTTATTTTCGATCTCGCAAGACGATTTAGGTCGCGATCCCGCTAGCGGATTGGACACCACGTGATGCCCTTTTTTAGAGACAAGTAACTCAGGGCTTGCGCCCATCAGTTTAGAACTCTCCGATATTTGGGAGCAAAACGTATAGCCGTCGGTGTTTATGGACAGTAAGTTACGTATAAGCGAACATGGGTTAATGTTTTTATTGGTAGTTATTTTCACCGAGCGAGAAAGCACAACTTTTGACAGCTCAGTGGTGTTAAAAAGCTCAAGTAAATGTGAAACGCCATTTTTATACTCATCCCCAGTTGGTGGTGAGACGACTTTTGCTATTTGTGGTGCACTTTTATCATTGTTCTGGCCGCGGTTACTGCTTGAAACATAAAGCGTTTTAGGAATGCAAAGTCGGGTAGGTGTATTTTCATCGAATGGAACGGTAGCAAATAACACCGGGTTGTCGTTTTCTGGTGTTTTAGCTCTTTCTAGTAATTCTTCAGCGGTGCTTGCCAGTTTCGAGAAAGGTATGGCGCGAGTCAAGCTTGTTTTGATACCGACACAAAGCATCGAGTTTTGTGGAGATGAGAAAAAGAACGGGGAATTTTTGAGTTCTTTATCCAACATCTCGTTGGCCATTTTGGAAAAGCCTACTACTTCTCGTTTCATAAACAGTCCTTATTAATTCACTAATGTAATGGAAGTCATCAACTTGTACCTCTAATTGCCTTTATTAGAACAAGTGTTCCTCTAATAGAGGAATATTTGATTAGGAGTGAGGCTATTGCCCAATAGTCATGACAATGCAGATTGGGTGTCTTTGCCAAATAGAATTAGGGAGCAACTACTTAAGTAAATGAACAGGAAGAAGTATAATTGATATTGATAATCAATATCAAATGATAATTGTTATCATTCTGTCCTTGCATAGCATTATCGTCCTTATTTTAACAATAATTATATCGTTTGCATTTGGTTACATGGGGGGATTTACGGGCAGCGTTTGTGTATGAAACAAGCCAATCAATAACTATTTGTACTATTAACACGTTGCAAATAGTTAATTGAATTTAGGAGTGTTCAGTTTTGGTTAAATGAGAACTTTTATGTTGTAATACAGCGTTATTTAAGTGCTCTAGAAACAGTAAAGAATCCTGCCAGCTTAAGCACTCATCTGTTATGGACTGTCCGTAAGTGAGCAGATCAGCATCGATTGTTTGATTGCCTCCCACCAAGAAGCTTTCGCACATGACCCCCGCGATATTTGTTTCACCCAATGAGATCTGGTTGGCGATGTCCTTCACTACTACCAATTGGTTTTTTGCTATCTTTTCACTGTTTCCATGACTACAGTCAACCACTAGTTTAAGTGGAAGTTTGCTACGCGTAAGTTGAAAAGAGGTCTGCTTTATATGTTGAGTGGAATAGTTCGGAGTAGTCCCTCCGCGAAGTATGACATGGCAATTGTTGTTGCCCCGAGTTTTTATTGCTATTGTTTGGTTGTCAGAGGTTTGTGCAATCACTGAATGGCAATCTTGTGCCGTATGTATCGCATCTATTGATATGTCTATATTTCCATCGGTTCCGTTTTTGAAGCCAATAGGACACAGTAGCCCCGAAGCTAATTGCCGATGAGGTTGCGATTCGGTTGTACGAGCTCCAATGGCTCCCCAGCACACTAAGTCTGCTATGTAGTGTGCGATATTCGGATCGAGAAACTCATGCGCAGTTGGCACTCCAAGCTCAAGAATTGACTGCATAAGTTTGCGACTTTGATTAATACCCTTATGCAAATTAAAATCACCATTGAGATCTGGGTCGACAATAAAACCTTTCCATCCACCTCGAGTCCTAGGTTTTTCAAAATAGGTGCGCATGACAAGCTTCAAGCTGCTTTGATAGCGTTTTTGTTCTTCAGCTAATCGATGTGCGTATTCTATTGCGGCTACCGGATCGTGTATTGAGCATGGTCCCATGATAACGAGCAGCCTAGTATCGCCACCAGAAAGAATATTGGTAATCTCTTGCCTTTGCGTAGTGATGAACTCTTGGAGCTGTAGACTACAGTTTGTTTTATTTAATATTTTTTTTAGGCTTGGTAAAGTTGCCGCTGACTTTATGTTAATGACGTTTCTTAGAGTATTCATAGGTACTATCCGTAAATTTTCAATCACTTATTAAAGTCAAAATGGTTTCATCGTGATGATGCTGACTCCATAGTTGAGCGGAGAGCAGCATCAATCCCGAGAGATAAACTCTATAAGTGTTGGGGAGCGTTATAATGATTTTGATTTTTGGGATGTTTAGGTGTCGATGGCTATACTTAGCCCCTGGTATGCCGATGTATCTTTGCTTGTTAAGGAAGTGGCACAGTTCTTTTTAACCTTGACTCTTCCGTTCTCAATTGTGAGTTCCAATGTCGGCGACCATATATTCTGATCGCTATGCGTCACAATAATCACGGTCGAGTTCAATGTTTGAATATGTTGAGCAATACTTTTTTCGGTTGCTTCGTCTAATGCTGCCGTCGCTTCGTCGAAAATGAGGATTGGCGCCTTTTTAATGAGAGCTCGCGCAATTGCGACTCTCTGTCTTTCACCTCCTGACAACCCTGAGCCTCTTTGTCCTACTGTTTGATGTATTCTTTTAGGAGATGAGTCAATAAGTTCGTCCAATTGTGCGTGTCTTGCAAAGCTCTCAACTTCATAATCACTTGCATTGGGATTACCTAACCGAATGTTATCCGCCAATGTGCCAGTATAAATGACCGGATCTTGAGCAACATAGGCTATATGCTGGGTGAGCACATCATAAGGGATATTCTTTAGATCTATCCCTCCGAGCGAAATAAGACCTTGGTCAGGATCATCAAACCTTAGAAACAGGCCCAGTAAAGTGCTTTTGCCACTGCCACTGACTCCATTGATGACGACGGTATCACCTTGTTTGATCTCCGTGCTAGCATCTTCAAAGAGATCTAAATGGCCCACAAGGTTCAGTTCGAACTTATGGTTTTTGGGGGAGGTTGCAAATTGAGGATTAGGCTCAGGCAGAACAGGGACATTCGTTAACTGAGCGTAATTTTTAACTGAGGATTTTACGTCGTTAATCGCAAAGCCTGCCAACGCGAGTTCACCCAAAGGTGCAGCTGCACGGGTAATCAATATCAATAAAGCCAAGACTAATAAGGGTTGAGTAATCGGCTCTAAGACGAGATAGATGGCGATACCTGCAAGGGGTAAAATCGTTGCCAATCCTGATACTAAGGTTGCGATAGAAGCGTTACGATTAATGGTTGAATGAGCTTCTTCTTGTGCGTGCCAACTCTGTTCAATACGCTCGATTGAGCGCTCAGGCCCCGCTGTTGAGCGAAGTAACTCAAGGTGATCTATGAGTTCAAGTGTTGATTTAGTCGCTTGAAGCTCTGCGTCATGTCGGTCGCTATCTGAGCGACTTAGGTATCTTTGCGCCTTGTACTGAACGAGCACTGCAACTAGTAACAATACGGCACTGAGTAGTGCGATCTCACCTCCTCCAACAACCCCGATACCGATAACTAAAAATATGGGTAACATTGGAGCGTGTAAAAATGTTTGTAGCTGATGAGCAGGAATGGCCATAAAGCCAGGTATTCCTCGTTCTGCTAGTTGAGTGAGCTGAGTTCTATGCTGATCATTAAACCAAGCTAACTTTGCTTTACTGAGCGAATGACCTACTGATGAATAAAGATCCCCAGCCAGTTTCGCACCAGAGAGAAATCCAGAACGAGTTACAATAACGGTAACTATCACAGTTAGAACAGCAGCTATTATGACGTTCATTGGTGGAGCTTGTTCGACAATAGATATTGCAAGAAATGTGTAAGCCGTTGCCTCAAATAATGCAACTAGTCCCCAACCTATAGCGACTCGATATAGACGGTGCTTTGCACTTTGTGGAATTGTCGAATTGGAATAGAGGGTATTGTGAGCCGTCATACTTCTTCATCCTGTCGTTGAGCCTTTCTGTTGAGCATCAATGTAGTGTCTGCAAGTTTCGCGAGTTCTGAGTCGTGAGTAATTATGATCAATATCTTGTCTTGTGCTTTAGCAAACTTCGCGAGATTTCTGATCACAGTGAAGGCCGTATTTTTATCGAGAGCACTGGTTGGTTCATCCAGTAATAGAACGTTGGCTTGAGTTAGAAATGTGTTAGCTATTGCGACACGTTGTTGCTCGCCTCCTGAAAGCACGCTTGCATCAGAATTGAGGTCAATCTTTAATTGAGCTTGTTGCAGTGCTTGGTTCAGCTCGTCGTCACTTGAACTTGGCGTTGATAGTTTCAAATTCTGCCTAATGGTAGTTTTGAGTACACCGATATCTTGAGGTACATAGCGTATGGCGGAGTATCGGGATATCTCAGAGAGTTTAGACAGTTGATGGCCTCCTAAGGTAACGAAGCCTGAAAGAGGTGTTTCTTGACCTGCTAATAGACGTAGTAACGTACTTTTGCCTGCTCCGCTAGGCCCCATGATGGCTGTAAATGAACCCCGTGGGAAGTTGTGGGAGAAGTTATCAATAATATTAACAGTTCCATTAGCCACTACGATATTTGATGCTTGTAGTGATAGCGGTTTTTCTCCCGCGCTCAAACTGCCACTTTCTATTTGTGGTTGCTGTAAAAAGTCGCTGATGTTCTTTGCAGCATTCTTTCCTGCGTTAACGTAGTCCAATCCATGGCCAAGCTTCAGTGCGGGTGATACGACGGCCAAACCAAAAAAGAATAGCGACGCCATTGCCACGGGACTTAATTCATAGCCAATGGTATAGGCAATTGCGAAAGTCGAAACCGCTTGAAGTAATGCTGTAGCAATTGCAGCTGGAAGGGCAACGCTACCAACCCATTTCACTATGCCGTGAGTAAAGCGTCTTGTGGCATCATTATAGCTGTCGAGTGCTCCTGCTTGCGTGCCGTAAATTCGATTTACTCGGATACCTCTTGTGTAGTCGTTTACTGCGGTAACGATATCACCCATTATTGTCATGCGCTCTGTGCCATGTTTAGCGGCGAACCTAGGTAAAAAGAGTAGGTAGTACAATGATGCAATTAGGCCAGGGAGCAGAGTAAGCATCGCTACCGGACCTGTGAGATTCAACATGATAAAAATAGAAGTTGCGGGTACTACAATGAATGTCACGAGTTCTGAAGGCAAATGCGCAACCATGTGGTGAAGCGTGTTGATGTCTTCGGAAACTATGCGACGCAGTTGATTATCACCATATTGAGAGATGGTCTTGCTTGGCAAGCGCGTCAAGTGCTGAGCAACTTGGCGACGTAATCGAGTGGAAAACTGCGACTCGGCATCATGAACTAACCACGAGCCCACTGATGAGGCAAGTGCGCTAGCCGCCCAAAGTCCTATGGCACCGTAAATCCATTGGTTTGCAAATCTATCGATAAGGTTTATCAAACATAGCAGTGCACCAACTTTTGCCACAGCGGCAAGTACTTCACAAAACGTTCCCAAAGCAAGCTTTTTAATCGATGGCTTTAAGGCTGGCATTAAGCTAGGCGTAACGTAATGTTGGCTGATTTTACTTATCATCTTGTCACCTTACTTAGCCAATCAAGCGAAAATAAGGAGAACGTGGTAGAGCATATTGAGCTCTTATCGTTTTTCATATAAAGCCTATGGAAGTGGACGTTGATGGATTATGTTTTGAACTAATTTTGGCCGCAGGCGTTGCGAATGCCATAGTCAGGTAGCAGATCGAAAATGACGTCTTCAATCAACGTGTCAAGTTTCTCTGTACTATCTAGATGTGGCATGGTGATAATATGAGCGACATCACCAGAATTAGCTAATGAGTGCTTTCGCCAGATGGGCTCTGATGGGCAAGGAAATACAACAGTATTGGAATTTTTGTTACGCCAAGCATTTATCCCTGCTTCTTGGAAGCGCTGCACTGTATATGCAGCCATGTCTAAGCAAAGCTGTACTTTGTCTTGCCAGTCTGAAAATGAATGACTTTTGATTGCAGTCCACATGAATAGGGCACTATGACCGTTTCTTGAGCCGCTGATGGTTTGATCGCGTGAAGAAATGTAATCAACCTCGACTGAAATCTGATCAACCATATGCCGCTTGGCAAGCACGATTCCACATGGGATCGGGGAGCCTATCATCTTATGGCCAGAGACGCTGATTGAATCAATACCATCTTCAAAGGAGTGGGGATGTGGTTTTTCAACAAATGGCATGATCATTCCACTTAATGCGGCATCTGCGTGAATATAGTAGTTCTCTCTCTCTAAACCTATTGCTGCGATATCGTGCTGAATGCGCTTAATATCATCTGTTGCACCACGCATAGTGGTTCCTATATTGGCAAAAATAATAGGGTTATTCTGTTTGTCTTTTTTTATTCGTTTGACAAGTTGATGATAATCTATCTCCCCATTGGACAATGAAGGGATTTTTCTAGATTTAATATTGAGTAATTTAGCGATCTTATCGACCGAGTAATGTGTTTCTTCAGAATAATAAATATAGCCGGTTGGAAATAGCTCGCGAGCTAAATAACATGAAAATAAGTTGCCTTCAGTGCCTCCATTTGAGATATACCCCCAGCTTTCTTGATGAGATATCTTAAATAGTTGGGAAAAAAAACGTATCACATCTTTCTCAAATTCAAATGAATTGAGTTTGTAATTACTCTCTTCCCTCCAATCACCACAGTTATTAATGGAGAATTTCATGAACTTGTCTAGTATCGAGTAATCAAAACTTGCAGATTCAGGATAGCCTACATTAAAGTATTGATTTTCCATGCAGTATAGCCAGAATTCATTGAGCCTATCTAGATCTTCATTGGATAGTTTCATTACGTTGCCTGTTGAGTCTTTTTAATGGGCTAAGGTACAGGTCACTACCATGTACACTTACACTTTGTGAGTAATTCGTACCCTGAGTAGAATCCTTCTCTATTTTATTTTTAAAACTGTCTACCGGGTAATACTTGGAGCTTAGTTGTTTCATGTGTCTAAGCTTGAAACTATTTAAAGTTAGTATTTAGTTTGAAAAATTTCAGTCTAATACCATCATTTTTTCGGTTTTTATATTACTTTCTGTTATTATTTTCTTTGATAGAAATGTAAATGGCCTTCAAAGAATTATTATATTTTTCGAGTATTTTTCTGATATTTCAAATTTTTCCGTTGAGCTACGTTTTGTCTTTAGAAGTAAGTTTTTCAAGATAACCAACAGCGGTTTCGTTGTATGAGAAAAAGTCTTAGCGAACAGAGGATGGTTGACGTTACGGATACAAACTGGCGTCGACACTTCCCAATTATTTAAAGTCAATGTGTTTATATAAACGTTGCATCTTATGTCACATTGACCAAATTCTTATTGTTTTAGCTTTGCTTGAGAGATAGCCTCAAGTAACGTTTTTAATTTATCTAATTAATAATAATAAGCTTTTTGTTGCAAATGATTATCGTTTGCAAAATAATGGCACCTAACCGATGAATTGTCAACAAAGTGAAAGCTGATGAGTGATTTAACACCAATGCAGGCCGCATGTTGGTTTGGAAGAGAAGCTAATGCCAAACTTGGCGGTGTTGCATCCCACCTTTACACCGAATTCGATGGCGAGAACATCAACTTAGAGAAGCTCAATTTAGCTCTAGTAAGTTTGTACCACAGACATGAAATGCTAAGACTTAAAGTTGATGAATTCGGCCTTGGTTCTATCGTAGATGTGCCCAACCATAGCCTGTTAGAAATCGACGACTTTAGCCTGCTATCTAAAGATGAGCAGAATCAAGCATTGAGTCGTAAGAGAGATAAGTGGGCCCATCAGATGCTTGATTTGACTCAAGGTCAAGCGGCAAAGTTCTCCGTGAGTTTACTATCAGATGGTGCATTTCGATTACATATCGATACCGATATGATTGCTATAGACCCAGATAGCTGTCGTATTTTAATTGAAGATTTTGCAAAGCTTTACGAGGGCGTTCCTTTAAAATTCATCGATCATTTGACCTTTTTCACTTGGCATGATTTAGCGAAAACCGATCCAGACCTAAAGTTACAACGAAAGGCTGATAGGCAGTGGTGGAAATCTCAGTTAGCAAGTATTGCTCCAGCGCCTTCATTGCCACTACCAGACTACAATCCCAGTCAATTTGAAAGCCATCATTATTCAGCTCGGCTTGAACCTGAGCAGCGAAAAGCTCTTTTATCTGTTGCCCGACAACACTTGATAACACCCGCAAATCTGATGCTGGGTTTGTTTGCAAGAGCATTAGGTAAAGCAACCGGAGATACCGCGTTTAGAATTAACGTCCCTACATTTTGGCGTCCCCCAATTGTTGAAGGCACAAATGATTTAGTAGGGGACTTCGTTAATTTTGTCGTTCTCAGTGTAGATATGAATGGTTCTAAAACTCTCATTGATTTTTGCCACCTAGTCGCTATTAAAATGTCGTCGCTACTTGGGCATAGTCGTTATGATGGTGTGAATGTAATGCGAGATCTTTCGGTACATCATGGCAGTGCGCAGCTTGCACCGATCGTTTTTACATCGGCAATTGATTTACCTAGTGGTGACCTATTCTCCCGTCGAGTCCACAAGCATTTTGGCAAGATGAACTGGACTATTTCGCAAGGCTCTCAAGTCGCGCTTGACTCCCAGGTTGTGAGTATTGATGGCGGTATCATGATCAATTGGGATGTTCGGCACGAAGCCTTGCCAAAGGAATGGACGTCGCCGATGTTCGAGCACTTTGTCGCTTTGACGAAAAGTGTTATTTCTGACCCGAGCTTATTGGTTGCCCCGTTGGAAAACTTACAAACGAAACTGATTTGCCAAACGTGTTTAACAGCAGAGCTGACCCCGATGCAGCGAGCCTATTTACTAGGTAGGACGACACAAATGCCTCTTGGAGGCGTTGCAATGCAAG
Organism: Vibrio sp. Y176; assembly: GCF_033438945.1. Classification (NCBI taxonomy): domain Bacteria; kingdom Pseudomonadati; phylum Pseudomonadota; class Gammaproteobacteria; order Vibrionales; family Vibrionaceae; genus Vibrio; species Vibrio sp. Y176. The sequence continues at coordinate 411,241 of NZ_JAWOQS010000002.1, read as the reverse complement.
AGATGTTGGAGTACCGAGGTGTGCTTTCAGCAGTGTGTATTCGTCGTCGATTGTCGAAAATGGTGGCCAACTATCCAAGCCTAAGGAAGTTTATTGATAGCAAGTCACTCAAGTTACGTGTAAGTAAATGCCCACAACTTAACTTAAATCATGTGGATTTAAGTCAGTTGAAAACAGATATGGTGGAGGAGGAACTGGGACGTTTTAGATATAGATATAGCCATGAAATCTTTGATTTAGAACAGCCGTTATGGAATATCACGACTTTTACTCTCCCTGACGCTAAAACTCACGTTTTTGCTCGTTTTGATGCATTGATTCTTGATGCTCGCTCTATCGCATCTTTGTTGGTGGAACTATTTGAGGGAGAGGCACCATCCATTCCCCGCATTGATAATGAACCTAACGGTGAAGACGTGATAACTCAACGCGCCAAGGACGAAAAATATTGGATGAATAAACTGTCTACTGTTGAAGGGATAATGCGCTTCCCTTGGCATAAATCGCTCGAGTCGATCTCTTCGTCTAGATATAAGAGGCAGAGTCTCGAAATTGGTAAAGATACAATGGAAAAGCTAGTCCGAGTAGGCGGGAAACACGGGTTATACAAGAATACGGTGATGATGTCAGCTGCGATGGAAGCACTGTCTTCTCTTGTCAGTGATGGCAAGCTGTGTGTGGCCGTTCCAGTATCACCGATGATAAGTACATCTTATGCAAGTGAATCGACTTTTATTGCTTTGCAGTGGGATACTAGTCAAAACGAATTTCTTCAACGAGCACAGGCATTGCAAGCAGATATGTTAGAAGGCCTAGAGCACCTCTCATTTTCTGGTGTGGATTTAGCGCGTACGTTATTTGATAGATGCAGGCCAGGGCCGACACTTCCTATCGTCATCACCAATGGTTTGTCTTGGCCTGCGTTAAGTGACAATGCACCGATGACACTTCAGCGTGGTTTAACACAAACTCCCCAAGTAGCTATCGACGTACGCTTTGTCGCACAGGCAGGGGGCTCAATCATGTTTAGTATCGATTATGCCAGTGAAGCGGTTGTGGATGAGTTAGTGAAACTGATATTGGATCGTATTGACATGATTTTTAATCACATGATTCAAACTTCTAAATTTGAAGTCGTATTGAATAAACAATTATCACCTGATGAATCAAGAGTCATAGAACTATTGGACTCACCTCCCAAGGAAGCCAGTACTGTTGATTCAACAAAGCAGATTATTTTTGATATCTACTGCAGAGTTATTGGTCGGAAAGCAGACGACGATATCGATGAAAATATGCTTTTCGCTCAGTTGGGACTTCGGCCTAATCATCTAAAAGAGATCAGTAACGAACTAAAAAAAGCCTTGCCGGTGGAGTTGCCAGTGAAGCAGCTCATACGTTGCAAAGACGCAAACGATGTAACAGCACTCGCTCTGCAACAAGGATTGTAGGCTGCGCTCTGATCGTTTTGTTCAATTATAGACGTGAAATGAGTTTACCAAAGAAAGATGGAGACTAGTAAGAAGAACCTAGTTGAGCCTGCTGCTTAGGTTTTTAGAACGTTAGAATATTTTTATCTCATATCAAGGAGAAAAAGTGAATATAACAATAAAAGATATCGTTGGTGTTGGCATAGGGCCATTTAACCTAGGGCTTGCCGCTTTGAGCTCTCATCATTCTGAGCTCGACGTTGAGTTTATTGAGCGCAGGCAAGAGTTTAATTGGCATAGTGGTATGTTGCTTCCAGGAGCGACCTTACAAGTTCCTTTTTTGGCCGACCTTGTCACTATGGCAGATCCCACTCATCCTCTGAGTTACTTAAACTATCTTAAGCAACACGATCGCTTGTACCAGTTTTACTATTATGAAACTTTTCTTGTTCCACGGAGCGAATACAACCATTATTGCCAATGGGCCGCAGGACAGCTAGAAAACTGCTCATATGGTGAAAATGTGGTGGATGTAAGATACTCAGAAGAGCACGAGTGTTTTGTAATTCAAAGTCAATTGAACAGCGGGCAAGTTAGGACGAGGTATAGTCGAGATTTAGCGATAGGTGTTGGAACTGTTCCTTGGTTGCCCAATTGGGCCAAAAATGCAAATCATACTTTGATTCAACACTCTGCGGAGTTTGCTCATATGCGTGAGCAATTAGCAAAGTTTAATAGTGTTACGGTAGTAGGATCTGGGCAAAGTGCCGCGGAATGCGTACTCAACTTATATCGTGATTTAAGTCCTGAGCAAATTGATGCCGGAGTAAGGATTAACTGGGTCACTCGTTCTGCTGGTTTCCATCCCATGGAAGCGTCTAAGTTGGGACAAGAGTGCTTTACACCAGCATATATGGACTACTTTCAAACTCTTTCTCGCGAAAAACGTCGTCAAATCGTTGAAGGGCAGGGGCAGCTCTATAAAGGCATAAGTGGATACACTATCGCAGAGATTTTTGATCTTCTGTATGAGCGATCCATTGGAGGTCATGAGCCTGGATTAAGCTTGTACTCTAATAGCCAAGTAAATGAGGTCGAAGTAACCGAACGCTCTCAGTCAATCAAAGTGAGGTGTTATCAATCACAGCAAGACCGAGCTTTTTCTCTTGATACTAATGCAGTTATTTGTGCAACTGGGTATGCGCATCAGTGGCCTAAATGGCTGGACGAGTTAAAAGGCTTGGTGCTAGCCACTGATGAATATGGTGATTTGATAGTTGAGCCTAACTTTGTTGCTCAGCGTTGTGACCAAGGTATTGGACGTGTCTTTGTTCAAAACCCGGAGACTTTCCAACATGGTGTTGGTGGACCAGATCTAGGTATTGGCGCATACAGAAATGCTTCAATCGTAAACCAAGCTTTGGGGCAGAACGTTTATCGACTGCCAGAAAAATCTGCTTTCCAGACTTATGGTACTCCAGTGGCAAACTAGCGATCTTTGACAAAAAAGAGGACATGCATTTTAAACGCAGGTCCTCTTTATGGGCCACCTTAAAGATGACCAGTTGGTTAAGTAAACTATTACTCTGCAACTTCAATTGATAAGGCTCTCAAACAATCAAGCATCATTTCTGGGTGCTCAGTAACATAGAAATGGCCTCCTTTGACAACAAGATGCTCAATCACGTTATTGCACCAAAGCTTCCATTCCTCCACTTCTGAATAGTAGGCTTCTTGATCTTTATCTCCCGAAACCAAAAGAGTGGGGACAAAAAGCCGCGCATCTCTATGTGGTGGTGATGAAAAAAGATACTGCTCTGTGGCGGTAAAGTCTGCTCGTAAAGCAGGAAGAAATATTGGCCACCATTGCGGGTTATCAGCAAGACTTATATCGCATCCTCCCATTTCGATTAGATTAGTAATGAAGGTTGTATCATCACATTCGCCGAGTAGTCTTCGACCTTTAATATGAGGTGCTTGGCAACCAGAGATGATAAGACCTCTAGGGGAGTGACCTTGGAGCAAGAGTTTTCTGCTTGCCTCGTAAGCGACTTGCGCTCCCATACTGTGACCAACAATGATTGTGTTTTCTATGGGGATACGGCTTGCCAACAGGGCTTGAACCATTTCTTCGGCTAATGATTCGATACTTTCAAGAGTAGCGTCATCAATTCTGGTTTCTCTGCCAGGGTAAAGCATGATTGATACGGATTCTTTGGATAGATTCAGATTCCGCCAAGCCCTAAAGCTGCCACTGCCACCGCCTGCAAAGGGGCAAACAATATAGTGTGTATCCTGATGCGTGCCAGAAGAAGCAATCGCGATTAATGGACTCATCATGAAATTCCTTGAGGCGTTGTTGATTTACACTTATCCATAATGAGAGCGAGAGTTTCAAGCGAAGGATAGCGATACAATACAGATAATTTGATTGGATAACCCGCTTGGTGGCAATGTTTAAGTACTTCAATTGCTGCGTAGGCGTCTCCTCCCATTTGGAAAAAATCACTCGACTTGCAGAACTCATGCACGCCGAGTACCTTGCGCCAAATTTCGGCTAACTTATGTTCACTGGATGTGACAAGTGGTTGATCTACAGCAGACGATTTGTTCTTTTTACGGCTTGTCATTTGAGAGAGAGTTTTGTGGTCGACTTTGCCGTTTGCCGTTAACGGCAATGCGTCTAGAAACACTATTCTTTGAGGAATCATATAGTTAGGTAGTTGATCGCTCAGTAGGTTTTGTACTTCATTTGTGTCTAGTCGCTTGGCGTTTTCTTGTTCAGGATCAAGGACGATAAATGCTGCGAGAGTCTTATCTTGCTTACCTACAGCGATGGCGATCGCACGTTGTACTTGGGGAATGTTGTTGAGTGCAACTTCGATTTCACCCAGTTCAATTCGATATCCACCTATTTTTACCTGTTTATCTCTGCGTCCCAAAAACTCAAGGGTGCCATCAGGCCAATAACAACCCATGTCCCCAGTTCTATACCAAGCACAGCCATCAATATGTAAAAACTGCGCTTGAGTTTTTAGCTTATCGTCAAAATAACCAAGAGCGACGCCATCTCCACCAATCCAAAGTTCTCCAGCAACCCAATCTGGGCAATCGCGTCCGAAGTCATCAACTACACGATATTGTTGTCGCGGAAGAGGGTAGCCATAAGGAATAGAACGCCATTCTGGTGGTACATGTTGGACATCAAAGACATTCGACCATATTGATGCTTCAGTGGCTCCTCCCATCGCGATAAATTTCCCGTCAGGTCGATACTGACGATAGCGGTCTGGTAAGTCTAATCCGATCCAATCTCCAGAAAGCATTGTTAAGCGCAGTTCAGAAGGCGCAGAGGACCTAAAGCTAGACGCATAAGTCAATAACATATCGAAAAGTGCAGGTACGCTGTTCCACATGGTGACGTTATTCTTCTCTATGACTCGACACCAAGCTCTTGGGTCTCTTCTTTCAGACTCATTCACTAGTACTATTGCACCTCCGGCAGAGAGTAGACCAAAAATGTCATATACAGAGAGATCAAAATGGAGAGCAGAAAGAGCTAATACTCGATCATTGCTATTGATTTGGTAACGCTGATTGAGGGCTATACAGGTATTTAGGGCGCCTTGGTGAGAGATGACAACTCCCTTCGGTGTGCCAGTTGAGCCTGAGGTATAGATAATATAAGCAGGCTTATTCGGCTCAATTTCTGGTGAAGCGGTCATTGGTATGCTCTTAATTGTTGCTTGCCAATCTAAATACGATAATTGGCTAGATAGCATTGAGTCCTTTGCATCAGACTTATCTGTAAGAACTACGTTTATACCAGCGCATTGGTAAATACCCTCGCGCCTTTCTTGTGGCTGATCGAGTGAAACTGGCACATAAACAGCACCAGCGTATAATATGCCTAATACAGCGACGATTTGGCCGACTCCTTTGTTCATACTCACAGCAACCCTATCCCCAGGTGCAACTCCAGCCTTTGCTAGCGCCCCTGCGCAGCTTTGCGCATAGCTTGCTAAAGTCTGATAGCTGAGAGACTCATGACCATGAATAACCGCTATTGCGTTTGGGAAGGTCTCAACGTTTTTCCAAAAACCATGATGAAGTAAGCCTTCTGGCAATTTGTGGGCTTCAGATGAGTTGAACGCATTACGAGTAGAAATTTGATTTTCTGGTAGCAAGATTGGTAGGGAGTGTGTCCAATCACTGTCTCTTTGACTGAGAGAGTCAAGGAGACCTGTGTAGCTAACCAACATTTCTTGGATCATATTTTTTGGGAATAATGCATCATGGCTATCCCAATACAGAACAAGTTCGTCTTTCTTTAACTCCGCATGTAACGATAGCCAAGTATTGGCTGATTGGCGGCACCCCCACAACTCTCTTCGATTGGTTTCTGTAAGCTGGCTAGAGAAAGCGATATTGGCGGGGGCGCGATGAGCGTCTGAAAGCCGAGATAGCTGATGAACAAGTGAAAAAATAGGTTTCAGTTGACGAGGGTACGTGTGTTTGAAGTGTTTTTGGTTTTCTCGAACAAGAGAAAGAAAACTATGACCGAAACCAGATAAGTTGGCAAGTAGAGGCTGCGTGAATTGGCCGATAATCCCCTTTGTTCTATTTTTGGGGCTAGTATCAAACCTTAACATGAAAGTCTCTTGATGCCCCCATTGAGATAAAACTGCAGCAAAAATGGTCGCCAGCGTTAGCTCTGGTGTTACGCTATGATTTTTGCTTCTTGTTGCTAGCTGTTGCCACTTTTCAGACGGAATACTCACAGTTCGTCTGCTTATGCCTGTCTCAGACAATTTGTCTGGTTCACAAACTGTTGGGAGGTTTACGGACTTAGGTAGTTTTAATATATGTTCTTCCCATTCGGAAGAACTAAAAGTCATGCTTGTTAACTCGCTAGTGACCAAATCGTGATGTGCAGTGAGAGCTTCTGTTTGGCAGGAAAATGAGGGTAGGTTTCCTGCTAACATTTGATCCAGTTGTTCAAAAAATATCGAAACACTTTGCGTATCAACAACGACAGAGTTGAAGCGAGCATGAAGCCGAATTCTATTTAGTGGCAATAGACTAATTGAGATGCAGAGAATCGCTTGTGAATTACTTTTGATTAGCGCGGTACGAGTAAGTGCCAGTTGCTTTTCTATTTCTTCTTCCGATACCTCGCTTAACTCGTTCACATTGAACGCTTTAGTGTAGTTATTTTTAGCAATATGTAAGTAAAAATCATCACTGACTCTGGCATGCAGCATAGGGTGATGGTTTATAAGTGTTACGAGACAACGTTCTAGTGCTTCCTTTGATGTATCATTGTATTCGAATTCTTGATAGATAAAGTTGGTGATGGCTTGCTGTTCACTACGTTGCCTTTGGGTCGATAACTGCCAGCTTTGATAAGAAGTTAAGGGCAATATTGTGTTATTGCTAGGAGATAAATACTTGCTTTGGTTCATTGTGAATTCTCGTAAATAGCCAAGTGGAGGAGTGAACCCCCTAAGATGGAAGCCTAAGGGGGCGGTGAGAGGGATTAGAAATCCGCAGTAGCTGACAGCATCACTGTGCGTGGTGCGCCTAGAGCTAGGTCCGCATAGTGGGTGGTTGTCCAGTAATCTTCATCCAGTACATTGTTTACGCTAAGGCGCCAAACCACGCTTGTTTCAGCAATTTTTGAGTTGTAGCGTGCGCCAAGATCAAGAATAGTCTGTGCAGGTAATGCCTGAGTGTTTTGTGCATCAATGTACTGTTCAGACATATAGTTCGCTTGGCCGATAAGCGTGAGATCACGCATCGCAGGGAGGTTCCATTCTAATGCGAGTTTAGCTTGTAAATCGGGTAGCTTAGTTGCTTGTTTCCCCTCCTCTGTCACATCTGTTGCTTTTGTAATCTCTGCATCTGTATAGGCGATACCACCGATGAGCGTATAGTCCTTTGATAGTGTGCCGTAGAACCCCCATTCAATACCGCGATTGCGCTGTTCACCACCGAAAGAAAAAATGTTGGTATCCGGATCTTGGTACCCATTTGGCTTTTTAATCTCAAATAAACTGAACGTATGAGCAAAGCCGTCCAGGTCAAGCTTCACGCCTGCTTCAGTCTGTTTGGTTTTTTGGGGTTCAAAAGCCTCTCCTGCGTTTGCGGCGCTAGAGCCTGCTGTTTTCCCATTCGTTAAGCCTTCGGTGTAGTTACCATAAAGCGAAACTGAGCTCGAAACTTTGTATAATGCTGCAAGTGCGGGAGTGTAAGTACTTTCCTTAAACTTGGTGGTAGGAAGCGACATTCCGTTCATTATTATTCCAGATTCATAATCAATGCTCTGGTAACGCAAGCCGAGCGTGATTTGATATTTCCCATCAACAAAAGATAACGTATCGGCAATGCCATAGCTGACCTGAGTTGAATCGACAGGTAAACCATAGTAGTTGTCGTAAACTGAATTTTCTGGTCCCCAAACAGGATCATAAATATTCGAGTTCCAAGGGGCTGGATTATTATTACCTGTTGGAGAATCATTTTTATCTTCTCTAAAGTAAGTACTATTCAGTACAAGGTGGTGTTCTACTGGGCCAATGTCAAAGTTGCTACGAACACCTATCTCACCTGAAGTTCGTTTGTTCTCAAGCTTAACTGATCCGAGAGATACCTCTAGGTTACCCTCGTTATCGATGATTTTGATTCGTTGCGGTACATTTGAATGAAAATCTGTACGGCTACCACCCAATGCGCTGTATACAGTTACAGAGTCACTAACGTTTAGCTCCCCGCGAATCATCATCCCTTTATCTTCGCTATTATTGTAGGCCCAACTTGGCGTCAATAATGTGTCAGATGGAGGAGGTGATGGGATTTTGAGACCAGAAGCGATGCTTAACCCACGGTTTGCACCTTCAACTCGCTCTGTACTGTAGTAAAAATCTGCTTCAAGGAAAGCAATGTCATTACGCCAATCAAGGCTTAATGATGCAAGTTGAGTTTTGTTGCTTTGGTTGTTTATCGCGGTGTCTCCATCTTTAAATGCACCGTTGAAACGAATACCAAATTCTTCATTTGTACCAAAGCGACGTCCAATATCGATATGTCCTCCGAATTGAGTGTCCGATAAGTAGCTGCCGGTGAAAGATGTGATTGGTGTTTCTTGTGCTCTTTTTGTCACTAAGTTGATGGTGCCACCAACAGATCCATTCGGTGGCATACCGTTGAGCAAAGAAGCAGGACCTTTAAGTACATCAATACGTTGATACATTTCAGGAGAGGTTCGGTAATAAGGAGCGATACCATACAATCCATTAAACATAACGTCGCTAATGTCTGAGTTGAAACCTCTTACTTTGAAACTTTCTTTGTTTAAGCCGGTTTCACCGCTGGTGAAAACAGAGGGATCAGAAGCTGAGATTACATCTGAGATATCGCGTGCTTGTTGGTCTTGAATGTGTTTTTCTGTGTATCCAATCGTATTGAAAGGCGTTTCCATGAAGTTTTTGTCGCCAAGCATTCCCATATTACTCGCGTGAGAAACTTTGCCAGCGGCATAAACTCTGTTTGCTTCACCATAAACTGTCATTGATTCATCTACGACTTCTTCAGCTTGAGCGATACTAATTGGTACGACAAAAGTACTAAATTGAAGTGAAATAAAGAGGGCGATATGACACGGGCTTGGTTTGTTTTTCTGTGAAGAGTCCATCGCTATCTGATGATAGTCATGAGTCATTATAGATTCCTTTTCTTTGTTTGGGCTAGCTCACATCCGTTCTGACGTCGGTTGAGTGTTGAATTACTTAAGATCCAACTCATTGTTATTAGATTTAGCTTTGGTAACCTTTTAGGATGTCATCAATTATGATTTTCAGAGATGTGATGCTTGCTGAAGTGATGTACCAAGCATCGGCATCAACAAAAACGACGTTGTCGTTTTTCCATGCTTTGGTTTGACGGAGTAGCGGGTTTGCTAAGTGTTCCGCATCAATGACAGGCTTTCCTTCCATTACTGCTGTTCGATCAATGATGTAAAGAATGTCTGGATCAGCTTGGCTAATGAACTCGCTAGAAATTGGCTGACCATGCAAACCTGTCTCCACTTTTTCACTCGCTGCTTTTACCCCCAGAACATCGAAAACGAAGCCATAACGAGACTCAACGCCAAATGAGCTGAAAGCACCATTGTTATGCATGACAACCAAAGCTTTTTCTGAACGCTCTTTCGTAACAGCGCGCACTTCTGCGACTTTTGCATCGATTTCGGCAACTTTCTGTTGGGCTAGCTCTTGCTTTTCAAAGATCTCACCAAGCTCTACAAGGTGTTTCTTAATGGTATCGACGTGATGGTCACGACTATTACGGTAGCTGATGTCAAAATGTAAAGTCGGAGCGAGTTGAGAGAGTTCTTCATACTGATTAGCATGTAGCGGAGTCATCAATACGAGATCTGGTTTTAGGGCATAGATCTTTTCCATATTAGGCTGAACTATCGCACCAAGATCCGCTATCTCAGGTGTGTCTTTGTATTTCGCTAGAAAGTGAGGAACAAAGTCTTTCACCATTCCTGAGATTGGAACATTTAGCTGATCTAAAAAGTCCACTTCGTTCATATCTAATGCTGCCACTCGTTGAGGGCGATGAGAAATAGTAGTTGCTCCGAGATTGTGTTCAATCACGATGAGCTTTTCTAATGGCTGAGTATCTTCAATTTTAGTTATTGGCTCGCAACCTGATAAGGTTCCTAGAGCGCAGCAAGCAAGCACGATACTCAAACGTAGGGGGCTCTTAAACATGGGGTATTTCCTTTTTGTCAGTGAGTTGCCTTTAAACAGGCGAGTAACAGTTTTCATATTTGGCTTCTTGCTCTTATCGTGATGGCTAGGAAATATCCCCCACAAAGGACATTCACCAAAATAGAGACGGTGGTTTTAAAGTTAAATAAGTGCTCTACCAGAAGTTGACCAGACAAGAACATGACAATTGCAATAGCACAAGCAACGAGCAATATGTGTCTGTAGTTCGGTGCGCTAGTAATGGAATAAGCAATATTGGCAATAAAAATTCCCATAAAAGCCGTTGGGCCAATCAAGCTCGTCGAAATTGCTACCAAAATGGCGATTACAGCAAAGAACTTTGGTACATATTGCTTATCATTTAGTCCTAATGACATCGCTTGGTCTCGACCTAGACCTATCACATCTAGCTCGCGTGACCATCTGTTAGCAAAGAGTGCCAAAACGCTTAACGCAATACTGGAAAAAAGTAACGTAGAAGGTTTCGCTCGCTCAAACGAGGTATAGCTGAATCCTTGAAGGATAGAGAATTCTCCAGGGCTTATTCTGAGCTGGATAAATTGAGCAAGAGTTGTCAGCACCATTGTCAAAACAAAGCCAATCAGCAGAACTTGGTGCATGTCATGTTTAAATCTATTGAGTACCCAAGATTGAATCGCTAAGGAATACAACAGAATGAGTATTGCAGAGACAGCGAAATTACCGACAACGCCTAATGTAGCGATGCCAGAAGTGCCCGCTAGTAATAAGAGTAGGGTTTGCCAAACCAGATAAACCGACTCATATCCCATAATGGATGGCGTAAGAATACGATTACCAGCCAAAGCTTGGAAAATAACAGCAGAGATGGCCACGCAGCTGCCCCCAATAACTATGGCACCAAGTTTAATCAGTCTCTTGGGGATGACGTAATCAAAATCCCACCCAGAGCTTGTAAAGATAAAGGCGATAGATAGTATGCAAACGAGTATAATGCTCACTCGCATGTTTGAGTAATGTGATCTCATACTCGTGCTCCTTTCAAAAGAAACACAAGAAACATGACTCCCCCGATAGCACTGGCTGTTAATCCAATTGGGACTTCAAAAGGAAAGGCAACAACTCTGCCTATGACATCGCAAAAAATAAGTAACGAAGCGCCGCCTAGTGCAACGATTGGTAGGGTATTTTTAAGGTGATCGCCATATTTTAGTGCGACTAGGTTAGGTATGACTAAACCGATAAAATGAATGGCACCTACGGTCACCACTGTTATAGCAACTGTCACGGAAACTAGCATTAGACCCAAGGCGGCAGTGAACGCAATATTAATTCCTAAGTTGGACGCAACATCTTCGCCCATTCCCATCACAGTAAACTTATGTGCATATAAGTAAGTCAGTAGGGTGATGGGTAAAATCAAGAAAATTATTTCATAGTGTTCTTGGACCACTTTGGAGAGATCTCCCATTAACCAACCGGACATACTCTGTAAGATGTTGTTTTGATAAGCATAAAACTCCGCTATGGCACTTAGTACACTACCAAACATAAGCCCAATCACAGGTATTAACGCAGAGTTACTGAATTTAATTTTTCGTACGATGGCAATGTAGATAAGGCCAGCGGCGAAGCAAAATAGTACGGCGAAGAGCATACGTTCAAGCTTGTCTGAGGATGGAAGCATGACGATAGATACCAAAATACCGAGCTTTGCCGCATCGATACCGCCTGTGGTGCCCGGCTCAACAAAACGATTTCTAACAATATGTTGAAGAATAACACCACATATTGCGAGACCAGATCCGGTAAGAATTAGTGCGATTAGCCTTGGTAATCTGCTAGCAGTAATCGGTAGCCAAGCTTTGTCATCCATGGTCAGCAATAACGACCAATCTAGTTGGTTTGCGCCGACGAAAATTGAAGTTAAGCACAATAAAGTAAATGTGATAATTATCCGAGTATTCATGAAAAACGTGCCCCGAAACAAAAAGGCAAAGAGTTGCAATTAGTTTCTAGTTGGAATAAAAGTGGGGAGGAATACGCATAATGGATACTTTTTACTGAGATGAAGTCCAATTTCAATAAATCATAACCAAGGTTTTCTTTAATAAACAATACGATCACAACTTAATTCTCAAAATGTTGTCAGAGCCACTTTACAACTTAAAATTTAACGGATTAATTCGTCAGTTAACTCGGATTAGCTGACAAAAAACTCCCTTTTCAACTCAATATAATTATTGGCTTGACGTGAAATGCAAATCTAAATGATAATCAATCCTATCACCATTATTGTCGATGTGTAAGCAAATTAACACATAATCCTAAAAAATCAGGTCGCTAACATGTCAAGCGGCCAAGTAAGAGTTAGATTTTATATGAACAACGTCACTAAAGAGCCTAAAGTCCTACTTCCAATCGGCGAATATGAAGAGCAAGTTTGGATGCGACAGCTTCAAGATTCACAGAGTATTGAATGGAGGGTTTTTTGCTATATTATTGATAAAAAAAGCAAAAACGTTCTAATTGAACGAGCGTTACACAAGCTTGTTTTAGTCGATATGCGATTAAACCTTCGATACGGATTATCTGAAGACTTTGAGTTAGAGAAGTGGCATCTATCGGAAGAAAGCCAGTTCATTGACACTTTAGATTTAGCCAGTAAGCAGTTGCCAGAGTTGATCAAAGCAATGAAAATGCGCGAGTGGGACCCAGAGTCTCAGTCGCCATTTAGAGTAGTTATTTTACAAACTGAGCAAGAGAAGTATTTGTTTATTGTTACTCATCCGATATTAGAACCACATATTAACAATACAACTATCATTAATTTATTAAGTGCTAACTACGAAGCTTTGAATAACCACTCTTATTGTGCTGGTTTTAATCCGAAAGGTATAGATATCGCTCAGTTTTATTACCATGATGACTCTGAAAGTAATATTGAAGAAATAATATTAGCTGAATTTAGGGATAGTCTCGATGACCCTGATGTTGAATTAGATGACGACTTTTTTGAAATTGGTGGGCACTCACTGTTGGCAACTAGAATTATTGGGAACCTAATGAATAATCATGGTATCGAAGTTAGCTTTAATGACTTCTTTAAATTTCCGAGCGTGAAAGCTCTTGCTCAGTGTGCTTCGGTGCCTCATCAGTCGCCGCTGTCAACGCCTTCAGAAGAACTCGAAATGCAGGAGGCAACGGTATCAAGTTGCTATCCATTGTCATTCGCACAACAATTCTTATGGGACGCACATGTTGCTACTGGCAAGTGTGCGATTTTTAATTTGCCATTCGCAATGCGATTTGATGGAGAAGTGGACGAGGAGTCATTTGAGCTCGCATTTTCAGATTTATTGATTCGCCACACTGGCCTCAGGAGTTTGTTTGTTGATGACGAGAGTGGCGTAGGGCAGCGTATAATTGATGAGAAAGACTTGCCAAATTACTCTTGGTTTTGGGGAAGCACAGACGCTGGTAATGCGAACTTGGCTTCTGAAGCGGCTTATGTGTTTGATGTATCTAAAGAGCTTCCTCTGCGCGTACGATTCTTTAGAGATAAGCAAACAGGAAAGCAGGTATTGTCTTTTCTGATTCATCATATGATCATCGATGAGTGGTCATTAAATAGTTTGATGTCTGAGCTTTCAAATGCATACATGTCGAGAGTTCAAGGCTTAGAACCCGTTTGGACAAAACCGGCGCTTAGCGTCCATGATTATGCTGTCGCGCAGAAGAATCGTGGCGCAAGTCCAGAAGATCTGCGTTACTGGGTGGAGCATTTGCAAGACGCTACTCAAGGCCTCTGCCTGACCGAACATAAACCTGAGCAAAAGGCGTCTGTTATTAATGCAATTGAAGCAAATTGGATAGAAGTCGATTTAGGTTCACTCGCTCATCAGGCTGTCTCTGCCTTAGCTAGAGAGTGCAACTCGTCTATTTTCAGTGTTATTTATTCTGCTATTGCATATGCTCTGCAGGACGCAGGAGACTTAAAGGACTTGGTGATTGGTACATCTGCATCAGGACGCGATGATGCAAAATACTTCGGCTCAGTCGGCTACTACACCACAATGGTCGCTCACCGAGTGGTATTTGACCCTGAGCAATCTTTTGTGAGGCTGATTGAACATGTAACTGAAATCATCAATGACTCTTTGCCCCACGCAACAGTGCCGATTGATATGGTTCAACGCGAGCTTGGTTTTGAGCCCAACAACGGATTATTGTTTGATGTGTATGCTCAGATTCATGCTGATAATGCATTGTATGGCTCACTACAAAATCCTCAGGGTGAATCGGTTTCGTACCAGCAAATCCTCCCAAATAAAACTGAGTCACTTTTTGGTTTACACTTTGAAATTATGGAAAACGTGGTCAACGAAGCGCGTAGTTTGCGCTTAATTGTTACTTATCAGACTGCTCGTTACAACGCTGAACAGGTTTCTAGCATTGGACAGAAAATGAAAGAAGTCCTCATCAGCCAGGCCGTACTTCAGGCAACACTAACCTAAAACGTATTATTGACAGTATTGCCATAGTAACGGCCAGTGAATGTCACTTGCCTAGTATGTCAATTTTTTAAGTCCCCAACATTAAAAGAGTTTACTTTCTAAGAAGTAGACTCATTGTTTTTAGTGGAAATCATGATGTCATTAGATAATCAAAGAATATTGCTTGTTGGAGCGGCAACTGGCATTGGTTTGTCAACTTTAGAACATTTACTGAACGCAGGTGCTCGAGTGCTCGTGGCAGATAAGCAAATAGACCTCTTGAATAAAAATACGCAAGTTTTGGCTCAAAGATACCCTACGCAGTTTGAATGCCGTTGGTTAGATCTAAACAATCAAAGCGGAATTGTTGAGATAGTGGAGTCTTGGCAGCAACAAGCTGCATTTGACCATTTAGTCTGTTGCGCTGGAGTGCTACATGTTGGAGCTCTCCATGAGTTGTCTATCGATGTGGTGAAGCAGACTTTTGAGATAAATACTTTTGGTGTCCTCGCATTAATGCAAACCCTTGCCAAGGGGATGAAATCTCAAGGCTCTGGAAGCATGGTGATTATTGGTTCTAATGCAGCTAATACACCAAGGAACGCGATTGGTGCTTATGGAGCCTCAAAAGCAGCGCTTCATATGATGGTGAAATGCATGGGAATCGAACTTGCTCAGTTTGGTATTCGCTGCAACATTGTCAGCCCAGGTTCAACAGATACGCCAATGCAAAGACAGTTGTGGACTGAAAATTATGCTGAGGCTGAAGTGATCGCGGGTGATTCAAGTCAGTTTAGGTTGGGCATCCCACTTGCAAAGTTGGCTCGACCAGAGGACATTGCTAACACTATTTTGTTTTTACTTTCGGATGCAGCAAACCATATCACGATGCATGACTTGCGAGTTGATGGAGGGGCAACCTTGGACAACTGAAAGAATACGCATTTCTTATGGTTTGGCGCATTTGGAAAGCTCGTCATGTTAGATATTTATACACCAGTTCTATTATTGAGGTGAGCACTTTTGGTTGAGATGAAATCTACTCTGGCAGCCAACGCACTTAACTTGAAGTTTGAAACGGAATGGATCGCCAAGAACATCGTAAAAGTGTCTTTGAACATTGACTATTCCACCAAGTTTAGAAGTAACTTAATGGCACTAGGTGTGAGTTTGCCTTCGAACTTACACCGAGCCGTTCAGTCTAGGCAGTGTGAGTTTATGGCTGGTCGCGCATGCGTACAAATGGCAATGTGTTTACTTGAGGCGTCAAACGTAGAGCTGCCCCAAATTGGAGCTCATAGAGAGCCTCTATGGCCGGAAGGCTATTATGGTTCCATTAGTCATAGTGCTACATGTGCCGTGGCGATAGTTGCCACCGATGAAAAGGGGTATTTTGGTATTGATAGGCAGGAGTGGTTACCCCATGAAATTGCGCGCTCTATTTCTCCTAATGTTTTGTGTGCGAAGGAGTATGCGTTTTCTACGCTGTTTTCTAATTACGCTGAATTTATAACTACGGTATTCTCTGCTAAAGAGAGTTTATTCAAGGCGATGTTTCCAAGTATAAAAATCTATGTCGACTTTTTCGTTGTTCAGCTTTGTTTTGTCGACTGGCCGCAGGGTAGATTAATATTTGAGGTGACCCAAGATCTTTCGTGTGCCTTTTATAAGGGAAAGAAGGTCGAAGTGTTCTTTAGGCGATTTGTTGATGACGTAGAAACTAGAATTATCGATTGTCTTTGATTAGGTTACTAGAAAAGTGAACGTTCGAGAGTACCTCAACGAACAAGAGTTAAAGAACATCAGGCTTAATATATTGCTATTAATCTGCTTAATCGGTTTTACTAGTTTAGGGTGACCTAAACTAGTAAAACTTCATTAATTTACACTGTAGGTGGCGAGTACAGCTTTAACAGCAGAGGTGCATATTGAGCATGCAGCTTATCCAGTGCTTGCGTTTTAACGCAACTCATATGTAATATCAATCATGCCACATGAAGTCATGGCGTTTTAATCTCTTCAGAAGTAGCCATATTAATGTGGTCATTTGTTAATGTTGAAATGTATCTCATATGAAAGATTGCAAGCTTTTGTGCTATAAAGTTATACGAACTTATATTGCAAGGCGCTGTTAGTTCGGGTTATACAAGCTTATTTTTTAGGTAATCTAGACCACCCACAATAGCGAAGACTTGCGCATCGTTACATTCTTCGTCGGTCACTGTTGGGCTGTCTGGGTACACTTCCGTTGTCGTGCCGTAAACGCAATTTGTTACGCCGCCACACAGGCCCAGTTTTACCATTGGGTAGTTGATAACGCCAAACTGTACGACGGGTGAACCAATGATTTCGCCGTTTTCATCTGCTGGTGCAATGTGAGTCACTTTTGCAACTGACTCAATGACCGCTTTTTGGAAGTCAGGCTGAGGGTTTTCACTATCTCCCACCGTGTAAAAGCCATCTGGGATCATACCTTCAATGTACTCAATACCATCACGAGCAGCTAAGGCTGGACGGAACTCAGTTTCGTCAGAATCTGTCGTTTCATGTAGATCAATGTGCATTAACACATCGCCTAAAGTTGCAACTAGCTTTATGAGGTTAGCGGACTCTTCGGCAGGGCTATCCTTATAGAAAGAGCGGTTTGGATCAATCGCGTTTGGATTCCAGCGGTTGATCACCTCGTAACCCCAAGGGCTTACGCAGGGTGCAACGACAATATTGAAATGCTCTGCATAGCGCTCTGCTTCTGTTTCTACAAACTTTAATGCGCCATGTACACCGCTGGTTTCGTAACCGTGCACGCCGCCTGTGACCAACACAACAGGTTTAGTTGAATCCCAATTGTGTGTTTTGATACAAAACAGAGGGAAGCGTGCCTCGTTGTATGAGAGCGCACCATATTGTTCAACATCAAAACGCTCGCGTAGGGCATCGATTTTACTGACGACTTCATCTTGGTAGCTACGTTTTACTTCTTGCGTTGCTAACCAAGCTTTACGTTCTTCTTCGTTCCAAGGTTGGCCAGGAGTACCGATCGGGTAAATGTATCCACTTTTCATCTATACTTTTTCTTTTGACTGCTGAAAGGTATCACAAGACTAGACCTGTCTTATCTTTACGGCAATATAAAACACCATTTGGGGTGGTATTCTTTGCAAAATCATCACTTTGATGAGTGATTCATTGGTGTTACATTTTGTTACTTACTCAATTTCATATAAGAGACAAAAAATGGCTGGAGCAAGTTTACTCACACTGTTGGACGATATTGCCACGGTGCTTGATGATGTCGCCTTAATGTCAAAAATGGCGGCAAAGAAAACCGCAGGTGTGTTGGGAGATGATCTAGCGTTAAACGCTCAACAAGTGTCTGGTGTTGCATCTGAGCGAGAGATTCCAGTGGTTTGGGCGGTTGCAAAAGGCTCATTCAAAAATAAATTGATTTTAGTTCCTTCAGCTTTACTTATTAGCGCGATTATTCCATGGCTTATCATGCCATTATTGCTAATTGGCGGCTTATTTCTCTGCTTTGAAGGGGCAGAGAAAGTACTTGAGAAAGTGTTTCCTCACTCGCATCCGCACGAAGAAGAAGATGAGCTAGTTAATACTGGCGAGTCGATAGAAGAGTATGAAAAGCGTAAAGTTTCTGGTGCGATTCGGACAGACTTTATCCTTTCAGCAGAAATCATCGTGATTGCGTTAGGTACCGTGACAGGAGCCAGTCTTGTTACGCAAATTTTAGTTGTCAGTTTAATTGCAGTGATTATGACGGTTGGAGTTTATGGACTAGTCGCTGGGATTGTGAAGCTAGATGATTTAGGCCTTTACCTTGAAAGTCGCTCAAACGGTAAAGGTTGGGTGGCGAAAGTCGGAGGGGCCTTGGTCGCTTTTGCACCAAAGTTGATGAAGTTGTTAACCATTGTAGGAACTGCTGCGATGTTTTTGGTGGGTGGAGGAATTGTGGTGCACAACGTGCCAGCCATTCATCACTTTGTAGAGCCGATTATTATGAACTTTAGTGGTCATTCGGTTGCTACAGCCATTTTGCCTATTTTACTGAACGGTATTATCGGCTTTGTGGCGGGGTTGGTTGTGGTTGCGGTCTGGACGATGGTTGAAAAGCTTCGTGGTCAATAATCACATCTAAAACATGAGACGATAATAACAAGGGTCATGACTTCTTTTTACAAAAAGCATGACCCTGTTTTATGGGTGAAACGTCAGTAAAGTACTTACTTCACTTTCCACTCGATCTGTTCATTTGCTCGAATAGGCACAACGATATCATTGCCAAATGGCATCGTTTCTGGCACATCCCAAGCGGATTTTTCTAACGTTACTGTATCTGTGTTACGTGCAATGCCGTAAAAATCAGGACCGTTGAAGCTTGCGAAAGCTTCCAAGTTTTCCAACTTGCCTTCTTTTTCGAAGACTTCTGCATAAAGCTCTAGCGCTGCGTGTGCAGTGTAAGAACCAGCACAACCGCAAGCCGATTCTTTTGCCCCTTTCGCATGTGGCGCTGAGTCTGTACCTAGGAAAAACTTCTTGCTACCACTAGTTGCTGCTTCGATCAGCGCTTGCTGGTGGGTTCCGCGCTTAAGAATTGGCAAACAGTAGAAATGAGGTTTAATACCACCCACAAGCATGTGGTTACGGTTGAAAAGAAGATGGTGGGCAGTGATGGTAGCCGCTACGTTGTCTGAGGCGTTGTTAACGAAGTTTGCTGCGTCGGCGGTGGTGATATGTTCTAGAACGATTTTAAGATTAGGGAAGTCATTGACGATAGGAGCGAGGACAGTATCAAGGAATTCTTTCTCTCGGTCGAAGATATCAACATCGTGATGTGTTACTTCCCCATGAACCAAAAGTAACATTCCTACTTCTTCCATTGCTTCTAAAACGTGATAAATGTTTTTCGCATTGGTCACACCGGAATCTGAGTTTGTTGTGGCGCCAGCAGGATAGAGCTTGGCAGCAACAATGTGTCCGGTTGCTTTAGCCTTACGTATTTCGTCTGGTGTCGTGTTATCTGTAAGGTAAAGCGCCATTAAAGGCTTAAACTGTTCGCCATGTTGCTCTTTGAGAATTCGGTCACGGTAGGCTAGGGCGAGCTCAGTTGTAGTAACAGGTGGGACGGTATTTGGCATAATCAGCGCACGGCCATTGTAGCGGCTGATGTCGCGAACGGTGTCTTTAAGAACTTCCCCATCGCGTAAGTGAACGTGCCAGTCGTCAGGACGAGTGATAGTCAGTGTTGTCATTAATTGCTCCCACCATTGAAAAGTTGTCTGATTGGAGCCTAAGCGCCGTATTTGCTTTTGAGCAAACGCTTGCGCTTAGGCGACAGGATGATAGAGGAATTGCCCTCATATTTCATCCCATTTTTCAATTTTATAAAGAGTGAGAGTGTAAGTGGTTACTTCATTGTTAACCAAAGCGCGTGGATCGTACCTGGTAGAAAGAAGAAACACGTCAATATTAGATTAATCAAAAAGTCTTTATTTAGACCTTTCTCCATAAACACCGCGACAGGCGGAAGAAAGATACATAACAAAATCAGAACCAGTTTTCTTGTATCCATAATTAAGCTCCAAATCGATAAATGGGAGTAGTGATAACTTGGGTGAATTATGTGTGTCGTATCACACTTTATCAAACGGTATTTGGTCAGAACGGTGTTAAAAAACGCGAATATTGAGTGTAGTAAATACTTGTCACTAAAACCAAATTTATAAGAATATGGTTTCGAGAAAGTTGCGATGGATGAAGAGGCAGTAGACTCTGCAACTTAATGTGATTTGAGTATACAATACCGCAACAAATAAAAAACACCCGTAGGAAGAAGGCCATGTCGCAACCCGTTTTATCCCAAATTAATGTTTTTCCGGTTAAGTCAGTTGGCGGATTATCGCTGTCGTCCGTATGGGTTGAGAAGCAAGGATTGAGCTTCGATCGTCGCTTTATGATTGCGAAAGCTGATGGCTCGATGATCACTGCGCGAAAGTATCCGCAAATGGTAACCATTAAGTCTGCCTTATTGTCCGATGGAGTGGTGTTTAGTAGTTTGGGTATGGAGCCACTTAAAATCCGTTACCAAGATTTCAAAATGCAGGAGACACCAGCAACGGTTTGGAAAGATACATTTACTGCCTATACCACGACAGATGATGCAGATGACTGGTTTAGTCGTGTGTTGGGGCAACGCGTTGAGTTGTTGTTTAGTGGTGAGCAATCGAATCGTGTCCGTGAAAAGCTAGGTCAAAACGTCAGTTTTGCTGATGGTTATCCGGTTTTAGTGATCAGCCAAGCTTCACTTGATGAGCTGAACCGAAGAAGTTCAGAGCTACACTCAATGGATCAGTTTCGTACTAACTTAGTTGTCTCTGATACTAAGCCATTTGAAGAAGATTCATGGAAGCGCATACGAATCGGTGAGGTAGAGTTTGAGTCTCTCAAACCTTGCGAGCGCTGTATCCTGACTACGGTGAATACCCAAAGAGGCACATTCCGTGAGAGCAAAGAGCCGCTCAAAACCTTGCAACAGTTCCGTGCAAACGATGTCGGTGGTGTGTTCTTTGGCCAGAATCTTGTCGCGCGAAATGAAGGCATTATTCGTCAAGGCGATAAAGTTGAAGTATTGGAGTACAAAGAGCCGGAGTTTTACGCAGACAACTCGCCAGTGCGCATGAAGCTTACATGTGTTGAGCGTGAAGAAATTGCCCAAGACTTTGTGACCTTATGGTTAGAGCCAAACAAAGGTTCGTTGCCTAATTACTTGCCAGGACAACACCTGCCAATAGAGGTGAATATTGATGGTAAGAAAGTGGGTCGACGCTATACCTTATCATCCAGTCCTTCTCGCCCGGGTCGTTATGCTATTTCTGTAAAGCGTATCGCGGGTGGAAGAGTCTCTAACTCACTCTTAGACAACTTACAAGTCGGTGATGTTTTAGAGGCAGAACAACCTGACGGTCAGTTCCACCTTAAAACGCATGAAGCGCAGCCTCTGCTGTTACTCTCTGCGGGTAGCGGAGTAACACCAATGCTATCGATGGTACGTTACTTAGCGGATCATAATCAGTTGGAGAACGTGGTTTTCTACCATCAATGTCGGACCGAGAATGATATTCCTTGTCGCTCAGAGTTGGAGCAGTTAAAGCGTGAGCACCCAGGGCTAGAAGTAAAAGTCTGTTTAACGCAACCTGCTGTTGATTGGTTTGGTTTGAAAGGGCGTTTAAGTTTGTCACACATTAAGCAAATCAAAGATGTTGAACAGCGGCAGGTGTTTGTGTGTGGCCCGGATGGCTTTATGGATAAAGCAAAAAGTCTTCTACTAAGAAAAGGGCTGCCAGAGGAAAACTACCATCAAGAAGCGTTTGGAGTTTCTTCTCTTGCGTCAAAGCCAGAGAAAAGTCTCGCTATTGACTTTAATGGAACTAAAGTCGTAGGCAACAACCAAAAAACGTTGTTAGATCAGCTCGAAGATGCTGGGAAGGTCATCAGCAATAGCTGTCGTGCTGGCTTATGCGGCGCGTGTAAAGTTCAGCTTACGTCGGGGCAAGTTCATCATCCGGACGTGCCCGCGCTGACTGATGAGGAACGTGCAATGGGAACCGTATTGGCGTGTTGTGCTGTGCCAGAGACGGACGTAACAGTAACCAACTAGGCGAGAGCACCTTTGTCCTTCGACAAAAACTGTTCCTAGACAAAAAACGCTGCTATTTTTAGCAGCGTTTTGAGTTTTAAAGAGAGCTGAAAATATCGCTTAGTCGTAAATCGTCGGGATTGGCTGGCGTTTGTGCTGCGTTGCTTTGTAAATCGCTACCAGACGGTCACTCACTTGCTGTGGAACAGGTTTGCCCTCTAAGAAGTCGTCGATTTGCTCGTAAGTTAGGCTTAGGGCATCTTCATCTGCTTTTTGTGGAGCAAGCTCTTCTAAGTCTGCTGTTGGCACTTTCTTCACTAGTTGCTCAGGTGCACCCAATGTAGCAGCTACTTCACGAACTTGGCGCTTACTTAATCCGAACAATGGTGCCATGTCACAAGCGCCATCACCAAATTTAGTGTAGAAACCAGTGATGTTTTCTGCTGAGTGATCAGTACCAAGAACAAGGCCGCCTACGTAACCCGCGATCTCGTATTGAGCAACCATGCGAGCACGCGCTTTTACATTGCCTTTCACGAAGTCGACTTTTGCTGCATCAGTTGGTAGAAGATCTGTGCCTTCTAATGCAACGTGAGAAGCCGAATGAAGCCCGTCAACACCTGCTTTGATGTTCACCGATACAGAATGGGTTGGCTGGATAAAAGACAGAGCGAGCTGAGCCTCATCTTCATCTTTTTGCTCCCCATAAGGCAGGCGAACTGCGATAAATTGGTAGCTATTGTTGCCCGCTTCTTCGTTCAGTTGGTCTACAGCCAACTGAGCTAAACGACCACATGTCGTTGAGTCAACGCCACCGCTGATGCCAAGAACAAGAGACTTACAGCCTGCTTCTTGCAATTTACGCTTAATAAAAGCGACACGGCGTTCAATTTCAAAATGCGGATCAATTGAAGGGAGTACGCGCATTTCGTCACGGATGGATTGTTCCATTTAGGGTTCCTTTTCCTGCAAATATTTCAGACTCTAAAGCACATTTGCTCAAATGGTGATAAACCATACAATTGAGGCTCATTAAACGCGACTTTAGGGTCAAAAGCTGTAAAGATTAGTAGTATCATACCGAAATCATCAGATTAGAAAACTCTCTTCAACCAGGTAATCACCGGATATGAAAAAAATCGCCATTTTTGGTAGTGCATTTAACCCACCTAGTTTAGGGCATAAAAGTGTTATTGAGTCATTGAGCCACTTTGATCTTGTGCTACTTGAGCCAAGCATTGCACACGCTTGGGGCAAGAACATGCTTGATTACCCAACTCGGTGCAAAATGGTTGATGTGTTCATCAAGGATATGGGGCTTTCTAATGTTCAGCGTTCTGATGTGGAGCAAGCTTTATACCAACCTGGACAAAGTGTGACGACCTATGCGTTGTTAGAAAAAATTCAAGAAATCTACCCAACTGCCGATATAACTTTTGTCATTGGTCCTGATAATTTCTTCAAATTTGCTAAATTTAGTAGAGCTGAAGAGATTACGGAACGTTGGACTGTTATGGCATGTCCTGAAAAAGTAAAAGTCAGAAGCACAGATATTCGCAAAGCATTGGCCGAGGGTGAAGAGATCGGCGCCTATACAACACCTTCCGTACGTGATTTATTACTTAGTAAAGGCTTATACAGAGAAACATTGTCTGGGAACTGAGAGGTCAGATTTTCATGGTCAGAGTCGTTTTATTTAGTGCATGTGCGCTGCTTGTGGTGACACAAGCTCATTCCGCGTGTAACTATTTTTCTGATCGTTCCGTGGTGTTTGAAGATAACACTCTTCCTATCTGTGAAGAAATTTTAGATTCCATCGGCGTGTTAAGTACTGAAGCATTGATTTGGTATGCAGCGGAAGCGAAGCTTGAAGGACCAACAGAAAACTATTGGGAGGAGTGGGCGATTAAGCCGGAAGACACCCCACTTCTAACTCAAAACTTAGAAAAGAATTACTTTGGTCTTGGTTTTTGGATGCCGGAAGAGCTTCGAGACGAAGAGAGTAAAATGGATACAGAAGAGTGGCTTCGTAGTCACGGGTTGATGTTCAGCGTTGGTTTTGGTGATAAATCCGACGGACAGCCAAGAATGCGGTTTGATTATCGTTGGCACGAATATTATGACGCTGACTGGATGATGCAAATAGAGGTACCTTTCTAGACACCTCAAGCAAATGAAAAAAGGGCGTACATTATCAATGTACGCCCTTTTTGTTTTTACTTGAATCTCTACTTTCTGTATCCGTAACTCTACGTAATGCTGAACACGTAGCTTGTTGAAGAGCAAATTATAGCGCTTCTCCAAAGACTAAAAAGCAAAGCTGTTCATATTCTTCGGTGTTACCAGCAAAAAGAGAGTCAACAATTTGCTCTTCCTTCTTCCCCGACAGTTTCATTTTTCTTGCTTCACGTAGTGTTAGTACCAAGCAAAGCTCTTTAGAAATATTCATGTCACAGCCAGGAGTCCATTGATTGATGGTTCTCGTTAACGTTGAGTGCGCTAGTTTAGGAGACAGCGTCAATACTTCATGTCTTACTACTGTCAGTAGATCGGTTTGCAGATCCGAGCGTTCGGCAGTTGTTGCTAGCTTCTCGACGAGCGCTTTTAGTAGCGGTGAAGGCTTCACAAAGCCCGCCTGTTGTGAGAAGTCGTCATTTAAACGCACAGAAAAATCACAACGATATACACGAGAATTAGGTAAAAAGGTGAGGGAGCTCAAACATCCTTGAGGAATCCAAAAATATTGGCCTGGTTCAATGGCATACTCCTGCTTACCCAATTTAATGACGGCTAACCCTTCGATGACAGACAGTAGACTGTGCTTCAGTGCTTTTTTACGCGCAGCTACATCAAGGAAGGGGTATTTAGCGTCGTGAAATTCAATTGCGTAGTTCATTATGAGTACCAGTGTTTTTTGGCGCTAAGGGTAACGTTAAACCCATACGATTCCAACCTGCTGAGAGAATTTTTTAGCATGATAAATGGTGGCTTAACTGGTATGACCATGTTAAAAGTATGGGTTGAAATGCTGCTTGTCAGCAAAACTATGCGTAAAATGTGCCAGCTTTTTTTGATATGTAATGAACAATGACAGCCAATACCGATCCTTATATTGAAATTCGTCCTTACAACGACGAAGAAATTCCAGCAGCGCTGGATCGTCTAATCCAAGATGATGAATTTATCACTGCTATCCTAGAACATCGCTTTGCTAATAAAGCAGCGTGGTTCAAAACGCTAATGAGCCCGATCCTGCGCATCTACCTGAAAGCCAAGTGGAGCAAGCTTGATTCTGTCGAAGCAATTCAGATTGAAGTGAAGAAGTATCTGAAAGATACATTGCATAAGACAACGGATGGCGTCACTTTTTCTGGTTTGGATAAGCTGGATAAAAACACGTCATACCTATTCGTTTCTAACCACCGTGATATTGCGATGGACCCTGCGCTCGTAAATTATGGCTTGTACCAAAGTGGGCACCGTACAGTTCGTATAGCGATTGGCGATAACCTGCTGAAGAAGCCATGTGCGACAGAATTGATGCGACTCAATAAGAGCTTCATCGTTAAGCGCTCTGCTAAAGCGCCTAGAGAAATGATGAAAGCATTGGGACAACTGTCAAGCTATATCAAACATTCGCTTGATACTGGCAATTCAATTTGGATTGCCCAAAAGGAAGGCCGTGCTAAAGATGGAAACGACTTTACTGATCCTGCGATTTTAAAAATGTTCCATGTTGAAGGTCGTAAACAAAAGATCAGCTTTGGTGAGTACACGCGTTCTCTGAAAATCGTTCCTGTCTCGATTGCCTATGAAAATGATCCATGTGACATTGCCAAAGCAAAAGAGCTGTACGAAAAAGCAGAAAATGGCCGCTATGAAAAAGGCGAATTTGAAGATATCGAAAGCATCATTCAAGGTATCGTTGGCTATAAAGGCCGTGTACATGTTGCGTTTGGTGATGTGATTGAGCAAGAGTTTGAAACGCCGGAATCTCTTGCTGGTGAAATCGACCGCCAAATTCACAACAACTACAAGTTGTACCCAATCAACTTGTTAGCTGCTGGGCATGAAGATTCGAGCATCATTACGGAAGCGGTTAAGCGTCATCTCGCGGATAAGTTGGATCAGCTACCTGAAGGCGCAAGACCTTATTTGGTGGCGAGCTATGCTAATCCTGTGAATAACCAAGAGTAACTTTCGTCACTGAACTCGTTGATTCAGAATGCCTTAAAGCCTCGGTCTGCCGGGGCTTTTGTTTATCTGCTCTTTAAGGTGCGACGGCACCACCAAGGGTTAAATTGCTGGGCCATTTTGTGATCCTGTTACCACCTAAATAGATATTCCCTTTCACCGTCATTGTGTCTGGAAATACTTTCAGCGCTGATCCTCCAATATAGAGATTACCATCAACCACCAATCCTTCAGGAAGATCAGAAATGGGAGTGCGAATAACACTTAGATCACCTTTTACTCGAAGTTTAGCTGGAAGCGCTTTTAACGGTGTATCTGTCAGATTTAGGTAACCGCCTAGTTTGATGCCTTTAGGCCAGTTTTCGATCTTACTACCTAGTAGGTTTGCATAGCCTTTTATCTTTGTTCCTGAGCGAATAACTTTGAGTGCGCTGTTAGTTGCTTCCAGACTGCCTTCAACATCAAGCCCTTTAGGCAAGGTTTTGATAGGGGTTTGTGAGATGTTTAAGTTGCCCTTTACCACTAGGCCAGAGGGTAGTTGGGTGTAAGGCTTGTTTCTAAGGTCAAGATTGCCGTAATTATCGATGTGACCAAACTTAGAATAGTAATCTAGCTCATATGCCAAAGGAGACGAGCAGAGCAGGATTGAAGTAAGGCATAGGGAAACAAAACGCATAGTCAAAGATTTAGTTAAATACCGAGATCAACAGGTGCTTATCTTATACTTAAATAAACCTATTATGCATTTTTTGCTCACAGTTTTTGATTCATAACTTAAATATTCAAATTAGAGATGCACGCTAAAAGTGTGCGCTTCTTTACTGCGCTAAGTAACTTCAAGCTTACTAAAATGAGATAAATTAAATGATTGAATGTGAAGCAGATTCAAGCGTAGAGGTGAGAAAAATATCAGTAGATATTTGAATAATATGAGATTCTTCCAAGAACTTCACAAGGGTCCTTGTTAGTATTATTGAGGTTTGAGGGAGATTTTCATGAAGTTAAAAAGTGTATCTATTTTTACCGCTGGTGTTTTTGCAGTACTGCTGTCGGGTTCCGTTTTTGCTAAATCATACAGTACACCAGAAAACAAAGCGCTAATAGTTGCTGACGGTAAGGTAGGTCAGCGTATCTGTTACTACGATGATAAAGCCTACACCACAGGGGCCGTGATTAATGTTGAAGGCGTATTACTGATGTGTACCGCTGAGAACGATTTTGAAACCAATGGCTCGTTAAAGTGGGTCGTGTTCAAAAAAGATAAATAAACGCGCCGAAGTTGTCTGTTTCATTTAGAGCGGTTTAAGATTAAGAGATTGGAAAAATAAAAAGCGAGCATAATGCTCGCTTTTTTCATTAACGCGCGAGTGAGCGAGTTTTTAATTCAAAGATAAGTTTTTCAGCACTTACTTCAAATTTGAATCGAGCCGTCGCTTGGTTCAATTCTTCGGTTATTTCTGAAACATTGTATTCAACATCAGCACATACTGATTTAGCGAGCTCGATGTATTTTTGTAGTTCAGACTCTAGCTCTGTTTTTGTCTGTGCGAAAACCGTTACGTCGGTAACTTCGTCACCTTCTTTGATGATAAAGCCAATCTCGCCAGCACAGCCGCAGGCCTCACATACTTGGTTTTTTTCTAATTCGACACTCATAACGAATCCTCTTGTAAATACTAAGGGTATTCTATCAGGTATTTGATCTGTATCTACAAAAATGACGACTTTTGCGTAAAAAAGGAACAGAATAGGCACTTGTTAAGTAAGGGTTAAAGATTGGATTACTAAATCATCAAGAACGTTAATGTGATATATATCAACATTTAAAATCAATTAACGAACATAGTGACGAGATTTTGCTCAGTCCAGTTGAACTAATGGTTAATTTATAAGACTATTTCTTGATTGATTATTTTTAATAATTATCATTCTTGGTCTTTGAATAGTTTCGATGAATAATTGGCGCAAGGTTTTGATGAGACTAACTTTTCGCCTTATTTTGAGTAGCATGTATTGACAAAAACATAACTGAAAATTACACATTACGCAGTGTAAAGACGTTATGGTTTGGAACTCGACATGATATTAAATAGTCGCAATACATATACCCAAAGCGCTTTCAAGTGCAGCGCTTAGCAACCTGATTTCTAGGTTTTCGCTAATCGAACCGCATCGGCGAGCCGGGTATAATGCTAAGAATGATTTCATTCTGGCCTCATTTAATAGTGAGTTAGATGGATTTACAAAGAGAAGAGCTTAAAATATGCCAAAGCGTAGTAAAGAAGATACCGAAATCACTATCCAAAAGATCATGGATGCCGTTATTGATCAGCTACTCAGATTAGGTTACGACAAAATGTCGTACACGACGCTAAGCCAGCAGACAGGTATATCGCGTACCGGTATTAGCCACCACTTCCCTAAGAAAACGGACTTCACCGCCGCACTGGATGGCCGTATCTTTAAAATGTTTATTGAACACTTAGAGTTTGATAAAGGATTAAATGCATTTTCACAAAGTTGGATTAAAGCGCTGGAAGATGCTGAGTTTCTCGCGATTTTACGACTGCTATTCCATCACATTGTCACCGCTGAAAATGCGCAAGAATTTGCTGCTAATGGTATTGACCGCTTATACAAAATGGTTGAAAGCCAGTTTGGTGCGGGTGGTGACAAAGAGCTTGAGTGGTTGATTGGTCGATCATTGATCCAAATGAGCAAGTAATAGCCTTTAAAGCACCAAATTCTGCCACTATCAAAGCAAAGGCCCGCAATTCTCATATTGCGGGCCTTTGTCGTATCAAAGTGTTTTAGAGACGGCTTAGAGGAGATACGCTTTATGCTGCGGCATGCACTTGAGGGAAGTCTAGCGTCGGATGTTTTGTCACAATAGATCGATAGCCATAAACTTGCTCAATGCGCTCTGACGTTAGTGCATTCCATGGCGTGTCATCACAAACTAGTTTCCCGTTATGCAAGAGTACAAGGCGGTCTGCGTACTGAGAGGCTAGATTCAAGTCATGTAACACCACAACCACCGCTGCGTTTTGTGCTTTTGCCGTTTCACGAGCAATCTTTAACGTGTTGTGTTGATGGGCGAGATCCAACGCTGAGGTAGGTTCATCAAGCATTAAGATTCGTTTTTCGCCAGATTGATGTAGTTGTGTCATCACTCGTGCTAGATGCAGTCGTTGCTTTTCTCCACCAGATAAAGACGGGTACAGGCTTTCTGCTAAATGCAATACGTCGGTTTGTTCCATGTAATGTAAAGCCAGTTTAGTGGTTTCTTTATTGGACAGTGATAGCGGTATTGCCCCCAGCTCTACTACTTCTCTGGCTAGAAATGGGAAGGTTAAGGTGCTGTGCTGCGGGAGCATTGCAATATGTTTGGCGCTTTTTTCAGGCTCCCAATCATGCTTTTGTTTACCGAAGTAGGTGATGTGATGATTCGAAGAGATCTCACCGCATAGAAGCTTGAGTAAAGTACTTTTACCTGCGCCATTGGGGCCGAGTAGGGCGGTCACTTCACCAGTTCGGATATCAATGTTGATGTCATCGAGCACCACACGGTTGCCATACGTCATCGAAATGTTTTTCCCCGATAAAACGATCTGGTTCATTACAAAATCTTCCCTTTTTGCTGGAACAATAAGTAGATGAAAAAGGGTGCGCCAATCAATGCGGTCACGATTCCAACTGGTAATTCAGCTGGTGCCACGGCAACACGAGCAAACATATCTGCGGCAGTAAGAAGCAGTGCTCCCATTAAGGCAGATATTGGTAATAGCGTTCGATGGTCAGGCCCAGCGAGCATGCGCCCTAAGTGAGGAATCACGAGCCCAATAAAGCCAATTGCACCACTGATGCTCACCGTAATACCAACACCCAGTGCAGAAAGTAAAATAAGCTGACGTTTGAGTTTTTGAACCGGAACTCCTAAGTGTCTTGCTTCTGATTCCCCTAACAACAGAGCATTCAGCGCCATCGACTTCTTCTGAAACCAGAGCAATAGGATGACGAGTGTTACAGCAGATAGAGCAATCCCTGACCAATTTGCACCAGCTAATGAGCCCATCGACCAAAGCGTCAAGTCTCGCAGCATCTGATCATCTGCGATAAAGTTCATGTAGCCAATCGCAGCACCCGAGAGCGCGCTGATGGCAACGCCGGCTAACAACATAATTGTAACTGAGGTACCAAACTTACTTGTGCCGAGTTTATAAACGAGAATAGTCGTTAGTGCACCGCCAATGAAAGCAAAAAGAGGCAGAGCCGCTAAGTTCATTAGTTGCGGATAGTTTTGGCTAAATTCAGCAAATACAACAATAGCGAATGCACCACCAAGAGCAGCGCCAGCAGACACACCAATGATACCAGGCTCGGCTAATGGGTTACGGAACAAGCCCTGCATAACCACACCACAAATTGCTAAAATGGCGCCGATGAACATACACAAAATGGTGCGAGGCAATCGGATTTCGTTAATGACCAACTGAATGTGAGGAGCGAGATCAGAACTGCCTCCCGTTAGGCTACGCAAACTGTCAGCAAAGCTAATGTTCATTGGGCCAACGGTAATAGAGGCGATAGCAATAAATGCTAAAAATCCACTAAGCACTGATAACGTCGTTGAAAGGGGGATGCGTCTTAACAACATGTCATGTCTCTATGGGTAAAGCAGTGCATTCAAGCGTTTAGCTTCTGCAAGGCTTTTAAGGCCCAAACCACCTACCAGAGCATGGCCATCAATCGTTATGATGTCTTTGTTCTTTCCAGCGGGTGTTGCAGCAAGAAGCGGCATTGCTTTTAAAATTGCATCGGCACCACCCAACGTTTCATAGCTGCGACCACTAACAAGAATCACGTCAGGCTGCATCTCTACCATCGCTTCTGTGGATAGAGGCTTGTAAGACGAGAGTTGTGTAGCGGCTGGGTTTTGTCCGCCGGCGAGTTGAATAATTGCATCGGGTGTCGTTTGTGAGCCCGCAACATTTGCAGGTCGCCCTTCATGGATCAGCAGAAAGAGCACTTTCTTTTTCTTCGCTTGATCAGGTTGGTTTGCATTGAGTGCTTGTACTTGCGCCTGGACATCTTGCTTTAAGCTTTCAGCTTGAGCTTTGCGATCCATAAGGTTCGCAATTTGATCAATACGTTGATAAAGGCCCTCGACATTTGCATCAGTATTAACGATTTCTACATCTACGCCAGCCGATTTCAATTGGCTCAATGTTGTTTTCGGCCCCATCTCATCAGAACCAATGACTTTTGTCGGACGTAAGGCGAGCAACCCCTCCGCTGAAAGACGACGATGGTAGCCCACTTTAGGCAGTTCCATTCCTTTTGGTAATTGACTGGTGACGTCGATAGCAACCAAGCTATCTTTAGCGTCGAGTTCAAGCAAGAGTTCAGTGACGGCGCTGCCTGCGCTAACAACGCGCTCTGAGGATGGCGTTTCATTGGCAAAAAGTTGACTACTCGCAAGTAGGGAAATAGCTGCCGTGACAACAGCATGAATAGTGATGCGTGTGTTCTTCATTTTGAAAGGATCTCTATCTTACTTATTTTTATGATGGCTCTTCAGTGAGTAACTGAGTTGCTTGAATTCCGTTTTCTTGTAAAAAGCCGAGAAGTTGTACTAGCGACTGAATATTCGCGGTTTTTTCTGCTCCAATTACAATCGGTTTATCGCTTGACTTACTCTCTTCTAACAGCGCGAGGGTAAAGTTGTCCCAATCGATATATGTCTTGCCGTTAATAGCCCAGTAAGGCTCGTCTTTAAGAATATTTACCGTGATGGATTGCTTATCGACATCTGCAACAGCCTGAGATTCTGTGCTCGGTAAATTGACGTCTAATGAATCGAGTTTGACCGCTGCGGTTAACATCAGGAAAACCATGACGATAAAAATAATGTCTAACAGCGGTGTTAAATCGGGGGTTAAACCGTTACGACTATTTTCTTGTGGTGTTTTAATCATTGAGTTGCAGCCTCAATCTTCTCAGAAGAGCGCAGTGTTACTTTTGAGTGGTCTGGCGAGACATGCTGTAACGAGATACCTTCAAGCCATAAGTTGACGTAGTTTAAAGTGTGCTCAAGCTTGGCGATTACACGATCCGCCCACAAACCAATGATCTGCGCTCCTGAAATGGCAGGAAGTGCGATAATGAGACCCGCGGCAGTGGTGCGCATAGCAAGACCTAGGCCGTCAGCCAAATCATTCGGAGTGATATTCCCCGTTGAAACCGCGATGCCTTTAAACATGTCAATTAAGCCAAGTACCGTACCAAGCAAGCCAATTAAAGGACTGATGACACCAATCAGCGTCAGCAAACGAAGGCCGGAATGCAGCTGATGGCGTTTTTCTTGCAGCCAAATACCTGCGGCATCTTCTCTTAAAGATTTCGAGAAAGAATGATGAGCAAGCAACATCGCAACACCACGGTACAGAAGCGGCCTCTTATTCGACAACTCTTCAGCAAGTGCTTCAAGCTCGCTCCCATTTGTTGGGTCTAATCCTGTGAGCTTTTGGCGAATGGCTCGTTTTCCTACACCAAGGCTAATTAACACATGGAATAATCGCTCGGCGATGATCATCACGGTTAGAGCTGAGCAAATGATCAAAGGCCATGTCATCAGCCCAAATTGAGTTTGTAATTCTTGTAGTTGTTCCATTATCCATCCAACTTAAAACGAACAGGTACTTGTACTCGGTGAGCGACTTTTAGCCCACCTGAAATATGTGGTGTAAATTGCCACTGTTTGATCGCACGAAGTGCTGAGGCATCTAGCGACTCTGTGCCGGAAGACTCAATCAAAACCTGTTTAATCTGGTTACCATTCTCATCTAGCCATATCTCATACAAGGCTACACCTTCAATACCGCGTCTTTGTGCAGACCTTGGGTAACGGGGTTGTGTTGGTTGACTCACAAACGTTGGTTTGTCTACCAAGACAGGCTGAGACGTTGCCCCTTTGGATTGGCTCGCAGGTGCGGATTGTTGAGCTACCGTCTCTTTCTTCACTGGTTCCGTTTTTTTCTTTGGTTTCGCTTCGGGCTGAACCTTTTGCTTTGTTACGGTTTTGGTGGGCTCGACCGCTTTAGGTTTAGATTGTTTAACCGGTTCAGGTTTTTTCTCTACTACCTTCTTCTTAACAGCGTCTTTCTTGACGACCTGTTTTTTTACAATCTTCTTTTCTGGTTCAGGTTGGTCTTGAGGCTGCTGCTCTTTTGGTGGTGCTACATTTTCTGGTGTAGATTTTTCGACAGCTGGAGGAGCAGACACAAGATTTAGACTTACCGAACTTGCTGGGTTTCCAGCCGGCATCGCGAACACCTTTGTCTCTTGAGAAACAAAAAGAAGTGCGGCATGGATGGCAAGGGAAGCACCTCCTGCAATGACATATCTTTGTACGTTCACGGAATATCTCGGGAAACTATGAAAACTTGGGCAGATTATTACTTACAATGGAAATAAGATCAATTATCAATTGCATTATCATTACGCTCAAATTATGATTCTTGCAGAATTTTCAAGATCAGCTTCCATCCCTTACATGATGGGAGTTAAGCGAGTATATATGAGCGTCGATATCGATAAGCTTGATGAATCAGTGTTGGGCAGTGATAGTCCTGATCCATTGCGATTTGCTTTTGTTAAGAAGCATTCTGCACATGCCGGGGGAGCGAGCGTACCTGTGCCCTCGTCTCAACAACAGGCGATTTTTTCGAGTATTACGGCTAACTCAATTAAAGCGACCAATAAACGCTGTCTTTATATTCATGTTCCGTTTTGTCGCGTTCGTTGCACTTTTTGTAATTTCTTTCAAAATGCTGCAAGTCGCACACTGGTTGATGAGTACTTTGAAGTATTAATGCAGGAGCTTAGAGAGAAAGCGGCATTACCTTGGACACAAAATGGTATTTTTCACGCCGTATATATCGGGGGCGGAACGCCAACGGATCTATCTCCAGTACAGGTTCGTGTGTTAGGCCAGGCTATCCGAGACCACTTTCCTTTGGCTGCAGACTGCGAAATCACCTTAGAAGGTCGCATCAATCGTTTTTCTGATGAGTTGTATCAAGGCGCTTTAGACGGTGGGTTTAATCGTTTCTCTTTTGGTGTGCAAAGTTTTAATACACAAGTGCGCCGCAGCGCAAAACGTTTAGATGATAGAGAAGATGTCCTCAAACGGGTGAGCGAGATCGCCAAAGAAGACAAAATTCCGGTCATTATCGATTTACTCTATGGCTTACCTTATCAAACCAAAGAAGTGTTAGAGCAAGATTTAAATGATTTCCTCTCGACTGGCGCACACGGACTGGACTTGTATCAGTTAGTGGTTGGTGGGTCAGCTCCCATGCTCAACCTCGTAGAAAAGGGAAAAATCCCGCCACCTGCGACCACACCAGAAAAAGCGGGAATGTATGAGCTCGGTGTGAACTTTATGGCCAAACACCATATGAAGCAACTGAGTGTGAACCATTGGGCAATCGATAACCGCGAGCGTAGTTTATACAATAGTTTAGCCAAGACTTATGCAGAGGTATTGCCAATTGGCTGTGGTGCTGGAGGTAATATCGGTGGCTACGGGATGATGCAACACCGCACACTAGAGACCTATATTAAAGCGGTCAAAGAAGGTCAAAGCACCATCGCGATGATGATGAAGCAAAGCCCTCTAGAACCACTTTTTTCTGCACTCAAATCTGCGTTTGACCGTGGCATTGTTCAAGCAAATCAACTTCCATCATTTATGGGAGAGGACGCGTTCGGGTTTTTATTGCCTCTATTTAAAGTGTGGCAAGCGAAAGGCTTAGTACAACTACATGAACGTAGCGCAGTCCTTACTCTTGCAGGCAGCTTCTGGGCTGTGTCATTGGCTCAAAGTTGTATTCAGGTACTCACGTCAGAGATGAACGAAACCGTACCGAAAGCATCCAATAATTAATGAAAACAAATTGAACAAAAACGGAAGACACAATGGAATCAATCAAGCAACAAGTTGAAGTATTACTAGAGCAAGAACCACAATTATTGCCAGCTGCGATGGCAGAGCGTCTTGGCATTTCCGAGTTTGAGGTTGTTGCGGCTCTACCTCAGGAAATGGTGGCTATTGCACCAGGAGAGCAAGCGCAAAGCATCCTAGAAAGTTTGGTTGGTTTTGGCCCGGTGACGACCATCGTCCACTCTTTTGGTTCTATCTTTGAAGTTAAAGCGCCGTTTCCAAAAGGAAAAGTGGCGCGTGGCTATTACAATTTAATGGGTAGAGAAGGTGAACTGCACGGCCACCTTAAATTAGATAACGTTAAAAATGTCGCATTAGTCAGTAAACCGTTTATGGGTAGAGAGAGTCACTATTTTGGTTTTTTCTCGGAGTGCGGAAGCAATATTTTCAAGGTTTATTTAGGCCGTAACGAAAAGCGCGAGTTGATTGAAGAACAAGTAACCGCATTTCGCGCCCTACAAGCCGAATTAAAAAAGTAATCACAAACATAATCGAGGCTTAACTCGAATACTAATTAGTAAAGTCAGGTATCAATATGGATCAACAAGTTAAACAAGAGCGTTTGCAAGGTCGTTTAGGGCCAGAGATCAAAGAGTTTCGTCAGGAGCGCCGTACACTTCAGCTTGCAACTGTCGATGCAGAAGGTCGCCCGAATGTAAGCTACGCGCCTTATGTCCAAAACCAGGAAGGTTATTTCGTTCTCATTTCTAAAATCGCTCGTCATGCCCGTAACCTTTTAGAAAATCCAAATGTTTCATTGATGATGATCGAAGATGAAGAGTCTTCAAAGCAGTTGTTTGCTCGTAAGCGCTTAACTTTTGATGCGGTAGCAAATGTAGTTGAGCGAGACACAGAGATGTGGCAACAAGTTGTTGGACAAATGAAAGAGCGTTTTGGTGAGATTATTGATGGTCTAAGCCAGCTAGAGGATTTCGTTTTGTTCAACTTAAAGCCAGAATCGGGGCTATTTGTTAAAGGTTTTGGTCAGGCGTATCAAGTGTCTGGTGATGATTTAGTAGATTTTGTTCACCTTCAAGAAGGTCACAAGAAAGTCGAAAGTGCCTGATTGTAAACCGATCATATGAATGTCGATCATTTGGCATAATGAACGTTTAAAGGGAGTTAGGTTATACTGACTCCCTTTTTTATATTGGAACAAAAGCATGAAACCTGTAAGCAAGGAATTGAGCGAGATTTGCTATCCGTTTATTTACGAGGACAGTCCGGTTTGTGACTTTGAAATTACAGCAGATGAACTTTGTAGTCGTATTGGCCTTGTTCTCGCTATGGAGTTGGACGAGTTTAGCCGCGATATACTGACAAGAATGCAGCCTAATGTTTATCATCTAAATGGTTCGGTTCGCGGAAAATTAGCGATTACAGAGACGGAAGTTGAAGAGTTAAAGGCCGATTATGCTTTGCTCAAGCAACGTATTGATGGCGGCTTCAAAGGCTTTGTTCTACCCGGAGGGCACCCGGCAGCCAGTCAATTGCATTTGTGCCGTTGCCAAGCTAAAAAAACGGTACGAGCATTAGTTGCCGTTGAACATACAGGTAAGAAGCAGCCCGCACCTATTTTGTTTCGTTACGCGAACTTATTAGCGAATGTACTTTACAGCCTAGCTTCTTATATTAATCATACTCATCAAGTCAAAGAGACGGAATTCGTTTCTCGTAGTTACGCGATGCCAAAGAAGTGAGCTGAGAAATTAGCGGATGTGAGCATCAGGGATAGGACAAGCACTGCATTATATTCTCAAATCAAGTCGCCCAATAAGAGTTAAGAAGTCATAGCTTTGGCTTCTAGCTCTTTTGCTCCTCGAAGCATCGCTTCGATTAGTTCTCCTGCATTGAATTTCTCAAGTGCCTCATGCGCGCCAACTTGGTGAGCTCTGTCTACACAGATTTCGCTCGATAACGATGTGTGTAAAATGCGGTATGAATGGTTCAGAGAGGAATTATTCTGAACTTCAAATGCTAACTCATAACCGTCTAATCCGGGCATTTCAATATCGCTGACCAGAATATCAATTGGGCGATGAGCCGCAGCGTCACTTTTCATCAGTTCCAATGCATCTAAACCATTTTTACAGATTTGATACCCAATATTGATGCTATCGAGTGCGTCACACAGCTGTTTACGAGCGATGGAAGAGTCATCCACCAATAGAATACTGAGTGCTTTTAGGCGTTCTCGCTCAATATCTGTCAGCATTGGGATCTTTGAATTCTCGTACTGCGGATAAATTTTGGAAAGTAGCAGTTCCACATCCAGCATTTGAACAGTTTTGTCCTCGTAGCGAGTAATTCCAGTCACGAAAATATTTTTTCCAGCGCTCGGAGGTGGCGTTTCAATAGCTTTCCAATCGCACTCAATGATCTTCTCTATACTACGAACCATAAAAGCAACCACGGTTCGCAAGCAATCTGTCACGATCAAGTAGCAGCTTTTATATTCTTCTTCACTTATAGGACGAAAGCCAACAGCCGCTGACATATCGATCACTGGTACTGTTAAGTTACGTATCGTAACGGTTCCAATGACGTGATGATGCGAGTAAGGGATCTTCGTCGTTGGCATGTATGGGACGATTTCACGGACTTTTAGCGTACCGATAGCGAAACTCTGTTGCAGGGTGAGCTTAAACATCAACATGCCCTGAGACTGATTCGCTTTGCTAACGACTTTTGCCATGAAAATAACCTTATAAATACCACCGAATTGTGTCTAATCTAATCTTATCAGACGAAGGCTTCAACCATCGGAGAGACAAATGTGAGCTTTTTAGACAATCTTTTAGAGAATAGTGATTAACTGAGCAAAACTTGTTTGTATTTTAAACTCATTATGTAGACGATTTTATATTCCTCGTGTATTTGGGCCTTTACCGCTGAGCTATTATTAAGAAATGTTTGGTCTGTTAAAAAGGATTGGGTACACTTGCGCGACCAGAATAGTGAGAGATAGATCAATGGCAAATACAGCAGCCGCATTACATATTCTTGTGAAGCACAAAGAGCAAGCGGAAGACATAATCAAGCAACTGAAAAAAGGCGCAAAGTTTCAGACATTAGCGAAGAAGTATTCAACTTGCCCGTCAGGCAAACGCGGTGGTGACCTTGGTGAATTCCGCCGTGGTCAAATGGTACCTCAATTCGACAAAGTGTGCTTTTCTGGCGAAGTGTTAACGCCGCATTTAGTTAAAACCAAGTTCGGTTGGCATGTTGTAAAGGTGCTTTACAGAACATAAGGCTTGGTATCGACCTAAACATTGTCAGATGAAACCCACAAGCATTAAATATCATCTGTACGGTCTCTTTTCACCAATCACTACCGTCATGACATGGCAGATACATTCTGATCTGCCATGCTCAACCAAACGCTAATCTTTCCAAACTAGAAACTCATTTATATGCAGTTAACTTGGCTTTTCTCATAAGTCGTTATCCTATTTCAAGCTTTGGTATGAGAATACGTTTGCTGGTTGTATCAATTATCAATGCTATTCCTTGCTGGCGAACTTTGGTTCATGTTCGGGCGCCATTCGCATATGATAGCGACCTTATAAAAATTAACCCCGTTCATAATTTAAGATGTCCCTGACTCATAAAGACTATTTTAAAATCGCATTTCCTTTCATTGTTTCTACTGTTACCCAACCATTGTTGGGGGCGGTGGACACCGCGGTGATCGGTAAACTCGGTGTGGCTGAGATGATTGGTGGTGTGGCGATCGGCACCGTCATCATGAACACCTTGTATTGGTTGTTTGGCTTTTTCCGCGTAAGTACTACGGGGCAAAGTGCAATCGCATTAGGTAAAAATAGCCCAGAAGATCAAGCGAGCAGCTTATTTCGTCCTTTCGTGCTTTCGCTTTGCCTTGGCTTGATTTTCATTGCGTTGCAGTCCGTGATTTGGATGGGGGCAGAGCTGATTATCTCCCCTGATGCAGTCGTGGCCGAAAACGCGAAGATTTACTTCGATATCATGATCTTTGGTGCACCGTTTGTACTGCTGAACTACACCGTGATTGGTTGGCTGATGGGGCAGGCGAAAGCCAAAGAAACCTTGTTCACGCAAGTGTTTGGTAACGTGCTGAACATCGTGCTGGATATCGTCTTTGTGTTGTACTTCGATATGGGCATTGCTGGCGTTGCGGTAGCGACACTTATCGCGCAAATCTCAACGTTTGTTATTGGTGCGGTGCTGGTGTTGAAAACCTGTCGCTTCCCGCTGTTTGATCACATTCAGACCGCAAAAATGACGCGTAAAGATCTCAAAGTCATTGCGTCTTCCAATATGGATCTGCTGCTTCGTACTGTGTGTCTATTGGTGTTCTTCAACATGATGGCGCGTGTAGGCTCTCAGCTTGGTTCTGATGTGCTTGCTGCGAACGCAATCATGATGCAAGTGACCTTTATCGTCAGCTACATGTTCGACGGTGTAGCGAACGCGTCGAGCGTCTTTGCAGGTAAAGCGGTAGGGCAGAAGAATCCGACATTGCTTGATAACGTGATTAAGCTAAACACGCAATGGACCGCGGCGTTCGTTGTTGTCTTGACCTTGCTGTTAGTGCTGTTCAAACACCAAGTGGTGATGTTGTTTACCACCTTGCCAAACCTTGTTGAACTGTATCTAGACATGAGCCCTTGGTTATTGGCATTCCCGTTGGTTGCTGGTTTTGGTCTTACGTTTTACGGCATCTTTACCGGTACAGGGACGACGCGACCAGTGCGTAACTCTACCTTTCTAACCATGGTGTTGTTCTTAGTGACTCAATTGATTGCGGTGCAATATTGGGGCAACCACGGTTTATGGCTGGCATTCACTTTGTTCTACGTTGGGCGCTTTGTCTTCTTGTTTCGATACCTCGGTCAAGTTAAACAAAAGTGTCTTTAATTCACACTGTCACAAACGACCTAATTTAGATGTTCTTATAACAAGGGTGGAGCCATCTGCCCTTGTTGATAAATCTGAAAAAGGTGATGAAATAACCTTTCCGACTGGTTTCCTTGCTTTAACCCGCATGATATTATTTGTGATGTTATATTATTACATTTTAGTTTATGCCGTGATTTCTCAACCAATACTCTCCGTTAATAATCTCAGCCTTACAGACTCAGAGCGTACACTCTTCAAAGACATTTCTTTTGAGCTGTTTCAAGGTGAAGTTCTTGCCATTATGGGACCTTCCGGCATTGGTAAATCCATGTTGTCGAAAGCCGTCGCAGGTTTTTTGCCGTTAGATATTTGGGTAGACGGAAGTATCCAGCTTAACAGCAGTGAGGTAGCACAAACTGCCATGCTGCAACGGAGTCAATCTCAGCGTCCTGCGGTCATTTTCCAAGATGCACTTAAAGCACTGAATCCATTGGCCTCTGTCGAGCAACAACTGTGTTTGGCATTGACGGGCAACAAAACACGTTTGTCTTCAGCAAACCGAGAAACGGTGACGACCTTGCTGTCTCAACTCGGATTTGCGGATCCAAAAGCAGCATTGGCGCAGCATCCAAGTCAGCTATCTGGTGGTCAGCGCCAGCGTATTTGTATTGCCATTGCATTGCTTGGTAGTGCCAACTTGATCATCGCTGATGAGCCCACCAGTGCGCTCGATCCAATCACCGAAGCGGAGATCCTTGAGTTGTTCCGCAGCAGTGTTCAGCAACGCAACATCAGTGGTTTGTTGATCACGCACGATCTGTCTGCGGCTTTGGCGTGTGACAAAGTCTTGGTGATTGCGGACAACACCATGGTGGCTTATGGCGCACCATGGCAAGCCATTCAGCAAAGTTCGCATCCTTTCTGCCAACAACTTGCGAAACTGCTGC
The DNA here is from genome assembly GCF_033438945.1 of Vibrio sp. Y176. Lineage (NCBI taxonomy): Bacteria > Pseudomonadati > Pseudomonadota > Gammaproteobacteria > Vibrionales > Vibrionaceae > Vibrio > Vibrio sp. Y176. Next base: position 369,879 of record NZ_JAWOQS010000002.1, on the reverse strand, counting down.
CTTAACCTCATCTCTGGAGCCTATTTTGACTAAGCACAACTTGAGCGGGCACACGCAGCCTAAATCGGCGGAAGTTCGCTTTGAGCAAGCCAGTGTTCACTATTACTCCAAACCAAGTTGGTTAGGGGGCAAACCGTTCAAAGCGCTCGAACAATTGGATCTTGCCATCGACACAAAGAACATTGCGATTGTTGGTCCGTCTGGTGCGGGTAAATCGACCTTGATTGAACTTCTGTTTGGTCTTCGTAAACCCACATCTGGTGAAGTGTATGTGTGTGGTTATCCGCTATCGCGTAGTTCGGCTAAGCAGCGCCAAGAGTTGTGTCAGCACATTCAATTGATTCCGCAAGAGCCGCAATCGAGCTTGAATCCTTATTACACCGTTCGCCAGATCTTACTGGAGCCGCTAAGCAACATTGGTTTGACGCAAGAGCTCAACGAGAAGGTGGAAAAGGTGTTGGCGGATGTCGGTTTGGATCTCACATTGTTGGATCGTAACCCGCAGCAATTATCAGTTGGGCAAGCCCAACGCGTGGCTATCGCTAGAGCTTTGATTGTCGAGCCTTGTGTGTTGGTTGCCGATGAGCCAACCAGCAGCCTAGATCCCGTCAGTCGTAAACAGATTCTCGAATTGTTGGCAGGCATTCAAAAGAGTCGTCAGATGCGCCTGATTTTGGTGACTCATGACCTCGATGCGGCACAAACCCTATGCGATGAAATCCTAGTGTTAGACAAAGGACGCGTTGTCGAGCACGGCACAGCACAGAACGTGACAAATAACCCATCACACTTGATCACGAGAGCCTTGATGAGCGCTCAACACAAAAGTAATGAATTCACAAAAACCATTGGAGAGGTTTCTTATGCACCTTAGTACTCCCAAGTTAGCTTTGTCGCTGGCTTTAAGCGCACTGCTGACGGGTTGTTTTGACTCTGGCGAAAGCAAGCCAGAAGCGGGAAAAGCAGCTGCACCGCAAGCAACGGAAATTCGCGTTGCCATGATGCAACCACCACGCACAGGTCTGTCGCCACTTTCAGATGACGCGTTCAAACTGTCACGTTGGAGCACAGCAGAAACGCTAGTGAACCTAAACGATCAGTCGGTAGCAGAGCCTATGCTGGCAACGGAATGGGAACAAGTTGATCCGATGACGTGGCAATTTACGGTACGTAAGGGCGTTAAATTCCACGATGGTTCTGACCTTGACGCCAACGCGGTTGTGAACTCTCTACAAAAAGCATTAGATGCTGCACCTAAGCCACGTATTTTGGATGGTATCGAATGGCAAGTTCGCGCATTGGACGACTTCACTGTTGAAATCAAAACGACCTTTAACGATCCACTGTTGCCAAGCCGTCTTTCTAGCCCACAGCTAGCGATCCTTTCTGGTGCTGCATATCAAGAAAACGGTCGTGTTGTGCCAATCAAAGCAGGTACGGGCCCATTCGTTCTGACAGAAATCAACGGGACAACCAGCGCAAAACTGAAGCGTTTTGACGGTTACTGGGGTGAAAAAGCAAAAATAGACAGTATCTTTGCTGAATACGTACCAAACGGTTTTGCTCGTGCTGCAGCACTGCGTACTGGTGAGGCGGATGTAGTGGAAGCCGTTCCTGTTTCGCAAATCGCGATGATGGAATCTTCACAGCTGCACGAAGTCGCAATGCCGCGTACCAACACGCTTTACCTAAACAATAAATCAGATGTGTTTAGCCAGTTCGGCTTGCGTAAAGCAGCAGCTCAAGCGGTTAACCGTGAGCAAATCATCAAAACGGTTTACGAGAACCACGCCGATTCAGCGAAAGGTCTGTTAGGTCCAGCATTGGCATGGGCTCAACCAATTCGTGATGCGAACCCTCGTATGGAAACCATGGAAATGCGCCACGCGAACGGTGAGAAGATCACCATCGGTACATTTACCGACCGTGCTGAGTTGCCAGAAGTGGCGGTGCTGCTAAAGCAACAACTTGAAGCGGCTGGCTTTGTGGTTGAGCTAGATGTTCGTGAATACGCACAAATCGAAAACGATGCACTAGCAGGTAAGTTCGATGCGTTCTTGTTGTCACGTGCAACGGTGCTGGATTCTGGTGACCCAGTGGCGTACATGCAAAGTGACTTTAGCTGTAAAGGTTCATACAACCTAGGTCAGTTCTGCTCTGAAGAAGTGGACGCAGCATTGAAACACGCTGATCGTCAGCCTTTGGGTGAGAAACGCCAACAAGCGATCATCGAAGCAGAAAGCAAAATCCTTGAGCAATACGCTGTGATTCCACTGCTTCACGAGCGTGTAATCCAAGGTGAGAGTGATCGCGTGAAGAATGCACAACGTGACCCACGTGAGCGTCGCCTGATCGACCAGTTTACTGAGGTGAACTAACTCGATGTCGTCTGTTGCCAACATGCGTTCTCGTTGGAGCGCTTGTATGCCTGAATGGTTTACGCGTTTTTTGTCGCGCTTCCTGTCACTCGGGGTAGTGGTTGTGCTGGTGGGTTTGATGCCGGATATTGCCGGTATCGACCCAAGCCAATCAATCCTCCGTGCCCGTGCGGGTGCTCAACAATTGCTGACGGCAGAAGCTCTACAAGCCATTCGAGAAGATCTTCAACTTGACCGCAGCGCAGCTGAGCGACTGTGGGATTGGTTGACGCTTGCCATGCAAGGTGACTTAGGTGTCTCTTGGGTGAGCGGGGCATCCGTCATGGAGAGCGTTCAACAAACCGCAAAAACGTCACTATTACTGATGCTTACAGCGCTCGGCATGGCATTTGTAATGTGCATGGCGAGTGTGCTTTACACCGTGCGTCGTTGGCAACAGAATCGTTTAGACAAGCATCATGACACGCTCAGTTCGGTGTTGGTTTCATTGCCTGAATACGTGATTGCTTCATTGCTGATCATGGTATTTTCCATCTGGTTGGGTTGGTTCCCACCTTATGGTTGGCAAGGCGTGCAAAACCTCTGGCTACCAAGTTTGGCAATGGCATTGCCTGCTGCTGGCTTGTTCGGTCGCTTGCTCAATGACAGCCTCAAGCGTGTACTAGATGAGCCTTGGGTGATCACTTGGCTATCGGCGAACGTCAGTAAGTTTCAAATCTTACGCTTTGCCTTGTGGCGTGCCGTTAGTAACTTGATTCCTCAAATCGCAATGACGGTGATTGGTTTAACCGGCGGTGCGGTTGCTGTGGAGCAAGTGTTTTCCATTCTGGGTATCGGACGATTGATCTTAGGCGCGGCGAAGTCACAAGATCTGCCAATGCTGCAAGGTGGCTTGTTGGTGTTGCTGGTGTTCTCGATGTTGATCAGCAGTGCGAGCATCTTATTGCAACGTTGGTTACTCGGGCACAGTGTCACAAGTGGCAAGCTGATCAGCAGTCACAGTACGTTCCGTTTTACCCAAAGCACCACCAAACGTATCGTCAGTGCCACAATCTTTGTCTTGCTGATTGGTTGTGCTGGATGGGCGTTAATGCGCGATCCTTACACCATCCAATTTACCCGCCTTGAATCGCCAAGCTTAGCTGCCCCGTTTGGTGCCGATGCGGTCGGGCGAGATCTGCTTGCTCGCGTTGGCGGCGGTATGATGTCGACAATCAAAATGGGCATCATCGCGACGTTCCTAAGTTTGGTGATTGGCTTGCTGCTCGGTTTCGTGACTCGTTATAGCCAAGGCTTAATTGAGATCACCAAAGGTGTGCCGTACATTGTGGCGGGTCTGCTGATTGCTGGTCTAACGGGGATGGACCCAAACAGCGCTTTGATTGCGATTGTTATGGTGTCATGGGCACCATTAGCAGCGCACTGTGCAAGTTTGTTGATGGAAGCCAAAGCGCAGCCTTACACGCATCTTGCGCCCATTTGGGGAACCAGTCAGTGGCGAGTACTCCGTTACTACTTGTTGCCTTACGTACTACCGCCATTGATTCGTCACGCGTTTCTCCGTTTGCCATACATTACGCTTAGCCTGACTTCTCTGAGTTTTATCGGACTTGGCGTTAAGCCACCAGAACCTGAGTGGGGTTTATTGATTGCGGAAAACTTGCCTTATATCGAGCGCTCACCATTGGGCGTCTTGCTGCCAATCTCAGGTTTAGTTTTGATGGCAATTGCGGTGAATTTGATTTTTGATGACAAGTGACGAGCAGCGATAAAGCGAAGTGAGCTTCCATATCCAGATGTAATCAGTAATTTGGTAATTTAGAAAACAAAAGGATGTGTTTTCTGCCAGAAAGTACACAGCACGGTCTATGTATATTGGAAGCACCTATAAATTAACGAGTATAAAAGTTACGCGAACTCAGATGTTTAGGTAGTGTTACTCTTTATACACACGTAATCCTTTATCCGTTAATTCTTGAGTGACCACTTCGGATAGGTTTCGATCGGTAATAATTCCGTCCAATTGCTCGATGTCTAATGCATGAAAGCTCGCTATCTGACCGTATTTAGTTGAGTCTGAGATCAGATAATTGGTTTGTGCCGCCTTGATGATTGCTTTTTTAACGAGAACTTTATTTTCATTAGGTGTTGATAAGCCTTTCAAGCTCCAAGATGAAGTCGAAATAAAGGCGATATCAATATTTAGCCCATTCAAGAACTCTGCGACTTTTCCTCCAATGGTGGATTGGTTCTCGCGGTCAATTTTTCCCCCAGTGTGGTAAAGCTCACATTCACTGTGCGTCATAAGGAAAGCAGCAATAGAGAAGTCATTGGTGATCACTAAAAGATCATTACGATTTGCTATTTGATGGGCGATTTCTAGAGAGGTTGTTCCCGCATCCAAGTAAATCGTAGCGTCTTGACCAATTAACGTAGCCGCCAGCTTACCAATTTGAATTTTTTCATCCGCTTGTTGCTCGACCTTCGCATCATGGGAAAGTTCGGAATGTAGAGCTTGAGCGAGTTGCACTCCACCAGAAACAGAAACGACTTTACCTGAGGATTCAAGCTTCACGATATCACGACGAATGGTCATATGTGATACGCCAAGGTGGTCGGTTAAATCTGAAATGCTTAACACTTCTTGATGTGATAACAGGGATAATATGGTTCTTTGACGTTCTGCTGGGATCATAGTTTCACTTCTATATTCTTGTTTTTCAGTATCCTACCAATCTTTTCATTTGTTGTGAATATCTGTGAATTATGTTCTCAACGTTGTAAGAACAGCCTTCGCTTGTGTTAACTGCTCGGAATATCTCTGCCCATAAAGAGGTATATATCACGACATTGTTAATTTGTGTGAAAAAATGTGATTCAAAGCGAGGTCTTAGTATTAATCTTCACATATAATCACATCAACCAAACAAGAATTAACAAAGTTTAATAGACCAGAAGGCATTGTTTTTATGAGTGAAGTTCAATCTGTAGGTGTTATAGGTTTAGGCTCTATGGGAATGGGCGCCGCAAAGTCATGTGTGCGTGCAGGCCTAGATGTCTATGGTTTCGATTTAAGTTCTCAAGCGCTTGAAGAGTTAGGTTCATTCGGTGCAAAAGCAGTTTCTGCAAATGCAGTTGAGTTTGCAGATAAGCTTGATTCGGTTCTAGTTCTTGTTGTGAACGCAGCTCAAGTTAACACGGTCTTGTTCCAAACCGGTCTTGCTAAAGTGCTTAAGCCGAATACGCCAGTAATGGTTTCAGCAACCATCTCAGCAGAAGACGCAAAACAAATTGAAGCGAAATTGGCAGAACACAATCTTGTGATGCTTGATGCACCGGTATCTGGTGGTGCTGCAAAAGCAGAATTAGGTGAGATGACTATTATGGCGTCGGGAGCGCAAAGCACATTTGATGCACTTGAACCAGTACTCAACGCAACGGCAGCTAAAGTCTACAACATCGGTGAAGCGATTGGCCTAGGCGCAACTGTGAAGATTATCCACCAATTGCTAGCAGGTGTTCATATCGCAGCTGGTGCTGAAGCAATGGCATTAGCGGCACGTGCAAACATTCCTCTTGACCTGATGTACGACGTGGTGACGAATGCAGCGGGTAACTCTTGGATGTTTGAGAACCGCATGAAGCATGTAGTTGATGGTGACTACTCCCCTAAATCTATGGTCGACATCTTTGTGAAAGATCTAAACCTCGTATCGGACACAGCAAAAGATCTCAAATTTCCACTTCCTCTATCAAGCACAGCACTAAACATGTTTTTGAGTGCAAGCAATGCTGGTTTTGGCCAGGAAGACGACAGTGCCGTTATCAAGATTTTTGATGGTATTGAGCTTCCAGGTGTAGAAAACAAACAGAAGTAAGCGCACGTAAAACGGAGAAAAAATGATGTTATTAGGCGTTATCGCAGACGACTTTACTGGCGCAACAGACATCGCAGGTTTTCTTGTAGAAAACGGCATGCGCACAGTTCAGCTTAACGGTATTCCAAAAGAAGAGATTGATGTAAACGCAGATGCGGTCGTGATCAGTCTTAAATCTCGCTCCTGTCCTGTAGATGAGGCAATCGAGGATTCAGTAGCTGCGCTTAAGTGGCTGCAAGCAAATGGCTGTCAGCAGTTTTACTTCAAGTACTGCTCAACGTTTGACAGCACAGCAGAAGGTAACATTGGTCCTGTAACGGATGCACTGCTTGCAGAGCTAGGTGAAGCGTTCACCATTGTATGCCCATCATTACCAGTGAATGGTCGCACAGTTTACAACGGCCATCTATTTGTATTCCAAGACTTGCTAAGCGACTCAGGTATGCGTAATCACCCTGTGACCCCAATGACTGATTCAAGCCTAGTTCGTATGATGGATGCTCAATCTCAAGGCAAATCTGGCCTGGTGAACTTCCAAATAATTGAACAAGGTCCAAAAGCGGTAATTGAGCGCTTTGAAGAGCTAAAAGTACAAGGCAACCGCTATGCAGTGGTTGATGCATTCAATGCAGAGCATCTTGTCACACTTGGCCAAGCGGCGAAGTCTCTAAAACTGGTAACTGGTGGTTCTGGTTTGGCTGCGGGTATTGCTAAGAACTGGATAGAGAACCTTGAAGATCAAAGTGATGCGAAGCAAGAGGGGAACCCTAAAAAGGCACCAACCGTTGTGTTATCTGGATCTTGTTCTGTCATGACCAACCAACAGGTCGCTGTTTACAAAGAAAAAGCGCCACACTTTGCTATTGATGTGAAGGCGTGTCTGACGGAAGAAGATTACTCAAATCAAGTGTTTGATTGGGTCATGACCAACATCGAAAGCGAGTTCGCACCACTGGTTTACGCAACCGCAGATGCAGCGGCGTTAAAAGCGATTCAACAAGAGTTTGGCGCGCATGCTTCAAGTCACGCGGTTGAACAATTCTTTAACCAACTTGCAATCAAACTTCAGCAGCACGGTGTGAAAAATTTCATCGTTGCGGGTGGGGAAACCTCAGGGGTTGTAACCCAAAGCCTAGCCGTAAAAGGTTTTCATATCGGTCCTCAAATCGCACCAGGTGTACCTTGGGTGAAGTCACTTGAAGGCGAGCTTTCTTTGGCTCTGAAATCGGGCAACTTCGGCGATGAACACTTCTTTGCCAAAGCACAGTCGTTTTTTGAATAGGTGAGGTTGTGATGAATAAAGAATTGATGACAGAACAACAACTGCGAGAGCAAATGGTCACTATGGCGCGCTCTATGTTTGAACGTGGCTATGCGACTGGCGGCGCTGGCAACCTTTCTCTAAAACTGCCTAATGGACACTTTCTGGCAACGCCAACTGGTTCTTCGTTCGGCCGCTTGATTGCTGAAGAGCTTTCGGTTGTGGATATTGATGGCAACCATATCTCTGGTGAAAAGCCATCAAAAGAAGTGGCTTTTCATCTGGCGATTTATCGAAATAACTCAAAGTGTAATGCGATTGTGCATCTGCATTCTACTTACTTGACGGCGCTTTCTTGTCTTGAAGGTTTAGATCGCGAGAATGCCATCAAAGCTTTCACACCTTACTTTGTAATGCGCATTGGCGAACTGCCAGTGATTCCGTACCTGCGCCCGGGCGACCCTCAGATTGCTGAAGAACTTGCGCAGCGGGCTAGTGACTACCGAGCTTTCCTCCTGGCGAACCATGGTCCAGTGATCACGGGTACGGACTTTGAAGATGCAGTGGATAACGCAGAAGAGCTAGAAGAGACAGCGAAGCTAGCGTTCATTCTTAAAGATAGCAACATCCGCTACTTAACGGATACTGAGATTCAAGACCTAAAAGGGAGAGGTAAGTAATGGCTAAATTCGCGGCAAATCTGACAATGTTATTCACAGAAGTTCCTTTTCTAGATCGTTTCGAAAAAGCACACCAAGCGGGCTTCAAAGCGGTGGAATACCTTTTTCCATACGCATTCGAAGCGCAAGAACTAGCAAGCAAGATACAGCAGTTTGGTTTTGAGCAAGCGTTATTCAACATGCCTCCAGGTGATTGGGATGCAGGTGAACGAGGTTTTGCAGCTATTCCGGGGCGTGAGGATGAATTTAAAACGAGCGTCGAGACTGCGCTGATGTACGCCAAGGCACTGAACTGTAAAAAGGTTCACGCTATGTCTGGCATTGTTGATTCACGCTTCACTCGTGATCAGCATATTGAAACCTTTATCTCAAACATTCGTTATGCAGCGGATAAGTTTGCCGAACAAGGTGTTGATCTGATGATTGAGCCACTCAACAATCGCGATGTACCGAACTACTTTGTTGCACATCAACGTGAAGCGGTGGAACTCATCAAACAAGTGGCTCGTCCAAACGTGAAATTGCAGCTCGATCTCTATCACGCACAAATTATGGACGGTGATCTGAGTACGTTGATTCGCGATGTGGCGCCATACACAGGCCATATTCAAATTGCTTCTGTGCCTGAAAGGCACGAACCATCGGAAGGCGAACTGAATTACCCACACCTATTCAATGTTTTGGATGACTCTGGTTACCAAGGCTGGATCGGTTGTGAATACAACCCAAGGCATAGCACGCAGCTGGGCCTTAGTTGGGTTAAACCATACCTATAACAATTTTAATTTCTATCCATAAATAACTTGAAACCAATTACAAAAACAAAGGGTCGTGACTATGAATATTATCATAACTGGAGGGGCGGGTTTTCTCGGAACCCTACTTGCCAAATCACTACTAAAAGAAAACAAAGCTGAAAGTATTACTATTGTCGACATTCAAAAGTCGCGCTTAGAGGGCATTGATGACCGAGTCGCTTCTTTAGTCATGGATATGACAAAGCGAGAAAATATAGACCAAGTTATTACTGCCGAAACGACACACATTTTTCATTTAGCGGCAATTGTATCGAGCCATGCTGAGCAAGATTTTGATTTAGGCGTAGCTGTAAACCTGACGACCACACAGTTATTGCTTGAGCGTTGCCGTAAAGTAAACCCTAATATTCGTTTTACGTTTGCTTCATCTTTAGCTGTATTTGGTGGTGATCTTCCGGAAACGATTACACCAATAACAGCACTTCATCCTCAGTCATCCTACGGGACGCAAAAAGCTATAGGTGAGTTATTGGTGAACGACTATGCCCGTAAAGGCTTTGTTAAAGCTGTATCCGTACGTTTACCGACTATTTGTATTCGCCCTGGGAAACCAAACCTTGCCGCTAGCTCTTTCGTAAGCGGAATTATTCGTGAGCCTTTGAATGCTCAAGAATCAAATTGTCCTGTAGACCCTACGCTAAAACTTTGGATATCGAGCCCGTCTAGAGTGGTGGACAATATTCAATATGCAGGGCTAATGCCTTATGAGCAGTTAAATAATCTGTCCTATAGAACGCTTAATTTACCTGGTATTCAAACTACACCAGCTGAGATGATTCAAACAATGGACACTCTAATGGGTAAACAACTTTCTAATTATATTACTTATGAGCATGATGCGGGTATTGATCGTATTGTGAGTAGTTGGCCACAAAAAATTGATTGTACTAAAGAACTGGAGCTTGGATTTAAAGCAGACAGTAATTTCAAGGATGTATTACAACAATTTATTTCTGTTAACAATATGGAGATTGTCTAATGTTACCAACCTCAGTAATTGGACTAATAGTAGCCGTATCAGTCCTTGTTTTTCTTGTATTACGTACAAAAGTACATGTGTTAATTGCGATGTTAATTGCGGCATGTATCGCAGGTATTATTGGTGGGTTAAGTGTTGACGACACGATTGCGACCGTTAGCAAAGGATTTGGTGGAACATTAGGCGGTATAGGGATTGTCATCGGTCTCGGCGTTATGATGGGGGCTATTTTAGAGGCTTCTGGAGCAGGAGAAAGTATTGCCTATAATTTTATAAAGTGGTTAGGAAAAAAGAAAGAAGAGGCCGCTCTTGCTGTAACTGGCTATATTGTTAGCATCCCAATCTTTGTGGATAGCGCGCTTATCATTCTTTATCCAATTGCGAAGTCTTTGTCAAAAACGTCCAATCGCTCGATTTTAACGCTTACGGTTGCTCTGGCGGGCGGCTTGGTCGTAGCGCATCACGCTATTCCGCCGACTCCAGGGCCTTTGGGCGTTGCTGGTATCTTTGGTGTCGATCTTGCCAGCATGTTAGGTTTTGGTTTGATGATCGCAGCGCCTTGTGTCATGGGTATTGTTTGGTATGCAAGATGGTTAGAAAAGCAGTTTCCTGAATTCATTCCAACCGAACATTTCTCGAAGTCTAGTGAGCAACTGATTAATGATCACAAAGAGTACATTGCAAGTAAAGAAGCGAAAGACCTACCATCTTTAAGTAAATCTATCGCTCCAATTATTATCCCTATTTTACTTATACTTGCGAAATCAGTGATGGGTTTATTAGAGGGGACTTTCGGTTTCGAAGGGCTGACTGCAACAACATTTGGTCAATTTATCGCTTTTATCGGCAGCCCTACTATTGCACTATCAATAGCGACGTTATTAGCGGTTTACACATTGGGTAATAACCTTACCAAAGAAGAAGCGAATGAAAAGATGGAACAAGGAATCTCCACTTGTGGCATCATTTTGTTAGTAACAGGAGCTGGTGGCGCGTTAGGTGCCGTATTGCGTGAAACGGGTGCGGGCGCAGAGATTGCTAACCAAGTTGCAGGGCTTCCTATTTCTGCGGTTATGATTCCATTTATTATTGCGACGTTAGTTCGTATTATTCAGGGATCTGGTACAGTCTCCATGATAACCGCTGCTTCTATATCTGCCCCAGTTTTAGTAAATATTCCTGACGTTAACCTTTTATTCGCAGCGACGGCAGCTACGATGGGATCTCTATTTGCTGGCTACTTTAATGACTCGCTATTCCATATTGTTAATCGACTAATGGGGGTGACTGAGGTTAAGAAACAACTCATTATTTGGACTATTCCAACAACAATTGCTTGGGCTATTGGTGGTTCATTAGTCATGATTCTTAACTTATTCTTCGGATCTCATGGTTCAATCTTTGATCCCGTGTTACCACTTGCTGTACTTTTGGGGTGTGTTGCATTTACAAAATCTTACAGCGCTAAGCACGTCGAATTACAAGAGGTATAAAGGTTTACTTGTACTCTTCCATAAAGTAAAAACCTATCACAACATGTATTTTTATCAGATGGTTTAGAGATTGTTAATAGTATGAACGGCCCTATGTTTGGGCCGTTTTAGTTCTTATAAATAAACTATTTAACTTGAACCGATATAGGTTCCGTTTTCAACTTAATCAATATGAAATGGAATTGTTATTTCCCGCTTAGTAAGCGATTACCTATAAAGGATCTATTCGAGTTTAACTCTAGTGACTTTACTCTAGCGAAGTAGGGTTACTTTATATAAGAGTCCAGTACTTTTAATACGACTTCCATATCTTTTTCACGTTGAGTTTTGTCTTCCTCAAGTACAACGTGCTCAAGTAAGTGACCTTTAATTACTTCTCGCATCAAACCATTTACTGCTCCCCGAATAGCGGCAATCTGCTGCAATACATCTTGGCATTCATGCTCTTCTTCCAGCATTTTTTTAAGTCCATTCACCTGACCCTGTATTTTACTGACTCGAGTGTTGAGCTTCTTTTGATCTCTGGTTGTATGCGACATGTCTTATCTTCTTTAAGTTACGGGCCGAGTTATTCTAACTGATAATGTAGCACTCAATTTATACTGGGGGGTAGTATTTAATACTGGGGGGGAGTATAGTTTGCGATAAATTAGAATCAACAACAGAGAACAACAATGGATTTTGTCGCGTTACTACAACAAGGTAATGGGTGGTTCTTTATTCCCAGTGCCATTTTGCTTGGCGCTTTGCATGGTTTAGAACCTGGGCACTCTAAAACGATGATGGCGGCGTTCATTGTCGCTGTGAAAGGAACGGTCAAACAAGCCGTGATGCTGGGTTTAGCTGCCACACTTTCTCACACTGCAATTGTATGGTTAATCGCTGTTGGCGGGATGTATATTAGCCAGAAATTCACCGCTGAAGCGGCTGAACCATGGATGCAACTTATCTCTGGGGTCATTATCGTGACAACCGGCGTATGGATGTTTTGGCGGACATGGAGCGATGAGCGAGCTTGGAACGAAGCTCAGGATCATGCTCGCGACTGGACGACGCAAGTTGTGGATACAGGACATGGGCATGTTTCGCTTTCGATTACACAGGAAGGGGAGCATCACCGTTTCCAATTGCGAACACTCAGCGGTAAACCTTCAACTGCTGAAGGTATCAAGGTTTCGGTATCGAGTGATGGTTATCAACCTGCTGATATCTATCACTTTATAGAGCGTGATGGATACTTGGAATCGGCGTCTTGCATTGAAGTCTCTAATGGACTTTCTGTCACTTTGATCATCGGGCACCATGATCATACCCATGACTTTGATGTACATTTCCGTCCTGGTTCTCATTTAGAAAGCGAAGATAAGGAATATCAAGATGCTCACGAGCGCGCTCACGCTTTAGACATTCAAAAGCGCTTTGAGAATCGAGACGTGACGAATGGGCAAATTCTGCTGTTTGGATTAACGGGCGGTTTGATTCCATGCCCTGCTGCGGTAACGGTTTTGCTTATCTGTTTGCAGCTTAAGGCAATCACTCTTGGTGCGACTTTAGTTGTGTCATTCAGTATTGGCTTAGCCTTGACTCTGGTTGCTGTTGGCGTTGTGGCAGCAGTGGGCGTGCAAAAAGCGACATCTAAATGGAGCGGTTTGAATGATGTTGCACGTCGAGCTCCTTACTTATCGGGCGTCTTGATCAGTGCAGTTGGTTTATACATGGGTATGCATGGATACATATCGCTGACGAGTTAAACTCTGTGGTAAAGATTTTTTTCCTTTCTTTTTTATGGGCAATGGCTTCATGCCTTGGTTTGCATATTTTGCTGCCGATTCTTGATTGAGAATCACTCGATCTGACATCGCTGCCATATCTACAAACCAAGTCATTCTCGCTTCACCAAGCATCTCGGATTACAACCGCTGCGATTGTGGCTCTAATATCTGAACCTGAGATACTAAATGATAAAACGGGAGCACTGACCACAGCGCTCCCGACGGCAAAACGCTAATTAGAACTCTTTTCTTTAATGTTCGATACCAATTTGGTCGCATAGTTAAATTTAACTATGCAAACGTTTCCTTTTGCGTACTCGTCCCTTCGCCAAACCTCGTAGAAATGTGACGTTTTGAAGACTTTTTTTCCTTCTGTCTAAAGTAATCGGGAACCAAGCAGATACATAGTTATAAAGTTATGTCTTGCTCTGCCAAACAGACCCAAAATGCAGTTTGGTTGGTTTTGGAGAAGAAAGGCTTAGCGCTCGATTAATGAGCATCAATTGAATTGTATTGAGACAATTATAATGAAAAGAATCATCTTATTAGCAGTCTGCGCCATGTTTGGTATTGCTGTCGTGGCGAGTATGGCATCAACGTACCTAATTTCGAGTCAGAAAATCGATGACATCATCTTAAACAAATCCCAAGTTCAAGCTGAGTTTCTAGCGGGAAATGCGAGTTATATTTTGGAGAACTCAGCCAATCCAATGCAAGATTTACAATCGCTTGTTGAAGGGCTGAAACAACGTTCAGACGTGAGTTATGCCGTTGTAATTGACCGTAACGTAACGGCAGTAGCCCACAGTGATAAGCACAAGCTGAACAAAACCTATAACGATGCATATACTGTTGAAGGCGCGACGAGAGGTGTTCAACAGTACTCAAAGTGGTATGCCGATGTCCAGAAAGTATGGGTGTTTGACATCATGGCACCAATTTATGTGGATGGTCAGTTATACGGTACTTTTGATATTGGTATTCCTATTACCGAAGTGAGCCAAGCGACGAATGGAATTATTACTTACCAGTTGATCTCTATGGTGGCGATCTTCGTTATGTGTGTTTTGATTCTGTCACTTCTGCTAAATAAACTGATGAGACCGCTTTCTGCGCTTAAAGACGCTCTACAAGACATCTCAAAAGGAGACGGAGACTTAACCGTTCGTTTGCCAGCGAAAGGTAATGACGAAGTCGCGCAAATTTCTTCTGCTTTCAACGTTTTTGTTGGGAAAGTACATGAGATTATTACACAAGTTGTAAATACTGGTGTGGAGCTTAATAGTTCAGCTGTCGCTTTGCGTGGGCAATCTCAACAAGCGCTCACAAGAGGGCAAGAGCAGAACGAGCAAACCATGCTGGTTGTCACATCCATGAACGAAATGATTGCTACGGTCAATGAAATTGCCTCCAATGCTGCCGGAGCAGCAAATGCTGCGAGTGCAGCAAGTAATGAAGCGCAAGATGGCTACACGACGCTAGAAAGAACCAAAACGGCGATGACGAATCTTGAAAACGAGATGAACAGCACTTCCAACATTATCGTGAGTCTTGCTGAAAATACTCAGTCGATTGGTAGTATTCTAGAGGTGATTAGAGGTATTTCGGAGCAAACCAATCTATTGGCTCTCAATGCGGCTATCGAAGCGGCACGCGCTGGTGATGCCGGCCGAGGTTTTGCAGTAGTCGCTGATGAAGTTCGCAACCTAGCGACTAAAACGGCTCATTCTACCGATGAAATTGACAATATGATTCACCAGCTACAAACTGAAGCTCAAAGTGCGGTGAATTCAATGAGTAATAGTAAGACTCTTATTGAAGAAGGAACGGCAGAAACTGAGTTAGCTCGACAGGCTTTAGAAGCAATAGCTGCACAAGTGACGACTATTTCAGATATCAATACTCAAGTAGCAACCGCAACAGAACAGCAATCAACGGTAGCAAACGAAATTAATATGAACATGGATACCGTCAGCCACTCAGTGAAAAGTGCGCTAACAGCGAGTGAGCAACTAGAAGAATCAAGTCAACAACTCGCGGAGCTATCGCGAACACTCGATCGTCACGTAGGAGCGTTTAGAATCTAAACGCCAACTGACCCTCTTTAATAAAAGCCAGTAAATGTTAATTGCTGGCTTTTTTATTTGAAAAAATCGAGTCTCAAATCGCTTAGCGGTGTTTGTCCTTTCTAGACGATAAAACAGAATACGATAAATTAGTCGAGTAAAGCTTAGCTAGGCGTTAAGTTTTGCGTTTTGCTTTAAATGTTCAACAAACATAGATATTTTCTTAGCTACATGTTTTCTTGACGAGTAAAAGGCGTAAAGCACTAAATCCTCAGGTTCGTACTCTAGAGTGACGATTTCTAGCTCACCATTTTTGATCTCATTTTGGCATGACTCAATTGGCAATATTGCGTATCCAAGCCCTGATAACGCGCCATATCTGGCGAGATGACCGCTGTTTACTTTGAATGAAGATTGCACAGTTTGAGTAATATGGCCCCCAGCAGGGTTTCTGAATACCCATGGTGCACCATTTACTGCGGTAAGCGTCGTGATGCAGGGAACATGACTTAGATCCGTAATTTTGTAAGGGGTGGCGTATTTCTCAATTAGTTGAGGCGCGGCTAAAATGGCACTGGGCCAGCGTTTTATCTCTCTCGCCACCCAGTTACTGTCTGACAAAGTCCCTCTATGAAAACTCAAAATGACATCAAAGCTGTCAATAACATCATCTTTAGGGTTTAGCGTTGTATCGCAAGACAAAGAGATTGACGGGTATTGCGTGCAAAAGGTGACAACCGCTTTGGCCAGTACAGGTGTGTCTGGCATAAGAATTCGCAGTTCCCCTGTTACCGTGTGCGAGTGGCGCGTTACCGTTTCTAGTGCGGCGTTGAGTTGCTCCAATAACGGACGAGTGCTGCTATAGAGCTCTTCTCCAGCCTCGGTAGGCGTCATTCGCCTTGTTGTTCTATTGAACAACCTAATGTTTAACTTTTCTTCAAGCAGGGCAATGTGTCGGCTGATATTTGATGTTGGTATATTCAAACACTCAGCGGCTCGCTTAAAGCTGTTGTTCTCATAAACACAGTGAAAACTTTTTAACCAGATTTGGTCAACGTTATCAAACATTTCATTATCCCACTTTATTGGATTATCAAGCCAGCATATCGCACTTTATCCCTGTACTAAGTTACATACAATTTTATTTACAAGTTTAAGCGAACAAACAACGAGATATCGCGCTAGAACGTAATCAATAGTGGTGAATTTATGAGCTGGTTAGAACGGTTATTTGAGAATAAAAATATAATAGGTTCGCGCAAAGCATCTATCCCTGAGGGAGTTTGGACAAAGTGTCCTGAGTGTGAACAAATACTTTATCGTGCCGCGTTAAAAGAAAATTTGGAAGTATGCCCTAAATGCTCATATCACATGAGAATGGCTGCGCGTCAAAGGTTGATCTCTTTTCTGGACTATGGAACACAACAAGAGTTGGCAAGTGAGTTGGAGCCACAAGATATTTTGGGTTTTAAAGACTTAAAGCGATATAAAGAGCGAATTGCTTTAGCACAGAAAACGACTGGAGAAAAAGATGCGTTGGTGGTGATGGAGGGTAAGTTATTGGGGCTGCCTGTTGTTGCGTGCGCATTCGAATTCTCTTTCATGGCAGGCTCGATGGGCGCAGTGGTTGGCGAGAAGTTTGTCCGAGCAGTTGAAAGCGCAATTAATACAAAATCTGGGTTAGTATGTTTTTCCGCTTGCGGAGGGGCGCGCATGCAAGAGTCTTTGGTGGCACTCATGCAAATGTCAAAAACCAGCGCCGCGTTAAACCACTTATCTGAGCACAGATTACCCTATATCTCAGTATTGACGGACCAAACTTATGGTGGCGTCTCGGCGAGTTTAGCCATGTTAGGAGACATCAATATTGGTGAACCTAAAGCAAGTATTGGCTTTGCGGGAAGACGGGTCATTGAGCAAACGGTACGTGAAAAGCTACCAGACGAGTTTCAGCGAAGTGAATTTTTACTAGCGCATGGTGCGCTAGATATGATTGTCGATAGACGTGAAATGCGCGATCGCGTTGGCCGCTTATTGGCTAAGTTAACCAACGCGAGGGTGGTCTCAGAATAGGTTGTATTAAAGTTAGACTTAGTACTTGCGTTTATTGAGCCGTAATCATTACAAACCGTTCATTTTGCCCCCATCTTGGTTCCGCATTCATTAGGCTGAGATCCAACGCCGTTTGGTATGGGTCAACAGCAAAATGGTCGCTTACTAACCCCCAGAGCATCCAGTTGATTGCGGTTTCATTCTCGGTAAGCTCTTCGAGTGGCGCTTGGAGGAAAAAGTACTCATCTTCGCCATCGTAACCGAGCCGATCATAGATAATGTTGCGTAGCTCTCGATCCAAATCATGTTGGAGGTTGATTGAGTCGTACAGTTGCTCTTCTGTTGGGCCATTCTCATGGTGATAAACATTGCGTTTTGACTCTTTGCGTAAAGTACCAGCGCCAGTTTCAATGCTTACTTTCTTTTGCGAGTGTTGCTCAAGAACTTGAATGATTTCATCCTCTAGTTGATCGAGTTTACTCAGCAAAACTTGATTGTTTATGTCACCAGCGTGGGAGGCCATCGTTTGGAAGGCTTTCACTCTCTCGTAGACTGCTTTCCCGTGAGGAAGGGCCGCAAAACACTGTTCTCGGAGCGCTTCATTGGCTTGCCAAATGCCCGAGTAGAGCTCGTAATCATGTGTATATGGTGGAAGATCTTCAGTATCTTCCCCTAATAATTCTCGCCAGCGCTTTTGCCACTGTTCTTCTTTTGCGTGTTTTACACGCGCGTATTGCTTAACCCAGCGGTTACGAAGTTTTACCCCAAAAATGGCAAGTCCCCATGGAGCGAGCAAATAAAAATAATAGTGAGAAGAGTTATCCCAAAAGTAACCGTAAACGTAAACACCAAAAGCAAGCACCCAAGTTCCAATAGTACAAGCAATAACCCCGGACATTATTGATGATTGGCGCTTAGTTTCTCTTAATGTATTACCTTCAGCACATAACCAAAAAATGCCGCCAAAAACAAAGGCAAACGTTGTCATGAAGTAGGCAATCCCCGCTCCCAAAAATCCCCAAAGTGACATGTATTATCCCTAGCCAAATATCTGCTTTATTCACTCATCAATGACTGGAGGAGTAAATGTGTTTGATTTGGCGGAGAATTTACCATTAATGCCAGCCTTTTGATATGCACTCGATGACTTATTGGGAATGAGTCACAAATAAAAATAGATGGTATCAAGCATCAAAATTTAATTTAGAACCTTTGATTGTCGTGAACTCTATCTGGAAGAGTTAAGGGGGGTGTTTAAGGTCAATTTTCCTCATAAAGTCGTTATTTAGAAAAAGGTAAATTAATGTTTTTATTGATAATTGTGAGTTATTGGGGAGTGGGATTGCTCCCATTTAATTAGAGTAAAAGACCTATTTTTGGGAGCGGTTTCATAAATTTTATGACACTGATTTCACTGTTTGAGCTGTAAAGAATATAAATCCCCACTCAATGTATGTTAATAATCAATGAGTGTTGTTATGTCTCATATCCGTTTTTTCCCGCGCCATCGTTTGGCGCTTGCTTGTATGCTAGCGAGTGTGTCTGGCTTCTCTTTTGCACAAAATCAGTGTGCTGTTGCTGATTTACAACAATCGCGAGATCTGGCTACTGCCGTTTCTGGTGCTGAGTATGATTGCTACCACGCTTGGTTTTCAGCACCTTCAGAAACGCTGAATGATATCTATAGTGAAGCGAGCCTAAGCCGTATCCAAGTCGCGCTGGATCAAGAAATCGCTCGCTATCGTGGTGAAGCAGATCAAGCTCGTATTCTAGAGAACCTAGGCGAATTTATTCGAGCGGCCTACTACGTTCGCTACAACGCTGGTACTGGTACACCTGAGTTTTCGCAAGCGTTGAGTCAGCGTTTTGCTCAGTCGACGAACCTATTCCTAAACAACCCTCATGCTTTGGATCAAGGTCGTGAACAAGTTGGTGCAATGAAGAGCCTGACTTTGATGGTTGATAACGTTAAGCAGTTGCCGCTGACCATGGATAGCATGATGGCCGCGTTGATGCACTTTAATCGTGAAACCGCGCAGGACACGCAATGGGTCGATGGTTTAAACAACTTGTTCCGCTCTATGGCAGGCCATGCGGCGAACGATGCGTTCTACCGATACATGGCAAACAATACACACCATATTGATACGTTGGTGAAATTCGCATCTGATAATGCTTGGGCATTAGATACGGATGCAAGCTTTATCGTTTTCAATGCATTACGTGAAACTGGTCGTTTGCTCGCGAGCCCAGATCAGGAGACCAAACGCAAAGCATTGGCAGTAATGCAACAGGTGATGCAGCGTTATCCACTGGGTAGTGAGCATGACAAACTATGGCTTGCTGCCGTTGAAATGATGAGCTACTACGCACCAGAAGGCCTAAATGGTCTGAATATTGAGCAAGCCAAGCAAGATTTAGCTGCACGTGTAATGCCAAATCGTTTTGAATGTCAGGGACCTGCCATTATTCGCTCTGAGGATCTGACCGATGCTCAAGCAGCGAAAGCGTGTGAAGTGCTAGCGGCAAAAGAAGCCGACTTCCATCGAGTTGCGAATACGGGTAATCAACCTGTCGCTGATGATTTGAATGATCGTGTTGAAGTGGCGGTATTCGCGAGTAACACTAGTTACGTTGATTACTCTTCATTCCTATTTGGTAATACAACGGACAACGGTGGTCAGTACCTAGAAGGTGACCCTTCAAAAGCGGACAATACTGCGCGTTTCGTCGCTTATCGCTACGCGAATGGTGAAGATCTCTCTATCTTGAACCTAGAACATGAATACACGCACTATTTAGATGCACGATTTAACCAATACGGTTCGTTCAGCGATAACTTGGCTCATGGTCATATTGTTTGGTGGCTAGAAGGTTTTGCTGAATACATGCATTACAAGCAAGGTTACCAAGCTGCGATTGAGCTGATTGCAGATGGTAAACTGAGCCTTTCCACTGTGTTTGATACCACGTACTCTCACGATACCAATCGTATCTATCGTTGGGGTTATCTAGCTGTTCGATTCATGTTAGAAAATCATCCACAAGACGTCGAAAGCTTGTTGGCATTGTCGCGCTCTGGCCAGTTCGAACAATGGGCACAGCAGGTGACGTCTTTAGGTCAACAATACGATGCTGAGTTTGAACGTTGGTTGGACACATTAAAAGTGGAACCTGAGCAACCTGATACAGACCCAGAAGAGCCAACAGAACCAACAAGCCCTGAAGCACAAGTGACTGAATTGACGGCGAACCAAAGCCTTCAGCTCAGTGGCGAAGCATACAGCGAAAAACTGTTCTACGTTGATGTTCCAGCCAACACCGTTAACTTCAATGTATCTATTGAGGGTGCGGGTGATGCGGATCTTTACATGAGCTACAACAAAGTCGCGCATTACTATGATTTCGAAATGAGTCAATATGCTGATGGCAGCAATGAAGAGATTGTGTTTGAACCAGAGCAAGATGGTTACGTTAAAGCGGGTCGTTACTACATCAGCTTAACTGGACGTGATAGCTATGACTCAGTGAATCTTGTGGCTGCGTTAGAAGTGGAAGCGCAAACACCGCCAACCCAAGTGCAAGATGATTTAGCACCTGTGGTATTAGAGTCTGGTGAAGCCAAAATGCTTACCGTTCACAAGCAGCGTTATGCAGCAGTTTATGTGCCTGAAGGTGTTGAAGAGGTTCGTGTATGGCTAACGGCTCACTCTCAAACTGGTAATGTCGATCTATACGCGAGTAGGGAGCATTGGCCTACAGTAGAGCAGCACGAGTATGCGTCCAACTATGCAGGCAGCAATGAATACCTTGCGATTCCTGTTACTGAAGCAGGGTACGTGCACTTCGCTCTTCAGGCTCCAGAGCAAGGCGATGACGTTGAAATGCTAGTGCACTTCGACTAAACAGGTTCGATTAACTAAAGTCGAGATAAAACGTCGCTGATACAGCGACGTTTTTGTTTATATCGGACACGATTATAAACAAACAGCGGCGAATGCTAGTTAATCGGCTGATCTATCGAGTTATCAGTTGCCCTTTTTCTAAACGGCTTTAGGTTTGTATTGCAATTTACCGCGCACATAAACTTTTTTAGCGACGCGTTCTGTGACCTAGCTTCTGATTTGTGTTTCCCAAATGGATACAATATATATGCACCCCGTGCAATAAAGTGAAAAGGGAAAGACATGAAAACGCTTATTTATGAAACGTTGATTAGCCTTGCTAACCAAGAACCAGAACAACATGCAAGAATCCGACAAAATCTCTATGAACAGTTGGATCTGCCGTTCGATAAGCAGCTGGCTTTGTATTCTTGTGCTCTTGGTCCTGCAAGTTCAGGCAAGTTGGAGAGCAGTCAAGGCATTAACAACGCGGTAGATTGCGCGGTTAAACTGCTTGAAACTCCTGAGCGCTAATTCACTCGTTGTTTTAATCACGGCCCGAACCCCAAGGGCCGTTTTTAATTGCGGTTAAATTGATTTCAACGTCGTTATTGCTCTGCTCTTTCCGCTAGCACTTCTTTGAATGCAAACATGCCGTTTAATGCCGCGGGAAACCCTGCGTAGACGGACATCTGCAAAATGATCTCTTTAATCTCATCCTCGCTACAGCCTACATTCAGCGCTGCATTTAAGTGCACTTTTAGTTGCGGCGCGCAATTCCCCATTGCCGTTAGCGCGGCGACGGTTGCGATTTCTCTCGATTTTAGGTCTAAGCCCGGGCGAGCATAAATATCGCCAAACGGATACTCAATGGTGTACTGAGCTAAATCTGGACAAATATCTTGTAAGCTTTCGATGACATTATGACCAGCGTCGCCATCAATTTGAGAGAGTAGTTCTAATCCTTTGTTAAAGCGTGATTGTTCCATCGGTATGTTCCTAGTGAATAAACGTAAACACACCTTAATCGTTAGAGTTAACTCTAAGTCAACGAACTTTTCCGCTTTTATACAAGGCAATTTTTTCTTCTAGAGCCGATAAGTGCTTTTTCTGTTGTTCAATGTGGCGTTTGAGGTTTTCTTGGTGGCGTTCTAACAGGGCTTGACGTTGTGGTACAGATTGAGAGCCGACTTCCCTTAATTTGGCATACTCTAGAATCTCTTCAAGTGGCATTGCAGTTTCTTTTAAACGCTTAACAAAGCTTATCCAGTTTAGATCTTTCGAACTATACATTCGATGTCCACTCGCGTTTCTATGGACATGTTTAAGTAAACCGATTTTTTCATAGTATCGAAGTGTATGAGCAGATAGCCCGACGAGGTCAGAAAATTCTTTGATATTCATTATTATCCTCCAAGGTAGAGCATACCCCATAGAGATAAGCTAAGTTTCGCATTTTGAAGTCATTTCGGGACAGATACAAACAGAAATCTTTAGTCTTTTAACGCTAGGTATGGTGATTTACTGGATTTTTGAAACGCGCCAAACGTGATCCATCTGCCAGTTTCGTTTTATTAACAATTGATTACTCAACGGGTTGGCTTGGCTATTTTTATCCTTTGGGCCTATTTTAGGGCGTACATAGGTCTTATGTTCTATCTTTTTGAATTTAAGTTTTTGTTAATCAAAACAATGCCTTAGTTTTGTGTTGGTCTGTTCGGGTTGTATGTCGTGTGCCCGTTATTCACTCAGAACGATTTATCGCTGTGCAATGGATGAGTCGCTACGCCTTCGATTTCAGCCTTGAGTTAGTGCTAAAAGGGTGAGTGCCTCTGATGAATAGCTTTTATAATTTCGATTATTGAATTCACTCACAAAAAAATGCAAACAAGTAATCGTGAGTGGAAACGAGCAGGAGAACAACATGAGTGGCTCACAGGAAACACAATCATTCGGTGCAAACGTTATCTTACATGCGTTTGATTGGAAGTATGCTGACATTGCCCAACGAGCAAAAGAAATCCGCGAGCTTGGTTATGGCTCTGTGTTGGTTTCGCCACCAATGAAAAGCGCACACGATGAGCGCTGGTGGCAGCGTTATCAACCACAGGATTATCGTGTTATCGATAATGCCTTGGGTGATACCAAAGATTTTATTCATATGGTTCGTGAACTGGAGCAAGTTGGTGTGTGGGTTTATGCCGACGTAGTGTTTAACCATATGGCAAATGAGGCCCACCTTCGCAGAGACCTTCAGTACCCAAGACAAGAGGTCTTGGAGGAATACCAGAACAACAAACAGAAATATCAGTCGCTAGCGTTGTTTGGCGATCTATCTCAACCACTTTTTGATGAAGAGGACTTTGTTGAAGCATTCGGCATCAAAGACTGGAAAGATAAGTGGCAGGTTCAAAACGGACGTATCACAGGTGGGCCAACCGACCCTGGCTTGCCAACTCTTCGTGTTTGTGACCATGTCGTTGAACAGCAGCGAGCGTACCTAACGGCGCTGAAAGCTATTGGTGTGAAAGGTTTTCGTATTGACGCTGCGAAACACATGACGTTAGAGCATCTTAAGCGTGTTTGGACAGACGACATCACGCGGGATGTGCACATATTTGGCGAAATTATTACCGATGGCGGTGCGACGGAAGAAGAGTATCAGCTGTTTCTTGAGCCGTATTTACAGGAAACTCGCTTAGGCGCTTACGATTTCCCGTTGTTCTCGACCATTTTTAAGGCGTTTGCCAAAAAGGGCAGTTTCAAGTCGTTGATTGACCCATACTGTTTCGGTCAGGCCCTTTCGCCTGGTCGTGCGATTACATTTGCTATCACACATGATATTCCTAACAATGATGTCTTTCTTGATCTCATCATGGACGAGGAAAACGAATGGTTAGCTTATGCCTATATTCTAGGCCGAGATGGTGGTGTGCCGTTGATTTATACCGACTTAAACACTAGCGGTATTAAAGGTAAAAATGGTCAGCCAAGATGGCAGGGTGCATGGAGCGATCCGAGAATGGCAAAAATGATCCAGTTCCATAATATGACGCATGGCGAGCCGATGAGTGTTCTTGAAGGTAACGATGACATGCTCGTACTTAAGCGAGGTGACAAAGGTATTGTGGTGCTTAATAAATCACAGCGTCAACAGTCTTTGACATTAAAAATCGGTGGTAATTGGGTTGATTTGATGACAGAACAAATCATTCCAAGTGACGGTAAGTTAATCGTACCATCTAAGTCGTCGATGTTACTTGTCGCGAACTAGAAGATGTACACACCGAGCTTAGCAACTTCGGTGTGTATGTTTTTCATCGTCATTCACGTTCTGCTGAAGTTCAATAGAAACTCAAACTCTCTCGTTTTTGCTAGAAATTTATGAGCACTCGTTAACGCAACATTCTGCTTTTAAAAAACCAATTACGTCATCTAAGCACTGATACTCTGCAACACAAAAAAGGGTTCTACCCTCGCGGCGCTGGGTGAGAAGACCAGCTGAAGCAAGGCTCGAGATATGATGAGAGAGAGTGGATGCTGGAATGCCAAGCTTTTCTTGTACGCCGCCTACCGCGATACCTTTGTATCCCGCTTTGACGACTTCTTTGTAAATACTTAAACGAGTCGGATGCCCTAACTCTTTTAGTGCTTTAGCAACGGCTTCAAGCTCCATACTGACCTCTAAAGAATGACCACAGTAATTTTGTTTCGATAATAGGGAAAGTCTCGGTAAATGCCAACTATTACGATCTCAGAACAATTTAAATCAGATGAGATTCATACTGGCTCATGCCTTCATGACAACAATTGTCTGTTCTAATGAGACAGATCAATCTTCATTATTATTTCACGCCACGTTCAAAATCCCTCGTCTACACTCAATGTTGAGTTGTCAGTTGGCAGACCAAGGAGGCGGCCATGATTGCGGTTCATAGAGATTATTGTTTGTCTAACAGTTCGGAGTTACATGCCCACGTTAAAGTCAATCCTGTCGGTAAATTAGAAGTTGAGATTGTTGAACTTCAAGAGCGCCACATCACAGAGTTTGATGATTTGTCTTTTGAGAGTCGTGGGTGTGAAACTCGAATCTGTGGTAAAGAAGACACAACTCCGTGGCAGTTCAATCTTGCAGTTACTGATGCGTTAGAGCTTTCTCATTTAGTGGAAGAAGCAAACGAAGAGTATGAGATTTTAATGAATGATCTTATGTAATATCGAGAAGATCATTTTATCCTGCACGGCGTGTGGCTCTGTACTGAAAAAATAAAAACCTCCCAAGTGGGAGGTTTTTAATATGGAGTGCGTTATCGTTGGATAGGCTCTTCTCTTGGTGGTGTTAGCTCTTGGACGTTATCTTCATTAAAGTCATCGGCGTAACCTTTAGGTGGCGGTGTCCAACCACGTTCTGACCGCGATAGTTTGTCATGACGATCTTTTTGCATCTCTTCCGCCATTTTCTCCTCTAACTGAATAAACAGTTGTCGGAAATTGTTGTCATAGCGTTCACCTTCAGAATCATCTTCCCAAGCTTTGTAAAGTATTTCTGACTTACGTGCTTCAACACGCTTATATGTCGTCTTCTGTTGTTCAACAAAGAAGGGGTGAATGCCAAGGGCTTTCATTGTGTGACCGCCCATCTCCAATGCAGAATGGTAGGTCTCTGATTCAATAATATCAGCCCCCGCTTGACGCAAAAGATAGCCATGTCCACGGTCAAAGGCACGTGCAATCACTGTTACTTTTGGGTACGTGTGCTTAACGTACTTCACCAGTTCTACACTCGATTCTTGGTTATCAATCGCCACAACCAACGCAGCGGCGTGCTCAATGCCGGCTGTATGTAGCATATCTGGTCGAGTCGCGTCGCCAAAATAGGCGCGAGTGCCAATCTGGCGCATGTTATCGACTTGGTCAGATTGATGGTCAAGTACCACGGTAGTCACGCCGTTTGATACCAATAGGCGATTCACTATTTGTCCAAAGCGGCCGATGCCGGCGATGATCACCGTGCCTGTTTCCTCAATCGTATCGCTTTCGCGTCCATTTGACTGGCTTTCAAAGCGCGGCAGAATCACTCTATCAAACAGAATAAACAAACCTGGTGTCAGGAACATCGAAATCGCAACCACTAACGCAAGAGTTTGTGAGAGTTCAAATGGGATGACGTGGTTTTGCACTGAAAAGCTTAGAAGCACAAAGCCGAATTCACCTGCTTGAGCCAAGCTTAGGGTAAACAGCCAGCGGTTGCTGCCTTTCACCCTAAATATCAGTGCAAGAATAAACAGCACCAAGGCTTTCAATACCATCACGCCAATGGTCAGCGCCATGATCAGCCAGAAATCACCAAATAGAACCGAGAAGTTGATCCCTGCGCCAACGGTAATAAAGAACAGACCTAACAATAAGCCTTTAAATGGTTCGATGTTGGACTCTAACTCGTGGCGGAATTCACTGTTCGCCAATACAACGCCAGCCAAGAAGGTTCCTAAGGCAGGAGATAAGCCCACTAAACTCATCAGTGCAGCGATACCAATGACAAGCATGAGTGCAGTTGCGGTAAAGATTTCTCGCAAACCAGAGCTAGCCACATAATTGAGCAGCGGTCGACTTAAAAAGTGTCCACCAACGACGACGATTGCAATCGATGCTGTGATTACGATGCCGTATGCCCAGCCTGGCAACCCCGCAACGAGGCTTAATTCTTCATGGTGCGCTGCGGCTGTTTGAGCCGCGGACTGTGCCTGTTCAATTAATTCAGGTAAGGCCAATAGGGGAATGAACGCCAACATTGGTATCACTGCAATATCTTGAAAAAGCAACACGGAGAAAGCGTTTTGTCCACCTTCCGTCTTCGTTAATCCTTTTTCGCTAAAAGTTTGCAAAACAATCGCAGTAGAAGAGAGGGCGAAGATCAAACCTATGGCTAAGGCTATGGTCCAAGGCTGGTCAAAGTACAAGGCAATACCCATAATCGCCGCGACGGTACCGCCGACTTGCAGACCTCCTAAACCCATTAAGCGATTGCGCATCGCCCACAACATTTTGGGTTCGAGCTCTAAGCCAACGAGAAACAGCATCATCACCACGCCAAACTCGGCAAAGTGCTGGATTGTTGTTGTTTCTTCACCGACTAAACCGATAATTGGGCCAATGACCACACCTGCGATGAGATAGCCTAAAACGGACCCAAGTCCCAAACGCTTAGCAAGTGGGACTGCAATTACAGCAGCAATCAAATATACGAAGGCTTGTAAGAATATTCCTGTCATGAAGCCTCCTTAATGAGCTCTGGCAATGCGCTGTTAAGCTTGATTAATGACGCCGCAGCTTCAACATCCAACCTATCTTCGACTAAAGCTGTTAGCAGGCTCTTGTACCGCTCAACATGACGAGGGATTCGCCCTTCTTCATCTGCTGTACGTGCGCCAAACATCGCGAGAGGGGCAATGTAGTTCATGCCGGTCAGTGCGGACATTTGTTCAATGGGCGCAAGCAGTTGACGAATCGTAAAGTGGTTGTAGCCCTCTGCCTTATAAGCTTCTTCTTTGCCCCCTGCAGACAGCACACAAAGCATGGTCTTGCCTTGCAGTGCTGTGCCATCTGTACCGTAAGCAAAGCCATATTCCAAAACCAGATCTTGCCACTCTTTTAAAATCGCAGGCGTTGAATACCAATATAGTGGGAATTGGAAAATCACCACGTCATGCTCACGTAAGCGTTGCTGCTCACGGTCGATATTAATATCGAAACGAGGGTATTCGCCATAGAGATCAACACATGTCACGCCTTCAATTTTTTGAGCTTCTTTGAAAAGTGGAGTATTCACTTCTGAACGATGCTGGGAAGGATGAGCAAAGAGAATGAGTACTTTTTTATTTGCCATAGGGATCCTTGCTATCTAAATAACCATGCCCAGTAGGAGCGCGGGTTGGTTAGAAAATGTAACTCATAAATGATCGCCAAGCTAGTTTGGAAAACTGTTTAAGCTGTTTCAATATCAATAAAAAACCACCAAATAAATTGGTGGTTTTGGGAAGCGTTACGTTTTACTAATCATGAATAGGGACGACTAGAATATCCACCGGTGACTTGTTAATTAAGTGTCTGGAGTAAGAAATAATCTTGCTCCAGAAATCTTGGTGGTGACCACAAATCAGAAGATCCACTTCTTGCTCTTTAATGGTAACCTCTAATTTATCAGCCAAGTCGCCAGTACCTACGAAGAAATGTTTAAGTGGGTAATCCATGTAATCACTAAATGTTTTTAAACATTCCATTGAATGCTCATTCAACGGCCTTTGATCCGGGTTTTCTTTGATGTCTACAAGCTCACGATAGATTTCTCCGTGCGTACCATCAATATGAATAAAGGATATATCGGAGTCGAGATAGTTTGCCATTGATACCGCTCTGTCGATAAGCACGGTGCTTTCATCTGACAGTTCGAGTGCAACAAGGATATGTTTGTATTTCATAACCACGCCCTTATGTGGATTATCTTTACTCTAAGCATAGTATGGCTTGGATAAAAATTGTGTTGCTAAGATCTCGAAATTGTTCAAAGACTTGTTAAAAAGTTAATGTGATATAACAACTTACTGTGAAACTTTCTTTTTGTTCACATTTGGTTAGAAAGCTTGCTTTTTGAACAAAAAAGCGGCTACACTCTGCGCATCATTTCTCTAGGAGATTACGCCAACATGAAGAACTAAACCTGTCATCCATATTTTTACTTATTTTTTGGATCTGCAGGGTTAGTAGGCGTAGCTCACTTTCCGATATTTCTTTGCAACAAGACGACTTTTTGATTTGACGTATATCGTCGAACTTTACATAGAGCTTAATGCGTTTGTGCACGCGTTTTGTTGCAATTTCAAATCATAGCTACGGCTGTTGTCCCTGTCATACAGGAGGCAAATTATGCCGGTTTTACAAGCTTTTAATGTTAGCCATCAGTTTGATAATGGCGATACGCTATTCCAGTCTATTTCTTGTTCCATGACTAAACGACGTGTTGGTTTGGTTGGGCGCAATGGCATCGGCAAGTCGCTTTTGGCTTCCATTTTAGCGGGAGAAATTCAGCCTGCCAGCGGTGTTGTGACTGCTCCCTCTTCTTTCATGATGTATCGCCAGCAGCCGTCTGATCTGCTTTCAGGTCAGCAATCGATCGCCCAATTTCTGGGAACAGACTCGGCCTTACATGCTTTGAAGCAGATTGAACAAGGTGATGTTTCTGAGCATTGGTTCGAACTGGTTGGCGAACAGTGGGATATTGAACTGAAACTCAAACAGCAGCTTGCTGCGATGGGCTTGCCGCAAGACCCTGATTTCTCTTGTGCTCGGCTCAGTGGTGGTCAGTTGGCGCGTTTGCAGTTATGGCAGTTATTTGAAAACGAAACGGATCTTTTGATTCTCGACGAACCATCCAATCACCTCGATACCGAGGCGAAACAATGGTTGATAGAGTCTATGACGCATTTCAGCGGCGCGATTTTACTCATCAGTCACGATCGTGAGCTGTTGCGAGAGATGGAGGAAATTTGGGAACTCTCGGGCCTAGGTTTACAGGCTTTTGGTGGAAATTACGATGTGTACGCCGAGAAAAAACGCACTGAACTGCAAGCGGTCGAGAGGCAGTTAGCGCAAGTCGATAAACAGAAAAAACGGTTAGCCGAGCAAGCCCAGAAAAATCGCGAAAAAGCAGACCAACGCGCCGCGCAAGGGAACAAACTGCGCAAAGACGGCAGTCAGCCCAAAATTTTGCTTGATGGAAAAAAGGATAGCGCGACCGCCAGCGCTTCAAATCGCAATAAGAATGAGCAACTCAGACAAGCGCATTTACAAGCCAAAGAACAGGCGTTGCAATCGCGACATGAGCAACTCAAGGCGCAAAAGCTTTATCTTACAGATAATCCGAACCGTTCGCGAAAAGTGTTGTCGATACAAGAAGGTATATTACCTTTTGGGAATTCTACGCCTATCACGTTGCAGATTTTTGCGAACGACAAAGTCCATCTCAAAGGGAGAAATGGCTGCGGAAAATCAACCTTGTTAAAGACGTTGCTTGGCGAGTTATCGTTGCAGAGTGGTGAGTTGCAAGTGAATACGCCTTTGTATTATCTCGACCAACATTTTGGTGCAGTGAATCCAAATCTTTCGTTACTTGAGAACGTAATGGAGAGCTGCCAAGAGATGACGGAAAGTGAAGCGAGGACCTTATTGGCCGGGATCGGTTTTCGTCGAGATGCAGTGTTTCGATTGGGGCGCCTACTGAGCGGTGGCGAGAAGATGAAGCTCGCGATGCTGATAGTCAGCCACCAAAATTCTCAGCCTTTGCTGCTGCTTGATGAACCAGATAACCATCTCGACCTCGAGTCAAAAATAATGCTTAGTCAGGCGTTAAATGTATACAAAGGTGGATTTGTTCTGATTAGTCACGACCAAGATTTCGCTTCTGAGTCTGGGGTTTTGCGCCAAATCGAGCTGACTTAGACGAAAGAGAGTAAACGTCATCGTAGCTCTTCAGTATTGTTCCCAAGTTCTACACTTCCACTTACTAGTTTGTAGAACTGGAAGTAAATGAGGGAGTTAGGATGGCTTTCACAACTCGTTTAATGAAATTAGATTCATTTTGTCGATATATAGTAGAGTTCTGATGTATTGCACAAAAAGACAACAGAAAAATAAAAAGGAATTTCATGAAAAAGAACACCCTAGCACTCACAACGGCTCTCGCACTCGGAAGTGTGTTGTCTGTGGCGTATGCAAATGAAGCGGCGCAATCGTCGGTTGAACAGGTAACCCTGAAAACCATCACGTATCCAACCACACAAAAAGTGGATGTTGTCGATGACTACTTTGGTACAAAAGTGAGTGATCCTTATCGCTGGTTGGAAGACGATCTCAGCCCAGAAACCGCAGAATGGGTTAAGGCACAAAATGCAGTGACGTTTGATTATCTGTCGAAAATCCCTTACCGCGAGCAGATTGAAGAGCGCATCACTAAGCTCATGGACTACGAAAAGCAAAGCCAACCGTTCAAAGAGGGTAAGTTCACTTATTTCTACAAAAATGACGGGCTACAAAACCAAGATGTGCTTTATCGGCAGTTAGGTGATGGCGAAGCAGAAATTTTCCTCGATCCAAATACTTTTAGTGAAGATGGCACCACATCGTTAGCGGGAGTGAGCTTTTCACGTGATGGTTCTTTGGTTGCATACAGCATTTCGGAAGGCGGTAGCGATTGGCGCAAAGTCATTGTGTTAGACACAGAAACCAAAAAGCCCGTCGGCGAAACGCTGGTGGATATTAAGTTCAGCGGCATCAGTTGGCTCGGCAATCAAGGTTTCTATTACTCAAGTTATGACAAGCCAAAAGGGAGTGAACTTTCCGCGAAGACAGACCAACACAAGCTCTACTTTCATAAACTAGGGACGAAACAAAGTGAAGACCAATTAATTTTCGGTGGTGTAAAGGACGAAAAGTATCGCTACGTTGGGGGTTACACGTCGGAAGATGAACGCTACTTGTTTATCTCAGCCAGCGTATCGACGTCGGGCAACAAACTGTTCTTCAAAGACCTGAGTAAGCCAAATAGCTCGCTCAAAACCATTTTAGATAACACCAGTTCTGATACTTGGGTGATAGACAACCAAGGCACGAAACTGTACTTGGTTACGAACCTTAATGCGCCGAACAAACGCGTCGTGACGGTGGATGCAAGTCAGCCGCAGCCCAAAAACTGGAAAGATGTGATTCCTGAAACAAAGAACGTGTTACGTGTTTCTACCGCGGGTGGCAATTTGTTTGCGAGCTATATTGTTGATGTGATCTCGATGGTGAAGCAATACGACATGAACGGCAAACTCATCCGAGAAATCAAATTGCCTGATATTGGCAGCGCATACGGTTTCTCGGGGAAAAAAGAAGAAACCGAAGTCTACTACTCTTTCACCAACTACAAGATGCCAAGCACTACCTATCGTCTGAACATCAAAGATGGTGATAGCGAGGTGTACTACAAATCTAAAGCGCCATTTGATCCAGCTTTATATGAATCTCGCCAGGTGTTTTACACCTCAAAAGACGGAACAAAAGTGCCGATGATCATCACCTATAAAAAAGGGACACCGATGGACGGCAGTGCACCAACAATCCTATATGGTTATGGCGGTTTCAACATTAGCCTCACGCCATCTTTTAGCCCGACACGTGCGGCTTGGTTAGAGCTTGGTGGTGTTTACGCGGTAGCGAACATTCGTGGTGGTGGGGAATATGGCAAAGAATGGCACAACGCTGGCATTCAAATGCAAAAGCAAAATGTGTTTGATGACTTTATTGCTGCGGCTGAATTCCTAATTGATGAAAAGGTAACGTCATCAAACAAGTTAGCCATTAACGGTGGATCGAATGGTGGCTTGTTAGTGGGGGCCGTTATGACGCAACGTCCAGAGCTGTTTAAAGTGGCGCTGCCAGCAGTCGGCGTACTGGATATGCTGCGTTACCATACTTTTACCGCAGGTGCTGGTTGGGCGTATGACTACGGCACGGCAGAGCAAAGTAAAGAGATGTTCCAATATCTGAAAGATTATTCGCCAGTGCACAATGTAAAGGCGGGGGTGGAATACCCAGCAACATTGATTACAACCGGTGATCATGATGACCGTGTTGTTCCTGCTCACTCATACAAATTTGCTGCTGAGTTGCAATCGAAGCAAGCGGGTTCAAATCCGACCTTAATTCGCATCGAAACCAATGCAGGACATGGTGCAGGCACACCAACGCGTAAAATAATTGAGACAAATGCAGATATTTATAGTTTTGCACTGTTCAATATGGGAATAGAGAAACTGCAATAGTGCGAATTGTTTGCGTTTTAGTTATCGAAATGCATCGGCGCTTTATCGCTCGATAATAAAAGGGAATCACAGAGAGTGATTCCCTTTTTATTTATTATAGGGCTACTATTCTAATCTGATGCGGGGCTAATCAAACTAAGGTTTTTTTAAATTATTATAATTTTCTAATTAATATGAAGAGTGTTGTACGATCGAAATGAAACATTGAACGTGATCACATAAATCCATTGCACTCTCTATTTATATGGTAAGATTAATTAATCATTTGTTCTAATGATAATTGAATTTTAATAAGTTTTAATATTTCCTTCTTCGTTAGTATTACCAAATTTCAAGTTATATAAGATATAAGTAGCGGTGATTGAACTTTTACGATGCTTTATTTTATTTTAATTAAAGCGTCGAATGTTTCGTCATTATTGAATTTGCTTTGATAATTTATGTTATCCAAAGCGAGTTGTGTTGCTTGCTATTTATGATGACCTCATGACGTGAATAATTTTATAATCATTAAAATGGATACAGTTTTATGAATTTAGTGAAACCGTCTGTTGCCATTATGGTTGCAGCCCTACAACTCGCGTCTTCTGCCTATGCGCAGACAAACAATAACGAAGAACTACAAGATATGTCTGACCCACTTGCGGTATACACCCAAGCTGGCTTTGGTATTACTGATAAAGGCGCGAACATCAAAATCGGTCAAACTTACCAATCTAGCCAGCCTGGTACCATGGCGATGAACATCATTGAAATGAAAGGCATTGGTGGTGAGCTATTTGGCATTCGCGACAATGACGATCCAATATATGGCAACGTTGATGACAGCATTGACTCTTTCCGACTACGTAATTTCCAAGTAGAAGTCGCAAAAGGTCTAGGCCGTCAATTAGATGTAAACTACGACGTTGATAACGATAAATTAGATGCATCTTATAGCTTTATTCAAGGTCTACCTAAGTTTGGTATGTTGCAGCTATTTCCTTTAGCTGGTGCGGGTGTCACTATTGCTAATGATTTTAGTGGTGATGACAAAGGTTATGAAATTCCAGGTACTTTCACTGTTGTGGGTATGTACTCAAAAATTGAATTAACCGATAAAATCTGGATTAACTACAACCCAATGTATATGCATACGTTGTCAGGGTCTAGTCAATATAAAGATACTTATTATGCGGGTGAAGATAATATCTTGGCTCATGAGTTTGCGTTGTCTTATCAAATTAATCCTCGCGCAAATATTCGTTACTTTGCAAACTGGAATGATCACGTTAATTTCGGTGATGGTGATCACCGCATCGAATTTAACTACCAATTCTAACTCCCTCGTTTATTTCCAGAATAGAAAGTGTGTTTATCCATATATTTAAATATTTAGGCCAAAGCACTTTCTACATAAAGTAGGTTTATCATGAAAGCCAAATATAAATTTGCGTTGGTATCTATTGCTATATCTTCTGCATTACTATCAGGATGCAAAACTGGCGATATCGCAACGAAAACAGCCCAAGCACCCTCTGTTGAAACCGTTACCCTAACCGAAACAAAAATCACTCCTTATCATAATTTTATCGGTCGAACTGAAGCGGTAAATGACGTTGATATTATGCCGCGAGTCGGTGGCGAATTAACCGCGATTCATTTTAAAGATGGCGATATGGTCGAAAAAGGCCAATTGCTGTTTGAAATCGACGACCGTCCTTACAAAGCGGCACTGGCGTATGCAAAAGCGTCGTTGCAAAAAGCAAAAGCACAACTCGTTCAAACTACGCGTGATGCAGAACGTGTGAAGAAACTCATCAAAGATAAAAGCATCAGTGAGCAGCGATACGATGACGCCATTGCTGCGCACGCCGCAGCGATTGCTTCGGTAGAAGAGGCGAAAGCGACGCTGGTTTCAGCAAGGCTCGATCTTGAATTTAGCTCTGTGCGTGCTCCTTTCTCTGGTCGTGTGGGTTTCAGCAACTTCCGAGTAGGTGACCGTATTTCGAAAATTCAACTCGTTCCTCTTGTTTCGATCACTCAAGTAGACCCAATTCGCTTTGGCTTTGATGTGGATGAGAAGCTCTACCGCCGCGTAAGAAGTGCGATTGATGTGGCTCATCGTAACGATGACAAACTGGATGTTGATTTAACACTGACCCTTTCAGACGGTTCATTGTATCCGCTTGATGGCAAGATCTACGCCGTTGGCAATAAGATCGATTTAGAAACAGGCTCAATTCGAGCAGAAGCACAATTCGATAATCCAACTTACGCGCTTATGCCGGGTGAATATGGCAACTTGACCATCAAGCTGCGCAACAAAACCATTGATGGTTTGCTTATCCCATCGGCGGCTGTTCAGCAAGACCAAGCGGGTGACTACGTCATGGTGGTTGGTGATGATCACGTGGTGTCACGTCGTAACGTTGAACTCGGTCAGACCTACGGTGTGAAACGTGCTGTGCTGACTGGCTTGGCGGCTAACGAAAAAGTCATCGTCAATGGTCTACAAAAAGTGCGTCCGGGTGCAACGGTGAAAGACGTTGAACTACAGAGTGAACAAGGCTGAGTGAGTACTGATGTTAAGTAAATTTTTCATTCACCGGCCGAAGTTTGCTTTGGTGATCTCACTGGCGATGACATTGATGGGTATGATCGCCCTGAAAGTCTTGCCAATTTCTGAGTATCCTCAAATCTCTCCAACGGTAATTACGGTGAGCACCATGTATCCGGGTGCAAACGCGGACGTGGTTAAAAAGACCGTAGCACAACCGATAGAAGCCAAAGTCAACGGCGTTGAAGACATGATTTACATGTCTTCTGTGATTGGTAACGATGGCTCATACACATTGCGTATTTACTTCCGAGTGGGCGCAGATGGCGATATGGCGCAGGTTCGTGTGAACAACTTGGTGGCACAGGCGACGTCGTCTCTACCACAAGAAGTAAACCAAATCGGTGTGACGGTTAAGAAGAAATCTTCCGACATGCTGGGCGTTATCACACTGCGTTCTCCGAAACAGTCTCACGACAGTATCTACCTTTCTAACTACGCGGATCTCAATATTGTCGAGCGTCTAAAACGTATCGAAGGTATGAGTGACATTACGCTGCTGGGTAAGAAAGACTACTCAATGCGTATTTGGTTAAACCCAAATAAACTGGCTACCTTGAAGCTTTCTGCTAGCGATGTTATTGGCGCAATTAAAACGCAAAACATCCAAGTGGCGGCGGGTAAGATCGGTGGTATGCCAGCTCCAGGTGATCAGCAATATCAATATGTTTTGCAAACCAAAGGTCGACTCACTTCTGCGGAAGAGTTCGAGAACATCATCATTCGTGCGAGCAAGAAAGGTTCTTTGATTCGCTTGAAAGATGTGGCTCGTGTGGAAGTTGGCGCACAAGGTTACGAAGCTGATGGTCGTATGAATAACGAACCAGCCGCCGTTCTGGCATTGTACCAGTTGCCGACAGCGAACGCGCTAGACGTGATGGAACGCGTGAAAGAGGCAATGAAAGAGTACGAGAAATCGTTCCCAGATGATTTGGTCTATGACATCGCGTATGACTCTACCGAATACGTAGAGACATCGATTGATGAAGTGTACGAGACATTGGTGATTGCGGTACTTCTTGTCACCTTCGTTGTGTATGTTTTCTTGCAGAACTGGCGAGCGACTATCATTCCAACCTTAGCGATTCCGGTTTCCATCATTGCGACGTTCGCAATCATGGGCGTGATGGGCATGACCATTAACACGATCTCGTTGTTTGGCTTGATCCTCGCCATCGGTATCGTGGTGGACGATGCGATCATCGTGGTAGAGAACGTGGAGCGGGTTATCCATGAAGAGCATTTAGACCCGATTCCGGCCACGATCCAAGCTATGAAAGAAGTGACGGGGCCAGTATTGGCAACAACGCTTATTTTGTTGGCGGTATTCGTACCGGTTGCGCTATTGCCGGGTATTTCCGGTCGAATGTTCAACCAGTTCGCAGTCACCATCTGTGTGTCGGTGCTGATCTCTGCGATCAACGCATTAACGTTAACGCCAGCGCTTTGTGCGTTGATGTTGAAATCAACTCACTCTCAGCCTATTGCGCCTTTGCGTGCGTTTAACCGAGGTTTTGAGGCAATAACGCGCAAATACCAAGGTTTAGTTGGCTTCTTGAGCCGTCGCATTGTGCTGAGTATCGGTGTTTATGGCGCGCTTATTGCGGTGCTGGCATTTGCGTTCATGACCGTACCTTCCTCTTTCGTACCGAACGAAGATAAAGGCGTGTTCATGGTCGAAATGCGTTTGCCAGACGCAGCAGCATTGCAGCGTACTGCACCATTAATGAAGAAGTACGTTGATGAGCTAAAACAGATGGAAGGTGTGGAGAACGTGGTTTCGGTTGCGGGCTTCTCGGTAATTAACATGGCGTCGATTCCAAACTCGGGCATGTTGATCATCAAACTGGATAACTGGAGCAAACGTAAAGACCCTGAGCTACACCAACGTGCGTTGATGAACAAAGTTAACCAAATGCTGAACTCAACGCCAGATGCCGCTTCGTTCGTTTTCGCGACGCCGGCAATCAAAGGCATGGGTGCGGTGGATGGTTTCAACCTTGTGCTGCAAGACAACTTGGGCCGTTCTCCACAAGAGTTGGCAAAAACAACCGCTGATTTTGTTGCCCAAATCAACCAACTGCCTGAAGTGGCACGTGCGTTCTCGATTTTCCGTGCGAATATTCCGCAACGTTACATCGATATTGATCGCGATAAAGCGATTTCGATGGGCGTACCGTTGAATGAAATCTTCAGCACACTGCAAGCACAGTTGGGCGGTGCCTACATTTCTGACTTCAACTTGTTTGGTCGTTCGTACCAAGTGAAAGTGCAAGCAGAAGAGCAATACCGTGACAATATCGACGACATCAACCATCTGTTTGTTCGCTCAAGCTCTGGAAAAATGGTGTCACTGGCAACGCTAGTGAAAGTGAAGCCGATCTTCGGCCCAGATACCTTGTCGAACTACAACATGTTCAGTTCTGCAACCGTGAACGGTGCGCCAGCGCCAGGTTACAGCTCGGGTGATGTTGTAAAAGCCATTGAAAAACTGGCTGCGGAATCTTTGCCAAGTGGTTACTCGTACGAGTGGTCAGGCATGACTTACCAAGAGATGAAAGCAGGCAACATGGCGCCAATCGCGTTCGCATTGTCTTTGCTGTTCACCTACTTGTTCTTGGTGGCTCAGTACGAAAGTTGGACTATTCCTGCTGCGGTAATGATGGCGGTTCCAGTCGCTATTCTCGGCGCAATGGGCACGCTACTGCTGGTGGGGCAACCGTTCGATTTGTACGTGCAGATTGGTGTGGTCATCTTGATTGGTATGTCCGCCAAAGTGGCGATTCTTATCGTGGAATTTGCCAAAGTTCTGCGAGAAGAAAAGGGCTTATCCATCATTGATGCTGCCAAAGAAGCTGCTCGAATCCGTTTCCGAGCAGTACAGATGACCGCATTCGCCTTCATCTGGGGGGTATTCCCGTTGGTGATTGCATCGGGTGCCGGTGCGGCATCTCGTCACTCACTGGGCTTTGCGGTATTCGGCGGCATGATTCTCTCTACGTTTGTTGGCACGTTACTGACGCCAGTGTTCTTCGTGATGATGCAATCTCTGCGCGAGAAGTTTAAGCGAAAGAAACCCACTGAACTTGAGGTGAGCGAGCAATAACGCTGATTTCAACTGACTGACTCCACAACACCCCCACGCTGTGTGCGATTGGCCAATGCCTTTCATTGATATACAACCACCGTCGCAGCGTGGGTTCCCCTAACAATAATAGGTTTTAACATGAAAAATCTTTCAAAAATCGTCGTAGCGAGTTCTCTACTGACTTGTGCTGCTGCGCAAGCGGGTGGGTTATACCTTTACGAAACCACAGCATCGGATATTGGTTTGGCATCCGCTGGTATGGCGGCTCGTGCGCAAGATGCCTCAGTAATGGCAGCAAACCCGGCTGGTCTGGCGAATGTTTCTGGTAAATCTTTCTCTGGTAACCTGATTGGCCTTTACGGTGACGCGCAACTAGACACGATGACTGGCGATGCAGGCAACGTGATTGGTTTTGTTCCTATGGCGTCGGCATTTTACAGCCAACAAGTGAACGACAAATGGACGCTGGGTATTGGTCTGTATGGCAACTACGGTCTTGGCCTCG
The DNA here is from genome assembly GCF_033438945.1 of Vibrio sp. Y176. Lineage (NCBI taxonomy): Bacteria > Pseudomonadati > Pseudomonadota > Gammaproteobacteria > Vibrionales > Vibrionaceae > Vibrio > Vibrio sp. Y176. The sequence continues at coordinate 330,565 of NZ_JAWOQS010000002.1, read as the reverse complement.
AGTACGAAGGTCTTTTGGGTGATCATGTAGATATTCCTACAGCAACGACGCAAGCCTTGACCATTCAACCTTCCGCTTCTTACCGCATCAATGATCACTGGTCTGTGGGTGCGGCGCTTGGCATTCAGTACGGTATGTATGAAGTGGAAACGAAGGGAGCCTTGAACTTCAATGACGAAGACCAAGATACTCAGCTCAACGGCCGAGTAGGTGTGCTTTATGAAGCAACACCAGGCACGCGTCTTGGTCTGTCTTACTCTTCTGAAACCGAATTTGAATTCGACAATAGTAACTCCATTGCTCCGCAACAACTGATCTTCAGTGCTTACCACGAAGTGAATGATGACCTAGCGGTGATGTGGAACGTGAACTGGCAAGACTGGAGCGAATACACAACCACGCTGAACGTAGAGACACAAGACACTTACCAAATCGCATTGGGTACTCAGTACAAACTGAATGAAAAAATGATGTGGAATGCAGGTTTTGCATTCGATACCAGCATGTATGAAAGTCAATCAAACGGTGACATTACCGTTCCTACTGGCAAGGCGTACCGCATTGGTACAGGCATTGATTACAAATTGGATTCAGAAAACTCAATTGGTTTCGCGTTTGAAGCGATCTTGATGGAATCGTCAGAAACGCCACGCTTACAAGCTGGTTTTGATGGGCCTGCTCTGTACTTCATGAGCATGAGCTACAACTGGAAAAACTAATCATTCCTAATCGCTAAAACGCCTTCCTTACAGGCCATTCTACCCTAACTACCTGCACTGGATGCTGTCACACCATCTAAGGTAGTTAGGGCGCTTTTGTCACATCCAGTGAGTGATGATTCAAAAAATATCTGCGCAGCTAAGTGCGGGTATTCAACATCTCAAAGGACTAAAAAATGAAAAACAAACTAGCGTTAGTGTGTACGACTTTGTTGGTCAGTACGCTGGCTCATGGTGCCGAGCATCGAGTAAAAGACAATAAAAACAAGTTGGCGGATGACCCAACAAAAGTCATCACGAAATTTGGCGCGTCGTACGCAAACAACTACGATTTTGATGATCAAAACATCTCATTCTCGGGCTCACTTGCGCTTGACCAAGCGCGCAAAATCAACCTGCGTATCAATGATGATGCGAGCGAGTGGCGTATTGGTGGCTCGTGGTTGTTTCCGGTCGGTATCGTGAACTTCAACTTCGGTAAAAATGAATACGTAAACGGCGCGGATCAAACCAACTACAGCGTTGGTACCTTTATGCCGCTAAGTTATTTCGGGATTGAGCCAGCAGGCTTCCAAATTTTCCCAATGGCAGGCTATACGTACAACACTGGTGATGTTCCTGTTTGTGACGGTGCAGAAAGTAGTCTCTGTAGCGAGCCTAACTTTACGGGTACGCCAAGTGCAGAGAATGGCTTCAATATGATGAGCTCTTCAGGCAGTAGCGGTTACGTTGGTGCATTTGCGCTGAAATCGTTTACCAAAGAGCTGACGTTAATCAGCTTCGCAGCAGGCACTTACGGCTCAGAAAACAGTGAAGGAGAGAACTACAAAGGCTTCTTTGGTGGTATTGGTCTTGGTTACCTCGTGAGCAAACGCCACTCTTTTAACGTAATGACGTTTGTCATGGACAACAACACCTATTTGGATGAAGCAGACAAGCGCATCGTATTATCATATCAATATCAATTTGAATAAATAAAAACGCAGCCCAAATAGCTGCGTTTTTACTTTGATAGAATGAACTAGTGAATTGAGTTGTTTTCTTCGATCTTTTTCTGGTACTGGTGTTTTAATATATACATGCGCTTAACATCGCTGTAAGCGCCGTTAATAAAGTATTCTTCTACAAGGTGACCTTCTTCGATAAAGCCGCACTTTTTGTATAAGTGAATAGCGACTTCGTTATCCACTGCGACTAATAAGTAGATTTTACGTAGATTAAGAATTGAGAATGAGTAATCTAACGCACGATTAATCATCTCTGTCGCATAACCTCGGCCTTGATGCTCTGGGGCGATGATTATCTGAAATTCCGCGCTGCGGTGAATGTAGTTAATCTCGATCAGCTCAACTAAGCCAATTACGATGCCGTCTTCATCTTCGACGACAAAACGCCTTTCAGCGTCATCATGTATATGTTTTCGATAAAGTTCTTCGAGCTCGTCATAAGATTCGTAAGGCTCTTCGAACCAGTAGGCCATGATATTTCGGTTGTTATTCAGTTCATGAATAAAGCGCAAATCAGAACGCTCTAATGCACGCATTTTTAGGCCTTTCTTCATCATTTTTCTCCAATGAGGGCGGAGAATACCTCCGCACTTGATGCTAGAAAATATTACCGTATTTCACAAGAATCGCGCATCTTTTTTTGGAAAATATCCTGTGATTTTCAATGTGGAAACTTAGAGTTCACGACAAATATAAATTAATCTTTACGATAAAAAACTCGATTAGGTGCTTTGCCTAATATCGTATTAAATACCGCGCAACGACTTAGTGTCTTAATCTAAACAAACAAGGTATTCAATATGTTTTCAATCGGTGACGTAGTAGTAGCGACTAAAGGTATCGATCTTGGCGAAATGGTTGTTACAGGTTTAAGCAGTGGCGGTTTTTACACACATGTAAAAGCAGGCGAAAAAACACTAACTTACCCAGCTAAAGATCTTAAGAAAGCATAATTAAATTTGCTCATTCTTATTTTTAACTGGCTTAAAGTTCGTATTAGTTATTTTAAGCGGGTTAGAACCGATAAAAGGTAGCGCAATGAGTCGCTACCTTTTTTTATTTTTTCTACCTTTCTTCACCAATATGAAACTCAACGCGATTTCTTCCGGTTTCCTTTGCCTTGTAAAGTGCTAAGTCGGCGCGTTTAACAAGTGGTTCAAATGAGTCGTCGAGACGACAGACTTGAGTTACCCCAATACTCGCGGTGAAGCTCATATCACAACCTGAATGTTGAACGGTCGTCGTTTCTAGTGCATTACGAATCGTTTCTAATGTGTCTAGAGCTTGCTGTGATGAGCGACTTCTTAATACGATGGCAAACTCTTCACCACCAACTCTGGCAAGTAAGTCACAATCAAGTAGATGACTTTTAATAGTATTAACTGCATGGATCAGTGATTTATCGCCTGCGTCATGACCAAATCGGTCATTGAGGCTTTTAAAATTGTCGAGATCTAAAATAGCAACATGGAAGTCAATGCCCAGGGTTCGGTATTCATTTAGGCGGCTTTCGATTTGTCGCATGAACTCTCTGCGGTTTGGAATACCTGTTAGATCATCCGTCGTGGCGAGGTGTTCCATTTTCATAATCTGTATATGAAGGGCAATGTTTAAAGCAATCCAATTAGCGATGCACTGAAGCTGTGCCGCTTGTTCGTTTGTGTAAATGTGCGTTTGATGATGCGCAACATTAAGCGTTCCTAGGCAGACTTTACCGTGCATTAAAGGCGCGTCCATACACGTACCCATACCATTGGATGCGAGCATCACACAATCGATCTCATCAGATTGCGTAACATCGTCGCAGATCATCAGTTGTTGCTTTTTGAACACTCGGCCAACAAACGCTTGATGAATGGGCACTAAAAATTCAGCAGGAATCGCTTTACTACCAGAGAAAGAGTAGACCTTTAAATGATCATTGTTTTCATAAAGTGTGATACTCGCACGGTCAGAATTAAATATACGATTTATCCATTCTGCCACCGTATCAAGTACTTGCTGTAGTGTTTCCGATTGAGCTAAAAAGTGAACAAACCCTATCGGCATACATATCGGACTTTCCATGTTTTGCATCGATAAGTCATCAGGGTTAAAGTTCTTTCAAGTCTCAATAGACATCTCCTTGGCAATGTTGCAAATACCAACAATAAATTACGTGAAGCTATTTTGTAGAAAATGTGCTTCTTGGTAAGAGTATGGTTCAATTATCGCCGTTTGTGTGCATTTGGTTGCTTAATGTGGGCGTTAACTCACCCTAAATAAGTAAATCTTATACCTATTTATAAGTAAGTCATTACTCAATAAGTGGTGTTTTTAAGATGGAAGTACAGAATGAGCCCTTCTGGAAGAGAAGGGCTAGAAAAGGATACAAATAGGGTCAGGTGAGTGGTGACTTAATTGTCTTTGTACTTTTGTAAAATCAGCTGACTTATCTGCGCAACGAGTTGGTCCCTAGCTTGAAGTGAGAGCTCGGTTTCTGTGACATAAATACTAATGTAAACAGGTCGATGATTTTCCTTCCATATAATCGCGTTAATGCCACGCGAACCATGACCTCCCGCACCAGAACGGTCTGCAATAGACCAACCTGTTGGTAATACAGAACGCATTAACGAGTCTGAAACTTTGTTGTCCTGCATCCAGATTTTTAATTGTACACGAGACTCATAAGACAACGTTTCGCCTTCGACCAAAGTTCGAAGAGTGTTTAGTATGGCGTTAGGTGTGGTTGTGTCGCGGCTGTCGCCTGGTGTGGCTTCGTTCAAGCGAGGTTCTATTCTGTCTAGGCGCGTTGCTTTATCTCCAATTGTTCGCAGAAACATTGTTACGGCCTTAGGGCCGCCAATTTCATTTAATACTAAGTTGGCTGCGGTATTATCACTCATTAACATAGCGGCTTCACACGCGTGCTCTATGCGTGTGTTTTGGCCTGCGAGCTTATCCATCACTGGAGACCATACAACGATACTGCGCTCATCGACTTTTGCGGTCGCATTTTTACTTAGCTTACCGCTGTCCATATCACTTAGCATTTTGGCACAAGCTAGGGTTTTGAATGTGCTCATGAGTGGGAAGCGTTCATCGCCACGGTAATCCCAACGCTCGTCTGCTTGGGTATCCCAAACTGACACCCCAATTCTGCTTGAGGTTTGTTGCTCGAGGAGAGAAATGTCCTCATTCAATTGGGACGCGTAACTTAGGGTTGAGCAAACCATTAGCCCAGCCAACAAAAATAACTTTTTCATGGATCGTGTTCTTCAATTTTAGTTTTAGTTCGCACGGTAGCGATGTCACGTAAACTATAACGAGCCAATACTCTAAACACTGTTAAATCTATGTCTATTTTATGTAGGATTCTTTGCAATACGCTTAAACGGTCTCAATATGGGGAGAAGAGTGTTGCTATCAAGGCCTGTAGTTTGGCTTATATATTACGTCGGTGATTCGGTCACAAAAATATCTTAGCGAGAGACACTGGCTCAGAATTTCTTATCATGAGCTAACGAATAGTTTGATCCAGAAATAAAAGGAGCTGAATCATCAGCTCCTTTGTCTATTTGGATAATTACTTACAGTTCAATCTTTTTAACCATGCCCGATTCTGCATGGCCCGGAATGTTGCACGCGAACTCAACCTTGTTGTCACCGTGGAAGTGCCACAGTAATTGCTTCGCTTTGCCTGGTTCCACCGTAACTGCGTTGCCTGAGTCATGCATGTGATCGCCGCTCATTGTCTTCATCATTTCACGATGTTCTAGCTGCTCTTTAGCCGAACCAATCGTAAACTCGTGGTTGATCTTACCGGTGTTCATGACTACAAACTGCACCACATCGTTTGGCTCAATCTTAACGTCTTTCTTGAACTTGATGGTCATGTCATCACCCAAGATAACGTGTACCACCTTGTCTGGCTTTGCCCCTTTCGCTGGCATACCTACTGCCGACATGCCCGGCATATCCATCATGTTTGAATGGTCCATTTTACTGTGGTCCATCTTCATGCTGCTGTGGTCCATGTTTTCATGCTTCATATTGCTATGATCCATGTTCGCGTGGTCCATGTTTGAATGATCCATTTGAGCAAACGCAGTCGTTGTTGTTAGGGCTAGAGCAAGAGTGATTAGTGTCTTTTTCATTTTTATATCCTTGTTTTAATTCATTAATAACTTGGTTGCTTCCCCTCAAACGGCATGTTTGAGAGGAAGGTAGGGATTAAGCCTTGTTGTTTACGTCACTAGCTTGAGTGCTAGCTTGGTGATTAGTCGCATTGCTTTGACGCAACTCACGTTGTTTCCACAGCTTGAAGATGGCTGGAAGTACCAACAGCGTCAGCAGCAGCGCTGATGCCATACCACCAATCATTGGTGCGGCGATACGTTGCATTACTTCTGATCCTGTCCCTTCGCCGTACATGATCGGAATCAGACCAATAATGACCGTCAGTACCGTCATCATTACTGGGCGAACACGCAGGCCTGCACCTTCACGAATGGCATCAGTTAGGTCTTTCGCCTCAAGCTTCTGTTGGCTCTCTTCTGCATCGAGTTTTTTGTAGTGCCACGCTTGGTTGAGGTAGACGAGCATGATGACCCCAATTTCAACCGCGACGCCTGCTAGGGCAATAAAGCCGACCCCAACGGCAATCGAGAAGTTGTAGTTGAGGATATGCATGAGCCACAAACCACCAACCATAGCGAGTGGTAGGGTAAGCATGATGATCATCACTTCACCGACACGACGGAAGCTGAAGTAAAGCAGCAGCATAATGATGGCGATGGTGATTGGTACCACGACACTCAAGCGATCTTTCGCACGCTCCATGTATTCGTATTGACCAGACCAAGCCAGCGAGTAACCCGCAGGAAGTTCCAATTGATCAGCCACGACTTGCTGTGCTTCCACGACGTAAGAGCCAAGGTCACGCCCATCAATGTCGACAAATACCCAGCCGTTTGGACGTGCGTTTTCCGTCTTGATCATTGGAGGACCATCTTCGTAACGAATGTCCGCTACGTCAGCCAGCGCAATACGAGCGCCATTTGGTGTCACCAATGGTAGGTTTTGCAGTTTAACCACTGAATCTCGGTAGTCTTGTGGGTAACGAACGTTGATTGGGTAACGCTCCAAGCCTTCGATGGTTTCACCTACATTCATGCCGCCCACCGCGGTCGAGATCACCTGTTGAACGTCTTTGATGCTCAAGCCGTAACGCGCTGCTGCACGACGTTTAATGTCGATCGTGACATAACGACCACCTGCTACACGTTCTGCGTAAACCGATGCCGTGCCTTGTACGCCATTAAGAATTGGCTCCAACTGAGAGCCGATCTTCTCAATCACTTTCAGATCGGGTCCGGCGATCTTAATGCCGATAGGGGTTTTGATACCCGTTGCCAGCATGTCGATACGCGTTTTGATCGGCATTACCCAAGCGTTAGTAAGACCAGGGAACTGAACCAACTTGTCGAACTCTTTGCGCAGTGACTCGGTTGTTACCCCTTCACGCCATTGATCGCGTGGCTTCAACTGAATCACGGTTTCAATCATGGTGAGTGGCGCTGGATCGGTTGCGGTCTCAGCCCGGCCAATCTTGCCCCATACGGTTTTCACTTCTGGAACGGTTTTGATCAGCTTGTTGGTCTGTTGTAGAAGCTCGCGCGCTTTACCAATCGAGATACCCGGATAGGTCGTTGGCATGTACATCAAGTCGCCTTCATCCAGCGGCGGGATGAACTCGCTACCCAGTTTACTGGTTGGATAGTAAGCCGACGCCATCAGACCTAATGCGATAACAATCATGGTCTTAGGGTATTTTAAGCTGGTGTTCAACAGCGGACGGTACAACGCGACCAAACCGCGGTTAACCGGGTTTTTGTGCTCCGGTAACACCTTACCGCGAATGAAGTAGCCCATAAGCACGGGCACGAGTGTGATTGCCAAACCTGCTGCCGCTGCCATGGCGTAAGTCTTAGTGAACGCAAGCGGCGAGAACATCTTGCCTTCTTGACCTTCTAAGGCGAACACCGGTACGAAGCTAAGAGTAATGATCAGCAACGAGAAGAACAGCGGTGCGCCGACCTCTTCTGCGGCTTTACCTATTACTTGCCAGCGGTTCTTGTCGGTTAGTGGTGTTCGTTCAATGTGCTTATGAACGTTTTCGATCATCACGATTGCACCATCCACCATGGCACCGATGGCAATCGCAATACCGCCCAAGGACATGATGTTGGCGTTGATGCCTTGCCAATGCATTACGATAAACGCAGTGAGAATGCCAACCGGTAGACTCAGAGCGATAACCAATGAAGAACGAATGTGGAACAAGAACAGCGCACACACAATCGCAACGACGATGAACTCTTCTGCAAGCTTTTTCCATAGGTTTTCTACCGCTGAATCGATAAGGGTAGAGCGGTCGTAGGTTGCGACAATTTCCACGCCTTCTGGCAGGCTGCGTTGTAGGTCTGCGAGTTTGTCTTTGACTTTCGCAATCACTTCACTGGCGTTCTCACCAAAGCGCATCACGATAACACCACCTACCGCTTCACCTTCGCCATTCAGCTCTGAGATACCACGGCGCATTTGTGGACCAAGGTTAATGTCTGCGATATCACCTAATAGCAACGGCGTGCCTTTCTCGGTGACTTTGAGAGGCAGTGATTTGATGTCTTCAATGCTGGTTAGGTAACCCGTGGTACGAACCATGTGTTCGGCTTCCGCAACTTCGATAACAGACGCGCCGGTTTCTTGGTTGCCGTTTTGGATTGCCATGTTCACTTGTTGCAAAGTGAGGTTGTACGCACGCAGCTTGGCAGGATCAATCTGCACTTGATACTGCTTCACCATACCGCCCACGGTCGCAACTTCAGAAACGCCATCAACGGTTTGCAATTCGTACTTCAAGAACCAATCTTGCAGGCTGCGAAGATCCGCCAAATCATGTTTGCCAGTTTTGTCTTGTAATACGTAGCTGTAAACCCAGCCCACGCCCGTTGCATCAGGACCTAGGGTTGGTTTTGCGTTCGGTGGCAGCTTTGGTGCTACTTGGCTCAAGTACTCCAACACGCGTGAACGTGCCCAGTACATGTCGGTATCATCGTTGAAAATGATATAAACGTAAGAGTCACCAAAGAAAGAGTAGCCACGAACTGTCTCAGCACCCGGCACGGCAAGCATGGCGGTGGTGAGTGGGTAAGTGACTTGATCCTCGACGACTTGAGGAGCCTGACCCGGATAGCTTGTCTTGATGATCACTTGCACATCAGAAAGATCCGGAATCGCATCAACAGGCGTATTCTTTACACTGTAAAGTCCGACTAATATAAGAGCTAAGGTCGCGACCAACACTAGGAATCGGTTGCTCAGTGACCAACGAATAATAGCATTGATCATAATTAACCCTCGACGGCTGTTGTTGCAGGAACTAGCTGTTTAAGAACGTAGTCAGATCCTTGTTTTTCAACTAGAAACCGAACTTTCTGTCCTTCTTCAAAACCCGATAGATCAACGTCTTCTCCCACAGAGAAGTTCATCTCGCCAGCATCCCAGTTCCATTCTGCAACCGGTAGGTGGTTTAAGGTGATCATGCCAAAATCAGCCATCAGCATGCTAATGTCACCAGTTAGCCAAACTTCTGCTGCAATGACGCTGTTGTCTGCCTTATAGTCAACGATTTGGTACTGACCGGACTCCGTCTTTTGCATTTCAAATTCGATAGCCTGACCTTTTTTCAAGTCACCCATCTCAACGCCATCTGCAAAAGTGAAGTTCATTACCATGCCCGGCCAATCCCATTCTGGTACAGGTTGGTGGTTGATGGTCAGCATGCGGTGCTCTTTCATCACATCCGTGACCTCACCTTTGGCCCATGCTGTTTCTGCCGCTGCTTCTACACCATTGATGCGAGACAGATCCGCCGACTGGCTTGATTCAGAATCGAGCATGAAGTGAGATGAAGTAACGATCTTATCGCCTTGTTTAAGTCCTTGTAATACTTCGATTTGTTCGCCAGCTTCACGGCCAACTTCAATTCGAGCTGAGCGGTATTTGCCATCACCTTCCGCCAGAACAACGCGAGTCATACCGCCAGAGCGAATAACAGATGATTTAGGAATCGTTAATACTGCGTCGTCAGTGACAGGCTGCAAGGCAATATTGGCGAACATGTTTGGCTTCAATGCGCCATCTGGATTAGGGAATTTAAGGCGCACACGCAACGTACGTGTTTTCGGATCGAGGATTGGGTACACGTAATCCACGACACCTTGCCATTCATTGCCCGGAATCGCGTCAAGGGTCATCGTGGCTTGAGAGCCCGCTTTCATCCAGTGTGCTTGACGCTCAAAGACTTCCGCATCAACCCAAACATTGTCCAAAGGACCTGCACTGATCACCGCTTGAGCAGGGGACAAATAGCCACCTTCACGCACATTTAAGCTCGCGATAACGCCATCAGCAGGCGCTTTGATTTCAATGGTTTGCGATGCTTTACCACTACGAGTAATGGATTTGATTTGAGCACGGTCAACCCCAAGCGTTACCAAGCGTTCGGTCGCCCCTTTTACAAGACCTTTGCGGCCAGTACGGTACGCATTCAGCAATTCTTCTTGTGCTTTAACCAGTTCAGGAGAGTAGAGCGTGAAAAGCACATCGCCTTTCTTCACTTTCTCACCCACAGCATTGATGTAGAGTTTTTCTACCCAACCCGCAACACGAACGTTGGTTTGCCATAACAGACTTTCATCAAAGGCAATATAGCCAACCGTTTCGATGCGTGGTGATAGCTGTTGTAGTGTCGCGTTTGCGGTTTTAACCCCGAGGTTGTTTTCTACTGAAGGGTCGATAGTCACAGTACCCGGTGCGTCTTGTTCACCGGATAGGTCTTCTGCGTAAACCGGAATCAAATCCATGCCCATTGGGGATTTACCCGGCTTGTCGCGTTTGTAATTCGGATCCATTGGGGCAACCCAGTAAAGCGGATCATTAGAGCTTGCAGCAGAATCACCACCCATCGCACTCATGTCGTGAGCCGAGCCCGTAAGAAAATGATTAGCACCAAACCCTAAAGCACCACCAACAATCAGCGCGATGGTTGCAACTTGTAATGTTTTCATTGTTTTACCTTATTATTTTTTAAATTCAGACAGTTCTGGTTGCTCGACTTGATAGTCGAAACCACCGAGTAGGGTGGCTAAATTGCTGTTTGCGATGTTGAGATCGGTCACCAGACGTTGTTGCTCTAATTGCAGAGCCAACTCGTCAGTCGTGGCAGAAATCACATCGTTAAACTGCGCTGTGTTGTTTTGATAACCCCGCTCAACGGCTTGAATGCGCGCTTTCGCTTGAGGCAATAAGGTGGATTGATAACGTTCTAAGCGTTGGGTTAAGTTGCCGCGATCAACCAGCAAAGTGTTCACCTTGGCATTCATCTGCGTTAGTAAGGTGTCTTTTTGTGATTGTGCCGCGCCAACTTGGTATTGAGCGGCCGCGAGATTGCGATCTTGGCGGTCACCCGTAAACAACGGAATGTCCATTGTGAGGTAAGCGCTGACCAAATCGGAGGCAGGTTCACCCATCATGTTGTCGGCTTGGCGGTAGGCGTACATTACTTCGACGCCAAATTGTGGGTTGTAGGCTTGCTCAGCAATTTCCACCTGAGTTTTATTGGCAGAAATGCTGACGTCGGCCATCTTAACCATCGGGTGTTGGCTGAGTTGCTGATAATGCTTGGTGGAACCCTGACTCGCAGCAAGTTTGTTGTTCAGTGTGTCCCAGTTCAATTGATTGCTCGCGTGCAGAGCCTGTTCGTTTGCCAACCAATCTGACCCCAACCATTCGGAGAGTTGAGAGATAAGACGACGTTGCATTTGTGCATTGGCTTGCAGTTTCTCATCCAACTTGCTGACTTGTAATTGAGCGTTGAGTAGGTCTTGCGCTTCACTCTTACCAATCGAATAGTTGGTTTGAATAAAGCTTTCCATCTCCTTCATCAACTTGCGGTTCTCAAGCAAGATTTGCTCAGCGCGTTGCTGGTAACCAAGCTCTAACCAAAGTTGAGTCATGCTGTTGGCTACCTCAAGCTCACGAGCATGCACTTGAAGCCCAAGGCCGTCGGCTTGTTGATTGGCTTTCTTCTGCTGTAAATCAAGGGTAGAGCCACGCTCAAACTGTTGCATTAAACCAACGGAGATGTTGGTCATTGGATCTTCATCGAATTTGAAGCTGTCGACAGGCAAGCCACCAAAACCCACTTTCAGTTTTGGGTCCATCAAGGTTGCACTTGCGACGCCCGTTTCACGCATGGCAGCAGATTGCGCAGAGTATTGCTTACGATTGCCATCGTTACTCAAAGCGACGTTGATCAGTTGGGCAAGCTTGGTCGTTGAAGCTCGCTCACTTGAAGCGGAATTTTGCGCTGCGTGCGTCTCTTTACCTGCGGCGTTAACCAAGGTTGGCGCAGCGACCAGAGCCACCATAAAAATAGGTGCAGCTAAGCGGTATGGTTTGATATCCATAATCTAAATCCAGTGTTCGCCGGATCGATGGAGGTGCGGGTTTTATTGCGGGAACAGTAAAGCCTTGTTACCTCATCGTTCAGGCGCATTAAAACAACCTGCGATATACGCGCAGGGTCGAATGCTAGGACGGATTTAGGCTATAGGAGGTCGATATAGGTCGCGGCTGACGTGTACGACTGGGGAAGCAACTTCAGGAGTAATGGTTGCGCGATAGACAACGGGCATTGGGCTATTGATAGGATTCGGTAGGGGGACGAAAACTATCGTACACGCGGCAGTGCAGCAGGTATGAATCATGCCAGAGCCTCCACCACAGTTCATGCTGGTTTCTCTTGCATCGCCATCTTCGGACATAGAACCGTCAGTCATAGAGACGTCCATCATGCCAGGCATACCGCAGTGTTCGCTGTCACCCATCATAGAAGGATGGTGAGCCATGCCAGTAGACATCATTTGAATATTCATCAACGGCTCACTGTTCGCCACACTAGATACCAATAGCACTAGCGTCGTGAAGAGAGTTAACCAGATTGTATGCAGCGATTTTAAGTGCATACCCTTTCCCATGTGTTTGATGAAAATGATGAAAACCCTTCGATTCTAAAGGTTAACCTAAGGGTAAGGTCAATCATTTATTACTCTTATTATCAAAATAGTCCAACCCTTCTGTTTTCGCACTTTCGAGGGAGTAAAACGTTTGTTAAACACCGAGTGTTGAAAGTTAGCGAAAGAAGCCCTCGCTTTTTATGACACGTGAAAAATGTGGTTTATAAGTTTTACATCACACTAACTTGTCTTACAAATGATTATCCTTATAGAATGCATGGTTTTACTTATGCAGATTTGGATTTGCTTTGCTGCGGGGGTTGCATGATAGAAATTGTCATCGATGGAAAATATAGAATTGTAGAAGAGGGTCTAACCCTTTTAGAAGCAGCAAAAGTGTGTGGGGTCGAGATCCCATCGCTGTGCGGAATGAACAAAAGTAATGAAAAAGTACCGTGTGACTTGTGTGTGGTTGAAGTCGAAAGCGGCGGTACTAAGCGTGCGTGTGAACTTGAAGTTTACCGCGGCCTTAATGTGGTCACGCAATCAGAACAATTAAGCGAGCACCGCAGAAAAGCACTCAACTGCATCATGACGGACCATTACGCCGATTGTGAAGCGCCATGTAAAACCGCGTGTCCAGCGGGCGTGGATATCCAATCGTACCTTTATCACATCGCACAGAGCGATCATCAAAAAGCGATTGAAGTGATTAAGCGTACGCTTCCTATGCCGCTATCGATCGGTCGTGTGTGCCCGGCATTTTGTGAGAGTGAATGTCGCCGCTCGTTAGTCGATGAGCCTATTGCAATTCGCCAGCTAAAACGTCATGCCGCGGATGCGGATTTGTCTGCGCATGAAGCCTATGTACCAGAAAAGAAACCAAGTAAAGGTTTGAACATTGCCGTCGTCGGCAGTGGCCCTGGTGGTCTAACGGCTGGCTATTACTTATCGAACGAAGGCTACGACGTTACGGTCTTTGAATCCATGCCAAAAGCGGGCGGTTGGTTGCGTTACGGTATTCCTGAATACCGTTTACCAAAAGACATTCTCGATAAAGAAATCGAATTGATGTGCCGCAACGGTATGCAAGTTCACACCAATCAAAAGCTAGGTGTGGATTTCACGCTTTCTCAATTGAGCGAAGAATACGACGCGGTGTGTTTGGCGGTCGGCGCGTCTCAAGCGGTCGAAATGCATTACACAGGCAGTGACCTTGAAGGTTGCTACTTAGGCGTTGATTACCTAAAAGATTACGTTACCGAGCAAAACTATGTAACGGGTCAGAAAGTCGCGGTGATCGGTGGTGGTAACACGGCAATTGACTGTGCTCGTACTGCGCGTCGTGCTGGTGCAGACACCACGTTGATTTACCGTCGTACCCGTGACGAAATGCCGGCAGAAGACTACGAGATTGTCGAAGCGGAACACGAAGGGGTGAAATTCCACTTCTTGACCAACCCGGCAGAAAACCTTGCCGATGAAACTGGACGCGTGAGTGCGATTCGCCTAGAGCGCATGGCGTTGGGTGAGCCGGATGCATCTGGTCGTCGAAGCCCTAAACCAACTGGCGAGTTCTTCACCGAAGAGTTCGACACCGTGATTGCAGCAGTATCGCAAAAGCCAGACCTGAGCTTCCTCGAAGGTGAAGATTTGTCGATTCCGCTTACGCGTTGGAACACCTCAGATGCAGATGAAAAGACCATGCACACTGGCACGGGCAACATCTTCAGTATTGGTGATTTCCGCCGCGGCCCAGCAACGGCAGTTGAAGCGGTGGGTGATGGTCGCGTTGCGGCAAAAGCCATTGACCTGTTTTTGAATGGTGATATGGCAGACATGCCAAAGGCGGCGTTCAACTCGCGCAAAGAGAAGAAGCTCTCTCAAGTCGATCCGCTTCACTTCGAGAACATCCAGAAAGTTGCTCGATCTATCATGCCTGAGCTGACTCCAGCACAACGCGAGCAAAGCTTCGCTGAAGTGGAGTTGGGCTTTGATAACGAAGAAGCAATGAAGGAAGCTGCGCGCTGTCTAGAATGTGGCTGTCAGGCAAATACTGATTGTGCGCTGCGTGATTACTCCACCGAATATGAGGCTGAGCAAAGCTTTGACTTCTCTTTGCAGATTAAATCGCATCAAGATTGGTTAGATCTTCGTGCGAAAGACTTGCGTCATAAGTACGAAGTTGACCGCAGCTCTGAGTTTATTGAGTTTGATGCTAACCGCTGTATTAGCTGTGGTCAGTGCATCCAAGCGTGCCGCGACAAAGCCGTACACGGTGTACTGAACTTCGTGTGCGATAAACAAGGTCGTCCGGCATTACGTCCTGACGATCGTCCACACTTTGGAAGTAACAAGAATGGCTTAACCCTAATGGGTGATTCGAACTGCGTGCAATGTGGCGCGTGCGTTCAAGTGTGTCCAACGGGCGCAATGGTCGATAGTCGTGACCGTTCGCAAGGCCGTACTGAAGATCTGAAAGCGGTCGACACCATTTGTACGTACTGTGGTGTGGGTTGTAAGTTGACTATGTTCGTGGACGAAGCAACCAATACGATTCGTTACGTGAAGGGCGGTGACTCGCCAGTGAACCAAGGCATGCTGTGTGTGAAAGGGCGCTTTGGTTTTGATTTCATCGGCAGTGAAGAGCGTCTTACCACGCCTTTGATTCGTAAAGACGGTTGGTTGCAGCCTGCGAGTTGGGAAGAGGCGATTCAACTGATTGCAAGCAAGTTCTCTGGCATCAAGCAAGATTTTGGCAGCAACGCATTGGCGGGTTTCTCTTCAGCGAAAACCACCAACGAAGACAACTACGCGTTCCAAAAATTTGTCCGTCGTGAACTAGGCACCAATAACGTCGATCACTGTGCGCGCTTGTGTCACGCATCGAGTGTAACCGGTCTTGAGGCATCACTCGGTAGTGGTGCAATGACCAACGACATTCCAAGCATTAAGCACTCGGATGTGATCTTTATTATCGGTTCGGATACCACATCGGCGCACCCGATCATCGCTTCACACATCAAACAAGCAATTCGTCACCACGGCGCTCGCTTGATTGTGGCTGACCCGAAACGTGTCGATATGGCAGAGCATGCTGAGCTGTATATGGCGCATCGTCCGGGTACGGATGTGATGCTCCTAAACGGTGTCATGCAGCAGATCATTAAGAACGGCTGGTACGATCAAGAGTACATCGAAGAACGTGTCGACGGCTTTGATACCTTACTGCAAGAAGTGATGTCACCAGCTTATAACCTCGATAAAGTGGAGTTGGTTACGGGCGTAAAAGCCGAAGACATTCAAGCAATGGCGCGCATGATCGGTACAGCAGATCGTACGGCTGTTTACTACTCGATGGGGATTACTCAGCACACGACAGGTCATGACAACGTGCGTTCTATCGCTAACCTGCAATTGCTGTGTGGCAACATCGGTATTGAAGGTGGTGGTATTAACCCGCTACGTGGTCAATCTAACGTGCAAGGCGCGTGTGATATGGGCGCTTTGCCAAACAGCTTCCCGGGCTATCAAAAGGTATACAACCCAATTGTGCGACAGAAGTTTGCTATTGAATGGAACGCACCAAATCTGCCTTCTGAGCAAGGTTTAACCCTGACAGAAATCATTGACGCGGCTTGCCATCGTGACGTTCGTGGTATGTACATCATGGGTGAGAACCCAGTATTGAGTGACCCGAACCAAGCGCATGTGATTGAAGGTTTAGAAGCGCTCGACTTCTTGGTTGTTCAAGACATCTTCCTAACGGAAACCGCTCAATACGCGGATGTGGTTCTGCCTTCTTGCTCGTTTGCAGAGAAAGCGGGGCACTTCACCAATACGGAGCGTCGTGTTCAGCGTGTGAATCCGGTTGTCACGGCACCGGGTGAGGCAAAAGAAGATTGGTGGATTATTCAAGAAATCGCCAATGCCATGGGCAGTGATTGGGACTACCACTGTGTGTCTGATATCACTAACGAAATTGCACGAGTGACACCTCAATACGCGGGTCTTCGTTGGGACGCCATTACGCCAAACGGTGTGCAATGGCCGAGCAATAAGAACAACCCTGCGGGTACTCGCATCATGCACCAAACCCAGTTTACTCGTGGTAAAGGGCAAATGGTGGGCGTACCGTTCCGTTATGCGGCTGAACTGCCAGATGAGGAGTATCCGCTTGTGTTAACGACTGGTCGTGTGCTTGAGCAGTTCCACACCGGCACCATGACGCGCAAAACCAAAGGGTTGGATAATCTTGCTGGCCCTCGTGCGATGGTGAGCGTGGAAGACGCAGAAGCGCTTGGCATCAGTAATGGTCAGCGTCTGACGGTGTCTACACGTCGCGGCAGCATTGAGATTGATGCTTTTGTGACTAAGCGTATTCAAAAAGGAGTGGTGTTCATTCCATTCCACTTTGTTGAATCGCCAGTCAACCGCCTAACGACAACGGCAACTGACCCGCATGCGAAGATCCCTGAGTTCAAGGTCGCTGCGGTTAAAGTGGAAGTGAGCGAAAAGACAACGCAGACAGAGTCTCTCGAAGATAGTTACCAACACGTTTAAATTCGGCGAGTCACGTTGTTGTGGGCACTGACAATTTGAGCCTAGTTGATGGGCGGATAATCTACTCTTGATTTCCGCTCTCACTACATTCACTCGATTGTCTTTTTCTTCAAACTCCTTTTACTTTTCTGTTATCACCGCGCTCCGGTTAGTTTTCCTTTCTTACTTCTTACTTCTTACTTCTTACTTCTTACTGTCTCTGTGGCGTATTTTTGTTCAAGCCCATGATGAGAGTGCAATAAAGTTTGTTGTTGAGCTTGTCATAGAATTGACTGTCTCTGACTGTCCCCTGTTATTTGGGCAAGTTCTATAACCTAAACTTTGCTCGCTTCCTATACTGAATTAACGAAGCAAGATTTTTATAACAACAAGAGGAAGCTTGTATGACAAGAACAACCTCATTTGCACTCGTTTTATTACTTATGTGCGCATACTTTGGTTACAACCGTTATTATGTATACCCCCAGCAGTTGGAAACACAGGCGAAGTCGATGCTAATACAAATGGCAAATCGCGAAGAGTGGGTAGATGTGTTTGAGATGATGAATCGCGTAGACGCGCATAAGGGCCATTTGGAACTTGTTGCTGACGTGACATCCTCTGATGGTCAGCGAGCGTACAGTGAAGGTATTATCACGTACACGGATCGCGAAGGCGTTGTCTGTAAACAGGTAGTGTTCAACTTTAAAATAAACTCTTTGAAAAACTACGATATTTCCGATTTACGAGATTGTTCCTACGGTGAGTACTATTAATATTGTCTGAGAGTTGAGCTCGATAGCACAGTGTATTAATACACAAACAAAAAATAGCCCTTCGTTGGGGCTATTTTTGTTTTTAAGGAATGAACGCAATATCGTGGGATTAGTCGAGTGATTTTTTGAAGCGAAATGAAGCGACAATAAGGCCGATAACGGTGAATCCAAGTAACCAAACTGTATCTCGCCATAGCTCTATTAGGTCTGCACCACGCAGCACCACACCACGAATAATTCGCATAAAGTGGGTGGCAGGCAGCGCTTCGGATATCCATTGTGCCGCGATGGGCATTCCTTCATAAGGGAACATAAATCCGGAAAGAAGAATCGATGGCAAAAGAATAAACACCGTCATCTGCATTGCTTGAAGCTGCGTCGTCGCAATGGTGGATATCACCAAACCTAAGGTTAAACTCGCGGCGATAAACAGCAGCGTACCAAACAGTATCTGACTAATGGCGCCGTTTATCGGCACACCAAATATCCAGTGCCCCAAGCCTAAAATGATAAACACCTGTATCAGACCAACAAAGATGTAAGGGATGATCTTCGCCACCATGAGTTCTATGGAGTGGATTGGCGTAGTAATCAGTAACTCTAAATTGCCACGCTCCCGTTCTCGAACAATGGCTGCACTGGTGAACAAGATCATCGTCATGGTTAGAATCACGCCCAACAAACCAGGGACAATGTTCACCGCTGAGCGCCGACTCGGGTTGTAATACAGCGCAACTTCAAAGGTTTTGGTTGGAGCAGGACGTATCTCAAAATCAAAATCCGTTAACGGCATGGTTTGTAGCGAGAGAATCGCAGAACTGATCATGGTGTCTGAACCATCCACAATCCACTGGCCAAGTTCTCGACCTTTCACCATACGTTGGGTTAAGTCGCTAGGTAGAATTAAAGCCGCTCGCACCAAACCGTCTTGAATGGCTTGTTCGGCTTCTGAAGCGGTAGCAAAGGTTTCAACCACATCGACCACTTGCGTTACTTTAACGGACTCGGTAATCACGCGCCCGGCGGTACTGCCACTTTGATCAACGACACCAACGGGAATATTGCGAATATCGGTATTAATAGCGAAGCCGAACAGCAGAAGCTGAATTAGCGGGATCATCACGACCATGCCAAAGGTAATGCGGTCACGTGAAAGCTGACGGATCTCTTTGATCATTACCGCTTTCATACGGGCAATAGATTTCATCATTGGCGACCTTCTCCCGTAACACTGACAAACACATCTTCCAAGCTAGGACGAGCAATGTTCATCTCGCAGCCCTCAAGCTCAGGAAAGGTTTGGGTTAACCATTCGATCGGTTGTTCGATGTGCTGGTGGATCAAAATGCGTAAGCGAATGCCGAGCTGTGCGGCAGAACGGACTTCTTCGCGCTGAATGACTTTCTCTTTGAGCTCGCGCAAGTTATCCGCTTTGACTTCGACGATGTTAACGCCCATTTGCGCCATGAGTTCTTCTGGCTCACCATCGGCGCGAATTTCGCCCGCTTCCATAATAGCCAGACGATGACAGCGCTCTGCTTCATCCATGTAGTGCGTTGTGACTAAAATCGTCGTGCCTTGGTCAGAGAGATCAAACAACTGCTCCCAGAAATCGCGTCGGTTCTCTGGGTCAACCGCAGATGTGGGCTCATCGAGAAACAACAGTTCTGGCTTGTGCATAGTGGCTGCGGCGAGAGACAAGCGTTGTTTCTGGCCGCCACTCATTCCGCCGACGCGCTGTTTACGCAACTGGTCGAGACCGTAGGTGGCTAGTTGTTCTTCGATGCGAGCTTTCAGGGCCTTGGTTTCCATACCAAAGATTTGTCCAATAAACTCAAGATTCTCTTGAACCGTCAGGTCATCATAAAGCGAGAACTTTTGTGTCATGTAGCCAATCTTGAGGCGCAGAAGCTCAGATTGTTTTGGGATCTCTAGCCCGAGTACATCGACATTGCCCTCACTTGGGCTAAGCAAGCCAGTCAACACACGAATGGTTGTCGATTTACCGCAACCGTTAGGGCCAAGAAAACCATAAATACTGCCTTTGGGCACATTAAGCGTGATGTTGTTGATGGCGGTGAAGTCACCAAACTTCTTCACTACATTTTCAGCTTGAATCGCGTATTCGGTCATTGGCTTACTCCACCAAATCCACTTGCGCTGGAATGCCCGAAGGCAAGGGTTGTGCTGAGTCTTGAAGGTCGACTTCTGCTAAGTACATCAAACGCGAGCGTTCTTCCTCGGTAAGCGCGAAATAAGGCGTAAATGAAGGCTCAGTCGCTACCCAACGAACGGTGCCGCTATATGGTTGCTCAACGCCATCTACATGCACGTTAACCGTTTTACCAGGCACAAAGTCGACTCGATAGTTAGCAGGAACATAAACGCGAGCGTATGGGACGCGGCTGGCTTGTATTACAGCAACCACACCATTCACAGGAACGCGTTCGCCAAGGTTAAACGGTAGGTTATCTAACAAGCCATCTCGCGTGGCCGTGATGGTGAGTTCTGCCAGTTTCTGTTCTTGCAGTGCCACATCGGCTTTTGCTGCCATGAGTGCGGCTTTCGCTTGTTCAATATCTTCAGGACGAGAGCCAGCGGTCAGTTTGCTGAACTCTTCTTGTGAGGAGTCTAGCTCTGCACGGGCAGAATCTCTGGCTGCTAAAGCGGTGTCTTTTTCTGATTGGCTGATGAGCTTTTTACGAACTAATTCCGCTTTACGTTGGTAGTTCTTTTGCGCTTCAATCAATTGAGCTTCCGCTCTGGCAACGCGAGCTTGCGCTGCGGCAATGTCTTCTGGTCGCTCACCATTGGTCAATTTCAAAAGATAGGCGTCAGCCTTGGCTTGTTCGGCAACGGCGTGAGCTAAAACGGCTTCTTGGTTCTTTGTATCGAGCTGAACCAGCACTTCTCCTTCGGTGACTTGGCTGCCTTCCTTAATGGGTAGGGCACGAATTATCTCGCTAGAGGTTGCAGTAAAAGTTACGCGGTCACGCTCAAGCGTACCAAGGGCTTGCTGTCCGTCATCTTTGGAACAGGCAGTTAAAAGAGTCAGGGCTAGGGTGCAAAGAATGATTCGCTTCATCATGCGACGCTTCCTCTAAGAAGGTGAGCTCGAAATCGTATCAAGCTATAGAAGAGTGTGGGACTGCATTCAGTGTAACGTGAGTCAGTTTTGTCCGGCTAGGAAGTTAATTCCTTCAATATTCATCAATTGATTAATTATTGAAGCTGGCTTGATCCTGCGGAAGCCGTGCTTTACTTGGCTCTTTTAAGTTGATTACATGAATATCATTTAAACAAAAATCTTGCCTTTCATGTAGAGCACGCCGTCGCCAGATACTCTTACTTGTTCGCCAGTAACTTCACAGTGCAAAATACCTCCGCGCTGAGAAGCTTGGTAAGCGACCAGTGACGTCTTGCCTAATTCTTCTGTCCAGAACGGTGCTAATCCAGCGTGAATCGAGCCAGTTACGGGGTCTTCGTCACCACCATTTGCAGGCCAAAAGTAACGAGATACAAAGTCTTGTTGATCGCCTTTTGCGGTAACGACCACATCGTAAGGAGCGAGTGTCTTGAGGTGCTCTGAACGGTATTGAACCTCAAGTACCTCCTGCTGGTTGCCGACCACCACAAAATACGCTTGAGGGCTAAGCAGTACGCGTTCCACATCGCAACTTAGGCCTTCAATCAATGCCGAGGGAATATCAGAAACGGCTTTTGGAGGACGAGCAGGGAACGTCATCTCGATCTTACCTTGCGCATTCTTCTCTACGGTGAGGGTTCCTACTTCCAGAGTATGAAATTCAATCGTGCCATTAATGCCAAACTCATCAAACAGAACTAACGACGAGGCCAGTGTCGCGTGTCCACAGAAATCGATTTCAGTAATCGGAGAGAACCAACGAATCTCATATCGGTTTGCGCCAATGGATTTTAGAAAAGCCGTTTCCGACAAGTTGTTTTCTGTCGCGATATTTTGCATCAATTCTGGGGCTAGCCATTCCTCTAAAGGTATCACCGCTGCTGAGTTGCCTTTGAATTGCGTATCGGTGAAGGCGTCCACCACGTAGATATCCAATTCCATTTTCCTTCCTTATTCCGTGAGCGATTAATTAGCATAAACCAAGTGCAATTAAGAGAGTAAGAAGTTTGTGTTAGAATCTTAAAGTGTCAAAATTATAGATTATTTTGTGGTTTTTGATACTTACTGACAAGGATTCGGACTGCTGGGTATTTAGACTAGTGTTGAATTCATTGAAAGGAAGAAAAACATGAAAGCGATATACAAGTCAGTTTTGGTATTGAGTGTTTTTGCGGTCGGTTCTGCCCATGCATTTGAACTCGTGAGTAGAGATATTCAAGAAGGCCACCCGATGGCGAAGACATTTGAATACTCTGGTTGGGGATGTGATGGCGGGAATCAATCACCACAATTGATGTGGAAAGAAGCTCCAAAGGGCACAAAAAGTTTTGCGATCACCGTGTATGACCCCGATGCACCAACAGGCAGTGGTTTTTGGCATTGGATAGCGTTTAATATTCCATCCACCGTTAGCGAGCTACCTCGAGGCATTGATATGAACAAGTTAGGCGGCAAAGAATCTCGTATTGACTACGGCACAACGGGGTTCGGCGGCGCGTGTCCTCCAAAGAATGATGGGATGCATCGTTACCAGTTTACGGTGTGGGCATTGCCAACTGAAGAACTGAACTTGGATGAAAACACGCCACCAGCCATTGTAGGGTTTACTTTGAATAGTGTTGCTTTGGGTAAAGCGACATTAACCACGACTTACACGCGATAATTGAATATAAGGGGAGAGAATGGGTCACCAATATCAGGTTACGCTGTTTCGTGCGGAGCAGCAGCAGAAGCTTCGTAATGTCAGGATTCACTCCCCAAGCCTTATTCAGATTGTTAAGGGGAGTAAACATCTTTTCTGGAAAGATGAAGTACTCGACATCCATGATCCAAATATCATGCTTTGTGAAGCAAATGCATCCCTAAATTTTGAAAACCTTCCTCTACAAGGGCGATTTCTTTCTCGAATGTTCAGTTTTCACTGTGTGCCTAGCGATGAAATGTTGGAGCTAAGCATGAGCAACGCATTAGGAAACTATGTACCCGTTGTTGAGACAGATAAAGCATTGAAAGCGACGTTAAATGCTTTGTTTTCGTTTGAGCGGGAAAGCTTAAGTGAAGCGACACAACGCTATTGGATTATGGGCCTATATCAGCAGCTAGCTGAGAGAGGGTTATTGCATCGGTTGTTCTCGAGTTCACATATCTCTTTTAGTCAGAAACTTAGTCGTTACTTATCGCGCTCTCCAGGGGAGGAGCATCCATTAGACATGGTCGCGGGGCACTTTGCTATGAGCCGAGCAACATTGATACGCAAACTGAAACAAGAAGGTACCCAGTATCGTGAAGTATTGGCAGAAGTGCGCTTAAATCACGCACTTTACTTGATGCAAAATGGCTCGTATAACGTTGCTATGCTCGCACAGTTGTGTGGTTATCAGTCAGAGGGGCGTTTTAGCCAACGCTTTAAAAGTAAGTTCGGCCTAACGCCCAGCGAGTATATTAAAACGGTAGTGAGTTAATGTTTTACCGCTTTTGTATTTTTTGTGCTTTTTAGGTTAGCCATAATATTTGGCTTTCATTCGCAATGCTACATTCACCAAAGCAATCAACACAGGCACTTCGATCAGCGGGCCAATGACACCAGCAAAAGCTTGGTCTGAGTTTAGTCCAAACACCGCGATAGAAACCGCAATAGCCAATTCAAAGTTGTTGCCTGTTGCTGTGAAGGCAATCGACGCATTTTTGTCGTAGTCGATGCCCATTTTCTTACCAACGAAGAAGCTGACAAAGAACATCAACACAAAGTAGATAGCCAGTGGAATTGCTACACGGAATACATCCATTGGCAGTTCAAGAATCATTTCACCTTTCAAGCTGAACATCAGTACGATGGTCGCAAGCAGGGCGATAAGCGTAATTGGTGAAATGCGTGGGATGAATACGTCGTTGTACCATTGTTCACCTTTCGCAGCGACCAGCCATTTGCGGCTTAGGAAGCCCGCTAGGAATGGGATACCAAGGTAAATAAGAACGCTTTCCGCGATGTCCATCATCGAGATATCAACCACGAAACCTTCGTAACCAAAGACTGGTGGCAACACAGTGATAAACAACCATGCCATCACACTGTAAGTCACGATTTGGAAAGCGCTGTTTAATGCAACTAGGGCTGCGCCGTATTCTTTGTTACCACCACCGATATCGTTCCATACCAATACCATCGCAATACAACGAGCAAGACCGATCAGAATGATACCAACCATGTAACCCGGATGATCACCTAGGAAAGTCAATGCAAGGATGAACATCAAAATAGGGCCGACAATCCAGTTCATGACCAAAGACAGCGTGATTGCTTTTTTATCTTTCGTCACTGTGCCTAGCAGGTTGTAGTTCACCTTTGCGAGTGGCGGGTACATCATCAAAATCAAACCAATCGCTAGCGGTACGTTTGTGCTACCAACTGACATTGACTCGTTCCACTCAGCAACTTGAGGGAATGCTGCGCCAATACCTACACCGATTGCCATTGCAACAAAAATCCACACCGTTAAGTAACGGTCCAAGAAGCTCATTTTGTCGCTGGCACTATTTAAAACTTGAGTAGTCATAGTGTTCTCTTATTCGTTTATCGTCGAAAGGCGATGGTTAAAGGTATAGTTTATCTCTGCACGCCTGACCAGCGTGCAAAGGGCATTAATCAAAGAACTTGGAAAATCCTAGATTGAACTGATCAAACGCGTCGCGTTGAATGCGGTAACACACCTTAGGTGGGTTTGGCTCGGCGCTGATAAAGCCTGCTTGCTTGAGAATACGCAAGTGCTCGGAAACAGTAGATTGCGCAAGACCCAGTTCAGAAACCAAATCACTGTTCAAACAACCGCCCATGGTATCGAGCGTGTGCAGGATATGCAGAATGCGCAAACGTGCTGGATGCGACAAAGCTTTTGCTTGCGCTGCTAGAGTTTGTTCTTTCTCGAGCTGTTGTTGCGTTGTCTGAAAAACGACTTCGCACGTGTCCTTGCACTTATCACTCATTCGCTGGCCTTAATAGTTAATCGTCGAATTGCGATAAAGTGTACGCCTGCTCTGTGGAAGATGCAACAAATCGATGAAAAAATTAATCGTGAAATAACGATGAATAAAAAGTTGAAAAAATATATCTTTTAAAAACAGTGATATAATTAAAAATTAAGCAGGTTACTAAAAGTTAACTAATTGCACTATATTTCTAGGTTACCATAATAAACCACATCCGACGCACAATGGTTACTGCGTCATCTTGTGAACTTATTTAAAGGTAATCCCATGAGCAACGTACTGATCATCAATGCACACGAACCATCACCATATTCAGAAGGTCGTCTAAATGCTTCTCTTGTCGACAAAGCACAGACGCTTCTGCAAGCAAAAGGCCATGAGGTTCGCGTTGTGACAATGCAAGATGAGATCAACGTAGATGAGCAACTCGCACACTTTGAGTGGGCTGATCGCGTGATCATCCAAAGCCCAGTCAACTGGATGTCTGTGCCTTGGTCATTCAAAAAATACATGGACGACGTGTTTACTGCGGGTATGGGCGGCGCACTATGTGCATTCGATGGCCGTAGCGCAGAAGAACCAAAGAAAAACTATGGTACAGGCGGCACTCAAACCAACAGCAAATACATGCTGTCACTGACATTCAACGCGCCAGAAGAATCGTTTGATGATGAGAACGAATACCTATTCCAAGGTAAAGGCGTGGACGATTTGATGTTCCACATGCACGCTAACTTCCGCTTCTTTGGTATGTCAGCACTGCCTACATTCGCTTGTTACGACGTGATGAAGAACGCAGATATCGAAAACGATTTTGTTCGTTTCGAAGCTCACATTAACGAAAACTTCTAATCCTTTTAGAAAGATAGTGCGAACTGAATGATGAATTGAGATGGACTGCTACATGCGGTCCATTTTTATTTGTTTGCGGGGAGGTGACGTTTTTATTACTCTAAAGCACTAAATGTATCTAGCTTACTTTTCGTTACCTAGATTAGGTGCGTATCTTGAGGTGTATTGTGGAAAGCAGAATCAGTGTAGATAGCAAAGGTCGTAAGTCAGTGGCGAACGTATGTGCGGAGCCATGTGCTATCGAGAAAGGGATGCGTCTAATTGGTGGTAAATGGAAAGGTTCTCTGATTTATCATTTGAAAGACGGCCCAGTTCGTTTCAATGACTTAGCACGCATGCTAGGCGGTGCAAGTAAAAAGATGATCGACCAACGTCTTAAAGAGCTAGAAGCGGAAGGGATGGTGGTGCGTAAAGTGATCAGCGACCGCCCAATTGCAGTCAGCTATGAACTAACAGAGTTCGGCCGTACCGCACTTAAGATTCTTGATGATTTGCGAATTTGGTCTGAAAAGCATCAAATTGAGCTTCGTTAAGACCAAAGTAGCTAATCGCAAACGTCACTCTCTTTTGAAAGCTGATTAACAATACATCGCCGTTTATACCCAAGTAACTTAGATGTGCTTCATTCAAATCGTAATTTGTTTCGTAAAACAACGTACTCTTTCGAGTCAGGCATATCGAAGCTACTTGAGCATAATCGTACTTTTTAAGTTTTTGATTTTTAGTTATTATTTTATCATACTTAATAAGTTGTAGAATAAATCACTCACTTCAGTTGAATTTAAAAAAGCACTATTTAATTCCAGTTTCTTTTCAAAATCGGAATATTTATCGAATTCCTCTTTCTCAACTAAACCTATTGGTGAGTTGTCGTTAACGTGGCTTTCATATTTTTTGATGGTATATAATTTAGACTTTTCGTCAAAATATTGAATTATCTTAATGTTAACGTCAGGTCTCTCCGTATTATACGTGATCGTAATTTTTTCATAATCTTTATTAATCGGAGTCGTAAGCCCTGTAGGGTAGATGATTTTAAACCCATTAATGTCATTCTTCTTCGTGCTTTTATAATGTTTTGAGTATGAAAAGTTTTCAATTGCACTTTTAGTGACGATAATTGACTCACCTTTCTTTAAACCGTATTCGGTACATTCATAATCGTCGACAACCGTAGAATTTCTTTTCTTTTCAATCAGGTAGGACAAGGTTGCAGATGTCCCTCCGTGTTCCAGTTTTTGTTGGTTTACAGAACAATAGAAATGACCTTTGTCCACCGTCATTGCGTTGACTTGTTCCGGATTTGAAATGGTGGGATGTATATCTTTTGCTGGATCGTTGTCGCTTCCTCCTGAACCGCATCCAACTAATCCGATACAAACGGCCATATAAAGCAAAGAGATTTTATTCATACTGTATTTCTCAATTAAGATGTGTGATTGCAAATAACGATTAATTATATTTATATAAAGTGAAAATTTTTATTTTTAATTGAACGGTGTTTTATTGATAATTTAATCGTTTGCTTTTATTTTGTCTCTTACGGTATCTATGTTTTCATTTATGGTATGAATTATTAGAATTGCACAATTGTGAGTTGCAATAGGATAATAATCGCTAGCCAACTACTTGTGTAGGTACCGTTATGATTTATGTATCCGTTAAGTCTAAGTTTTTAGTCTTAATTTCATGTATTTATCGTGAAAGTGACTTAGAAGTAAATACTTAACGTCGTTTGAGGGGAGCCTGGACTTCACTGATCTTGTTTTTCATCAAGACGTTGTATAATGAACAAGGACTCTATTTCCAACTTGTTGATACATATCAGATCTCACGGATCTGATATGCATTCCAAGTTATTCTCACTAAGGCAAGAATCCTAGCTTATTTAAGGATAGAAAGTTTACTTGGGTGTAGAAGATATTAGTAATCCAATGTGCCACGGATAGGGTAGTTATTGTTTGGATCGCGAATCCATGCCAATCCGCGTGATAGCGCGCCAAGCTCAGGGCGAACAAACGGGTTGTTTGAAATATCCACCACGTGTAAGTCGCCGTGTTCATTCACCACAAACAGACCTGGTTCTGCGAAATTATGATCGGTTTCCTGTTCAGATCGAGGAATAGATACATACAAGCCTAGCGTTTTCATTTGTTCTTCGGTCAGGCCGTAAGCGATAGAGAAGCTGATTTCGAGTTTCTCTAGATGCCCCTCTAGCTGTGCTTTTGAGTCGCCAGAAACGGCAAGAATATCGACGCCAGCATCAGCGAAAGCCTGTTTGTAACTCTCAAGCTCGTTGAGGTACTTAGTACAAAGAGGGCAGTGTTTACCACGATAAACGAATACTGCTTGCCAAGTCGCATCACCTTGCGGCTGACCCAACGTTACGCTTGAACCATCTAGCAAAGTGGCTTGAAGATGAGGGAAGCTGTCGCCCGCTTTAAGTTTCACTGAAGTTGCCATATTGACTCCCGAATTGGTGGTGTATATCCATGAATGCCCCTTTCTCAACAAAGCGATTGGGGGATGAGACTTCAATGTAGACTCTGTTTTGCGGTGTTTCAACTAGTTAACTTTTAGTAACCTGCAATAAGGTAGTAGAGTGCAAAAGATGAAAAAGCAGAACTTAAGATACAACGAAGTGGGGGTGTAGTATCAGGAGCTAAGTTCTGCTTGAGGTTAGGCTATGACCACTGGAACATATCGTTAAGATAAACCAGAGTCATCACTTCTATTTTATTACTCGATTGAGCTAGGCGTTGCTGAAAAAAGTACGCCATCATTGGCTTCTTCATTTCTTCCTCCTTTAGCTGACGAGTAAATTATGTGTATAAAAGGGGATATAAAAAAGAGAGTGCTTTTGTTGGCTTTTTTCCTAATAACGTAAATATATGGGGCTTTAAAGCCGAATTTGGAGGTTAATTGTGGAAAAGGGGAACAGATAATTAGGAAGTTTTCTTATTTTATTACCGCCAACTTAAGTAAACTATTCCTATCCACAAACTTCACAGATCTAAGGTTGATTCAGTGTCTGATCTCAATTTGTTTCGCTATTACCAACGATTACTCTCGTTTAGCGTTGGTGATGAAACAAAAACCACGTTACAGGACATTGCCGACATCATGTTCACTTCTTCTCGGCATGCTCGTAGCTTGCTAACGCAGATGCAGCAGAAGGCGTGGTTGAGCTGGCACCCGAAAGCTGGGCGGAACCAACGATCGACTCTTATTCTGAATATGGAGTTAGACGTTTTAAAAGAGAGCTTGGCTCTTGAACGTATCAAGTTAGGCAAGTATGAAAAAGCACTGGCGATATTAGATGAAGACGAAATGGCATTTGGCCGTTTGTTAAAAACAACGTCTGGTGCTTCTGTTCAAGAAGGACAGCTCAATATTCAATTAACCTATAAGCGAATGTTTGAGCGCGTCGTTCCACATCAACTTCAGCGTAGCAGCGAACGTTTCTTATTAAGGCAAATCTATTGTTGCTTAGTTTCGAGTGATCACAATGGGAAAGTGCAACCAGAACTCGCACATCACTGGCGTTATGACGAAGACACCTACGAATGGACTTTCTACCTTCGTCCAGGTCTGACTTTTCATAATGGTAATTCCATTGATGCAGAAACAGTGGTTAGCTTGTTTGCAAAGTTGAGTTCACTACAGTATTACGAAAAAGAGTTGGCACATGTTGCTAACATTACTGCGCCAACGCCATTGAAGGTTGTTTTTAAGCTTAATCGAGCTGACTTGGGCTTTGCTGGACTTATTTCTGGTGTGAAATACGGCATTCAACCAGTAAGCCAAGTTAACGTAGCGAATAACAAGCTGGTGGTCGGAAGTGGCCCATTCTCTGTTGTCGAGCACAATGAAAGTCGTTTAAAACTGCAAGCATTTAATGGTTACTATGCATGTAGAGTTCTAACGGATTTGGTGACTATCTGGATTGTTGATGACGAGCAAATGGAGAACCCGTCATTGGCAGCAAATACGTTGCAAAGGGATACTTCGCCCGAGGAGGATTTGTGTGGACACTATATGTCGACGCAAAACCGAGAAAACTCATCGGCGAGCAAGCGTAGTCGAATAGAAGATGGTTGCTTATTCGCCTTATTTAATCAGCACGCTAAGCACAAACTCTCTTTAGCGCAGCGCCGTTATATTAGTGAGCTAATTCAACCTGAGCTCTTGGCCGAAGTGATGCGCCGCGAGAATATTGTATTTGGGAGTATACCCGCTCATAACCTGCTACCAGGTTGGAAGCCAGTGCTCCGTCCGTTCAGTGAGCCGCTTAAGTTACCTAAACACATTACGATAGCCGGATATAACTATACCGCGTTGCGTCGCTGTGCGCGGGCTATTTCTAATCGTTTGGTGAGTGTTGGCAGTAAAGTAGAAATTGTTATGTATTCCTATCGTGAGCTGAACGAGAAAGCTAAGAATGGTGAGCTAAATGAGACGATGGTCGTGACGAACATAAACCTAGATGATAATCGTCATGCCTCAGCGTTCACGAACTTCTTCAGCAACGCTGTGCTATTCCACACTTTGGGAGAGAAGAACGCACAATGGTTAGATGAACAACTACAGAGAGTCAGATCTTTCGTTCCACTTGAGGGCTACCTTAATGCATTGGAGCCAATTGCATCGACGTTGATCAGCGAGTATTGGATTGCACCTATGTTCCACCATACACAAACTTTGCGCTTCCAAGGTGTTTTAGAAGACGTAGCTTTAACCAACTGGGGTTGGCCAGATATTCGCTCGGTGTGGTCAGCGGATTAACTGCCTCAGTTATTGAGCAAAGTACTGCTTCACGAATTCAATGAAGGCTTTGGTTTTCGCCGATTGATAGATGAGTTGCGGATACACTAAGTATACTGCGTTGTGCTGGTGGTCCGTTTCTTCCGATAGAACCTGCATTAGACGACCATGTTCAACGTCTTGTTCGACAAAGTAACTTGCTAACCGAGCAACGCCATTGCCTGACAGGGCTGATTCTTTGAGTAAGCGGTTTTCATTGCTTGAAAGCCAACCTCGGGTTTGAACTGTTCCCGTTTTTAACGGCCACTCTTTTTGATGCAATGTGGTTAAGCATTGATGCTGTTTTAAATCTGCTAACGTCTCTGGCGTACCTTCTTCTTGCAGATACTGAGGAGAGGCAACCAGCCAGTGGTGGTAGTCCAAAAGGTGCTGCGCAATCATATTCTCGGGCGGCGTTCTTGTTGCTCGAAACGCAAAGTCGACGCTGGTTTCCGTCAGATTAAACGCTTGATAGCTAGAAAGAATCTCGAACTCTACGTTTGGATGTAAAGCGCGAAACGCCACACACAAATCATGCAGCACCGCTTCGGCAAACATCTTGGGAGCAGTAAGACGAATCAGACCGTCTACTTGCTCAGATTGCTGACTTAAACTCTTTTCCATTTCCATTACGCGGCGTTTGAGATCTTCCGCTTGTGCAAAGATCGATTCACCTTCTGCCGTCAATCTCACGCTGCGTGTGGTTCGAACAATCAAAGGCGTGGCGAGTTCCGATTCTAAGCGCTTGATTTGTTCCGACAGGTAACTTTTAGAAATGCCAAGTTGCTCCGCTGCTCTAGAAAAATTGAGTGTTTGAGCCACTTCGGCAAACAGCATCAGTTTTTCGATTCTCTTATAATCTGCCATCTTGATTGCTCGTCTTTATTGTTCGGTAGCGAGGATAATGAATTCGATTTTACGGTATTAAACTAATTTTTACGAACGGTAAGATGGTTAGAGTTAACTTAAGAAATTGAAGATGCAGAAATCGGAAAAGTGAGAATAACGATGAACAATCCAACACTACCGCTCGCCAAAACCTTACCTAACGTTAGCCGCTTGGTCTTCGGCTGCATGGGGCTTGGAGGGGAGTGGAATCGCAACCCATTAACCGCCCAAGATGAAAACCAAGCTTATGCCGCTGTAGAGGCAGCATTAGAGGTTGGCATCAATCTCTTTGATCATGCGGATATCTACAAATTCGGTAAGGCTGAAGAAGTGTTTGGGTGCATCTTAGCCAATGACTCAACCTTACGAGAGCGAATTTATCTGCAATCCAAGTGCGGCATCCGTCTAGGAGATGAGCAAGGTGTTAAGCAGTATGACTTCTCTGCCAAATGGGTGACGGCTTCTGTTGAGGGCATTCTTGAGCGCCTTGGCGTGGAAAACCTTGATGTTTTGATGCTGCATCGTCCTGATCCTCTGGTTGAATTTGAAGAACTGGGCACAGCGCTAAAAGCACTGAAACAAGCTGGCAAAGTTAACCACTTCGGTGTTTCTAACATGAACAGTGCTCAAATTGACCTTCTTCAACAAGCAACGGGCGAAGTTGTTGTGGCGAACCAGTTGGAAATGAGTCTGGCTAAGTCTGACTTTATTAAGCAAGGCATGGGGCTTCCTTCGTCGGAATCTGACTACGTTGCGGGAACACTGGAACATGCCCGTAAGCATAATATCCAACTGCAAGCGTGGGGCAGTATGGCGCAGGGAAGATTCTCAGAGCGTGGTTTACATTCTGATGATCACAACACCAGACAGACGGCGGAGATGGTAATGGCGCTAGCAGCTGAATATGGCGTGTCGTCTGAGGCGATTGTTTTAGCTTTCCTGACGCGTCATCCAAACCAAATTCAGCCTGTTATTGGTACTGCAAACCCACAGCGTATTCGCGCTTGTGCTCAAGTAGAGAACGTCACGCTATCACGTAGCCATTGGTATGGCTTGTTCGAGAAAACCCTTGGTCATGAGATCCCGTAGGAGAGAAAAATGAAATACGTACAAGTTCAAACTTTGATTCAAACGGCATTGGAAATTGCGACTGCTCGCAAGCAAAACATTGCGGTTGCCGTGGTTGATACACATGGAGAATTGCTCGGTTTTGCCCGAATGGATGATGTGAGTGTGCAAGCAGGTTTGTTGGCACAGAACAAAGCTTACACCTCGGCTAGAGACCGTCAGCCTAGTGGCAATCTGGGCGCTTGGGCTCGTGAGACAGGTAAGCAGTTGAGTTATTGGACTGACCCAAAGATCACTGGCTTTATGGGTGGTGTACCTGTAGAACAAGAGGAGAAAGTCGTCGGTGCAATTGGCATTAGCGGTTTAGCTGAGCAAGATGATGAAGCACTGGCGATGGAAGTATTAAACGCGCGTGAGTATAACGTTTATCAGTAGGTGTGATGCTTTGTCCAGCTTTGTACTCACTGTAGGGACTCAAGTTCACAGGCTTCGTCGAGTCACAATGCTATCTAATAGCCTGAAGTAAGCAGAAGTTGAAATCGCGAACTATGATTAATTTATTTGAAAGCTTTGAGGCCTAAATATGTTTCATAAGGTATTCGTTTCGCTATTTTTTGTTCTCCTCTCAGGCTGTGGTACGAGTGACAGCGCGTTAAAAGAGAGCGGTTATGATGAAGCTTATATCCAAGGCTTTCATGACGGTCGGCATAGTGGTATGCAAGAGGCAGGGAATGATTTTGAACACTATATTAAGGACGAAACAAGGTATCAAACCGACTCAGATTATCGACAAGGCTGGGATGCTGGTGAGGTAGAGGGTAATAAGTTACAAAAGCAGGCGACCGCGATAGGACAAGGCATGATTGATAATTCGTATGAAGAACGTGATGTATTTGATCCTGATAAAGTGGCGAAAGATGCAATAAAAGGCGTTGATACATCGGAATTAAAAAGCCTAGAGTAACGGACTGATATAAAGAATAAAACTCGTCATTTGACGAGTTTTATTTTTGTCTAAACGATTCATGTTTCAACGCTCAACAGGACATTCACGTTTGGGTATGAGTAATGTCGTTAATCACCTTTCTTGTTCTTTTGTTCAAGGATTAACGATAACAGGCGAACGAGCAGGGACTGAGCTTCCGGTGAGAGCAATCGCGCCACGGCCGTTAAGTCATTTGCTGTGACATGCTGAACATCACGTACATCTAAGGCAATATCTAGGTCAGTCAAATGAAGCGAACGCAATATGGCACGATATTGTGAGAGTTTAAGATCGGACTCTCCGCGCTCGATCCTTTGATATGTTTTTACGCTCATTCCAGCGATGTTTGCCATTTGCTCACGGGAGAGGCCATTCGATTTTCGTCTTGCGATCAGTGCTTGAATTATAGGGTCTACCTGCATGTGCTCTCCTGAAAGGACAGTTTTGACCTAAACGGAGCAAGAAGTGGACCAGTTTAACCACCACATATTTACCTGCTTTGCAATCAGTATAAAAATAACTGTCTTATAAAAACGTAAATATTTTAGTCAGTTATTAACTCAATGGAAAAGTATCAATCATACAAATCAATAGAAACGAAAGCTTCTATTCGCAAAATGCAACGCATTTTAGATCATTTATTTAGTGAAATTGATCAGCAACATCGTGAGACTAAAGAGAATGTTGTGACACTGATTCAACAGTCACAACAGCGATTGATGAACTACAAAGAGCTTTACCTTCACAAAGAATCGATAAGTGAAGTAGAGCTGCGGATGGCGCATGAAAATATGAGTGAGACTGAGAAGCAGGTCGCCGATATGGGTATTCCAGTGTTAACTTATATCATTGGCGCGCTAGATAAAGCGTATTAACACAATCGTAACGTCGGGCGATACAAGATTTATGCAATTTCGATCAATTGATGACATCTAAAAGAAAGGATGCAAATGCTGGGGAACCACACCCAGCATTCGGACACTCATTTACCTATATTTTCGAACCGTAAATCAGTGTTTAGAGGTATGTGAACCGAACGTGTCGGTACGCAGCGAATAATAGCGATATTGTCCGATCTAGGCTACGTCCTTGGAATCTAACACCTTCACTTAAACTGTAAATTAATCTGTACACCCAGCCAAATTGAGCCATTGAGCACGTTCTTCCTTCTCTTCAAGCGATAAAAGACTAATTAGTGACGAAAAAAACAACACATCTTAGGTAAAAGATAAGAGTTGTTAAAATATATCGCTATAAGATTGACCTTTTGCTTTTCAATCGTCCTGCTTATGCCTTACAATCTTTTCGAACCAAATCCATTCATAACGAATGGGGTTGATGAATTAAAATGAACAATTTTGCTTCGAACCCAAAGTTGCGCACATTTCATCAACGATGACATCGCCAAAAACGACTCTCAAGTGTTCATGTGCAAATGATTAACCACCTTTTGTTGCGTGTTTTCTTAGCCATACAGGGCTCTTGTAACATAGTGCTCTTGTAACCAAATTTTGACTAAGTCGGAGCGTTTTGTTGTGTGCTTTAGATAAAGCACAACTGGCGAGAAATTAACGGATTGAATTTAGAGGTATTAACCGTGAACCTAAAACTTGTCGGCAGCTCCCTGATCGTTGCAGGTACTGCTCTTGGCGCTGGTATGCTTGCTATACCAATGGTGCTTGCTCAATTTGGCCTCCTTTGGGGCACTCTTCTTATGTTGTTCATCTGGGCTGGAACGACTTATGCTGCGCTGCTCCTTCTTGAAGCCAGTTGCAAAGTAGGTGGTGGTGTGAGCATGAATGCAATTGCTCGCGAAACGCTTGGTAAAGGAGGCCAGTTGGTAACCAACAGCTTGCTTTACGCCCTGTTAGTTTGTCTATTAATGGCTTACATCATTGGTGCGGGTGATCTCGTACAAAAAGTAACAGCCTCATTTGGGCTTCCAACATCTACGATCTCAAGCCAAGTCGGTTTTACTCTTTTAGTTGGTATCATTGTCTCGGCAGGTACAGGGGTAGTAGATAAGCTGAATCGCGGTTTGTTCCTAGGCATGATCGTAGCGCTGATCCTGACACTTTTTGCGCTTGCACCAAGCGTCTCGTTTGAAGGACTTGATGAGGTTGTGAGCGACGATAAAATGGCACTTATCAAAACCAGTTCGGTGCTTTTCACCAGTTTCGGTTTTATGGTCGTGATCCCATCGCTTGTAACTTACAACAAAGAAGCGAGTAAAACACAGCTGCGTAATATGATTATCGTGGGCTCAACTATTCCGCTTGTTTGTTACCTATTATGGTTGTTAGCGGTTGTCGGCAATCTACCACCTCATGAGCTTGTTCAATACTCCAACGTAACAGAGTTGATCTCGGTACTAGGTCAGCAATACGAGGGCTTAGAGTTCATCCTATCCATGTTTACTGGTTTGGCACTGCTAACGTCGTTCTTAGGTGTTGCAATGGCGCTATATGATCAAAATGCAGACCTACTGAAAGCAAGTAAGCCAGTGATTTTTGTTACTACTTTTGTGCTACCACTATTAGGTGCTGTATTTGCGCCAGAACACTTCCTAGCTATTCTCAGCTACGCGGGGATTATTCTTGTGTTTCTCGCGGTCTTTGTCCCATTATCAATGACCATGAAAGTGCGCCGAGTGCCGGTAGAAGATGACAATATTTATGAAGCTGGTGGCGGCGCAATGGGAATGAGCATGATCTTCCTATTCGGCTGTTTCTTGCTGTTTGCCCAAGCAGTATAAAATCACGCTAGCTTATTTAAAAACTGAGCCGCTCGTAGTCAAACGGGCGGCTTTTTTGTATTCATAGCCGAACCCAGGCCACTCGAAGTCATCAGCATTTGTGATGTTTGACGTTTCTCTGATAATCACGGTTAGCGCTGACTTTTTAGTAAAACTCCTTAGCGAAAGGCTGACATGTACAGTGATTCACCCTTCTATTATATCGATGTTGATATGAATAAGAGGCTCTGTTGTGTCAAAGCAATTATCTTTTGCCATGGTTGGCGTTATGTTGTCTTTAGGTGTGTTGAGTACAGAAGCGGTGGCTGACCCGAAGCATAAGCATGGACATCGGTACGATCACCATCATGCGCATCACCACCATCATAAACACAAGCGCAAGCACAAGCATAAACATAAACACAAACATCGTGACGTTATTTATGTGGAGACCCGACGACCAAGGCGCAGTTACTATTACCATGACCGAATTCCTCGGAATAGTACCTACATAAAGATTGGAGATTTCACTTATCTAAAAGTGGACGACCGCTATTATCGTCGTTCTAATGATCGCTATATCCATGTCGAGTTCAATTAAATTTGAAAGGACACATAGTCGGCGTTCTTGTAATGTTGAGCTTAATAGCACCAACATGGCACATGTAACATCGACCAATACTAGGGTAGAGGGTTAAAAACAAAAACAGCGAGCCGGTGCTCGCTGTTTTCGCTTAAATGAGTGTTAGACAGTAAATCTATTTAAGATTTGATCTTGTTTATGTACATCTTCTTGTTGCGCCTGCATCGCGTCGTTGGTTCGATTTGCCGATTCGGCGACTTGAGTCGATAGGTCTTTAATATTCACCGTATTGTTGTTGATCTCTTCAGCGACAAGGCTTTGCTCTTCCGCTGCTGAGGCAATTTGCAAGTTCATATCGGAAATACGCTGAATCGCGTCACGAATGCGTTGTAACGCACTATTTGCTAAACCCGCTTTTTCAACGGCCTCTATAGCACTACCTTTGCTTTGATGCATGGCATTTGCCACAGATGAAGCGCCAGATTGTAGTTGCTCAATCATAGTACGAATCTCTGTTGTCGACTCTTGAGTACGTTGTGCGAGTGTACGTACTTCATCTGCAACAACGGCGAAGCCTCGGCCAGATTCTCCCGCACGTGCAGCCTCGATTGCGGCATTCAACGCGAGTAAGTTTGTTTGGTCCGCAATATCGTTGATGACTTTTAGAATCGTTTCGATATTGGCGGTAGCAGATTCCAACACTTGTACTTCTTCGACTGCAAGGTCAATGCTATCGGAAAGCATGTTTATCGTTTGTGTCGATTCACCAACGATAGAAGACCCCTCAACCGTTGCTTGGTCGGCTTCTTTGGCTGCACTTGCCGCACCTTGCGCATTATTAGCAACCTCTGTCGCGGTGACAGACATCTCATGCATCGCGGTAGCAAGTTGTTCTAGCTCTTGCAGCTGAGTGTGAATTGCGCCTGCCGAGTCTTTTGCGCCCTCAGCGGTGATTTGAGTTCCGTTTAAAATTTGATCAGAAATACGTTTTGACTCAATGATTTGCTGTTGTAAGTTCTCCATGAACGTATTGAAGTTTGTGGCAAGCTCAGAAAACTCTTGGTCAGTATCTGTTTCGAGGCGTTGTGTAAGGTCGCCTTTCCCTGATGCTACATCTTTAATCGCATTGTTTAGCGTGTCCAAAGGACGCATGAGAGTGCGAATCAACAGAGTTAGGGCGATAATAGATGCAATCACGGCAATGATTGAATAAATAATAGCGTTGTTACGGAGCTCTCCTACGGCAGAATAGGCAACAGCTTCATCGATCACCGAACCTACGTACCAGTTCTCGCCAGGAATGTGAGTCAGGTTAACCATGTAGCGGTTGCCATCAATCTCAACATGTTGTGCTGATTGCGTAAGTTCGATTTGTGGGAGGTAGCTACCGACTTTCTCACCGTTGTATTTACTTTGAGGGTGAGCAATGGTTGTGCCATCAGCGGTGACCAGAAATAAGTAACCAGCATCAAACAGATTCACTTGGTTGACGAGATCAGAAAGGGTAGTTAATTCGAGGTCATAAAACATACCGGCTAAAAACTGGCCATTTTCTTTTACTGGCGTACCAACAGAGATGATAACGTTTTTCGAAGACGCATCGACGTACGGATCGGTTACGACCAAATCGCCTTTGCTCTTAGCTGCAATAAACCAAGGACGCTGACGTGGGTCGTAGTCTGGACCCGCATCCCAGCCGTCGTCATTTTCAATCACAAAGCCATTACTTTCATAACCAAAACCGATGGCAAGGAAGCTGCTTTTTGGTGTGGGTCTTTCAAGTATTTTTTGAACATAGCTATGTGAACTGGGGTCAAGCTCAATCACTTCAGTAATGGAGCGAGCGAGATCCTTCTTTGCATTCATTTCTGATTGCACAGTGTTACCAACACTGGTCAATATCTCGTTTACACTTGAGTCGATTTGCTCCTGAGTTTGGGAGCGGATGGTCATAACTTGTTGTGTCGACAATAACGACACGGTAATTAGCAGCAAAAATGAAGAGGCTGTGACAACCTTATGTCTGAATTTCATGAGCTTTCCTCTGATTCTCCCGGTTGGTTCCACTTTGCTTTCGCCTCTTTTAAACCGAGCGAATTGGGCATAAAGAGAAACCTATTGTGTTTGGTTATATTTTTATCGACATCTTTGTCAAAAACATGAACTCATTTGTCGTCTTTTTTAACTAAATTTAAACAAACCGACAATTTACGTTAAA
Organism: Vibrio sp. Y176; assembly: GCF_033438945.1. Taxonomy (NCBI): domain Bacteria; kingdom Pseudomonadati; phylum Pseudomonadota; class Gammaproteobacteria; order Vibrionales; family Vibrionaceae; genus Vibrio; species Vibrio sp. Y176. The sequence continues at coordinate 291,195 of NZ_JAWOQS010000002.1, read as the reverse complement.
ACTTGTGAGTGTGATCATATTTGCGATCTCAATTAATGAAATCGTCATAATGAAAAGAATTGCTTAACAAACAGTGGCATCAACTGGCTTTACAGGTGAGGTGATGAAAATTTTGTTGGTGCTGACAGGTGTTTTGTTGAAGTTTTGTCTTTGTAAATTATGAGCTTTTTACTAAAAGCCTAATGTGGACGGAGTTTTAGGTATAAAAAAGGCCCCGACGATGCGGAGCCTTTGTTAATTGACGTCTCGATTTTAGAAAATAAGATGAGCAACGCCAGCAATCACAGGTAACGTGATTAACGTACGTAAAATGAAAATTACGAAGAGCTCTACAATGTTTACTGGAATTTTGCTGCCTAACAGTAGGGCACCTACTTCCGACATGTAGATAAGCTGAGTTACTGACATTGCAGCAATAACAAAACGTGTCATTTCGTTATCTATTGAGGCCGCTAAAATTGCTGGAATAAACATATCTGCAAAGCCAACAACGATTGTCTGTGATGCTGCAACAGCTTCAGGGACTTGCAGTAGCTCTAGGTATGGGATAAACGGTTGACCCAGAATTGCAAATACAGGCGTGTATTCTGCAATCACCAATGCGACGGTACCAAGACCCATAACTACAGGTAGTACGCCAAATACCATGTCGACTGCGTTGTGTACGCCTTCTTTAAATACAGACTGAACCGATGTGACTTGACCAGCACGCTTAAGAGCTAGATCCATACCCCAAGAGAATGTGGTGTGGCCTTCTGGCACTGCATCTGCGTCTTTATCTGGGTTGCTGCCGTCAATGTAGCGATCTTTCTTCAGACTAAGCGGAGGCAGGCGAGGAATGACAATCGCAGCTACGATACCAGCTAGACAGATAGCGCCGTAGAAAGGCAAAAATAAGTGCTCTAGTTTTACCTGAGCGATAACAACTAAGCTAAACGTGATCGATACTGCTGAGAAAGTGGTCCCGACAACAGCCGCTTCACGCTGAGTATAGAACTTATTTTCGTATTGCTTGCTGGTTAGCAAGATACCAACACTTCCGTCGCCTAACCAAGATGCCATACAGTCAATTGCACTGCGGCCAGGTAGGTTGAATACCGGACGCATTATTTTACTGAGTAACGCACCAAATAGCTCCAGAAGACCGAAGTTCAAAAGAAGCGGAAGCAGTAAACCCGCGAAAATGAAAACGGCAAACAGAGTAGGTAGGAGACCAGTAAGAACAAGCCCGCCAGTGTTCTCTTCCCAAATTGCTTTTGGACCCACTTGGAAAAACGTCATTAACACGGCAGCGCCGCCGATTAAACGAACAACGAGCCAAAGTGGAGATGGGTTGAAGAGACCGTTTAAAAAACCATTACGTAAAATTGCAGCTGGCTTAAAAATTTTGCAAAGAACAGAAGCAACGGCCATGAAAGCGATGATACTGGTGACGATAGCAATCAAGGTATCGCCTAACACCGCTGGGATGACTTTTGCCATCACGGCAACGGGAATGGTTAGGCCGCCATCGTAAGAGATCGGAGCCATAAAGAGTAGAAGACCAATTAGGGAGGGGATGAAAAACATCCAAAAGTTGCCCTTAGGAGCTTCAGTAGCATTAGTGGTGTTATGCATAGTTGTCTCGTGTTACTACTAGTCAATACTTGCCATTTCCATGACATAAATATTCACTAAACATCCGTATTTAATCACAGTTTTGCGGAGGGTACCCGCAAACTGCATCCATTGCAATACTATTCATTAAATACATCTAGTTATTCAGCCGATTTGTCGGGTAATTGGTCAAATAACGTCTAAGTGTATGCGAATATGTTGCTTGTGTTAGAAAATTGTAGCACGAGAGGCGAATTGCGCAGTGAATTATGGGGCGCATTGTGACTGGAATAATAAAATGGTAAACAAATGTGATTTTGATCTAACTAACTTCTTTGCCAGAAATTCAGTTAGCCTTATCTATTTTAAGGTTTTTAGTGGTGTCAAAATACCGTTCAGCGTTTCTTGTACCGTTGCAGTGTGAACCTATTGAGCCAAATCCGATTGAAGCATGTCGCTTCAATCGGATCGAAATTTTATGCTTTTTGTTGACGGCTAAGTATGTATAGGTAACTCCAGTAAATCAGAGCTGTAGAAAAAGCCAATATTGCTGGGAAAACCAGCGTATATAAACCATATACCGTAAATAGAGCCGCTCCCGCGACGCCGCCAAACAAAAAGCCAAAGAAAATGAATAGGAATAATTTTGCTTTACGTCGGTCAAATTGACGACCTCTCAAGCTCTCTCCAATCATAATCCCTAGATCGGTGATGATTCCGGTCATATGTGTGGTTCTGACTACTGCGCCGCTAAACGTGGTGATCATTGCGTTTTGTAATCCACATGCTGCTGATGCTAGATATTGGCCGTACAAATCCCCTTGCACCAAAAAGCCCAAGCTGAGTAAGAGCAAGCTTCCTTCTATGCACAGTGCAACACCATATCTTCGTCCTAGCTTTAACGCACTGCTTTCAATAAAAAAGCCGCTAAAGGCAGCGCCAATCAAAAAGCTAAATACGATGAAGAGCAGGTGAATGGAGCTATCCACACCTGTTAGCAAGCTGTTCCCTAGCTGAGTTACGGTTCCCGAAAGATGAGTTATCGCTTGGTGTTGAAAGCCGAGAAGACCAACGGCGTTGACGCAGCCCGCGAGAAGAGCTAGTAGAAACGCGCCATATTCCACCCAACGAGGAAGTCTGGAAATCACAATAAACCCCAACCAAATATTAGGAGCCGATTATAACGCTCACACCGAGTTACGAAACCCTTTACAGTAAAACTCGATTGATCATTCTCAAAAAAATCTCACTTATAGGTCGTTTGTCCGAGCCAAAGTAAATACGTGAACGCGGATTGCTCGCTAGCAGATGTGTTCCGTTGTGCATTCGAAACTCACCCACCCGTGTTTCATTTGTTCATAGACTGAAACGGTAGGTTGGTGGAACTCTTTATCGGTAAATAGACCGACGGGAATGATCATGATTTCCGGGTATGCAGAAACGAACAACCTCATTGTCGTGCTGCAGGATGGACAAAAGTCATACTGAACCTCACTGCCATCATCGCCAATTCGGGTATAGCTAGTGACTTCACCGTTTAAAGTGACGTGCTCTTTTTCAAAGCGAGCTTGTACCCCAAAAACACTGCCAGTTCGTTTTTGGCATTCGAAGCAATGGCAGACAGACGTGTGGGTGGGCTCTCCCTTACAACGGATCTCAACTAAACCGCAGGCGCACTCGCATGTATGAATGGTTTTTGTCATCGTGATTACCTATTTGTCCCAATACACCAATAGACCTAGAGCACAGAGCTTGTGTCACTAGCTCGTTATGAGCTCTGGACTTGAAACTATTTGGATACAATCAGTTTAGTTTAATTTTGAAACACTTGAAGAGGTGAAATCATTTGGGTATACAATGGTATACTCGCTTTTCGTTTATACCTTGAAACAAGGAAGTCTTCATGACTCACAAAAAAATCCTGCCGATACCACTTATTCTACTTATTCCAATCGTTTTATTAGTTGTGGTTGTGATCGCAGGTGTTTATCGTTTTAGTTTGTCTGATGACGAGATCATGGCTAAGTTTCCTCAAACAAAAGTAGAAACGAACGTTATTGTGCAAGAGACGCTTGGTATCACTGCACGTAATCCTTGGACGATCCAAGTCCCCGAGCAGGGTGCGGTCACTTTTCTTGATGAGTGGGATAAAGAAAACGGCTATTTGATAGGTGACTATGATGCAGGTGTGACGAAAGGTCAGGTACTTGTTCCAACTGCGTCGATTAGTCAGCGTGAGATTGAAGGTGTTTCATGGGTTGTTGCACCGATGATTGTAACGACACAAGGTAGCGGTTCGTTTAACTATGTTGGCTTGCTCAAGTTTGACCCCTTGCCGAGCCGAGTTGTCCTTTTAGACAGTATTTTTGTTGGTGACCGCGTGAAATTTACTCAGCTCGAATGGAAAAGTGATACAACTATCACGCTTTCATATTTAGCGCACGGTGACGATCAAGCAATGGCAGACACGCCAAATCAATTCAATTCATCCACATTACAGCGTGTAGGGAATAACTTACATATGCAACAGTGATGAATTTTTTTTGAGTTCTGTAAAAATTCAGTATTTTCTGCGCTAGATCTCGAAATTTCCTAGTGATTTCTTATTCGGGAATGCATAAGCTATGAGCCTTGTTTGAAAGGAGATAGTAATTCCCGTGTCTACAAATGAAATTACAAGACGGTTGCCGAATCTGACAAGTCGTAGAGCGCTGCTGTTATACTCCTTGCCAGTTTTAGTTGCGATTGGTGTTTCTCACTCTCTCAAAGAGTCATCTTTAACCAAAACCATCGCATTGAACCTACCTGAATCTCAGGTCGTTGAAAAAATTCTTGATGCGACAACTGCCGAAGTTGTCACTCCCCCGAACTTCGAATATCAAATCCAAACAGGTGACAACCTAAGCACTATTTTTAGTCAGCTCGGTTTCGGTTACAGCTCGTTAATGAAAGTAATGGAAACGGATTTGAACTACTTGGCACTTGATACACTTAAGCCGGGCAATACGCTCCGTTTCTGGCGTGATGATGCAACAGGCGAGTTAGCGAAAATGGAACTGCAATTTTCTATTGCAGATAAAGTGGTCTACAAGCTGAATAGTGATGGTAGCTATGACTTTACTGATATTTCCATTCCTGGCGTGTGGAGCCAAGAACCTTTAGTTGGCGTCATTCAAGGCAGTTTTTCTTCTTCTGCGAGTCGTTTAGGTTTAACGTCGGCGGAAGTGAGTCAAGTCGTAAGCTTACTCAAAGAACAACTTAACTTTGGACGTGATCTTCGTGCAGGTGATCGATTTGAAGTTGTTCGCCGCTCACAAAGCATCAATGGTGTACCAACAGGTAAGAACGAAATTGAGGCGATTAAGATTTATAATCGCGGCCGCGAGATCACCGCTTACCTTCATACTGATGGTCAATTCTACAATGCCAAAGGTGAAAGCTTACAGCGCGCATTCCAGCGTTACCCTGTAAGTAGTCGTTGGCGTATCAGTTCTGGCTTCAACCCTAATCGTTTACATCCAGTAACGGGGCGTGTTGCGCCGCACAACGGCACTGACTTTGCTGTACCAACCGGTACACCAGTCGTTTCTACTGGTGATGGTACAGTGATCATGACTCGTAAACACCCATATGCGGGTAACTACGTGGTTGTTGAGCACGGCAGCAAATACAAAACCCGTTACTTACACCTAAGTAAGATTTTGGTGAAGAAAGGGCAAAAGGTTTCTCGAGGCCAGCGTATCGGTCTTTCTGGTAAAACAGGTCGAGTGACTGGGCCACACCTTCACTATGAGTTGATTGAATACGGCCGTCCAGTTAACGCTATGCGAGCAAATATCCCAATGGCGAGTTCTGTTCCTAAGAAAGAGATGGCTACTTTTGTCGCGAACAGAGATGAAATGGATAGACTATTACGCGATAAAGAGAAAGCAGTGCTGTAATAAAGTACTTCGCTTAAAAAACAAAAAGAGACTAAGCATAGCTTGGTCTCTTTTACTTTGTGCATTAACTAGATTTACATTCCATGACCGTCGCTTGTTTAGAGCTCTTAGGCGCTCCGCACTTCACGTTCATTTATCAGGTGTACGATTTCATCAACACTGTGTGGGCGAGAGTAGAAATAGCCTTGAATGTAGTGGCAGCCCATTTCAATTAACTTTTGTAGTGCTCTATCGTCTTCTACGCCTTCGGCAATCAAATCCACATCAAGCAGTTCTGCCAATTGCGCTATCAAAAACACCACTTGTTCAGAGGTTGTATTTGAGAGCATGTTTTGAACGAAGGTTGCATCGATTTTAATGCTATCAATCGGATAATTGTGTATATAGTTCAAGCTTGAGTATCCCGTACCAAAATCATCCAACGCGACTTTAAAACCTAAGTACCGCAATGAGTTAAGTACCATCTGTTCACGACCACTTTGCGAGAGTAAAACGGTCTCGGTGAGCTCTATAACAAAGTCTTTTGCTTCATGCTGATACTTTTCAACCATGTTAGTTAGGTGGTTAATATAGCGGTTAGAGTCGACCAGCTCATACGCAGGGCAATTGATAGAGAGTTTGACTTTGTATCCTAAGTTAGCTTCTAGCTCTTGTTTTGCGATACATGCGAGTTCAATAATACGTTCACCCAACTCGATAATCAGGCCTGATTGTTCGGCAGCTTCAATGAATTCCGCAGGGGAGATGTTTCCGTAAACATTGCTGTTCCAGCGGGCTAGGATTTCAAAGTAATTCCAGCGATCGCTTGTGATATCTACGATTGGCTGAACAACGACATACAACTCTTCGCTATCATGTATGTCAGCGCTTAGTTGAATGCGCATAGCTTCAATAAGCTGAGTTCTACGGTGATAAAGGGCACTAAGATGTGTGTCGTAATGCTGAATTCGTGTATCGCGATGTTTTTTACAGTCTTTGAGAGCGAGGCTAGCATTCAAAATCAGCTCATCGCTGTTCAACATATGTACTGGTGCGCGCGCGATACCAATACTAACAGTGAAAGAAATTCGGTTAGATTTGTCGCTGTAGCCGCTTTCAATTTTGTCGAGTACTTCCTGACACACGGCGACAGGATCTTCATCGTAAGTAATGAAGGCGAATTCATCTCCAGCGACACGAAAAGCGTTGTTTGGCGATGACAAGCTCTGTTGAATGGCGTTTGCCGTAAACTTAATAATTTGGTCGCCGATATAGTTTCCGTTGATATCATTGATCGATTTGAAGTTATCGATGTCTAGATAAGCCAAACTGAATGGACGAGTGGCCTGTTGCGTCAATGTCTCCAAGGTATCAGCTAAACAGCTACGGTTGAGCAGTCCAGTTAGGTTATCATGCGATACTTCATAGCTAAGCTGATTAAGAAGCTTATCTGAACGTTCACTGACCCACTTTTCACGTAAGCTGTGAATAATGACATTGGCATAAAAGCGGTGGAAGTCGAGGATATCTTGCGCTTCCTTAGCGTGGATGCTTCGGGTAAAGGTAGACAATAAAATTCCCAGAACCTCGCCATTTTGTGTCTTCAATGGCAGGCCAATGTAAGCCTGAATGCCATCCTCTTGAAACATCTGATCTTCAGGAAAGCGTTTGTAAACTTGGTCTTGATAGAAAATATGTTCGCCAATGTCTTTTGCCACTTTTTCACAGGGGGTGCCTGAAAGGTGGTAGCTTAGATTGTCTGTAATTTTTCCATTGCTAGCGAAGGAGATGGTATGAGCCGAATGCTGAAGATGCGCAACTTCTACAACGCAAGTGCAATGGCTCTGCAATTGTTGATGAATATCTAACGTGACTCGGTTTAGCTGAGCCGTGCCGTTTAGCTTCAATATTTCATCAATTTTGTGGAAACTGATTTGTACCTGACCCATTGAGCATTTCACCTAGCGTTGTGATTACCATATCGTGTGAGACACGAAGAATTATTATTTGATATGCATCAAATAAACTATCGGTTACTAAGGCGAATTTTTCAAATTTTGTGAACGAACAAATCATTATTTTCATGTTTTTATGCTTGAACCTTTTAAAGGTATAGCGATAAAAACGCTAAGCTAGGCGCGCTTCTCCTCTTCTAATCGCGATTTGAGATAATCGAGGAACAGCTTAGTTCGGGTATGTTGATAATCCAGCTTTGGATAGTAGGCATATACAATGGCTTTATCCGCTGTGATATCGGGCAAGATAGGCACTAACGCGCCGGATTTGAGATCATCTTTGATCATGACGTTATTCGTCATCAGAATACCCATGCCTCTTTTGGCACCATGAAACAGCGCTTCTGGGTTGGTCGTGGCAAAGTTACCGGACAAGCTGATACGTTTACCTCGATTGGTTTTGATTTCTCGTGAGGGCTTTTCACCCCAAATCAGGACATTATGCTCTGTCAGATCCTCAACGCATTGTGGGGTGCCATATTTTTTTAGGTAACTAGGCGCGGCGTAAAACTGGGCTTTATGTTCGAAAAGTGCGGTGGCTTTGAAACTTAGCGAATTAAGTTGCTCTAATTCCCGGCTAATAAACAGGTCTAAGCTTAGCTCTGGCAATTGGCCCGGTAGCGTTGTCGTTAATTGAAGCGTAATGTCTGGATATTTCTCAAGAAAATCATCTAGGTAATGCACCAAAAACTTAGAACCAACCGCCAGTGTCGCGCCAATTTTCAATAACCCCGCTGGTGATTGATTGACTGAGCGAGTTTCATCTAATACTGATTGCCATGAATCCAACTGATTTTTTGCTCGTTGATAAAACAGCGCACCAGCTTCGGTTTGGCTAATAGAGCGGGTCGTGCGTTTAAGTAGCTGAACGCCAATTTTATCTTCTAGCCATTGAACTCGTTTACTGATAGCTGAGCTGGTGGTATTGAGTTTCCGCGCTGCAGCATTAAAGCTACCTTCTTCGACCACACGAATATAACTCTTCACGCTTTGAATCCAGTCCATTGTGTCTCCTTGGGAATTAATTCCTTTCCAACTTAGCTGATTATCATCTTTGAGTATCAAATATACACTGTTTGCCATCAATCTGTCACAAAGTAGGAGGAACGTTTGCGTAAAACACCATTGTTATTAGCGATGATGATCATTGCCACAGGCCAAGTTGGCGTTAGTATTTATCTTCCTTCTTTACCATTGATTGGTCATGACTTGAATTTGCCGCAACATTCGATTCAGAATCTCGTCACACTATTTCTCGTTGGTTTCGGTATCTCTCAGCTTTTTTATGGCCCATTGTCTGATGCGATTGGTCGTCGACCAGTATTTATTCTGGGCCAAAGTGTGTACCTAGTTGGTACGGTTATTTGTATCGCCTTTTCGGACAACATTATTGCTCTTGAAGCGGGGCGGTTACTTCAAGGTTTGGGAGCGGGCAGTGCCTCGGTGCTTGGTCGCTCCGTATTGCGTGACAGTTATGACGGTATGCAATTAACCAAAGCGCTATCTTATATTTCAGTCACGGCATCTGTGATGCCAATTATTGCTCCGCTGTTTGGTGGTTGGATTGCTTTTCACCTGAGCTGGCATGCTGTCTTTGTGTTTGTGCTGATTTACTTAATGGCAATTTTTACGCTTGGTTTATTGGTGCTGCCAGAAACGCTGCCTTACCCGAAGCGAAAATTTAAAGTAGGCCAGGTGAGTGCAAATTATTTGCGCCTGTTAACGAATACTCAAGTGATTGGTAGTGCGAGCTACAACTGGCTTAGTTATTTATCGGCTCTGGTCACGCTCTCCTTGTATCCATTTTTAATGCAACAAGAGTTAGGCTTAACGGCGGCAGATTACGGTTCTTTGATGATCATACCGTCAGTTGGTTTGCTGACGGGTAGCTTGGTGCTTAATTTGATCAACGCTCGTTACAAAGCTCAGCAAATCTTGCTGATGAGTTTCGCGATTGTTGCTATTGCTGGCTTCATGTTGTTGGTTACACCCTTCAGTGTATTTTCATTACTAGTGGCATTTACGTGTTTAAGTTTTGCCCAAGGCATGTCGTTTCCGGTATCAATTAGTTTGTTGCTGTCGCCACATAAGCAACAGGCCGGAGCGGTTTCTGCGCTATCTGGAGCAATTCAAATGTGTTTAGCCGGGTTGTTTGGCGGATACTTGGTAGATTCTTGGGTCACGAATCAAAACCAGCTTGGGGTGTTTTATTTGTTTATTGCGTTACTTTCTTGCTGTGTGCTTGCATTGAGTCAATTTCGTAAAGTACCCAAAGGGACGATTCAAGCAGAAACTTCCACCTGAATATACTTGCAACGAAAGAGGCAGCTTTCTAAAATGCGCTGCTAAATTAAGTCAGGATCATTGTGTATATTGAATGACTCAGTTTGAGAGGAAGAGGGCAATGCCTGATGCTCCTCTCAGCTTGGGGATACCTTTCTGCCCAAATGACTATCCGATCTCTAATCGTTAGGTGAAAGAATGCAACAAAACGAATTTGAAACACTGGTAAAAGAAATTACTCAGCAAGAAAGCATGCCAAAGGCACTCGAAGTCTTGAAGGCGTGTGAGGAAGAAGAAGTTGCACAAGCGGCACAATCCCTAACGGGTCAGTTTGGTCTTGCAGAAGTTGATGGCGAGAAACGTATTTACCATATTACCACTCAAGAAGACGAGTCCGGAGAAGAGCAAGAATACGTGGAGCACGTCATGAATGAAGGCGATCACTTGATCAAATTTGCTGCGTGGTTCTTTGAAACATTCTTTGAAATCAAACAGAAAGACACGTACGTCGCAGCGGGTAAAACATACCAGCAACCTAAGCGATAGGCGCCCGTTTCGAAAAAGTAATCAGAACTAACTTGAAAGTTAATTACAAAATAAATGTGACTGGAGTCTTGTTTTTATCTAATTGTGGTGTAAAATTACAACATAGTTAAGTCAATACATTCAGGAGAAGGTCATGGGTAACGAACTTGGTGGTGCTTATATTGGCCAGATGATTGCAAAAGACGCGATGCACAAAGCGCTTTACGGTAAAGCGAAGAAGAAAAAAGCTTCTGTTTTTGCTCGTGTTATTAAAAAACTGGCGAAATAATTTAAAAAGCCCTGATTGAAAAATCAGGGCTTTTTGCTTTTCTCTGTTTTGTTGTTAGTAAGTAGCCAACATATTGCACAACATTGGCAAAACGCTACTCAAAGACTGATGACATTTAAATCTAGAATTACGCGGATTGGCTTGGTATCTCCACAACATTGTTAGGCACTTTATCTAGCCCCTTTGCTGATAACCACTTTTCTAAATCGTCAGCGCCTCCAATATATTTTCCATCTAACCAGATTTGCGGCACTGTTACCGGTGTTTTTTCGCCAATGATGGCTTTTACTTCAGGAATCATGCGGTATAAGGCGGCGCTGTCTTTAACTACATCATGGTACTCATACTGAACGCCAGCCTCGTCAAGTAATTGTTTGGCTTTGACACAGTAAGGGCAAGTTGCTTTACCATAAACAATGTTGCCTTTTAGCTCATCGCGTTTTACCCACTCAGCAATAACAGACTGTACAAGCACACCCCGATTCAATGCTTCTCCTTGGCTGATAACTTTCCCTTCGACAAGAAGAATGGGTGCATGCCAAGCACCAGCTTTTAATGGTTCCCACCAGTGCGATAACCAATCTTTTACTTCAAGTTCAACGGGCACATCGGCTAGTTCGTTTTCAAAAGTATCCTTTAAAATATCTTTGGTTAATGTACATTCACCACAAGGAATATTGACTTTGAATGGGCCCCAACTACCAGCCCAGCGATACAGTGTAATTTTGATTGGTTGACTCATATGGGTTCCTCATTTCCTTTCCTGAAAATATAGAACTTTTAAATTAGATTTTACTTTCAACTAACTTTGTCTTTTTCGCTTCCCAATGCGTAATAAACGCAATAGATGCAATAATAATCGCAGCACCTAACCATAAACGACCAGGTGGCACCCAACCAAACACCAACCAACCAGCAACAACATTCAAAGGCAGTTTGGCGTGATCAAATGGTTGCACAAATGAGGCGTCTGCTACTGCATATGCTTTAACGATAGCCCATTGAGCGAGTGCTGTAAGTGCACCTGCGGCTAAAAGCACACCCCATATCGTCCACGTATCTGGCATAGTAAACGTCGGTATCGCTAACAAGATATTAAATGGTGTTATCAGCAGCAATAAATAGACAACCATGGTTGATGGCGGATCGTTTACCGACATTTTTTTTACCATTAATGAATACGCTGCCCAGAAAAATGCGGCGCCAACAGGGAGCAGGGTCGCCCATGTAAATGAGTCTGCCCAAGGCTCAAGAATGATCATGGCACCAACAAACCCCGTCAATGTCGCTAACCAGCGTGCAGTACCTACTTTCTCTTTGAGTAACAAGCCAGAACCAACTGTGGCAAATAACGGGGAGGTCATGAGAAGTGCAATACCTTGCCAAATTGGAACTGGGTAAGCGAGAGCCCATAACCAAAGTTGAATCCCGATAACAGAGAGAAAAATGCGGAATGCATGCCAGCCAAAGTGTTGGGTTCTTAAAGAACGTCTAATCCCAAGTGTACGTAGGTAGGGCAGAATAACAAATAAGGCGATTGCATATTGGAATAACGCAAATGTGGTGGAGGAGACACCAAAGTTGATGCTAGCAATTTGGGCGAAGCTGTTCACTATGGCGAATGCCAAGCCAGCTGTTAGCATCCAGGACGCACCTTGAACAGGATGATGATTCAATTGAAAAATTCCAGTTTGATAGAGGTGGCGGGATCATACGTCCTATTGTTTTTCGCGCCAATAAAAAAATGCCTCCCAGAGGGAGGCGACATTACCAATTCAAAGGACGTGCCTGTTATAACAGGTACAAAGAACGAGAAGCACAAACGCTGCCATGCATTTGCATAAATAATATTGCAGAACACGTGCCAACTTTTATATATTTGATTTTAAATGGTTTTTTGGTTTTTCTATGTTGTCGATTAGATGAAATGCACTAACTTAGTGATCAATCGCATTAAAAGAGGGCAGAAGTAGGCGTCGTTACGCTCGTTTTTCATTGCTGAGCGATGCTTCGATAGTGTGAAAACTTATCGAGTTGTGTTGGGTTAAATAAAAAATGGCCAGCAAAGGTGCTGGCCAAGTGGACTCGCTCTTAGGACAAGAGTGAATTAGAAATCGTAACGTACGCCTAGGCGCAGTGTATCTTCGCCTTCTGTTACTAGACCTGTTGTTGCATCTTTTGCTTCATCAAGTTGGTTGATGTAGTAAGACAGGTAAGTACGGAAGTTGCTGTTTAGTTTGTAGTAACCAACAAGCTCGATACCTTCAACGGTGTCGTACTTTGAACCGTTGTCTGGATCATTCTCTTGAGCTGTGTATAGAGCTGCAAGTGTCACTTTGCTTGCTACTTTGTAGCTTGCGACTAGCTCGTAAGCCGTAAAGTCTTCAGAGTCAGTCAGGGAACCTTGAGAATAAGTACCTGCTAGGTAAAGGTTGTCCATCGAGTAAGCGATACCACCTAGAATTTGATCTTCAGAGTTATCTTTATCTACATCGCCACCAGAGTATGCAAGACCAAAGTCGAGGCCCATTGGTAGTGAGTACATTCCAGAGATGCCGTATTTATCTTCGTTATCGCTAGAGTTTGCTTGGTAGGTTGCTTGAAGTTGTAGTGCATCAAACGCACCACGGTATGCGAAAACGCTGTCTTGCTTATCAGACGACGAATCAATAACTTGCTGAACACCAGAGAATTCTGTGATATCCGTCATGTCAGAGATGATGACTGCAGCCATGTCTTGACGACCTACAGAGAAAGCACCGATATCAGAGTCGACGCCTGCATACATGTAGCGGTTTTTGAATTCACTCTTGCCCGTTTTTTGTTCGGCTTCGTAAACACCGAAAGCAGAAAGGCCGTTGCCGATGTCTGTTTTACCTTTTAGGTTAAGACGAGCACGGCTTTTATCTTCCATGGAACCTTCAACTTCAGCACCGTCTGAACCGATGAAGTCACCACGAAACTCAACGCGGCCGCCAACTTTTAATTCAGTACCGTCGTTTTTGTATACAGTTGCTGCGAATGATGGTGCTGATACCAATGCTGTAAGAATTGCAGTAGTTAGTGCTGCCTTTTTCATTTTCTTATTACCCTAGTTGTAATCGATGGGCTTTCTTGCCCGATGTGTTGATGACGCTAAGGTAAAGGCTGAAAATGAAAGATAGATTTCTGTTAAGTTATGATTTGATTGCACTTTTATTGCTGGCGAGAATAAGTGCCCCTTCTCATACCACTTATAAAAAGAAAGGTTTATCTTTTTTGAGGTTTTTTCCTCTCCGTTGAAGACTGTGTTTTTTTCAAAAAGTTCCTGAATTGTTTCTTGACCCTAAATGTAAGTAAACATTTCAATTTGGCAGGGAAGTTTGGCCTAAAAATAGCGAATCATCAGCTATTTGTGAGCTAACTCTCTCTAAAGCATTTCTTATTGTAAGGTTTTTATTTCTCGATTTCTTGAAGGCTAAGTAAACGATTGCTTTTTAGGTTTTGTCTGAGATCTTTTCACTCGGTTGTCAGGAACTAATCAAATAAAGTGTCGGCAGTTGTTACACAAAGGTAAAACTAATCTGGTGGAAACGATGCCTCGGATAGCCTTTGTATTCCTCTCTTTGTTCATCATTTCGTTTTTACGAAAGTGAACCAAAGCCGGGTCTAAAACTGACTAACCAACTAATAAGTAATGGATTTAGAAATGAATAAAAAATTATTAGCAGCGGCAATCGCGGCAGCAACCTTCGGTACTCAAGCAGTTGCAGTGGAACTATATAATAACGATGGCACAACATTTTCGATGGGCGGCCACGTTTCTGTTAATTTAAATGGATCAGAGCAAGGTGACACGGATGTGGGTACTAACTCTCCTCGTATCAATATCTCTGCGACACAGGATTTGGGTAATGGCTTCACCGCAGACGCACGTGGTGAATGGGCGCTAAACTACTTAGACGGTGGTGAAGAGTCGTTTAAAACTCGTCTAGGTTACTTAGGTATAACGCATGAGGTTTATGGTCGTGCAGTAGGTGGTACGCAATGGTCACCTTACTACGATGTCGCAGGTATTGCAGATATGCCAATCGCGTTTGCCAACGACTTCATCTATGACGATCATGGAAACCTTGGCACTGGCCGTGCGGATAAAATGCTTTCTTACCGTAATGCCATCGAGCTGGGTGAAGCGGGTGTGATCAACTTTGGTCTTGGTTGGCAGGGTGCAAACGATGATTACACGCGCAACGATGCTGGAGTTATAACTGGCGGTGCTAAATACGATGACCGTGTGCAAGCTGCGCTTTCTTACTCAATCATGGGCGCTAAAATCGGTTACTCTTACAATGGCGGCGATTTCCAGCACCCTGCATATTCAGGTAAGCACACGGCGGAATCACACGTTGTATCAGCATCTTACGGTGCGTACGGCCAAGGCCTATTCCTTGCTGCGGTTTATGGTTCAAACGAAAACATGAACTTCAGTGCAAAAGGCGACCGTTTAGAAGAAAGTGATGCATACGAAGCGATCATCGCATACGCTCTAGCAAACAGCCTAAACTTGAGTGTTAACTATGAGATGGTGGAAGGTAAAGAGTTTAAGAGCTCTAAAACAGAAACTGCTCGTGAAGAAATGGCACTACAAGCAGAATACAACTTCACGCCTAAATTTGTTGGTTACGCGGGTTACCAGTTTGACCTAAATGACGACAATGGTCGTGAAACTGATGACAAATGGGCGTTAGGTGCTCGTTACTACCTATAATAGGATTTAGCGAGAACTATTATTCAGCTCATTGATCTAAAGCCAGCCTCGTGCTGGCTTTTTTGTCTATTTGTTTTACAAATACTTTGCTGTTTCAATTAGATGATACAAAACTCAAAACGGGGTGAATGTCTTATTTTTTACACTAGAGGTTGCTATTTAGTGTCGTTAAGTCAATAGGTTAGATTATGATGGGATTTTTGTTTTGCAGGGAAGAATGATGAGTGTTATTCAAGTTGAAGAAAAGAAAGTAGAAGTGGGTAAAGTGCTTTGTGTTGGACGAAATTACGTTGAACATATTCATGAGCTTAATAATGCAATGCCTGAGCAAATGGTGGTATTTAATAAACCCGCAACTTCCGTATCAACAACTCTGCGTTCATTCCATCAAGAGCCCCTTCATTATGAGGCTGAAATCTGCTTTTTGATCAAGGATGGACGTTATTCAGCGGTTGGTTTGGGATTGGATCTGACCAAGCGTGGTTTGCAATCCTCGCTTAAAAATCAGGGGTTGCCGTGGGAGCGTGCTAAGGCATTTGATGGCTCTGCTGTGTTTAGTCGGTTTGTCTCTTTGGATAACATTGATATCAACGATCTTAACCTTGAGCTCTTAATTAACTGTGTTCGTGTACAAAAAGGTCACGTTAACCAAATGCTCTATCCGCCGCTAACTATCCTGGATGAATTAACCAGTTACACAACACTTCAAGATGGCGATGTAGTGATGACTGGTACACCAAAGGGCGTTGGTGAGGTACATGAAGGTGACATCTTCCTTGGTCGATTAAAGTGTGGCGATGTCACCTTGTTGGAGATTGAGTGGTTGGCGGATTAAAGCCAAATTCGTAGAACGAGAAATACCACCATACTGATAACCGTCGTTAAAAGAACATTTTTAGTAAAATACGCGATTAAAGCAGCCAGTACGGCAGCCAGTAAAAATGGGTTTTGCACATTGACGCTGAGCTCCCCATCGGGAATGAAAACGATAGGTGCCCAGATCGCAGTCAGTACTGCGGGGCTAGCGTAATTGAGTACTTTTTGAGTGCGCGTCCCTAATCGCAATGGTAGCTTGGGTTCTAAAAACAAGTAGCGGCTGGTGAAAACAAGTACCGTCATCAGCAAAATAGCCAACATGATCATTAGCGTTTCTCCTTTACTTGTTCCACAAAGTAACCAGTAAGCATGGCTAAAATGCTTGAAATCATCAAACTTCCCTCAATTTGATAATAGGTTAGGGCAACTGAGCTCACCAAAGCCACAATAACACTCGCGAGCACTGCTGCATTTTTAATGGTGGGTACTACTATCGCGATAAAAGTTGCGGCTACAGCAAATTCCAAACCCATTTCGTTCAGTTCAGGGATTAGACTTCCCGCAATAATGCCCGTCAATGTCGCGACATTCCAAAACAGGTAAAAACTCAGACCAGCCCCAAGTGCATACCAGCGATTAAACTGTTTATCGGAATGGTGGCCTACAATCGCAAACAGCTCGTCAGTAAGTAAGAAGCCGAGTGATAATCGCCATTTTAGAGGGAGCGGTGCAATTTTACTGCGCATCGATACACTGTAGAGGAAGTGTCGAGAGGTGATAAAAAGCGTTGTCAGTAACATGGTCACTAGACCTGCTCCCGTTTTAATCATTCCCATCGCGACGAGCTGTGCAGAACCTGCGAACAGAATGGCGGATAGTGCTTGTCCTTCCAAAGGGTGAAGCCCAGTATCAATTGCGAATGAGCCTGCGAGTAAGCCCCAAGGGAGCACTGCGATACTCAGAGGCATCATCGCAAGTGTACCTTGCCAAAATAGCGTGGCTTTTGATTCTTTTTGTAACGGCAAAGTGTGGTCCATAGTTTCTTCTTATTTATTCCTAAATCAGATTACCAAGATAGCTCGGTAGTCGCATAACGCCTTGTACAATATTGCTGCTTTAGCTGTGACGGACGTATTGGCCGGGAGTGACGCCCATGGCTTTTTTAAAGTGTCGATGCAGATGGCTTTGATCATGGAAGCCGCATTCTTGTGCCACGTCTGAAATTTTTTGTCCCATTTTTAGTAGCTTCTTCGCCATACGTAAACGTTGCTGAATTTGATAGGCATGAGGCGGAAAGCCAAATTGCTTTTGAAACTCTCTCAGCAGATGAAAAGGGCTTAATCCAGACAGTTTGGCGAGTTCTTCTAGTGAGACGTCCGTTTGTGGAAAGTCTTCCAAAAATTCTCTGACTAGCTGCACTTGTCGCTGAGCTCTGGTTGATTCTTTCAGTGGTGCCCGATGAGTGCTGTGTTTACTGGCTAGCTTAATCAACGTGCCGTAAACCAAAGTTTCTCTCAACAAACGGTTGTCTGATTTTTCTAGTGTTTCAAATACCAATCGTAACTGACTAGCCAGCTCAGGATCGTAAACCACAGGTTGAGGGAAATAGGGCAGAGCTACATTTGGTGAACCAAGCTCTTGTCCTAAAGTTTGAAACTGCTGAGGTACGGGGTACATTGCTTTGTATTCCCAGCCGCCTTCCGAGGCTGAATGTCCGTTGTGTACTTCATCTGCATTAACAAGGATGATGCTGTCCTGTGGCGCGATATGATTCCCGCCCGTCCTAAAAAATTGTTGTGCCCCTTTTTCGATGACACCAATAGTGTAACCTTCGTGGCTATGGCGTGAAAAATTCTGCTTCTCATACTTTGCATCGAGAAGTTCTAAACCGCCGAGCTCTTGAGCTATCTTGAAGGTAGCGATTTCCTTATTCTTTTCTTTCATCTTTATCCGGTCTGCTCAAGAAAATCATTTTAGAAGTGTAACGGATCCATCGTGCTTATTTTTGTACAAAATTGCTATTCGATTTTGATAAACAGGCGAATTGATTGCTATTTTTCAACTGGGCAAACTATGATTTTTATTTTTTGATTTATCTTGGCTATTTTGGGCTGGATGATGTTATTTTGTTGGTATAACATTCGCCGCCTTGTTGTAGAAAAGCGGTTTCATCATGATTGATTTATCTGTACTTCCTGTTTATCTCACCGCAGTAGTGGCTTTGTTGCTGTTACCAGGGCCCGATATGTTGCTGATAGCGAGCTCTAGTATGAGTTACGGTAAGAAGGTCGGTCTGTTTGCTAGCTTAGGCAATGCGACGTCTGGTGTTATTCTTACTTTGCTTGCAGCAATGGGTGTATCTACCCTGATTGCCATGAGCCCAATAGCCCTTAAAGTCCTTCATCTACTAGGTGGCGCTTACTTGTTAAAAATGGGTTGGGACTGCTTACGAGCTGAGGCATCTTCGGCTCCAGAGCTTGATGGTCAAAACAAAATGGCATCAACTTATTATCAACGTGCTTTGATGAGTAATTTGCTCAACCCTAAAGCATTGGTCTTTTTTGTGATGTTTTTGCCGCAGTTTGTCTCAAGCAATATCACGGCATCTTCTGGTGAGCAGATGCTAGCGCTAGGGTTATTGTTGAACGTTCTTGGCTTGTCATTCAATTTATTACTTGTTGGGTTAGCAGGCACATTGGGCAAAGGGCTGCTCGAGAACGAAAAATTCCGCACGTATCAACATAAACTAATGGGGTTAGTGTTTGTTATTCTGGCGTTGTGGATGCTGAGTAGTTTCGCCTTGTAAAGTTATCATATTCCATTAGAAAGCCAGCAATTGCTGGCTTTTTGTTTTAGGATATTGGTGTTTCCTAAGGAGAGGATATATGAAGCTTGAATTTTGTTTAAATCCAGATCAAACAGACCTTGATTTTGTTCGTGAAGGTATTCGATCTTATAACCGAGTGCATTTACCTGAAGGGGAAGTGCATGCTGTAGGCTGTTTCGCAAAAGATGAGAATGGCAAGATCATGGGTGGCTTGACTGGCGAAATGTTTAAAAATACGGTGTTTGTTGAGTTTTTGTGGGTAGACGCTGAAAGTCGAACCTCTGGTCTCGGTAGTCAATTAATGTCGATGCTAGAACAAAAAGTAAAGCCTCATGGGGTTACCCATGTTTATTTGGATACCTACAGCTTTCAAGCTCTTGAGTTCTATCTCAAATTGGGTTTTGAGAAAGTGGGGCAGTACTCAGGCTATCCTGCAGAGGGCATCCACAAGTACTTTCTACAAAAGGAAATTGTAGGCTAGGGAAAGCACGGGTTAGCTTGACTTGTTCTAGTGAAAATCAAAAAAGAGGCGCGAATTTGCGCCTCTTGTTGTATCAAATATCTATGTTTCTCTTTGACTTACAAACTTTGCTGGTGCGCGTCGATAAGTTCGTTCATCTTCGCTTCTGCTGCTTGCTGTGCTTGTTCATAGCTCATATCCGCAGGGAAGAGGTTGATGACTTCGTAGTAACATTTTAGTTTTGGCTCAGTACCAGAAGGACGAACAATCACGCGAGATTGATCTTCTAGGTGATAAATCAATACGTCACTTGCTGGTAAGTCAATGGATTCTTCAGAGCCGTCGTCAAACATGCGAACCGATGTTTTTAGATCTTCGGTTACTGCAACTTTTTTACCAGCAATCTCTGTTGGTGGATTGGCTCGGAGTTTGTCGCCGATTGGTGGAGAGTTCGGGTCGAGAGCGATGCTGCGTTGTGCGTTGAAGTAGAAACCGTGCTCGCGGTACAGCTCTTCCAGTTTATCCCACAGTGTTTTGCCTTGCGCTTTAAGCTTGCCTGTTAGCTGTGAAAACGCGACGATTGCAGATAAACCATCTTTATCCCACACCTTGTTACCCACGGTATAACCGAGCGCTTCCTCATAAGCAAACAAGAATGGGTTGGTTTCTGTCTCTTGTTCCATGGCAACGTTAGTAAGCCATTTAAAGCCAGTTAATGTTTGATAGTATTGTGCGCCATGCGCCTTAGCGATGCTGCTCAGCATTCTTGAGGATACGATGGTGTTGCCAACCAAAGCGTTAGGTTGCTGTTCCAACAAGTAATCGCCAAACAGTGAGCCCACCTGATCACCTGTTAGCATTTGATACTCGCCATCTGGGCGTTTAACTGCCACGGCAAAACGGTCCGCATCTGGATCGTTAGCGCAAGCGATATCGGCATCTACGGACTTACCTAACGCCATCACCATATCCATTGCACCGGCTTCTTCAGGGTTTGGGAAGTTGACGGTTGGGAAGCTTCCATCAGGTTCGCGCTGTTCCTTAACACTTGCCACTTTTTGGAAGCCTGCGTCGGCAAGTAGCGTTTCCGCCATATTCGCGCCAACGCCATGCATCGCAGTGTAAGCGATAGAAATATCGGTGTTGTTGTCAGGAGTAAGCAGCGCGTTTTCATTCATTGTCTTACGGTAAGTTTGGTAGTAGTCGTCTTCCAACCAAACTAACAAACCGTGCTGTTTTGCATCATCGAGAGACATTAAAGGTAATGGCTTCGTTGTTGCGTCATCAATTTTCGCTGCGATTCCAGAGTCGTGCGGAGGAATAATCTGTGCGCCATTCTCCCAATATACTTTAAAGCCATTGTATTCTGGTGGATTGTGACTGGCAGTAACAACAACAGCGGCCGCTGCATTCAATGTACGGACACCAAACGCGACAATTGGGGTTGCTGCAACGTCATACGTTAGGTAAACCTTGATACCAAGGGCCGTCAGTACGGATGCGGTATCATGCGCGAATTGTTTTGAATCGGGACGACCGTCGTAGCCAATAACGACACCACGACTCGCGGCATCTTTGACTTGCTCAAGCAAATAGTGCCCTAAACCAGTGGCGGTCTCTTGAATCACCAAGCGGTTCATTCGGTTTGGACCTGCGCCCACTTTGCCACGTAAGCCTGCAGTACCAAAGGCAAGGCGTGAGCCAAAGCGATCAGTAAGTTCTTGTTCATTGTTCGTATCGACGAGGTGTTGTAGCTCTTCACGAGTCTTAGGATCAGGGTCTCGTTCTAGCCATTGCGTAATTAGTGCTGTCATATCAGTCATTCCTTAGTAGGGGGAGCCTACTTTCTTGGACACTTCGTTTGGTAAGTATCTCAATGTTTTCTTTTAAATCAATGTAAATGGTTCTCAATTACATTTCAAAGAGGGCAATCGATAAACCGAATTAATTTTTCTTATCCGAACAAAATTTAATCATATTTAATTTCTTGAAGAACCTTGGAACTATAACTAGCCTTTTAACATAAATATAACAAACCGTGTCGAAATCGTAGTTTTTGTGATTTTTCGTAAAGTTGTTCGATATTTGCATCGGGACGCAAGGAAGCTCGCGTAGGCGTAGCGGCTGAGCAGAGGAGAGATCTTTTGAAAAGATTAACGACTACTCTAGCCTTATCACTGAATGTGATTTTAATCACATTTTCCTCTTTTGGTTGGTCAAAGGAAAATGACTACAACATGACAAAAGGGGTCACAGAGATAAGTGGGCAAGTGTATGAATTACATATGCTGATTTTCTATATCTGCTGTGTAATTGCTTTGATTGTTTTTGGTGTGATGTTCTATTCCATCTTCCGTCATCGCAAGTCAAAAGGAGCAGTTGCCGCACATTTCCATGAAAGTACAAAAGTGGAAATTATTTGGACGGTCATACCCATCATCATTCTTGTCGCTATGGCGATTCCCGCAACGAAAACTTTAGTCGCAATGGAAGACACAAGCCAATCGGATATCACGGTCAAGATCACAGGCTCGCAATGGAAATGGCATTACAGCTATTTTGGCGAAGATGTTGAGTTTTTTAGTTTGCTTGCCACCAGCCAAAAACAAATTGATGGAATCGAAGCTAAAGGCGCACATTACTTACTGGAAGTAGACAACCCTTTGGTGTTGCCTGTGAATCGCAAAGTGCGTTTTTTGATGACTTCTGATGATGTCATTCACTCTTGGTGGGTACCGGACTTTGCCGTCAAGAAAGACACCATTCCAGGTTTTATTAATGAAGCATGGACAAGAATTGATGAGCCAGGCGTATATCGCGGCCAATGTGCGGAGCTATGTGGTCGTGCACACGGATTTATGCCAGTGGTGGTGCATGCGATGGAAGAAGAAAAGTTCGATGAATGGCTAGCGAGTAAGAAGGAAGAACTCGCACTTCAAAAAGCGGCGGCACAAGAAGCGCTCTCTCAAGACTTATCTATGGACGAATTGATGTCGCAAGGCGAATCGATATACACGGCGCGTTGCGCTGTGTGTCATCAGGCAAATGGTGAGGGGATTCCGGGTGCATTTCCCGCGATTAAAGGCAGTCCTATTGCAACCGGAGATGTTACTGAGCACATAGATATTATTGTCAATGGTCGCCCGGGCACCGCAATGCAGGCTTTTTCTAATCAGTTAAGTGACAAAGAAATTGGCGCGGTTATCACATATCAACGAAATGCATGGGGCAACGATACTGGAGATACAGTGCAAGCATCCGATGTGAATGCCTTTAAGGCACAAGGCAGTGCTAAGGAGGAAATATGAGTAAGCCAATAGATAAGGCAGTGAAGTCTGCGCCAGCAGAAGCCAATGCGAACAGTACCATTGCGATTGATGATGGTCACGAGCATCATACACCCCAGGGCATCACTCGTTGGTTGTATTCTACAAGCCATAAAGACATAGGCACTCTCTACCTTTGGTTTAGCTTTGCGATGTTTCTAACAGGTGGTGCGATGGCTATGATCATTCGTGCCGAACTGTTCCAGCCAGGGCTACAGCTAGTCGATCCGCAGTTTTTTAATCAAATGACCACGGTACACGGTTTAGTGATGGTATTTGGTGCGGTGATGCCAGCATTTACGGGTCTTGCTAACTGGATGATCCCGATGATGATCGGCGCTCCAGATATGGCGCTGCCACGCATGAACAACTTGAGCTTTTGGATCTTACCTTTTGCATTTCTCATCTTGTTGAGCTCGTTGTTTTTACCTGGCGGCGGTCCTGATTTTGGTTGGACGTTTTATGCTCCGCTGTCCACGACTTATGGCCCGGATAGCACTGCGCTGTTTGTATTCTCTGTTCATATCATGGGTATCAGCTCCATTATGGGCGCGATCAACGTTATCGTGACGATCGTAAATATGCGAGCTCCGGGAATGACTTGGTTCAAGTTACCAATGTTTGTTTGGACTTGGTTAATCACCGCTTTCTTGTTGATCGCGGTTATGCCGGTACTAGCGGGTGCGGTGACCATGGTTCTTACTGACAAATATTTCGGGACTAGCTTCTTTGACGCAGCTGGTGGTGGTGACCCGGTAATGTTCCAACACATCTTTTGGTTCTTTGGTCACCCAGAAGTGTACATCATGATTTTACCGTCGTTTGGAATCATCTCCGCTATTCTGCCTGCTTTCAGTGGTAAGAAGCTGTTTGGTTATCATTCGATGGTTTACGCGACGTGCAGCATTGCATTGTTATCTTTCCTTGTGTGGGCGCACCACATGTTTACCACGGGGATGCCAGTTTTTGCTGAGCTCTTCTTTATGTATTGCACTATGCTGATTGCGGTACCAACGGGGGTTAAAGTCTTTAACTGGGTTGCCACCATGTGGCGTGGAGCTCTGACCTTTGAAACGCCAATGTTGTTTGCCATTGCCTTTATTGTGCTGTTTACCATTGGTGGCTTCTCGGGACTGATGTTGGCGATTGTGCCGGCGGACTTCCAATATCATGACACTTACTTCGTAGTTGCCCATTTCCATTATGTGTTGGTATCTGGTGCGGTATTCTCGATCATGGCAGCGGCATACTACTGGCTACCTAAGTGGACGGGCAATATGTACGATCACAAGCTGAGTTTATGGCATTTCTGGTGCTCAATTATTTCCGTCAATGTCCTGTTTTTCCCAATGCACTTCCTAGGCTTAGCGGGCATGCCAAGACGCATACCGGATTACGCCATTCAGTTTGCTGATGTTAATCAAATAGTATCAATTGGTGGGTTTGCATTTGGGTTGTCACAACTGATCTTCTTATGGTTGGTGATCAAGTGTATTCGTGGCGGGGAAAAGGCTTCTGCAAAACCGTGGGAACGTGCGGAGGGCTTAGAGTGGACAGTGCCAAGCCCTGCGCCACATCATACGTTTACTACACCGCCTAAGATTGACTAGCAAAGAGTGGGGTGAGTGACATGAAACCGAATCCATCAAACAAGAAGCTCACAGTGAAGTTGCTTTTGGCGACCCTGTTAATGTTTGGCTTCGGCTATGCACTGGTCCCACTTTATGACGTGATGTGCGACGCACTGGGAATCAATGGAAAGACAAGTGAAGTGGCCGCCATTCAACCGACAGGTATGCAACCGGACATGAGCCGAACTATTCGCGTGGAGTTTATGGCGCATGTCAGCCCAGATATGCCTTGGGAGTTTAGACCCAAAGTGATTTCGATGGATGTTCACCCAGGTGAAGTCGTACAAACCGAATACCTTGCATTTAATGAAAGCGGGCAGAAGTTGGTGGGGCAAGCCGTTCCTTCTGTTTCTCCCGGGACTGGAGCTGCTTACTTCAATAAGATTGAGTGTTTTTGCTTTAACCAGCAGCCTCTGGATGGTAAACAGCAAGCTCAAATGCCGTTGATTTTTTATATCGAACCGGACTTGCCGGAGTCTATACACACGTTAACGCTGTCTTACACACTCTATAAACTTCCCCCTCCTACAGGCTCTTAGCCACTCAGGGAGAGAGATACAGACCAAGGTTGGTCAGTAAGGAGAGAAATTATGAGTAACAAGCCAGGAACATATTATGTTCCCGCTCAAAGTAGCTGGCCGATCATCGGTGCATTTGCTCTGTTTTTGGTTGCTGTTGGCGCAGGCATGACCGTCCAGGGGACACAAAGTGACGGTGCAGTGGGAACCATTGGTGGCATTGTGCTAGCGGTGGGCTTCTTGTTCTTGCTTTACATGTTGGCTGGTTGGTTTAGTAATGTGATTACTGAATCACTGAGTGGAAAATACAGCTCGCAAATTACTCGTTCTTTTCGCCAAGGAATGAGCTGGTTTATCTTTTCTGAAGTGATGTTTTTTGGTGCCTTTTTTGGTGCCTTGTTTTACGCCAGAATGATTTCTGTGCCTTGGTTAGGTGGGGCAGATAATAACTTCATGACCAACGAAGTCCTGTGGCCAACCTTCGAAGCGATGTGGCCACTCACACTGACACCGGGGGGAGAAACAACACAAGCTATGCCGTGGCAGGGCATACCCCTTACCAATACTATCTTGCTGCTATTGTCGTCTATTACGCTACATATGGCTCATATAAGCCTTGAACAAGACAAAAGAACGGCACTGATTGTTTGGTTAGAGATAACCATCGTACTTGCTGGCTTTTTCCTATATTACCAAGCGGTTGAGTATGTTCATGCTTATCAAGACATAGGGCTCACGTTGCAGTCCGGTATTTACGGTAACACGTTCTTCATGTTGACGGGGTTCCACGGTTTACACGTTTGTCTTGGGACTATCTTTTTGATCGTGCTTCTGTTCAGAATCGCTAAAGATCACTTTTCGCCAAAGAGCCATTTTGCCTTTCAAGCGGGCAGCTGGTATTGGCATTTCGTGGATGTGGTTTGGTTATGTCTGTTTGTGTTTGTTTACGTACTTTAGGCGCAGTGTGAACTCTTGGTTCGACTAATAAGGGCGAGGGTTTGGTGCTAGCCAACCTGAGCTGAGCGCAATAAGCAAAAGGACGACCACCAAAGCGGAGAACATGACTCGACGGCCTAAGTAATGACTCATGGGTTTGTCTCTTTTTTCAGGATTATCTGGGTCTTCACGAACCATTTCGATAAGCGCTTTTGCGAGGTTGAAGATAATGAAAAGCAGCAAAAGGACAAGCGTCAGTTTGAATAGAAATACGGTGGACATGGTACCTCCGGTTTCATCATTGTTGTTATCAAGACAATTATGGCTATCGAAACGGTTTTGGGTTGCAGTTGGTTTAACTGTGGTTGTGTTTTCTCTTTTGGTCAAACTGGGTTTTTGGCAGTTTGAGAGAGGGCAAGAAAAACAAGCATTGGAACAAGCCATTCTCGCGCGTGCGGATAGTGCGTACCAAGCACTAAGCGTCGTTCTTGAAGACAACGACTGGCGAGAGGAAAGTATCCTCGGGAAAAAAGTGGAAGTTAATGTTGTTCCTCAGGCGTTTCCCGTAATTCTGTTAGACAACCAAACGCATCAAGGCAGTGTGGGATATTTAGCATTTCAGATTGTATTGACGAGCGATGAACCTAGTACCTATGCGTTATTGGAGCTTGGTTTTGTCGAGGGAAGAGCAGAACGCTCAGTGTTACCAACGGTCACCAAACTCGATAATTCGACTTTCATCACAGGACGCCTGTACCGAAAATCTACTAATCCACTGAGTTCAGAGTTAATGCCGGAAGTTGGCGATGTTATTCGCGTGCAAAACCTAAACATCGCGCAATTGAATCAGCTACTGAATATTGAACTTATGCCCGCAGTCTTGCAGCCAGACAATTTAACTCGTTGGCCCTATGACTTTCCTTGGAATCCATTGCCACTCAATAGTGCCAAACATTTTGGCTATTCGATTCAATGGTTTTCGATGGCAGGTGTTTTCTTATTACTGACTTTAATTGTTTTTGTTCGTTGGCAAAAAAAGTTGCGTCACATGGAGGTGAAGCATGACATCTAAAGTAACCAAAGGACGACTAATGTTGATTGCGCTGGTTTGTACGTTCGCGCTTCCCGCTGTCATTGCAAAAGTCATTCTTACACAAGGGTGGTATCAAAGCGGAGTGACCAATAGAGGCGAGTTAGTCGAACCATACACGACGTTAGAGCAGCTTGGTCAAGAGTCACCTCTCAAAGACCATGGTTGGCAACTCGCTTATGTATTGCCTAACGAATGCACTGAACAGTGTAAACAGCAGCTTTACCTGCTTCAGCAAAGCCATGTTGCTTTAGGTAAGTATCAAGAGCGAGTAGTGCCAGTCGTTTGGCAGACTGTGCATTCAGATCCCATGGAAGTATCGATGTTAGCGATGCAAATGAATGAATTGGTTACCGCTAAAGTGAAACCTGGGCAAATGTTGATCGTTGATCCTCTTGGGCAACTGGTGATGTCTTACTCGCCGAAACCAAATGAGGACTTAGTCCTATTGAATAAAGGTATGTTGGCGGACTTACGCAAGCTCTTAAAACTGTCACGAGTCGGTTAGAGGAAGTGCATATGAAATTAATTCAGTTGGTTAGATTCAGTTTGCTCCTAACTTTCGTGGTGATCATGTTAGGGGCATATACTCGCCTTTCAGATGCAGGGTTAGGTTGCCCGGACTGGCCTGGTTGTTATGGGCACTTTTCTGTGCCGCATCAAGAAGAAGACGTCATACGTGCTAACCTGAACTTCCCCGAGCGGGCAGTAGAGCATGAGAAAGCATGGCTTGAGATGATTCATCGCTATTTTGCAGGAACGTTAGGTTTAGTCATTTTTGCGATGGCAGCGATATCAGTAAGGTCTGAGCGTGTAAATTCAACCATTCCGATGTTGCTAAGCGTATTGGTGATTGGGCAGGCACTTTTGGGAATGTGGACAGTTACTCTTAAATTAATGCCCGTCATCGTGATGCTTCACTTGCTCGGTGGTTTTGTTTTATTGGCGTTACAGGCGATTTTTTACTGCCAATTAAAAGCGCAAAACAATCTCTATTTCTCTCCATCTTCTCGCTCTCTGAGAGGCTTTTCATTGTTGGTTTTTCTGGTCGTTTTGGTGCAAGTGCTCCTTGGAGGATGGACTTCGTCAAATTATGCTGCGCTGATGTGTACCACACTGCCGATTTGTGAGGGAGACTGGATGAGCCATCTCTCATGGAAAGAAGCGTTTTCTTTCTGGCAAACTGGATTCGAGAATTATGAATTTGGTGTCTTGGAGTATCCGGCAAGAATGACTATACACGTCACTCATCGTATAGGCGCTATTGTTACCGCCACCGTGGTATTGGCTTATAGTATTGGGCTTATGAGGCAAGATTCTCATCATTCACAGAGAATCGGAGGGTGGTTGTTATTCACTCTGGTGTGCCAAATTATGCTGGGTGTAAGCAACGTAGTATTTCAACTTCCTATCTATGTCGCGGTGGCGCACAACCTTGGTGCCGCTGTTATGTTGAGTCTCGTTTGTGTTAGCCAGTTTTACTTGTGGCAGGGTAAAACGGCTTGGAATTACACCGCGAAAGGAGTTCGCTATGAGTAAAGAAATCGCGCTGTCGTTAAATGGGCGAAAGCGACTAAGTTCCGTTTATTTGAAGTTAACGAAACCTAAAGTGGTGGCGTTAATGTTGGTGACGGCAGTAGTAGGGATGAGCTTAGCCCCGGTTGATGATTTCCCCTGGTTGCAGGCGGTAGTTGGCCTAACGGGGATTGGTCTGATGGCAGGGTCTGCGGCAGCGTTTAATCATCTAATTGACCGCCGAATTGATGCGAGAATGGCACGCACACACAAACGACCATTGCCATCGGGTGAGACTAAGCCATCATCGGTGATAGCCTTCGCTACAGTTTTAGGTGTCTTAGGGTTTGTACTTCTCTATGCGATAGTCAACCCGCTGACGGCATGGTTGACTTTGATGAGTTTGCTCGGCTATGCGATGGTATACACAATGTACCTCAAACGTGCTACGCCCCAAAATATCGTCATTGCAGGGATTGCCGGTGCGATGCCGCCTCTTCTCGGTTGGACTGCTGTAACAGGGCAATTACATGCGAATGCTTGGCTGCTCGTGATGATCATTTTTATCTGGACGCCACCACATTTTTGGGCTCTGGCTATTCATCGTGTCGAGGATTACCGCAAGGTAGATATTCCCATGCTGCCAGTGACACACGGCATTGAGTACACCAAAACTTCTATTCTGTTGTATACGGTGCTATTGACTTTGGTTTGTGTCCTACCGGTTTTGGTTGGTATGGTCGGCGTGGTGTATCTTTTTGCCTCGCTACTACTCAATGTTGGCTTTATGTACCATGCATGGAAGCTAAAATATGCACCAGAGTCAAATACCGCGATGGAGACGTTTAAATTCTCTATCTATCATCTTTTGGCGTTGTTCATTGCATTGCTTTCGGATCACTATATTGGTTTTTAACCTTTCTTAAAACAGAAAACGCCGCGTGGTTCGCGGCGTTTTCTGTTTTGATACTTTGGCTTTAAGACAAAGCTTTCTAGATTTATTGAATTTCTAGCAGCTCAACATCAAAGATCAAAACACTTGCTGGTGGAATTGGGCCAGAGCCACTCTTACCATAGCCAAGCGTGCTTGGTACGAAAAGGCGGATTTTCTCACCTTCTACCATGTATTGTAGACCTTCTTGCCAGCCTTTAATGACTTGGTTAAGACCAAATGAAATAGGCTCACCACGATTAACAGAGCTATCGAATACCGTGCCATCAATCAAGGTGCCGTGGTAGTGTACTTTTACTTTACTTGTTGCCGTTGGGTGAACCTCACCTTCGCCTTTTTCAAGAACCATGTATTGAAGGCCACTTTCTGTTGTGATGACGCCTTCTTTTTTCGCATTTTCTAGTAAGAATGCTTGGCCTTTGGCAAAGTTTTCATCTGCTACTTTATGGTTTGTCCAAGTACGGTAAATGAAAAAGCCCGCCAAAATAAAAATAATAAGAGGAAACAAAAATTTAGACACGTAATCTCCTTGTCTATTTAGGTTGTTTTAGCAAAAAGTTGATGGTTTCTGCCATGGCTTCAACGCTGTCATGACCACCAGTAATCACTTGATATTTTCCGTTTACGATAAAGGCTGGAACGGAGTTAATTTGGCCGCGAGTCGTGATCGCTTCTGCCTTAGTGATGTACTCAAACAGCGTTTTTTGCTGTGCTTCATCTAAATGGTAAGGGCTGATAAGGTTGCGAGACTCAAAGGCTTTCTCTACGGCGATTTGGCGTTCCTCAGCCGTTGCATCGGCACCCATTTGCACAGCAGTAAAAAGATCCGCCATAAACGCTTTATCTGGTGTTGATTCAAGCTGCATTACGGCAGTATAGAAGATGATGGCGCTCACTTGTGCACTTTCATTGAACGTTACATGCATTTTTTCAACGCTTTGATCGGTCAATGATTCAATTTGAGGGACAAACTCTTCCATTGAGCGGCAGTGGCCACAAGTTAAAGAGAATGCTTCAGTCAGGGGAGCTAAATCATATTCTTCAAGGGATACTGGCAAAACTTCGTATTGTTTGCCTTGCTGAGGCTGACTCTTGCCGCTATCGCATGCCGACAAAGCCATTACGGCAACAACAACAGCAAAGCCTTTCGATATGGTTTTTAACATAGTAGTGCTCTAAATGAGAAATTTGCGTTAGTTTATCGGTTAACGATAGTGACTAAAACCATTAAATAACAATAAAGTGAGACCATTGGTAACAGACTTAGCCTGACGTATGGGCTGTAAGGGTAGGGTATTTTAGTGTTGCTTTTTATTTGAGAGATGATTTGGCATTGACTCCAGTGGCATGAACGCTGCATAGACAAACCAATCGGTGGACAAAAGCGCTAAAGATTCGGCGTGTTTTGTCGACACAATGAACAAGAGTTTTTCTACGTTGGTAATGGTATGAAGCATTGTTTTTTAATTGTTTGTGGCATTCTGGCCGGGTGCAGCAGCCTCGATCAAGATATGGTCCCTGGTGGGAACATTTTAGATACAGCTCCTAAATCAAACACTGAGCTGAGACACCCAGAGTGGGGATACCCGAGCGCATCCAATGTGGCTTCTTCCCCTCGTTCATATCAAACGGCGAGGGCGTCAGTAAAAAAGTCGCAAAACGTGACCTCTCTGGAAATGTTCCTGAGCAGGCATAACATTCCTCACGAGACGCTCAGTGGTGGTCACCTGATGATACGTTTGAAAGAGCAAGTGCATTTTCAAACGGGTTCTGCACGGTTATCTGCTCAATCTCAAGACTGGATTCGAAACATTGGTCACTATCTGGCTGGAAGAACTGATGTTGATGTCGTGATTGATGGTCATGCGGATAGCACGGGAGCTGAAAGCTTCAATGACACGCTATCTGAAAAGCGAGCTCGTGAAGTAGAAAAACAACTATTGGCGACGAGTATTCCACGTCAACGAGTGTTTTCTAGAGGCTTCGGAGAGTATGTACCGAAGTGCAGCAATGCGACAGCGAGTGGTAAAGCTTGCAATCGGCGCGTAGAGCTAACATTGATCGTGGATGAATAACGCAGACGTTAGGCGGTAATCTTCGTTGTGTTGTTCTCACATACCCGTTATTTGCTTAGTGGAGTTTAAGTTCGGAGTTGAGCAAGAAGACTGAATAAGGAAAGCTCGCACGGCAACATTTAGCTAGAAAAAATAGAAAAGAGGCACCGTTAGGTGCCTCTTTTACATCCGCCAATGTTCATAGGGGGAACTTAGGCAAATTCTTTTTCAACGTAAGCGACGATGTCAGATGACTCGTATAACCACTGTGTTTCGCCATCTTTTTCGATACGAAGGCAAGGGACTTTAACTCGCCCACCACCTTGCTCTAGTTCAGCTCGATGAGTAGGATTATTTTTTGCATCACGTAGCTCAATGTTCACCGATTGACGCTTCATTGCACGGCGGACCTTTACGCAAAAAGGGCAGGCTTCAAATTGGTAAAGTGCGTATTGTTTCGCTTTTTCATCAATACGTTGCTGTTCTTCTGCGGTGCGCTTAATACCACGAGGTGAGAACACCGCGTTCAGCAATAAGATAACCTTGCCTAAAATCCAACGGATAAACTTCATAATGATCCCTTGATGTTCATTGGGTAACTGTCCTTTAAGAATGCAATCATGATGCTTGTTGCACTGCGCGTGAAGTCTATCAGTTGTTTGAAATGGATAAAACCATGTATTTTATGCGGAAAATAGACGTTTAAACCAACCCCAAAAGCCACTTGCTGAAGCCGGACGGGCTTCCTTACCTTGATAAAAACTTTGCATGAGTTCGGTTCTGAATGCATCAACGTCCATGCGTTTTATGACAAGCTCGTGCTGCAATGTATTTTGAGTCTGCTCAGCATGATCGTGCGCCAAGCTGAAATCCATATTTAAATAGCCTTGCGTGTATAACCAAAGGTGGGTGACTAAGATTAGGTCTTCAGCAGATTGGTTAGTAAACTTATCCGCGTGCTCATTACCCAAGGAGTCAGTCAGAACTTGCTGCATACGCTGGGTAGAGTGAGCATGTTGCTCGTAGTTAGCACTTGCTTCAATATGTGATTTGGTCAAAAGGCCAAGCAGGTGAAGAGTAGGTGCTGTTGTGGGTTTGTTCTCACAAACTTTTGTAAATAGTTGTGACTGTTCTTTTAACCAACGTCGCTTTGCTGCTTTATGTTCTTTAACAAAGGGGATTTCTTCAAATCCCATCTCTTGACTCAGTTCACTAAGAGACGTCATGGTTTTTTAGTTCCTTCACCGTTACTTCGATATGCTGATCATTGATATCAACAAAAATTGAGCTGCCAGTAATCATAACAGAAAGGCTAGTACCTCGGTCAAGGTGCTGACAAATCAAGTCGATAGCGTCATAGTCAAAGCTCTCTACGTTGACGGGAAGCATTGAGAACTTTCCTGACATTTTGTCCCACCAGACAGCCGCTTTGGTGTTATAAGTGTAAACTTTTACATGCTTTGCTAGGCGAGAAGCTTTCTTAATTCTGTCTGGTTCTGGTTCGCCAATTTCAATCCAGTGAGTAATGCTTTGATCATCGCCAACATGCCATAAATCAGGCTCTTCAATCGTAGAGAGTCCTTTTGTAAACTCCAGATTGCTTTGAGCATTTAAACAGTAAGCTAGAATGCGAGCCAACATTCGTTGCGGCTTTTCAGAAGGGTGAAGGGCGATAGTTAGATTTTTAGAATCGTAATAGTCATTATTCATATCGGAAATGGCGATACGAAATTTGTAAATGGTTGGTTTAAGAGCCATAGATTTATATCGTTTTGTTGGCAAAATAAGTTTTAGGCAAAAAAATAGCCAGCTTTAAAAGCTGGCTATCGTATCAAATTCTTTAAGAATTAAAGTACTTTGATTTGCTCTGCTTGAGGGCCTTTTTGACCTTGAGAGATAACAAATTCTACTTTCTGGCCTTCAACTAGAGTACGGAAGCCGTCACCAGTGATTGCAGAGAAGTGAGCAAATACGTCAGGACCGTTTTCTTGTTGAATGAAACCGAAGCCTTTAGTTTCGTTGAACCACTTAACTGTGCCAGTAGCTGTGTTAGACATGTCTATTTCCTAAATATCTAAATAATGTAATCTTTCGCCTCAACGGCGCTTATAGCGTGGAAAAATAAATTGCTATTGCGTACCACAGGACGACGGGTTACAAGTAATCCAACGAAATGTGAAAACAAAGAACTTTCTTTCTAGCCGTGTTTGAGTCTAGGTTAATTCCACGAAGAGTCAACATATATTAGTGCTTTATGGACAAATATTTGTATTTAGTCACTATTTAACCAGCATGTTTTTGATTAAATTTCAAATAAATGACGGTGATGTGAAGTTTTTTAGCATAAAATTCAACTAAATCTATAAATTTGACTTATTTATATAATTATTGTCCAATCTGGTTCGACCATTAAGGAGGATTTATGGCAAAGCGTAAAATCAGTCCTCAACCGAGTGGCTCACAACATGAGACCGACTTCGGCAGAGGTGAAATCAAAGACAACGCGTTAAAAGCGGTTGTTACCAGTCAGCTGTTCCAAACACGAGTCGTTAAAGCGAAAAAAGGTAAAGGTAGCTTCAGCCGTAAAATGAAGCATAGAGGCAAAGAGCCCTATTCAAAGTTCTCCCCAAGGTGGATTTTGAATAGGGCTTTTTTGTTGGTACTAGGTGTTTGCAAAACTGATGATATTCAATTTTTAGTACCAGATAAGTTTTCCTAATTTATCATGTACTGCTTCAACTGCTTCAACTGCTTCAACTGCTTCAACTGCTTCAACTGCTTCAGCGAGCTAGGCGTTGAAAGTACCAATTAAGTACTAAAACTTACTAAGTTAGATTCATATCAATAAGCGTCACTTCCTGTCTTATGCAACTCTACTATATCTTTAGTCTAATCAAACAGCCGAGATTATGGTTTAAAAAGACTGGTGAGAAGTAGGTATGTCATCGACGAGTTATGGTACTTATGGTTGCAAATGTAAAAAAGCGTGTGCTTCTTTATTACTACTGTGGCTGTCCATTTGTCCGATGGCGCATGCACACAAGTCAGAGTCTCATTCTTTAATTGTTGCTAACTCCAAAGCGTGGAAGCCGTTCTCTTACCTTAGCCCAGATGGTGAACCTAAAGGTATTTTAATCGACTTTTGGAAAGAGTACGCGGCGAACAACCAAATCGACGTTCAGTTTCTCCTTTTGGATTGGGATGCTTCTTTACAAGCCGTAAAAGAGGGTAAGGCTGACTTTCACGGAGGACTTGTCTACTCGCCCGAAAGAGCGAAGTATATGGACTTTGGCGCAGTCATAATGCCTATCCAAACCAAACTGTACGTAAATAAAGATGTACTTTCGGTTGATATCAGGAGTGTTTTAACTGGCGAAATGACGCTGCCAATTGGCGTTGTTAAAGGAAGTTACGAGTCTGAGTTTGTTCAGACGAATTATCCGAATGCACCTATCGCAGAATACATTAACAATGATTCGATGATACAAGCCGCCGTCGATAAAAAGGTGCTGTACTTTGTTGCAGACCTGCAAGTTGCTAACTTTTATATGGCAACCACGCCGGGAGCGGGTATGTTTGTCCCGACAATTAGCTTATATAGTAAAGATCTTCGGATTGCAGCAGGAATGCACAGTGCAACTTCCATTTTAGAGGTATCAAGAGCGTTTGAAAAAGTCATCGATACGGATCGTGAGCGGATCCTCACCCGTTGGAGTGTGGTGAAAACGGTTTATCCACTTTATCTTTTCCCTATTGCTATTTTCATTATGGCGGTTGCAACGCTTTATCATATTTTTGCCCTCAAACGTATGGTTGCTCTTCGGACAAGGCAGTTAACGATTGCCAATCAGCAATTGCTAGAGATGACGTTGACGGATTCTCTCACAAAGCTATACAACCGTAGACACCTGATTGAGCAATTGGCGCTACTGAATCATTTGAAGCGAAACTTAACGGTGATGGTGTTTGATATTGATGATTTTAAATCAATCAATGATCGATATGGCCACCTTGCTGGAGACCGAGCAATAGTTGCCATCGCAGAAGCCGCTAAGTCGATGACTGATGACCGAATGACATTGGCGAGAATTGGAGGAGAAGAGTTCGCACTCGTTACGTCTTCTCTGTCAGAGCGAGAAGCGCTCAATTTTGCCAATATGCTTTGTAAAGCCGTTTACGATCAGCCTGTTATACTGGGCGGACAAGCAATTCATTTGAGTATCAGTTTGGGCTGTGCTTACTATCCTGAGTTTACCCACATCGTGAGCTTGCAAGATGCTGACGAGTTGATGTATCAAGGTAAGTCTGAAGGAAAGAATCGTGCAGTTTTCCAAGTTATAACAGACTGTCAGCTTCAACCTGCGCTTCGTCAAGTGAATTAGGTCTCGCTAATTCAACTGATACTTCAAACCATCCTCAAGCCTCAAAGGTTTAGTCAGAGTAACGTGGTAAGCGTTGACGATTACGTTGCGTTGTTTTCTTTGAGGCCAATTTGCGTACAAATATTCGCACTTTCATATATATAACCCCCCACCTGCTCACGTTTTTATCATAGAAGCAGTAATTGTTTTAAAGTGATAAGCGATTTCTTGGTAAAGATCAGAACCCCTGTCTACACTCAGTGTAAAGTAATGCATATAAAGCATGATGCATACGGTGTTGTACAAAAACAATTAAAGAAGATAAGAAATAAGTTGGCTTGAGAAGGACGGGGAATGAACAACGA
Source organism: Vibrio sp. Y176 (assembly GCF_033438945.1). Lineage (NCBI taxonomy): Bacteria > Pseudomonadati > Pseudomonadota > Gammaproteobacteria > Vibrionales > Vibrionaceae > Vibrio > Vibrio sp. Y176. The sequence goes on along the minus strand of NZ_JAWOQS010000002.1, from coordinate 254,969 downwards.
ATGCTTTGCTAGGTTCCGAGCTGTCACGGATGAACTGTCAATGAAAGAATCGTTGTCAGTTGGGAAAGACCCTTATGCTCACTATCTCAAAGATATTGTGGGGATTGATTTGTTGTCTCGTGAAGAGGAGTTGCATTACGCCAAACTTAATCGAGCTGGTGATGAAGAAGCGCGCGAAATGTTGATTGAGTCTAATCTTCGACTTGTTGTGAAAATCGCAAAAGGCTACCTCAAACGGCCAGGCAATAACTTTACTCTGCTCGATTTAATAGAAGAAGGTAACATTGGTTTGATAAAAGCGGTCGATAAGTTCGATCCTGAGCCAGGCTACCGTTTTTCTACTTATGCGGTATGGTGGATTCGCGAGAATATAGAAGCGGCATTAATGAACAATGGCCGCACGGTACGTTTACCTGCTCATGTGTGCAAAGAGATAAATAGCCTGGCTTTAAAAAAGCTCGATGCGTCAAAAAAGTGAGAGCAAGGAGTTGTCTATTTCTGAACTCTCACGCTGCTCAGGGGTGAAAGCAGAGCGTATAGATGAACTTGTTGCTCTTAGTGGTTTTATTGATGTATCGACCACTGCGGACCTTCATCGTGTTCCATTTGTTCTTGAACTGTGTGAAAGTGAGTATACGCCAGATCCACAACAAGACTGTGAAAACCAGTGCTTTACTCAAGCTATTGAAAATATTATTAAAACCTTGCCAACTAAGTTGCAGAAAGTCTTAATCCATCGATTCGGATTATTTGACCAGAGAGTGAAAACCTTGTCGGAAATAGGCCTGTTGTTAAACGTGTCTAACGAGCGTGTTCGTCAGATGCAGATAGAGGCGGTTGAACGCGTGCAGAAACGTCTCCGATTCGATGGTTGGGTTTAAGATTTTTAGCCCCTTATCCTAGCCGATTAATTTACTGGCTTGCTACTCTGTTCTTCCGTAAGTAACAGCAGCTCAAGCTGTGCTTTAGCTGCTGCCTCCAATCTCCATACACTCAATAATCGGTTAAGTGCTGCGCGATAAGTACGACTTTTGAGTAAAAAAGCGAGCGTACTTGTGTAGTTGTTTACGACTTGCGCTTGTGTCTCGACTAATGCGGTTTTGTTTTCGATGTCGATGTGTTGAAGGTTAAAGTCAGGAAGAAACGCACACTCATACCATACCTCTACAATTTCACGAATTTCGAGTTCTTCTTCAGGCACGTCAAAGTCTTGTAACTGGTAGTTTTCTGGTATCGTTGATAAATAAACCACATCCAATTTGTCTGCAACAAATGTATACATCGGATTCCTTAGTGTACGCGCTTACAGAGTAAATAGTCTCATCGTTTACATTTTTGTCAATGACCGTGCTCAATTATGAATGATGAACCACACCACATTCCGAACTTAACTTAGACTTTTTAAGTACTTATCGGTTAACCCGAAATACTTCAAGTTGCCATCTGGCTCCAAGACTAAGCTCATATTGGAAGTAGAGATCATGCCCGGATCATTCGTTGAGAAAATAACGGTCTTATTGAGTAGTTTGTCGCTGAATAACCGCTTGAAGTAGTGCGAGTTTTCTTGCTCTGCACCATTAAATGGCTCGTCAATGATAATCAAAGATTGTTCGCAGTTGCCTAGCCCTAATGCGAGCCGCAGTCTTTGTTGAATACCATTTGGTAAACTTTTACAGATATCAACGCTCAATTGAGTGTCCAGGCCTTGTGGCAACCATGTATCGAGCTCAAAGAAACTCACCATTTCACGCATTTTTTCTGTTGGGATTAACCCATTATGCAAGATGAAGTTAGTCTCCAAGGAGCCTTCAAAAATATGCAGGTTAAACGGGATGTAGTTAATCGAGGTTCGATAGCGGTAACTGTTGAATTGTTTGATGTTATAACCGTCCACCGAAACTGAGCCTTGATAGCGTTCCTCTAGCCCAGCGATAATAGAAATGAGCGTCGTTTTACCGCAACCTGTTGGTCCACAAATCACAACTTTTGCGCCCGGTGGAATTTTAAAACCAAGATTAGTTAAGCCTGTTGCCGCACCACTATAACGATGGCTCACACCAGAGCCGACGATACTACCTTGAAAGAGGCGAATAGGGGGGCTTTTCTCTAACGTTAGCTTATCGTCATTCATCGCCATAAGGTTGTTGATTTGCGCAGAAGACGCCTTAATGGATTGGAACTTAGAAATAGAGTTGTAGATGCCCATAATAGGCCCCAACGCCTTCCAGACTAAAATTACGGTAGCAAGCATTGCACCTGCATCGGAGGTGCCGTCCATCACGCCGATAACGGCCGCGACGATACTTGCGGTACCAATAACCTGAATCAAACTCCCGCCTGCTGCCTGAACCCTGCTATTAGTCACTGAAACATGTTCTGCATCGTTGGTGCTTTGTAAATGCGATGCGCTAAAGCGGGACTGGATAACACGCAACAATGGCAAGCCTTGGATAGTTTTTATACCACGAAGAATCTCATTCCATTGGTAAGAAACCATGGCGTTGGCGCGAGAGCTCTTGGACGTGGCTTGCGAGTAGATGTAACGAGAATAAACACAGAACACCAACATTAGAATCAACCCCGCCATAACGACTAGCGCCGCGGTACCAGACATAAGAGCAATGGCAATAATGAATACGATAACAAACGGCATGTCGAAGTAGCTTAATGTTGACTCTGCGGTTACCAAACGGCGGAACGTGTCGATGTCTTTCAAACGCGCTAACTGAGAAGAGACACCTGCGGTGGATGTCATCGAATAAGGAAGCCACAACAGTTTGGATATTACGTTTTGAGAAATATGCACCGCCAAATCCTTTCCTGATGTGGCGATGATGTTGACCCGCATTTTCTTGAAAAAGTATTCCGAGAACCCAACAATCACAGCAAATAACGTGAGCCAATAAAGCGTGGCTTGCGAGCTAGAGGTTAAGGCGAAGTTGTACACACTCATAATAAAAAAGGGCTGGAGTGCGCCGAGAATGCTGACCACGAAGCTGAGAATAATCAGGCTTTTGAGTTCATTGTTGTAGCGATAAAACGCGTATTTAATCCAGTTACTGCGGTCTTGAGATTCAGGTGGCGGTTCTCGGAATAAGCGGGAGTATTCGCTGATCGAGACCAACAAGCACGGCTTCTTGCAGAGCGGGTATTCAATGGTGTTGTTATTTGTGTAATCAAACAGGATCAGTTTGCCGTCTTTAGTGCCCAAGAAAATCGCAGTGAGGTTTTCTATCTCGATAAAACAAGGATGAGGATGCCCCTCGATGTGCTCCAACGTTTTTAGTTTGGTGACGTCACAACGGTAACCAAGGCGTTCAATCGTAGCGATAAAACTATCGCTGTCTTTTGGTTTAGGGATAAAAGCGTCGCTGAGGATAGAAGGTGTGCCTTCCCATTCAAGCGCTATGAGGGTGTAAGCTAAACCACGAATCAAAGGTGACTGATTGTATCGCTCGTCATAACTGCGAGCCTCAAAGTCCAACAAGCGCTGAGGGACATTATTAAAATCAACCAAAATACTCATTGGTCACCTCCGGTAAGTTTGACGCGTTTGAGGCGATGATTGAGTTTGTCCATCTTGTTGCTGACGATGATGAGGATTTTGTCGTTGGCGCGATAGGCGGTGCTGGTCAAAACCAATCGAGCAAAGTCGTCATCATAAACACAGTCGATGTCGTCGAAGATCAACACACGTTTGTTCGCGAGTAAGGCACGCACTAACAACAAGGCATAAGCGACTTGGCGCGAGAATGGGTTGCGTAAATGTCCTTTAAGCTCGGTGTAAAAACCAGCGGGAAGGGCATCGATTTGTGCCTTGATGTTCATGGTTTCGCAAAGCGCAAATGCCGTGTTGTTTAAGCTCGGGCGGAAACAAGTCAAGTTGTCGATGATGGTGCCTTCGACGAACGAACTGGTTTTGTCGACCATGAGCACGCTATTACGCCAGACGTTGTAGTTGACGTCATCGAGCGGTGTCTCGTTGATTTGGATATCGAGCTTGCTGTCGGTGTTTTGCCGCGTAATGCAATTGGCGAGGTGGGTTTTACCTGCGCCGCTTTTCCCCGTCAGCAAGTAAGCCTGACCGCGTTCAAACTCAATGCGTTGTTTTTCCGAATACTTCACCGAGATGCGCTCGACTTCCGTCGTGTCGTTTTGTTGTTCTATAGATGCAGCAAGCTCAAGCAGCTCGGCGATACGTTGAATATGAAGCTTGTTCAACTCCCATCGACTCACCGTGCGCATTACTTGCTGGTATGGCGCGAAGTAGCGGTTGGTAAGCATGATGATGGCAGCCATGATGCCTTGGCTAGATTGCATGTTGATAACTGCCGTTGCCAAAACTACCACCACACAAGCAATGGAGAGCTGTTGTATGAGCGACAAGATAAGGCTGAAGTTTGATTCAATTTGCTCGTACTTGATGTTCTCGACTTCACGCTCTTCCACCATTTGTGTCATCAAGCTCTCAACGCGATATTCCATATTGCGCGCTTTGATATCGAGTGGGCTAGAGATGATCTCGATGATTTTCGAGGTGGTTAAGCCTTCGATGTCGGATTTGTTTTCTAGGCTGTTGATCTTTTGCTTAGAGAGGCTGAGTGCGAACACTGCTAAAACGATGGAGGCGAGCAAGATGGTCACCCCTGCCCAGATGTTGATCAGACCGATAATCAGAATGGTCAGTATGCTGACAGCAAGGTTGATCAATGCCCGTACAGATTCTCCGCCAAAGAAGGATTTAATCTCTGGAATGGTCGCAATACGCTCTAGGTATTCACCGGGTTCTAGACGACGAAACTTCGATATCTCAGCCAAACAGATTGATTGAAACACCTTGTTGGTTAAGTTGGTTTCGAATTGCTTCATGATCACCGACGAAATCTTCTCTTCCTGATTCTTTAAGTGATAGTCGAGGAAGATGGTGATCAAGATAATGGCAAACAGAAGAAACAGCGTGTCTTTGGCTTGGTTAGGTAAAACACGGTCAAAGATAATAAGAATCGAAAAGGGCAGCACTAAACCAAACAGTGTTGAGATGACCGTTGAGAAAGTCAGATAACACTTGTCAGCAAAGTTAATCTTTTGGGAAAAGTGCTCAGTTTGCATTGCGACCTCCTTTCTTAATCGATGGTTTAGAGAGAAGGTGTTTTGGAACTAAGTCTTGATTGCTTCTGCCTTCGATATCGCTCATCAACTGCATGATGCTTTCGATAGATTGAACCGATAGCATGCCTTTGATTTGCTCAAGATTGATCGATTCAATGATGTAGTCATAGCGCGCGCTCTCGTAATCACGTAGCGCGCTGAACAGTTTACTTTCCGCTGCCAGTAAGTCGGTAATGGTTCGCGTACCAAGCTGATAGGCGCGTTGAATGCCTTTGTAGGAAGCGTAGTTGGCACGGATGATGTTCTCGTAACTGCTGATGGCGCGGGAGAAGTCATTAATGTTGAGTACTGAGGTGTTAACGCTATTGCGCGTCGCGAACAATGAATCTTGGTACAGCAGCTCGGTTCGCTCGATGGCAGTCGACGATTTTTGATAACCGTAGTAATCCGAACCGCCGGAGAAAATTGGCACATTCAAGTTCAACCCGACGCTGGTCGAGTTACTGTCCCCTGTTGCGGTTGGGTCGGTTCGGTCATAGTTGTTCGCATCGTCGTAACGGTAACTGGCAGAGAGCGATACGGTCGGCACAAAGTTTGAACCGCTTTCTTTCAAGCCTCTTCGGCTGCGCTCGACGGTTTTCTTCGCAACCAATAAGTCGTTATTGAGCTTCAAAGCTTGTTCAAGAATCTCACGTTGTTCGGATTCGCTGATTTCCGCCAAGGGCACGCTTTCGTAGATGTCTTGTGATGGGGTGACTGGGTATTGAACTTGAATCTCTAAACCGTTCAAAATTACGCGCCGGTCTTTCTCTAAGGTTCTTAAGCGATTGGCAATGCCTTCTTTCTGGGCAATTACCTCATACAACTCGCTCGCCGCAGTGTTGCCAAGTTCCACGTTGCGACGCATTTGGCGCTCACGTGTTTCAGACGATTTAAGTTCTACTTGGGTGGCTTTGATTTGCGCGTTGTTTTTGAGGTATTCGAAATATTGCGTCGCGATTTCAGAAATGGTGCTCTGGATTTTGTTCTCGTGTTTGATTTCTTCAATGTTGAAATCAAGCTTCGCGGTGCCGTATTTGAAGATGTCGCCAAGGTTAAACACCGATTGCGATAAAGACACGCTGTAGCTATTTGAGTTGTAGCTTGAACGTTTATCTGGTGTTCCCGTTAATATGGTCTCGTTTTCATTCCATGTTGTATCAGCGGCACCGTTTAAAGAAGGCAGGAACTTAGAACGGCTAATGTCGATGTTGTATTCGTTTTCTTCCACGCCTTTGTCACTAGCGCGCAGAGATAAATTGTTTTCCAAGCCGAGTTTGACCGCCTCAAGCAAGGTGGTCGCCATTGCCGAAGGAGCGTTGCTCAATGTAAGCGCTGCCAATACACAGCTAGTTAAGTTTCTGTACCGCCACATACTTGTTGATCACCTTGATGATTTCGTCGTTTTTATAAGGTTTGCTGATCACGTAATCCATTCCAGCTTCGATACAAGCTTGGTGTTCATTACTGCTGGTCAATGCTGTCGCACCTATAATGGTGCAAGGGTTCTGTCCGCTCTCTTGTTCGTATTGTCGAATGCGTTTGGTCGCTTCAATGCCGCCCATGCCCGGCATGATGCAGTCCATAAAAATGATGTCTGAGCGCTGATTCATGAAATGCTGAACGGCGTCTGCGCCATCGCCAACGGTGTCGGCTTCGTATTCTTGCTTGCTCAAAATACGTTTGAGTAGAATCTGTTGAACACGGTCATCCTCCACAATCAGGAATGAGCTGTTCTCCATCTGTTCTTCTGAGGCTTCCGCTTCCATGATTGCTAAAAGATTGGGGATAAACTCATACGGAATCGCAGGGGAGTTCAGAATCTTGTCGACAAAGGTATGGCTCTCTTGCGCTTGCTGAGTGCTAGTGACCGAGAGCAGCAACTTGGTGTTCGGGTGATTGCGCAGTTGCGATTTCACCGTTTTGCTCAGTGAGGGCAGCTTGTTTGGCTCGAACGTGTCGGTCAGCATGATGGCATCGTATTCGCCAAAGGTTTTTGCCGCAGAGAAGAGTTCGTTCGGCGTTCGAATTGGCGTAATCTCTAAGCCCAAGTTGACTAACATTTTGCTCATCACATCAATGCGCAGCTGAGAGTTGGCACACAGTAATAGGCGCTTATTGTCGAAGCGAGTTTTCTCGGTGTGGAAGCTTTTGGCTTTCAAATCGAGCTGAATTTGAAAACGTTCCTGATTGCCCGATTGATACCAATGGCTCTCGTAATAGCCATAATCTTTCAACACGCTTTTCGCCAAATCGTCTTTGGTTGCAGTGTGCTGTTTATGGTCGCTCCAGTGTAGGGTATTGAGCTTGGCAAGCGGCACATCCAGCGTGGTTAAGAAGTTTAGATTGATGGTCAGGCGGGTATTTTCAATGTCTGACGCCGCACCTGATTCAATGGTGACAAACAGTTTCTTGTCGGCTTTGAGTTGGATGGCATTTGATAGCTGAAGGAACAACACCCAGAATAAGCTGGTGGATTGTCCTTCAACACGGTTTGGTAAGTTATCTGAGATAAAGCAGTCTAGCTCACCTTCATTTCGCTGCACTTTTGAACTGATGTGAATCATCAATTCAGACAGTACATTCAGCAGTGAAAACTCTTTCGATTTGCTCTCGGTCCCTTGTGAAATGAGTCGGTTGTAGTTCTCTGCCAATTCAGACAGGGTATTGGCAGCTGAGGTTATATCTTGCGCCATCAACACTCCGCTCTCATCGGTCTCTTGAACGAGATATTGCACGCCGCCGTTAATGGTGTTGGTGATGCCACGAATCTCGTAACCAATCAGAGCATAGAGCTGCTTGTAGAGATCGTTATTGCGTTTTTGCTCTTCGAGTTTGCTGAAAATCAGTTTTAGGTGTGAGTAGATCTGACGCTGCTTAGGATTGATGCTCACTTCATTCAGCAACTCTTCCAACCTTTGTAAATCCAGTAGTTTGAGTTCTTGATAAAGCTCATCGAATTCTTGGTCAATGTCACGCTCATTCGAGCTGGATTTTTTCAGTTTAAGGATTGCCACCAAGTTCGATAGCACTGCGATACCCACCAGTACGACAACGACCACAAACAACCAAATGAAGAACTCGTTTTTCTCCATCATTAGGTCGCTCGCATGGTTGTTAAATATGGTCCGGTAGTTGTCGTCCATTTGTAGGTAGTTATTGGTGAGCGAGAGGTACAGTGCCAACACATCGTCGCGTGTTTTTTGGCTGTCTGAGAAGCGATTGATTGCCAGTTCAAGCTGCGTGTATTCGGTCGCGCCCACCAAGCTAAACTCGGTTTTGTTGAGTGACGCGAGCGACTTAAATTGGTCAATTTCGTCTTTCAGAACCTCAAAATCAAGCTCTGTTGTACTGCAATAACGTGCGCTTAAACAGCGTTGAAGCGTTTGAATATCAAACTCGATAGTTTGGTTGAGCTGTTGAGCTTGAACCAACAGAGGCGCGTTTTGCACTTTCTCGACTGAATCCACTTTTTCCCAAGAGATATACAAATAAAAGGCGAGGGCAGCCAGCATCAAGCTGAAAGCGATGCTTAGGCGCATAACAGGAACGGAAATATTGTAAGAAGGTTTGCTACTCATCCATCACCTCTCATCGAATGCGTCTTCGATAGCCGACATAACCGGCTTCGCAGCGTATTCGATAACCCGACGCGACCCTGTTTTCACGTCGGCGGTAAACTCCATGTAAGGGGACAGTTTGTATTGTGTGCCTCCACGCTCTAGATAGTTTTGGCTGATTTGGATTTCAGCGAGGTAGAATTCTGCGTCCTCTTCTTCATAAGACGAACGGCTGATCGACGCGATTCGACCTTCCAAAAATCCGTACTTGGCAAAGTTGTAGGTGTCCATCTTCACTTTGACTGCCTGTCCGATTTCAACAAAGCCCATGTCTTTACGTGGAATCTTCGCTTCGCCATGAAGGGAGTTATTAATCGGCGCAATGTCCGCGATGCTTTCACCTGGCGGTATCACAGCGGAGCGGAAGTTGAAGTGCACTTTATCTACTACACCGTCAATAGGGGCGTAAACCACGAGGCGATCCACTTTATCTGAGTGTTGAGGACGTAATATACGCTTCAACTTTAAGTCCTTGTTTGCTTGAATGATTTGTGCTTGATACTCGGCATTACGATTCTCCACCAAGTCTCGGTACTGCTTCTCTAGTTTGTCGAGTTGGAAGCGCTCATTCATGACCGACTCATCAAGGTTTTCTATCTCACGCACCATGTTTGACTCTTGAACCTGCATATTCAGAACATCGACGTAAGACGCCATTTCCTCTTTGTACAAGGTGTTCTTAATATTGAGCTGCTTGCGTATCAAGGAGAGCTGGTTCTCGGAGCTTTTACGGCGCTTGAGCATTGAATCAATAAGCGAATTCTTATGTTGGATATCGTGAGTGATCAACTCTTCATTGGAACGGTTTTTAGAAAATTCTTGCTGCCAGGTATTCATGTTGACTTGCACTAATTCTGGGTACTTTTCGATGTAGGCAGAAAAATCGGGTTCCACCATATCGCGCAGGCTTTCGTAACGAATCTTGTCTAGCTCTAGCTGAATGATCTCTGTGTTTACCGTATCGAGTTGAGTGTTTCTATCCAGAGAGCGAAGGCGTGCAATAGGCTGACCTTCATAAACCACTTCGCCTTTGCGCACTAGCATTTCTTCTAGAATACCGCCTTCAAGGTGTTGCACTTTTTCGATGTCAGATTCGAGCAATAGCTCACCGCGCACCGACACCACAATGTCGATACGAGCCTGAGATGCCACGGCGATAGCCACCATGGAAAGCAAAAAGATAACCAGCAAGGTTTTGTGTACGCTGGTCATTGCACTGGCTAGCACGATTGTATCGTCTGCTGTTACCTTCGAAGCTTCGTTGTTCGAAACGAGTGCCTTTTTGAGGTGATGTTCTATTTGCTTATTACTCATGAGCCACCCCTACGATTCACTACCTGTGCGGCTATCGATTGAATTTTCGATTTTTAACAGCTGGCTAATTTGTTTGTTTACGTTGTTAAGCTCGGTTTTAACGTCCTCGATCAATTCATTAGGAGCAGGGAAATGGTGTTTGTTTAAGTGTTCAAGCTTTGCCAATTTTGGTGGTAAGTCGTCATCACATAACAAGACGAGAATGGTCTTTAGCCTTTTTGAATAACATCTGAGTGCTTCAAAACGGTTTTGTTTATGCAGCATCTCAATATCAATCCCTGCATCACTGAAATCTTGGTAAAAATCGCCTAATAGCAATTGCAGCCCTTTATGGCTGTTGTCGACTGAGCGCAACAGATTTGTCATATTTATCATTATCCCACCGCACTAATTGCTTTAATGACAACAAGTAAGGATCTTTATACTGGGTTTTCAAATTTTTTTGTTTTTATGGAACTCGAAAGGTATGAAAAAAGTTGTATAAAAAAGTTGGTTTCTAAAAATGGTGTCCTTTACTGCCTCTAAATACGATCAGTTAGCTAAAAGCAACGGAGGCTGTAATGGCAGGCGACACTAATCAAGAAAAAGACAATGAAAAGCTTAACGATGCGGTAGAGCAAACAGAAACGAAGGATACGGGGACAAAAGAAGAAAAACAGCAGTCGACCGTCTCTTCGACTGTAGCGACCGGTGCTGAAAGTGCAGATGCTGTTGATGAAGCCAATCGTGCGATGGAAGAAAATCCTAGTGGCGCGGGTACGGAAGAAGAAGCAGTGAGCTCGGGTGGCGCAGTTCAAGAAGAGGATACTGAAAGTAGCAGCGACTCTGACGCTGCACAATCCAATGTTGTTGATAGTGTAGCTTCTAGCGGAGAATCAGGTGACCAGGCTCTGGGCAGCGGTGGTTCGGATTCTGGGGCGGGTGCCCAAGCGGTCGGTGGTGGTGATGCCTCTGGCTCTGAAGGTGGTTCGGACGCAGAAGGCAATGAAGCGCAAGGACAAGCGGTACAAACTTCATCTACGCCAAGTGCTTCTTCAGACTCTGAAGGTTCTCAAGGTGCTGACGAGCTAGATTCAGAAACCACTGAAGAGAGCTTCGCGGTGGATGTACAAGACACCAGCGAAGAAACCACGACGCAAGTAGAAGACGATTTCGACTCCGAAACTACGAGCGAAACGTTCCAAATTAAAGTCGAAGGTGAAAATGACGCGCCAGAAGTAGGGCAAGATCTGGCATACATCATGGATGAAGATGGCACTATTACCTTCACTCAAGAACAACTTCTTGGGTACGCGAGTGATGTTGATGGCGATGATCTTGCCGCATTCAACGTGCAAGTGGGGGCTAATGCATCGGTTGTGGATAATGGTGATGGCACTTATACCGTCACACCTGAAGCTGATTTTAATGGTGAACTCGACTTAACGTTTGATATCAGTGATGGTCAAGAAACCATTTCTAGTTCGATTGATTTAACTGTTCGTCCAATCAATGACGCACCAGTGCCTGAAGATAAAACCTTTGAGATTGAAGAGGATGGTACGCTGATCTTCACCGATGCTGACCTGCTTGCTGGCGCAACGGATATTGAAGGCGATAACCTCACAGTTGAAGGTGTAAGTTACGATGGTGGCGACGGCATCCTGACCGACAACGGTAACGGGACTTACACTTTTGCGCCAAATGAAAACTTCAATGGCGATGTAAACTTCAGCTTTGATGTGTCCGACGGCACGGATACGGTTTCTGCCAACATTGATGTAAGCGTTACGCCTGTCGATGATGCGCCAGTGTCGGGCAATCTTGCGTACTCGGTGGATGAAGATGGTTCGATTCGTTTGAGCCAAGAGCAGTTGTTGTCGCAAGCTTCTGACGTGGAAGGCGATGCACTAACGGCGTCTAACCTTTCGGTAGATGGCAATGCGACGGTGACTCAAAATGACGATGGCAGCTTCACCATCACGCCGGACGCAGATTTCAATGGTGATATCGACATTAGCTTTGATATCTCAGATGGTACGAACACCGTTCAAGCAACCGCTGATCTAACGGTTAATCCAATCAACGATTTGCCTGTTCCTCAAGACCAGCAGTTCAGCGTGGAAGAAGATGGCACGCTGATCTTTACGGACGCAGACCTGCTTAGTGGTGCAACGGATATTGAAGGCGATAACCTAACAGTTGAAGGTGTGAGCTACGACGGTAGCGATGGCATCCTGACCGACAACGGTAATGGGACCTACACTTTTGCGCCAAATGAAAACTTCAATGGCGATGTGAACTTTAGCTTTGATGTGTCCGACGGTACGGATACGGTTTCTGCTAACATTGATGTTAACGTTACGCCAGTCGATGATGCGCCAGTGTCTGGTAACCTTGCTTACTCAGTGGATGAAGATGGCTCGATTCGTTTGAGCCAAGAACAGTTGTTGTCGCAAGCTTCTGATGTGGAAGGCGATGCACTGACGGCTTCTAACCTTTCGGTAGATGGCAATGCGACGGTGACTCAAAATGACGATGGTAGCTTCTCCATCAAGCCGGACGCAGATTTTAATGGTGATATCGACATCAGCTTCGATATCTCAGATGGCACGAACACCGTTCAAGCAACCGCTGACCTAACCGTTAACCCAATCAACGATCTACCAGTTCCTCAAGACCAACAATTCAGTGTGGAAGAGGACGGCACACTGCAATTTACTGATGCGGATCTGCTTGTTGGTGCGACCGACATTGAAGGCGATGACCTTTCTGTAACGGGAATCAGCTATGAAGGCACCGACGGCGTTCTAACTGACAATGGCGATGGTACGTATAGCTTTGCGCCAAATGAGAACTTCAATGGCGATGTGAACTTCAGCTTCGACGTGTCTGATGGCACAGATACGGTTTCAGCGAATGTAGATGTGAGTGTCACGCCGGTGAATGATCCTCCTGTGGCTGGTTCAACGTCTTACACGGTTCACGAAGACAACTCTATTACCATTTCTGACGCGCAACTGTTGGCAAATTCTTCGGATTTAGAAGGGGATGTCTCGATTGATAGCGTGAGCTACTCTGGCAGCGATGGTGTGTTGCAAATCAATGGTGACGGTACTTACACCTTCTCTCCAAATGAAAACTTTAATGGTGAAGTGACGCTTGATGTTGTCGTCGCTGATGAAGAAGGCGCAACGGATGCCACCACTGCTGGCATTACGGTGCTGGAAGTGAACGATCCACCAGTCGCTGGACCAACTTCTTACACCATTGATGAAGATTCAGTTCTGACGTTTAGTGAGTCGCAAGTGCTGTTGAATGCCTCTGATGTGGAAGGTGATGTAGAGCTTGTTGGCATTAGTTACGATGGTCCGGATGGCATTTTCACCGTTAACGATGATGGCACGTGCAGCTTCGCGCCAAACGAGAACTTTAACGGGCAAGTTCAACTTGATGTGACCATTCGAGATGAAGATGGAGCAGAAGTTGATACCGTCATCAATGTGAATGTATTGCCAATCAATGATGCGCCAGTATCGGGTGATTTGGCTTACAGCGTTGATGAAGACGGTGCGATTACACTCAGTCAAGAGCAGCTTCTTTCTCAAGCGTCTGATATTGAGGGCGATGACCTGACTGCTAGCGATTTGACTGTCGATGGAAACGCAACCGTTACAGCGAACGATGATGGCAGCTTCACGATTACACCAGATGCGGACTTTAATGGTGACATTGATATCCAATTCAACATTACGGACGGTACAGACACTATCCAAGCAACGGCGGATCTAACGGTTAATCCGGTTAACGATCTTCCTGTTCCTCAAGACCAGCAGTTCAGTGTTGAAGAAGATGGCACGCTTCAGTTTACCGATGCAGACTTGCTTGCTGGCGCGACCGATATCGATGGCGATAACTTAACGGTTGACGGCATTAGCTACACAGGCAGCGATGGTGTGTTGACTGACCACGGTGATGGTACTTACACCTTTGCACCAAATGAAAACTTCAACGGTGATGTCAGCTTTAGCTTTGGTGTTTCTGACGGCACTGAGACCGTACCTGCCAATGTGGACGTGAGCGTCACTCCAGTGAACGATCCTCCGGTTGCGGGTTCAACGTCTTACACGGTTGATGAAGACAACGCGATTACGATTTCTGACGAGCAGCTTCTGGCTAACTCTTCGGATGTGGAAGGCGCAGTGTCCATCGATAGCGTGACCTATTCAGGCACCGATGGCGTATTCCAAGACAACGGTGACGGCACTTACACCTTCATGCCGAATGAGAACTTCAGCGGTGATATTAGCCTTGATGTGATTGTGGCGGATGAGCAAGGTGCGATTGACGAAACAACTGCAGGCATTACGGTTATTGAAGCGAATGACCCTCCAGTTGCCGGTCCAACGTCTTACACGATTGATGAAGATTCAGTACTGACATTCAGTGAGTCACAAATTCTTGCCAACGCATCTGATATTGAGGGCGATGTAGAGCTTGTTGGCATCAGCTATGAAGGCTCGGATGGTATCTTTACCGTCAATGGTGATGGTACTTGCAGCTTTGCACCAAACGAGAACTTCAATGGTCAAGTTCAGTTGGATGTGACCATTCAAGATGAGAATGGGGCAACCGTTGATACGCACATCAATGTCGACGTATTGCCAATCAACGATCCACCAGTATCGGGCGATTTGGCTTACACCATCAACGAAGACAGCTCAATCACGCTAAGCCAAGAGCAGCTGCTTGCCAAAGCGGGCGATATTGATAGCGAGAACCTTGAAGCCATCAATCTATCGACAGATGACAACGCGACAATTCAATACAACGATGATGGCAGTTACACCATCACACCGGATGAAAACTACAACGGCGACCTAGATCTGACCTTCGATATCATTGATAACGATGGTGGCTCGGTACAAGTTGGTCTGGATATTACGGTTAATCCTGTGAATGACTTGCCACAAGCGCAAGATCAACAGTTCACGGTAGAAGAAGATGGCACCCTGCTGTTCACGGATGCAGACCTATTGGAAGGTGCATCGGATATTGATGGCGATGATCTGTCTATCGAAAACGTTCTCTATACAGGTGCAGATGGTGTGCTTACCGATAATGGTGATGGCACTTACAGCTTCGCGCCGAATGAGAACTTCAACGGTGACGTTCAGTTCACATTCGATGTGTCTGACGGCACAGGTTCAACACCAGCATTCATTGATGTCAGCGTGACACCAGTGAACGATCCACCGGTGGCAGGTTCTACGTCTTACACGGTTCAAGAAGACGGTCAAATCACCATTAGTGACGAGCAGTTGTTAGCTAACTCTTCTGATGTGGAAGGCGAGGTAGCCTTGGCGAATGTTAGCTACTCTGGTAACGACGGTAGCTTCGTGGACAATGGCGACGGCACATATACCTTCACGCCAAATGAGAACTTTGACGGTAACATTTCGCTCGACGTTACAGTTATCGACCAAGATGGTGCAACGGATACAACAACCGCAGGCATCGATGTTATCGCGGTGAACGACGCACCAGAAACGTCAGGCATTCAAGCTGAAGTGGATGAAGATAACGCCATCACCATTACACAAGAACAGTTACTTGCGAATGCGACAGACATTGAAGGTGATGACCTTGTTGCCAGCAATCTACAAACCAATGACCCAGATGCGACGATCGTAGCCAACGACGATGGTTCATTCACGATTACGCATACGGAAAACTTTAACGGTGAGTTGGACTTCACTTACAACATCAGCGATGGCGAAAATGATGTTCTGACCACGTTGGATCTGACCGTTAATCCTGTCAACGATGCGCCAGAAGCGGGCGACGAGATCTTTATTCAAGCAGAAGAAGATCAAACCGTGGGTGTTTCTCTGCGTGAAGAGCCTGCGTTACGTCTCGACCAAGCCCCTGAAAACGGCATCATTGAAGCAAATCTAAATGACGAATGGGTACAGCTAGAAGTCGGGCAGGAGGTGCCTGCAGATACGGAAGTGCGCTTCATTCCAAATGATGACGCATTGGCAAACGGTACGCACACGAGTCAAATTGGTACCTTTGATGACAACGCTAGCCTCGATGATTGGGGTACTGCTGTTGACCCTTACACACGTGAGTTTGTTGATGGCGATTTGAAAGTTACCGTTCAAAGTAATGATGACCCACTCGGTGCGTGGAATGGTAAAACACACATCGGTCACGGTATTGGTGATACTGACCGTCAAGGCTTGAGTGGTGATGAAAAACTGACTGTGAGCGTTGAAGGTCAAGACATCAACGAAATCAGCTTCCACCTAGACGGTCTAGGTGGCTGGTTTATGGAGGAGTCTCGCCACTTTACAGAAGTCGAAATTCGCGCATTCAATTCCGATGGTGACTTGATCGACTCAATGACTTACCACAAAGAAGATCGTGGTAGCTATGAGACGGATTACACCCTAACGGTGAACGAGCCTGTGTCTTACTTTGAGTTAGGAACGATTCAAGGTAACGGTACTTACGTGGTTCAAAACATGACGGTTTCGCAAACTTGTCATGATGAAGCGGTGTTCACATCTATTGGAGTGGACGGCACAGAAATCACTGAAACGGTAGAGCTGAATATCCGAGAAGGTGACAGTGAAATCGAACTGACCGCTGACCTGCCAAATGTGACCATTGATACCGAAGGTTCTACGCAGTTTGCCTCTGTGGTAATCACAGAAGAGCAGCTTCTCGCACAAGCGAGTGATATCGATAGCGATGTTCTTGATATTCAAAACCTAGAGCTGGTGGGGGATAACGCGGAGCACGCTACGTTAACCGACAATGGCGATGGTACATGGACAGTCACACCAGATGAGAACTTCTACGGTGAGATTGAGCTGGGTTACCAAGTTACGGATGGTGAACTCACTGACGACAACATCATCAACATCAACTTCGAAGCAGTAAACGATGCGCCAATCATTTCTGGTCCGATTGTGTTGTCGACTGATGAGGATGTGGGCATTACGTTTAGCGCGGACGATCTGCTTGCCAATGCAAGTGATGTGGAAGGCGATGCGCTGTCTATCTCTGATATCTCTTACAGCGGTGATAACGGTGAGCTTGTCGACAATGGCGACGGCACTTACACCTTTATGCCGAATGAAAACGTCAATGGTGAAGTCGACATCGATTACAAAGTCTTCGATGGCACCGATGAAGTCGATACCCATCTAGATCTGACCGTTATTCCGGTCAACGATGTGCCAGTTCCTGGGGCGCCGCTGCATACTCAAATGCTAGAAAACGGCACCATCATCATCGAAGCAAAAGACCTGTTATCAGGTGCGACTGACGTGGATGGCGACATTCTGCATATCGAGAATCTGCTGCTTGTTGACCAGTCACAAGGTACGTTGACAGACAACGGCGACAACACCTTTACCTTCGAACCAACTTCGAACTTCTATGGTGAAGTGAACTTGACCTTCGACATCAGCGATGGTCAAGCAAGTGCACCAAGCACTGCGAAGATCGATGTTGAGATCGTCAACGAAGGTCCAGAGGTTAGCGGTCCTGTTGATGCGGTCGTCGATGAAGATGGCTCAATTACCATCACTCAAGAAGACTTGTTAGCGAACGCGACGGACGTGGATGGTGACAACCTTGAAGCGGTGAACCTGTCGACCAACGATCCTAATGCAACCATCGTTGAGAACGCTGATGGTAGCTTCACGATTACACCGAGCGAAAACTTCTTTGGTGAAATCGAATTTACTTATGACGTAACTGACGCGATTGAAACCGTCGCTGCGGATCTAAACCTCACCGTTAACCCAGTGAACGACCTGCCAGATGTGCCTGATTTGTCCTTCACCACAAAAGACGGCGAAGCCATCACGATTACTGAAGCAGAGCTGCTGGCTCAAGCGACGGACATCGAAGGCGATGACTTATCTGTTGTGAACGTGACGAGCTTAAGCGACACGGTTCAAGTAACAGACAATGGCGATGGCACTTACACGTTAACGCCAGAGCAGGGCTTCTTCGGTAATGTTGACCTCACGTTTGATGTGAGCGATGGCACCGATGTGGTGGCGGCAAACATCGACTTGAAAGTTGAGTTCGTCAACGACGCACCAGAAGCAGCACCAATCGTGGCAGATGTGGACGAGGATGGATCTATCCTCGTGACACAAGAAATGCTACTTGAAAACGCTAGCGATCAAGATGGTGATGACCTATACGCAACGGCACTAGAAACCAATGATCCGAATGCCTCTATCGTGGACAACGGCGACGGCACGTTTACCGTTACGCCTTCACAGCACTTCAATGGAGACATCGAGTTTACTTATGAAGTGAGCGATGGTGAATTGAGTGTTGCCAATGAAATGACATTGACGGTGAACCCAGTTAATGACATTCCAATTGTTGCACCTGGCATGTACCACATTGAAGAGGATGGCAGCATCCTGTTCACGCAAGAAGATCTGCTAAGTGGCGCGATTGATATTGATGGTGATGACCTCACCGTTACCAGCATTAACTACTCGGGTGATGAAGGTACTGTAACGGACAACGGTGACGGTACATTTAGCTTCGTACCAGAAGAGCACTTCAGTGGTGACTTGCAATTCAGCTTTACGGTTTCTGACGGTACTGATGAAGTTGAGCAAGACATTAATGTCCATATCGAAGCCGTGGCAGATGCGCCAGACCTAGTCATCACTGATGGCGACGGTCGAAACGTGGATGACCAAGCGATCTTGGTTGAGCCAGGCGGTATTGTTGAAGTGAACATTGCCGCAGCATTGGTTGACCAAGACTTGTCAGAAACGCTGACGGTGACCGTGGATGGTGTTCCTGAAGGTTCGGTGATCAGCTACGACAACGAAGGGGTGCTTAACGATCAAGACAACGGTATCACCAGTTTCAACGATACTGAAATCACGGTTACGTTTGAAGGTGAAACCGCGGGTTACCAAAACACAGCGGGTTACTACAAAGTCGATGAAGATGGCAACATCACGGGCGTTGAAGTGGTGTACGAAAACGCCTCTCAAGTTGGCGGCGGCGGTGACCTCATTCCGGGACAAGATCAGTTCAGCTTCCAAATCTCGGAAGGGGAAAGCTTCAACCTATTCTTGATTCCTAACGGTCATAACTTCAATGACTTTGCGTCCATGCAAGATGGTCAGTATGAGTTCCGTGCGGCAGATGGCTCTCCTGCGAACATGGATACGGTCGACCCACAACTCGTGTTTGTGGGTGCTGATGGTTCTGAAACCGTGATTCAAAGCCAATTTGGTGATGCAGTCTTCCATGGCGGCACAAGCTCAGAGCTCAACCAAGATGGCATTGAACATACTCGAACTACTGTGAACGAAGACGGTGAACTGGTTTACGGCTTTGAAGATCTCTACGGTGGCGGCGATGCCGATTATAGTGACTTCAACTTCACCATTGATGTAGGTGAAGTGAACAGCCAGATCTACAGTGGTGAAGTAACAGTCGGTCCAGATGGTTCTGTAACGCTTCCAACCACAGCAATTGAACAAGAGCTACAGATTCAATTGCCAGAAGACTTTAACCAACAGCTAGAAATCAATGTAACGGCAACGGCGACAGAGCTATCAAATAATGATTCTGAAACCGTTTCTCAAACCATCTACGTCAATGCAACGGGTGCTCACATTGAACATACGCCTGAAGCATTGCCTGTTTCTGCTGTGGTTGAAGAAGATGGTTCAATCCTAATCACGCAAGAAGATTTGCTCGCTAATGCGCGTGACTTGGATGGAGACCAACTGACAGCACTGAACTTGGCAACGGATGATGAAAACATCACCATCACAGACAATGGTGACGGTACTTACACCTTAACGCCAGATGCGGACTTTAATGGTGACATCACCTTTACGTTCGATGTGTCTGACGGCGATGATGTTGTCTCAACCAATCTTGAGTTATTGGTGTCACCAGTTAACGATGCGCCTGAACCACAAGATCAAGCGTTCACCATTGGTGAAGATGGTGTGTTGACCTTCACTGTTCAAGACCTGTTGGATGGTGCAACGGACATCGATGGCGATGATCTATCGGTAGAAGGTGTCACTTACACAGGCGCGGACGGTGTCCTAACTGACAATGGCGATGGTACATATAGCTTCGCACCGAATGAGAACTTCAATGGTGATGTGAACTTCACCTTCGATGTTTCCGATGGCACGGACACCGTGACTGCGAATATCGATGTGACAGTCACACCAGAGAACGATCCACCAGTGGCAGGTAGCACATCTTACACAGTGCATGAAGACAACTCGATCACCATCAGTAACGAACAGCTGTTGGCTAACTCGTCTGATATAGAAGGCGAAGTGGCGATTGATAGCGTGAGCTACAGCGGTAACGATGGTGTGTTAGAAATCAACGGTGATGGTACTTACATCTTCTCACCAAACGAAAATTTCAGCGGCGAGGTGAGCCTAGATGTTGTCGTTGTCGATGAAGAGGGTGCAACGGACTCTACCACTGCTGGCATTACTGTGATTGAGGTAAATGACCCACCAATCGCAGGTCCTACTGCATACACTATCGATGAAGACCAAGTTCTGACCTTTAGTGAGTCGCAAGTGCTACTGAATGCTTCGGATGTTGAAGGGGATGTCGAGCTAGTAGGCATCAGCTACGACGGTCCAGATGGCATCTTCTCAGTAAATGGCGATGGCACATGTAGCTTTGCACCGAATGAAAACTTCAACGGTCAAGTGCAGTTGGATGTAACCATTCGCGATGAAGACGGCGCAGAGGTCGATACTTACATCACGGTCGATGTCTTACCAATCAATGATGCACCAGTTTCGGGTAACTTGGCGTACAGCGTCGACGAAGACAACTCAATCACGTTGAGTCAAGAGCAGCTTCTTGCTCAAGCATCGGATGTGGAAGGTGATGTGCTGACTGCGTCTAACCTAGTGGTTGACGGTGATGCGACGGTTACGGCTAATGACGATGGTAGCTTCACTATCACGCCTGACGCGAACTTCAATGGCGACATTGATATCACGTTCGATATCAACGATGGCAGCGATACTATCGTTGCAACGGCGGACCTAACGGTTAACCCAGTTAATGACTTGCCGCAGCCTGAGGATCAAGCGTTCACCATTGGTGAAGATGGCGTGTTGACCTTTACTGATCAAGACCTGTTGGATGGTGCAACCGATATCGATGGCGATGACCTATCGGTAGAAGGTGTCACATACACTGGCGCGGACGGTGTCCTAACTGACAATGGCGATGGCACATACAGCTTCGCACCGAACGAAAACTTCAATGGCGACGTAAACTTTACCTTCGATGTTTCCGATGGCACGGACACCGTGACCGCGAATATCGATGTGAGTGTGACGCCAGAGAACGATCCACCGGTTGCGGGCAGCACCTCTTACACTGTGCATGAAGATAACTCGATCACCATCAGTGATGAACAGCTACTAGCGAACTCATCGGATATTGAAGGTGATGTATCGATTGATAGCGTTAGCTACAGCGGCACAGATGGTGTGTTCCAGGACAATGGTGACGGTACGTACACCTTCTCGCCAAACGAGAACTTCAATGGTGAAGTGAGTCTAGATGTTGTCGTGGTCGATGAAGACGGTGCGGCGGATTCAACTACCGCAGGTATCACGGTACTTGAGGTGAACGATCCACCAATTGCAGGCGCGACTAGCTACTCAGTAAACGAAGACGAAGTCATCACCATTAGCTCTGAGCAGTTATTGGCGAACGCTTCTGACGTTGAAGGTGAAGTTGCGATTGATAGTGTGAGCTACAGCGGCTCCGACGGTATCTTTACCGATAACGGTGACGGCACATTCAGCTTCGCACCAAACGCCAACTTTGATGGCGATGTTAGCCTAGATGTTGTGGTTGTTGATGAAGACGGCGTAACTGCGGCAACTAACGCAAACATCGATGTATTGCCAATCAACGATGCGCCAGTATCGGGCAACTTGGCTTACAGTGTCGATGAAGACAATTCAATTACGCTAAGCCAAGAACAGCTTCTTGCTCAAGCATCGGATGTAGAAGGCGACGCGCTAACCGCGACTAACCTAGTGGTTGACGGTGATGCAACGGTCACGGCAAACGATGATGGCAGCTTCACCATCACGCCTGATGCGAACTTCAATGGTGACATTGATATCACGTTCGATATCAACGATGGCACCGACACTATTGTTGCAACGGCTGACCTAACGGTTAATCCAGTTAACGACCTACCACAGCCAGAAGATCAAGCGTTCACGATTGGTGAAGATGGCGTCTTGCTGTTCACTGATGAGGACCTACTTGATGGCGCAACGGATATCGATGGCGATGACCTATCGGTTGAAGGTGTGTCTTACACTGGTGCAGACGGTGTCCTAACCGACAATGGTGATGGCACTTACAGCTTCGCGCCAAACGAAAACTTCAATGGTGATGTGAACTTCACCTTCGATGTTTCCGATGGCACGGACACCGTGACTGCGAATATCGATGTGACAGTCACACCAGAGAACGATCCACCAGTGGCAGGTAGCACATCTTACACAGTGCATGAAGACAACTCGATCACCATTAGTAACGAACAGCTGTTGGCTAACTCGTCTGATATAGAAGGCGAAGTGGCGATTGATAGCGTGAGCTACAGCGGCGCAGATGGCGTGTTCCGAGACAATGGTGACGGCACTTACACCTTCTCGCCAAACGAGAACTTCAATGGCGAAGTGAGCCTAGATGTTGTCGTGGTCGATGAAGACGGTGCGACGGATTCAACTACCGCAGGTATCACGGTACTTGAGGTGAACGATCCACCAATTGCCGGTGCGACCAGCTACTCAGTGAACGAAGACGAAGTCATCACCATTAGCTCTGAGCAGCTATTGGCGAATGCTTCTGATGTTGAAGGCGAAGTCGCGATTGATAGCGTCAGCTACAGCGGCTCTGACGGTATCTTTACTGACAACGGCGATGGCACATTCAGCTTCGCGCCAAACGAAAACTTCAACGGTGATGTCAGCCTTGATGTGGTTGTGACTGATGAAGATGGTGCAACGGTAGCAATCAATGCAAGCATCGATGTATTGCCAATCAATGATGCACCGGTATCAGGTGATTTGGCTTACAGCGTGGATGAAGATGGTTCTATCACTCTCAGTCAAGAGCAGCTTCTTGCACAAGCGGGCGATGTGGATGGTGATGATCTAACCGCATCCAACCTGACTGTTGACGGTAATGCGACCGTTGTTGCGAATGACGATGGTAGCTTCACTATCACACCAGATGCAGACTTCAATGGCGACATTGATCTGAGCTTCGACATTACCGACGGTGATGCAACCATTCAAGCGACTGCCGATCTGACTGTAAACCCAGTGAACGACCTACCAACGGTTGGTCAGCCACAGTTCGTCACGCAAGAAGACACCAGTTTCACCTTCACCGAAGAGCAACTGCTGCAAAATGCAGGTGATATCGATGGTGATAACCTAACGGTTGAAAATGTTGCTTCTGACAGCGGTACCTTGGTTGATAACGGTGACGGTACGTACACCTTTGCACCGAATGAAAACTTCGATGGCAACGTGAACGTAACGTTTGATGTCAACGATGGCACTGCAACGGTTCCTGCTGAAGCGAACATTGACGTTCAATCTGTGGTTGATATGCCAGAGCTTTCGATTGCTTCGGACTTGGTGATTGCGTCTGATAACTTCGAGTCTGGCTCGAACGGTTGGAACGCGAACACTGAGAGCTCACAAGGCTTCGAAACGGGCGATATGCTGGGTCGTATTGGTGGCACTGGCGGTGATGAAGCGGTAAGCAAAACTTACGATATTCCAAGTGATGTCAACGAAGTGAATATCTCGTTTAGTTTCTACGAAATCGATTCTTGGGATGGCGAGTCGTTCCAAATCTTTGTGGGTGGCGAACAGCTAACCACCTTGGAGAACTCCGCGTTCCGTACTCAAGATGGTACGACAACGCTTTACGATTCTGACGGTAACGAAGTGGGTGAAGTGATCCACGGAGCCTCTCAACGTGAAGGCTTCAGTGGTTGGAACGACCAAGCACACCAAGTGAACTTAACCGTTCCGGTGGAAGACGGTCAGCTTCAGTTAGGCTTTGGTTCTACGCTAAACCAAAGTATTCCTGACGAGTCATTCGGCATCGACAACATCGAAATCACGGTAGCGGACGCGGATTACCAAATCATTGGTACCGAAGATACACCAGTGCCGCTTGATATCGATGCAGCATTGACCGATACCGATGGCTCAGAAAACCTCTCTATCTTGATTGAAGATGTGCCAGAAGGCAGCTCACTATCAGCAGGTGTTGATAATGGCGACGGCACTTGGTCACTACAACCAGGCGAGCTAGAAGGGCTAGAGTTTATTCCTTCTGCAGACTTCAATGGCGATGTGACGTTAACTGTGAACGCTACGTCTACGGATGTGGATACAGGTACAACGGCGACAGCGACGCAAGATGTGACGATTCATATCTCGCCAACCAATGACGCACCAGAAGTGACGGGTGATATCACGGCGGTAACTGCCGAAGACAACAGCATTACGCTGACTCAAGAGCAGTTACTTGAGCATGCCGTTGATATTGATGGTGACGACCTAAGCGCAATCAACCTGAGCACCAATGATGAAAATGCAACGGTTGAAATGAACGAGGATGGCAGCTTCACCATTACTCCAAGCGAGAACTTCTACGGTGACATCGAGTTCACCTACGATGTGACTGACGGGGAAGAAGTGGTCGCGGCTGGTCTCGACTTAACAGTAACACCAGTCAATGACGCTCCAGAGCCACAAGATCAAGCGTTCACAGTGGGTGAGGACGGTATTCTTACCTTTACAGATGCAGACCTATTAACAGGCGCGACGGATGTAGAAGGTGACAACCTAACAGTTGAAGGCGTGACTTACACTGGTGCGGACGGTGTCCTAACCGATAACGGTGACGGTACCTACAGCTTTGCTCCAAACGAGAACTTCAATGGTGATGTGAACTTTACATTCGATGTTTCTGATGGCATGGACACCGTGACCGCGAATATCGATGTAAGCGTGACGCCAGAGAACGATCCACCGGTTGCAGGCAGCACGTCTTACACGGTGCATGAAGACAATTCGATCACCATCAGTAACGAGCAGTTATTGGCTAACTCATCTGACGTCGAAGGCGAAGTCGCGATTGATAGTGTCAGCTACAGCGGCGCAGATGGCGTGTTCCAAGACAATGGTGATGGTACGTACACCTTCTCTCCAAACGAGAACTTCAATGGCGAGGTCAGCCTAGACGTTGTAGTTGTCGATGAAGAGGGTGCGACAGACTCAACCACTGCGGGTATCACAGTACTTGAGGTGAACGATCCACCAATCGCAGGTGCGACAAGTTACTCTGTTAATGAAGACGAAGTCATCACCATTAGCTCTGAGCAGCTATTGGCGAATGCTTCTGATGTTGAAGGTGAGGTGGCGGTTGATAGTGTCAGCTACAGCGGCTCCGACGGTATCTTTACTGACAACGGCGATGGCACATTCAGCTTCGCACCAAACGAAAACTTCAATGGTGATGTCAGCCTTGATGTGGTTGTGACTGATGAAGATGGCGCAACGGTAGCAACCAATGCAAACATTGACGTCTTACCAATCAATGATGCTCCAGTATCGGGCAACTTGGCTTACAACGTAGATGAAGATAACACCATTACATTGAGCCAAGAGCAATTGTTGTCTCAAGCGAGCGATGTGGACGGCGATGACCTTGTTGCTGAAAACTTGCTTGTAGATGGTAATGCGACAGTAACTGCTAACGACGATGGCAGCTTCACCATTACGCCTGATGCGAACTTCAATGGTGACATTGATATCACGTTTGATATCAGTGATGGTTCTGACACCTTGGTCGCAACGGCAGATCTAACTGTTAATCCAGTTAACGACCTACCACAGCCAGAAGATCAAGCGTTCACCATTGGTGAAGATGGCGTGTTGACCTTCACTGATGAAGATCTGCTTGATGGCGCAACAGATATCGATGGCGATGACCTATCGGTTGAAGGCGTGAGCTACACAGGTGCTGATGGTGTCCTAACCGACAATGGTGATGGCACTTACAGCTTCGCACCAAACGAAAACTTCAATGGCGATGTGAACTTTACCTTCGATGTTTCTGATGGCACGGATACCGTGACCGCAAATATCGATGTAAGTGTGACGCCAGAGAACGATCCTCCGGTGGCAGGCAGCACGTCTTACACCGTACATGAAGACAACTCAATCACCATCAGTGACGAGCAACTACTGGCTAATTCGTCTGATATCGAGGGGGATGTTGCGATCAGCAGCGTGAGCTACAGCGGTAACGACGGTGTGCTAGAAATTAATGGCGATGGTACTTACACCTTCTCACCAAACGAAAACTTTACAGGCGATGTTAGCCTAGATGTTGTCGTGGTTGACGAGGACGGCGCGGTTGATACAACAACAGCGGGAATTACCGTTCTTGAAGTGAACGACCCACCAATCGCAGGCACAACCAGTTACACCATTGATGAAGATGAAGTTATCACCATCAGTGCAGAACAGTTGTTGGCAAACTCTTCCGATATTGAAGGTGAGGTAGCACTAGATAGCGTAAGCTACAGTGGCAGCGAAGGTATCTTTACCGACAATGGTGATGGTACGTTCAGCTTTGCACCAAATCAAAACTTCAATGGTGAAGTGAATCTTGATGTTGTAGTCGTGGACGAAGATGGTGCGACCGCTTCGACGACGGCAAACATTGATGTTCTGCCAATCAATGATGCTCCAGTATCGGGTGGCTTGGCTTACAGCGTCGATGAAGACAACTCAATCACGCTAAGCCAAGAACAATTGTTGGTACAAGCAACGGATGTAGAAGGTGATGCACTAACTGCATCTAACCTAGTGGTTGACGGTGATGCGACGGTTACGGCTAATGACGATGGCAGCTTTACCATTACGCCTGACGCGAACTTCAATGGCGACATTGATATCACGTTCGATATCAACGATGGCACCGATACTATCGTTGCAACGGCTGACCTAACGGTTAACCCAGTTAATGACTTGCCGCAGCCTGAGGATCAAGCGTTCACCATTGGTGAAGATGGCGTGTTGACCTTTACTGATCAAGACCTGTTGGATGGTGCAACCGATATCGATGGCGATGACCTATCGGTAGAAGGTGTCACATACACTGGCGCGGACGGTGTCCTAACTGACAATGGCGATGGCACATACAGCTTCGCACCGAACGAAAACTTCAATGGCGACGTAAACTTTACCTTCGATGTTTCCGATGGCACGGACACCGTGACCGCGAATATCGATGTGAGTGTGACGCCAGAGAACGATCCACCCGTGGCAGGTAGCACGTCTTACACCGTACACGAAGACAACTCGATCACAATCAGCGATGAGCAATTACTAGCGAATTCGTCAGATATTGAAGGCGATGTTTCGGTTGATAGTGTGAGCTACAGTGGCGCAGATGGCGTGTTCCAAGACAATGGTGACGGTACGTACACCTTCTCGCCAAACGAGAACTTCAATGGTGAAGTCAGCCTAGATGTTGTCGTAGTCGATGAAGAGGGTGCGACAGACTCAACCACTGCGGGTATTACCGTTCTTGAGGTGAACGATCCACCAATCGCAGGTGCGACAAGTTACTCTGTCAATGAAGACGAAGTCATTATCTTCACGGCAGAGCAACTGCTAGCGCAATCAAGCGATGTGGAAGGTGACGTGAGCCTAAAAAGCGTCTCTTACAGTGGTAGCGATGGCATTCTAACGGCGAATGACGATGGCACTTATAGCTTCGCGCCAAATGAAAACTTCAATGGTGGCGTAAGCCTAGACGTAGTAGTGGCTGATGAAGACGGTGCAACTGCGACAACCAACGCGAACATCGATGTATTGCCAGTCAACGATGCTCCGGTATCTGGCGACTTGGCTTACAGTGTCGATGAAGACGGTTCAATCACATTGAGTCAAGAGCAGTTACTGGCTCAAGCGGGTGACGTAGACAGCGATAATCTAGAAGCAGTGAACTTAACCGCGGTAGCCAATGCAACCGTTGTTGAGAACCAAGATGGTAGCTTTACGATTACGCCTGATGCGAACTTCAATGGCGATATCGACCTAAGCTTCGACTTGATTGATAACGATGGTGCGAGCGTGGAAGTGGGCGTCGACCTAACGGTGAACCCAATTAACGATGCGCCGCAATCAACGCCAGTGAATATTGCTGGCACCGAAGATACCACCATTCTTATCACGCAGGACATGTTGCTTGCTAATGCAACAGACATCGACAACACCTACGACGAACTGTCTGCTGTCGACCTAGTGATTGATGAGCAATACGGTGACTTGCTAGACAACAGTGATGGCACTTGGTCATTCACTCCGGCTGAGAACTTCAATGGTGATGTGCCAATGTCGTTCGGTGTCAGCGATGGTGATTTAGTGACGCCGGTTGAAGGCAATCTAAACATCGAAGCGGTTAACGATGCACCAGAAGCGCCAACCATCCAGATGCAAGGCGAAGAAGATGTGGTCATGGTGATTGACCCTGCTTACATCGCTGATCAAGTTACGGATCTTGATGGTGACGAAATCAGCGTAGAAAGCATCACGGTTCGTGCGCCTGCAAACGCGACATTAACCCAGCAACCAGATGGTATGTACCACTTGGTAACCACTCAAGACTTCAATGGTTTGGTGGAACTGGGCTACACCGCGACGGATGGTGAAGAAGTGGTTGAAGGCTCGTTGAATGTGGATGTCATTCCAGTCAACGATGCTCCATTCAATGTGGGTAATGCCTTTATGGCAACCGACGAGGATGGCGCATTCACCTTCGACGCTGGCGACCTGATGAACTTGTTCGGCGACATTGACACTGAAAACCTAGTCGTATCACGCATTATCACCGCAGAAGGTGAAGATGGTGGTGAGGTAACAGACAACGGTGACGGTACTTGGACGTTCACACCGACTGGCGATTTTGCAGGGGTTTCTGACTTGCAAGTTGTGGTAAGTGACGGTGAGTTTGAAACAGTACTTGATGTACCAGTGTTTGTTCGCCCTGTTGCGGATGGCGCGGTCATCACAACCGACCATGATGGTCCGTTAGTCTTCGGTGAGGACGAAACGGGTCACCTAGGCTTGAATGTTGGTCTGATCGACGATTCAGAAACACTGAGTAACCTAGTGATGACTGGTTTCCCTGTTGGCTTCGAAGTTACGGATGGTGTGAACACCATTACCATTACGGAACCGGGTCAATACATCGACTTGAACGAGTGGGATATTTCAGACCTGCAAATGACGCCTCCGGCTGACTTTAATGGCGAGTTCTTCGTAACCGTGACCGCAACAACGGTGGATTATGGTGACGAGCCAGAAGAGTTCGAAGATGGCATCGATTCAGGTGACTTCGAAACCCTAGCGGGTGAGCCCGTTATCCTAACCGCTGATGACCTAATCGGATTGGCAGAAAACGTAGACGCTGACGCGGGTGATGAAGTGAAATTTGTTCACCTAGCTGACCGCAGCCAAGGTGAGATTGTCGATAACGGTGATGGCACATGGACATTCAATCCAGCACCAGGCTTTACTGGTGAAGCGGATATCGCTTACGTGATTGATAAAGACGGTGTGCTTCATGATGAGCAAACGGGTGTGGTCGTGAAAGAAGACGCACCACAAGAGAATGCTTCTCCAGAAATCGACAGCATTTCTACCACAGAAATGGCAGCGGATGGCACCTTGTCGTTCACCAATGATGACATGCTGTCGACCTTGAGCGATGCAGAAGGCGACAGCTTGAGCATTGAGTCAGTGAGCCTAATGGAAGGTCAAGGTGTGATAGAGACCGATAACCAAGGTAACTACCAATTCACACCAGCAGAAGGCTACACCGG
Source organism: Vibrio sp. Y176 (assembly GCF_033438945.1). Classification (NCBI taxonomy): domain Bacteria; kingdom Pseudomonadati; phylum Pseudomonadota; class Gammaproteobacteria; order Vibrionales; family Vibrionaceae; genus Vibrio; species Vibrio sp. Y176. The sequence continues at coordinate 224,894 of NZ_JAWOQS010000002.1, read as the reverse complement.
AGATGTTCAAGTTGGCTTCATTGCAACTGACGGTGAAAACCGCATTGAGAGCTTCTTTAATGTCGACATCCAAGGTGAAGGTGAAACCACTACCAGCGAAGGCTACGCACTGGCTGATGATGGTTCACTAACACTAACGGAAGCACAGTTGATTGATGAACTTGGCATTAGCCCTTCAGCAGAAGTGTTGGATGTCGCCGATGCAAACGATGCTGGTTTCTTTGCGAAATCAGGTGGTGAAGAGTGGACATACTGGCCGAACGATGACTTCGATGGCAATTTGGCTATGGATGTTCAGGTCAACGACAATGGTGAAGTATCGACTCAGAATCTGAGCATCCAAGTTGCGGACGATTCAGCGCAAAGCGACGAGCCACAAATCCAAACTGCTCAAGCATCAGCAGAGCAGCAAGTTGGCGAAGCGCAACAGCCTGAAGAGCAAGCAGCAAACGGTGCAGACAGTGAAGAGGAGAGCGCAGCTGATGTGACTGCAGCACCAGGCGATACCATTTCTATCTCGGTTCCAGATGAGGTCAGCGGTAACGAATCGGTGGATTATGCAGAAATGTCCGGTCTACCTGATGGCGCATCGGTAAGCAACGCACTGGATAATGGCGATGGCAGCTTCACATTAAGTGGCAACCTGAACCAACCAGTATCGGTTGACCTACCAGAAGGTTACGAAGGTACGAGCGAAATCCAATTCCAAGGTTACGACGAATTGGGCAGCGCAGTAGAAGGTGCGAGTGGCACAGTTGAAGTTGAAGTCGATGATCAATACACCATGCAAGGTTCTGCTCAAGATCAGCAACCAGATATGGCGGGTATGGAATCTGGCGGCAGCGACTGGACAAGTGCAGGAGGTCAAGATCAAGGTGTTGACTTCACGGATGACTCTGGCAGCTTCGACTCGGATACTCAAACAGGTACTGACCAAGGCAACGATTTCGATCAAAGCTCAATGTAACCAGTCCTAGACGAGGGCAGTGTCATTGCTTCCCGAACCAAAGCCATGCAGAGCCTACTTTGCATGGCTTTTTTGTTGGTCTTCTTTCTATGAGCTCTAGAAAAAACTTGGAAATTGAAAAAAGTATTCTTAGCTAGTTTATACCCAAGTAACCTCGAGATGTTAGGCTCAGCGAGAATGGCTTGGTTTGTAGACGCGGCGGCGATTTAAAGGTCTAGTGGGTCTAAATCAAGAATCGACAACAAAGTATACAAACCAAGACAGCTCGCCCTTCGGGAGCGTGTCATTGACTCGGTTTCTGTGTCAAACAACGTGGAAAGAGCTGACTATTACGCTGCGTTGTTTTCCTTGACCCCGAATCAATGACAACGCTCTGAATCCTGCATCTTGAAGTCACTTGGGTATAAGAGTCATTTACAAGGAGGAGCGACATGTACCGTTATGTTAGTTCACCAAAAGCGTCGAAGTACATAGTACCGCCGCCACTGCATCGCGAGTTGTCGAGTATCGATGTACCAGAGTCGGAACTTGAGATGCGTGAAATTCTGAACAATTGGTTTACCGATGGATTGGCGCCGATCATTCAAAATGAAGACAATTACATCTCTGCTAATGAGCAACAGCGCTTTAAGCAGCTCAGCCGCACGGTGGGTGTGCTACTGCGTAATAAAGATTACTACTTCGCCACTAAGCGGATTCTTTCGTTGTGGGATCAAGACTGCTTAGAAACGACTTACGTTAATTATCTGATTTTACGTAGTGAGCGCATACCATACTTCAAATAAGCCCTATTTATCGGCTTAAAATAGTGATTTACATGGTTTTCTTAGTAACTTTTGATACCAGTATTTAACATTTTTGTAAACATCGTTATATTTAAGGCTCATCGTTGTCAGGAGTTTATGGATGAACCTTACGATATCAGGGAAGTTGCAGCTCAGTTTTGTGCTGCTAGCCGTACTTTTTATGGCATCAGCGGTATTCACGTATCGCAACGTCACTACCGTAGAGCAATACGCCTCTTCGTTACTTAAATCCGATTTACCGACCGTCGACACCAGTCGCGGTATCCAACAGTCCGTTCAAGCGTCGCTGTCTTCTATTCGAGCCTACATGTTGCTAGGTGGCGATGAAGAGGCGAGCGCACGTCTGAGTGAGGACGTACGCAATATCATGGCTTCTACAGACGAGTCGCTTCCAACGTTGCAGGCTCTGATCTCTGAACAGGATTTTCAAGCGATTCAAAGCCAGTGGGACGCGGTAAAAGTCTCTTTGAACAAGCTGATTGAACTTAGCCACAGTGATGAGAACTTACCCGCGCACAACCTCTTTATTAACGAAGCGGCACCCATTGCAGAAGTGGCACTTGATCAGCTTCAAAGCTTAATCAATGAAGAGTCAGGAAACCCATTTGGTGGAGACAGAAAGCGTTTGTTTAAAGTTTACGCGGATAGCTATACCTCGCTCGCCAATGCACTGTCTGCTCTGCGAGATTTCCTGTTGTACGGGCAGCAAGATCATCTGGACAAATACTACGACTTGATTAAGTACCACAATCAGTCTGTGGCGGAAATCGACAGTAAACTCGACAGACTGACTGATAACGACCAATCATTGTGGTCACTGTTTAAAGAAATGCAGCAACTGTACTTTCCTTTAGCAGAGCAGGTAATTGCATTGCGTCAGTCGCCAGAGTGGAACGAATCAAACTTGCTGATGGCGAACGAACTGTTGCCAGCAGCGGATGCACTAGACCAAAGCTTAGAAACGATCGTATTGGCTCAGCAAAGTCGTGCTGATCAAAGTGGACAGGGTATTAATCAGTCGATCAAGAACGTACTCACCACTATGTTGATTGCTGCGGCATTGGTTTTGATTGCCGCAGTAGCGATTTCAAAATACATGGGCAATACCATTGGTCGCCGAGTGAAAAACTTATCGGAGCGAGCCAAGACGATCGCTTCAGGAGATGTTTCTCAGCCTCCGTTAACTGTTGTTGGGAAAGATGAATTGGCAGACCTTACCGATTCGATTAACCGCATGAACCAATCGTTAGCGAGCATCGTGGCAGGGGTGAGTGAAAAAGCGCACCAGGTGGATACCAGCATGGGGGCTTTGTTGGAATCGGCGCAAGTCACCTCATCGAATGTAGAACAGCAACAAACCAGCATTGTTGAAATGGGAAGCCAATTGGATGAAATCGCTTTAGCCGCGCGTAACACTCTAGATCAAGCCAATCAATCGGTGCAGAAGCTTTCTGATTCAAAAGGCGAGATTGAACAAGGTCGTGATGCTTTAGAGCAAAACAAAGTCACCATGGAAAGCTTGCATGGCAGCATTGAAACCGCGAGTACGCAAGTGACGCAGTTAAGCAAAGAGAGCGAAGCCATTGGTCGAGTGACGGAAGTAATTGAAGGTTTGGCAGAACAAACTAACTTACTGGCATTGAATGCCGCGATAGAAGCAGCGCGTGCGGGTGACCAAGGACGAGGCTTTGCGGTTGTGGCGGATGAAGTACGTATGTTAGCGACTCGCACTACTCAATCGACGACAGAAATCAACGGTATCATCAATGCGATTCAACGCTCGACCAATTCGGTGGTAGAGGAGATTGAACACAGCCAATCACTTGCGGAGCAGGGCGCTGAGCACATTGAAAAAGCGGTAACTCGTTTGCTTGTCACGACCGAGCAAATTGGTTCTTTGAATGAACAAATGGCAGAACTTGCGGCAGCGGCAGAGCAGCAATCTCATGCGACCAACTCGATCACTGGATTGATGTCCGGTATTACTCAATCAGTGGATGAGGTTTCGAATACTAGCCAACGTGCATCAGAGACATCATTGCAGGTAAAAGAGCAAGTTACCGAGCTGAATCAACAGATGGCAACTTTTAAAACGGCGTAGATAAGGTTTACGTCTGTTCATCTACTTTTGAACGTTAACCAAATAGTAAAAAAGCCCCAATCCTTATTACACAAAAAGGGTTGGGGCTTTTTGTTGGATGATACGCCGATATTCGTCTGCTTGCTCATTGGATTTAGCTATTTAAATCATAGTTAAAACCAAATTTTCTTCACCGAGCCGGAGTCGTAATATGACTCCATCGGCAGCAAATACTGCAAAAGAATTTTTAAACTTTATACCAATCCCGGTAAGAGAATAGTTCGTTACTACGATTGGTATCATCCTTCTAGGAGCAAGATTATGAACAAACAAGTAAGCCTAATTGGTCTAGACAGCGAACAATCAGCACAACTAGCTCAACAGTTAAATCAACTGCTAGCGCATTACCAAGTGTTGTACATGAACTCTCGCGGTTACCACTGGAACATTAAAGGTGCGCAATTCTTCGAACTGCACGTAAAATTTGAAGAAATCTATACTGATCTACAAACAAAAATCGATGAGCTTGCAGAGCGTATTCTAACTTTGGGTCATACGCCAGCGCACGCATTCAGCAACTACTTGGAAGCAAGTGAAATTAAAGAACATCAAAACGCGACTTCTGGTGAGGAGTGTGTACAAGGTCTGGTTCAAGGCTTTAGCGTTCTACTTCTAAAACAGCGTGAGATTCTACAAAACGCGGGTGAAGCAGATGACGAAGGTACAGCGGCATTGATGGGTGACTACATCCGTGAGCAAGAAAAATTAATGTGGATGCTTAACGCTTACCTACAAGGCTAAGTGGCGCATCACCCAAGTAATCCTTGGGAACGCATGAAACAATCGGGAATAAGTCATAAGGGGCACGTTGGTGCCCCTTTTTTTGTTTGCGTATTTTATATGTGCGCTTTATTTGCGTGGTAAGGATTCGAAACGGCTCAATAAATCACTGAGTTCATTAAGCGCCAATGAGGCTGAATCATTGAAGGTTTCTTGATTCCCATGGTGCACAAGGCAAGAGGGCATCTGCGCGTTATACGCTGCCTGCAAGTCGTAGAGGTAATCGCCGACATAAAGCACTTCATCAGGCATCAAACGCCACTCTTTCGCCAATACTTGCAGAGACAAAGGGTCTGGCTTGGGCGGGAAGCATTCACGAGTGATGACTCGTTCCACTGAGATTTGGTTGTGTTCTAGTTTGCGCTGCGTGGCGATTTGACAGTTGCGCGTCACGATAGCGGTTTTGATTTCATTTTGATGCAAGTGGGCGATCAATTCATGGCAGCCAATCATTGGAGCAGACTGCTCAGCATCAGAAATCTCGTAATCAAATATCACGTTATGAGCGTGCTCTCGATGATGAGGGTGCTCAAGTGCGTCGACAAAATCCAATAGATCTTCACTCTGCGGACAACCTAGCTGTTGTCGCAATTCGCCGAAGTTCATATCAGAACTCACCAAGGTGTTGTCTAAATCAAACACCACGGCTTTAATTTTATCGAGCTGTAAAGGGAATGGAATCATAATGACCTCGTACAACTTAACCGAACTATCGTTTTAAAAAACAAAAGGTTATTGTTAAGTTTAGATTCTTCTGCTTAGATTGTACGAAAATAAATCACTAGTACGTCACAAATTAAATAGTCTTAACGATTTTAGTGTTTGATTACCTTTCCTCAAGACGAAATATTTTGCCGCTGTCGGTAGAAAAGTAGATATAACCATCGGGGCTGATGGTTATATCTCTTATTCGCTCACCAAGATTCTCCATTAATCTTTTTGATTCGGTAAGGTTGCCATTATCAATAGAAACCACGTTGATGTGCGCCAGTTTCAATGCGCCTGCGAGGATTTTCCCGTCCAATTCTGGGTATTTATCACCACGGTACAAAATCATATTACTGGGCGCGATAGAAGGGACGTATACCAGCTTGGGATCTTCCATTCCCGGTAACGACTTAGCTTCCCCAACGTCCAACGGTCCCCAATATTCTTTACCATGAGAGACTTTTGCCCAGCCGTAGTTCGCGCCTTTCTTGATTAGATTAATTTCATCGCCACCGCGTGGTCCATGTTCAATCGACCACAGCTGTTTTGTTGCTTCGTCGTAAAACATACCTTGTGGGTTGCGGTGCCCGTAACTCCATATCTCAGGAAGAGCTTGGGAAGGTTTGAATGGGTTGTCTTGCGGAACCGAACCATCAAGATTAAGGCGTAGAATACTGCCAGCATGGGTTTGAGTGTCTTGCCCATTATCACGTTCGCCACGGTCACCGATTGAGAAGTAAACTTTGTCGTCAACAAATGAAATTCGACTGCCGTAGTGACGCCCTGTGTCGGTGATGGCATCAGCAACAAAGAGATCGTTCCAACCCACAAGTTGATTGTTTTGCAATTGCGCCGTCGCTAACGCCACCGTATTGCCTTTACTTGTGCGCTTGCTGTAGGTAAAGAAGAGTTGCGGGTTTTGCGTATCGGCATTCGGTGCGAGCGCAACATCCAATAAGCCGGCTTGTCCACTGGTGTTCACATCGGGGACGTTAAACAGCTTTTGAGGTTTGCCTGTGGTGATATCCAGCAACGAAACCGTACCGTTCTTTTGATTGACGATAACGCGTTGATTATCTAAGAACTCGATCCCCCAAGGGATCTGAAATCCACTCGCCACTTCGTTGGCGCGGTATTCGGCAGTGTTGGCAGAAAAGGATAAACAAGCGAGTAGGGTAGCAGCAATCGTTCTCATGGTTCCTTCCAATATGAATCGTGTTAATACTTAAAAGCTAACACTAAAAGACTATGTTTGGCAGAGATTCACTTGTATATGAATGTAAAAAATCCCCGATACGAGATCGGGGATTGAATTAAGGCTAGAGAATTGTTTATGTAGCGAGATTACATCGCTTCTTCGAAGATCTTAGAGATTTCTTCGTGAGTTGCTTGTTTAGGGTTAGTGAAACCACAAGCGTCTTTCAGTGCGTTGTCTGCTAGTGTTGGGATGTCTTCTAGTTTCGCACCAAGCTCTTTAATACCTGCTGGGATACCCACATCTTTCGCTAGAGTAACGATAGCGTCGATTGCTGCCGCTGCACCTTCTTCAGCAGACATGCCTTCTACGTTTACGCCCATTGCTTTTGCTACGTCACGTAGACGCTCAGGACATACTTGCGCGTTGTAACGCTGTACGTGAGGTAGAAGAATCGCGTTACAAACACCGTGTGGAAGGTCGTAGAAACCACCTAGCTGGTGTGCCATTGCGTGTACGTAACCTAGAGAAGCGTTGTTGAACGCCATACCCGCCATGAACTGTGCGTATGCCATTTGTTCACGAGCTTCTAGATCTTCACCGTTTTTCACTGCTGTGCGTAGGTAAGCTTGGATAAGCTCAATCGCTTTGATTGCTACTGCATCAGTGATTGGTGTTGCCGCGATAGATACGTAAGCTTCAATCGCGTGAGTTAGGGCATCCATACCTGTTGCCGCAGTTAGCGAAGCAGGTTTAGCGAGCATTAGCTCTGGATCGTTTACCGAGATAAGCGGTGTTGTGTGCTTATCAACGATAGCCATCTTAATGTGACGCTCTTCGTCAGTGATGATGCAGAAACGCGTCATTTCAGATGCAGTACCCGCCGTCGTGTTGATCGCGATAAGTGGCATCATTGGTTTTGCAGATTGGTCTACGCCTTCGTAATCTGAGATTTTGCCGCCGTTAGAAGCAACAAGCGCGATACCTTTCGCACAGTCGTGTGGTGAACCGCCGCCTAGAGAGATAACGAAGTCACATTCGTTATCAGTAAGAAGTGCTAAGCCGTCGTTAACGTTGCTGATAGTTGGATTTGGTTGAGTGCCATCAAACACAACGGTTGCTACATCGCGCTCAGTGAGAAGGTCTTGAACTTGTTTGACTACACCGATTTGGTTAAGGATCTTATCCGTAACGATCAAACCTTTTTTAAAGCCTTGAGATTGGATGCTGTCTGCTGCGTCTTTCAAACAACCAGCGCCCATTAGGTTTACCGTAGGGATAAAAAATGCACTTGTCATATTGGATAGCTCCGTCGTTATTTTTAATAATCTTTCTTAATTTGCCATTTACTGTCGCACATTCGTTTCCAGATTGAAGTTGATCTAAAGCAAGTTTACCCACTTAGAGGTACTTGCAAGAGAAAAACTGTGACAGTGATCTTGTTGCACTGCGTATAAGTGCAACACTGATATAAAGTAGAACAAATATGAAACTATGGACGCAAACGATTGGCAGAAATTGACTTCTGACGCGGATATATCTCTAAATTCGACTAAAGTATAAAAAATCCCCATTAATAACTTAATTATCAATGGGGATAGGGAAGTGTTTTATAAGCTAACTACTAATAATTAAGCTATTTTAATCAGTTTTGATACTAACTTTTCGATACCTGAAGCCGCTTGAGAGATATTCTCTGCCAACATGTAAGCAGGGGTTGAAAGTACGAGGTGTTTTTCATCAAAAACGATGTCTTCGACAGGGCACGTGGTGTGTTCACCGCCCATTTGATTAAATGCTATTGAGACTGCCTCATCGTTGCCTACCGTTCCTTTCACGCCTTGCTCATAAATCATCGGAATAATGACAGGAGAAATACACAGATAGCCAGCTGGTTTTTTCGCATTAGCAAACGCGCGACAAGCTTGAGCTACGTGTGTGTTAATGGAGCACTCCGCACCCGAAACAGCGAAGTCGGTTAAGTTTTTCGCGGCACCAAACCCACCTGGAAGCAGTAGGGCATCGTATTCATCGACGTTAAGTTTGGCGACATCGTCAATATTTCCGCGTGCAATACGAGCTGATTCGATCAATACGTTACGTGTTTCATCCATTTCGTCACCAGTTAGGTGATTGATGACGTGGAGTTGGTCAATGTTAGGTGCAAAGCAGTGCCAAGTTGCACCTGCCTTCTCGATGGCGTAGAGCGCCAACACTGCTTCGTGGATCTCAGAACCGTCGTAAACGCCTGAACCACTTAAAATGACTGCGACTTTTTTCATGTTTGGATTCCTTTACTCTGAACGTTCCTTAGATTGCTCTTCGCTATCTAGACCATGCGTTTCCGAATGTGTTTTAACGTTTTCACTCTCGTTGTCATCTTCATCATAGTAGCGCACAACAAAGGGTGTAAGCATAACACTAGAGGGCAGAAAATGTTTCATATCGACTCCAACGGCTTAATAGAATGATTTTTATACTGATTTTTATAAAACAGTACGTTGAACCTGATCATTTTTGAGTTAAGCTGACGTTTCCTTTGGCATTCGTGAGTGGTAGGTCACATGAAATCAGTGCAATTTCGTTTCACACTTTATGGTTGTATCGCGATTCTCTCTTGGAGTTGTCTGCTTGGCATCGCGAGGTTGGTTACGGAGAGTTTAGGTCCTGTAGGCGGGGCAGCCATGTTGTACTCTCTTAGCTCTGTTTTCCTTCTTATCGTGGTCGGTATTCCAAAGTTGTCTTACTTTTCTCCCAAGTATCTTGCGCTTGGTGGTGCGATGTTCGTCTGTTATGAAATATTTCTCGCTCTATCTTTGGGATATTCCAACTCGCGCGCGCAGGCAATTGAGGTGTCGATTGTCAATTACCTTTGGCCCGCACTGACGGTTTTATTTGCGGTCCTTGGCAGCAATAAAAAAACAAACTGGTTGCTTTATCCCGCAGTTACGCTGGCGTTTGTTGGGGTTGCTTGGACTGTGAGCGGTGAGAATGGCTTATCCATAACTCAGATCATGTCCAATGTTAGTAGTAACCCTCTGGTGTATTTTATGGCTTTCGCTGGCGCGGTTATATGGGCTTTTTATTGCAACTTAACCCAAAGGCAGCAATCTAAACATAATGCGATTACCCTGTTTTTTATTGCAACAGCTGTTTCGCTTTGGGTCAAATACGCGTTTACGGATGAGCCACCAATGACATTCAGTTGGGAAGCGATGGGGTACTTAGTGGCCTCTGCGGCTTTAATGGCTGGTGGTTATGGTTTATGGAATATCGCGATCGTTGGCGGCAATATGGTTTTTCTCGCCACCTTGTCTTACTTCACACCCATTTTTTCCGCTTTATTTTCTTCCATTATTCTTGGCGTAACTCTGAGCCATAGCTTTTGGCAGGGCGTTGTGATGGTAACGGTGGGCTCGCTGATGTGTTGGTTAGTCACCAAAGAGAAGCGCGAAGCGGCTGGGTAAGTTACCAACGAGATCAGAGAATTTAAGTGAGCAACGAACAGATCTCCCTTGCGAGCTGTATTCGAATACGAAGAAGCTAAATCGAAAAAATTAAAAAAGCTCCCGAGATTGGGAGCTTTTTATTGAGTTTTAACGGCTCTTTGGTGGCACTCTAATAAGCGACGTTCAAGTGTAGTTGAAGCTTGAATCTGTGCTTCGACAGTCGCTTGATAAGCTGCTTACGAGTGTGCTCTAGTGTATCAAGCTCCAATGTGTCGTCATCAATATGTACGTCCACATTTACTCGTAGCTCTTGGCCCACCTTCGTTACGCCAGCCAGTTTCAATTGATGCTCAGTTACTTTTTCAATCTCAAGAACATCTTTGCCAACGCTCTGACACAGCTCTTTGCTTGGTGCCATCATTAGTAGTTCACGTAAGGCACCTACTAGCATATCGAACGGTACTTTGAGGAAGTAAAAGCCCATTAAAACCATCATCATGGGGTCGGCATATACCGCATACTCAGAGAATGGCGTTAGTGAAACAGCCCAAGCCGAGATAAATCCTACGGTCACCGCCACACTCAACAAAGTATCCATTTGCCACTGTTTTTTCTCCGCTTCAATCAAGCCTGATGAGAAGCGGCGGCTGCGTTTCGCCATAAACCACCAAGCGTAACCACAACCGATAACATTCACGATGCCGAATAAGGTCGCAATAGAAGCATCGACCTCGCGACCTCCAGACATCAATGCTGATATCGCAGAGTAGAGAGAGAAGCTTACAACCACTAAAATGACGGCTGCTTTTATCGCAATAACGATTGGTTCTAAGACCGCTTTTCCAAATGGGAATACAGATTTTGAAGGCTTGTTAATATAGTAAGAAGCGGCCAGTGACAATAAAGTTAACAGTAAGCTGACCAAAGAGTAAACACCGTCAAACACGATGACAATTGATCCTACAAGCAAGCCAAGTACCATACCACCAGCAGCGAACCCAGATGCCAAAAGGGCTGAAATGGTTAGAATACGGTTTTCATTTTTGCTTGTCCTGTCACACATAAAAGATGCCTTTGAATTTTAATACCTTACTATTCTTCGCTCATAAGGTAATTTAGGCAACCACAAAGTGACCAGTAACTAATCTAAAAAATTGCGTTTTTATTTATATTCCTATAAAACAATGGCTTACTGTGATTTTTTGGTGTCAGTAAAATTGACGCTCACTGATAAAATGTTTAGAAGTCAAATAAATACTCGCTCAATTTATCTGCTAACCACGTCATTGCTGGATGCTCAGTATGGCCGTTAGGTGAAAACATACAGTAGTCTTCTTGCGTCAATCCGTATGTGTGTTTGATAACGGCGAGCTTCTGCTGACGAAGGTAATGGCGGATTAATGGTTCTGGAAGCACGCCCCAAGCGTCTTCTTCTAAGATGGTGTTCAGCATGTAGTCAAAACTCGAAAAACCAATATATCGAGTCGAGAAAGGTTGCAGTTCAGGGTTGTCTTTCTCATTTAGGTACACCATTAGTGCTTGCATCTGACTACGTAGATCTTCGTCTGAGACACGGCGCATCTTACTTAGGCGGTGTTCTACACTGCATACTGACATCATACGTATCTTGCCTAATGGGTTATATACGATACGAGGATCGTCTACTCGCTCATAATCAACGCCGAAAGCAAAATCTACTTGGTGGGTACTGACCAAGTTGGCTAAGTCGCCACTGGATGCCAAGATTAAGTTGAAGGTTGTTGAAGGAAAGCGGTTATTCAATGTATGAGATAATTCTTGCCAGAGATCATCAGGTAAGGAGTCGTCACGTGCTACCCAAACTTCCGCGTTAAACCCTTCCGAGATTTGAGCGCAGGTCTTTCTGACCCGTTGTGCGATGATAAGTAGGTGTTCGCAATCTTTGTAAATGGCTTTCCCAGCTTCAGAGAGGGTGAGCTGGTTGCCAGTTCGGTTAAACAATTCAACGTCGAGATCTTTCTCTAATGCCTTAATCGACATACTGAGTTTGGTACGATTGCAGTCGAGTTGCCTTGCCGCTTCAGAAACAGAACCACACTCAGCGATGGTGCAGAAGGCTTCTACTTGAGTTAAGTTCATGATTTGACACAACCAATAAATGAATTCAAATAATTTGGGTATTATGCAGATGCGCTCCCAAAGCCATGAAAGATTATCGAAAAAAACGCGAATCCGCCAGATAAGTCTATGGTCTTTTAACGGTTTTGCGGTAATCTATGTGGGTTACAAAAAGTGAACATGGAGGCCACGATGGCACAAGATTGGGACGGCTTAGCAAAAAACTGGGAATCAAATCCAGCAACAGAGCAATTTGCGCAGTCGGTGTTTGAGCAGTTACAACAGCTAACTCAGCTTGATGGCATTAAAGTACTAGATTTTGGATGCGGAACAGGGCAGTTAAGTCAACGATTGTCACCGATGGTTAAAGACATCGTAGCATTAGACGCATCGGAAGCCATGATTGAGGAACTCGATAAAAAAGAGCTCGTCAACGTAGAACCTGTGGTAGATGCATTATCTCGCGGCTTGGTTGCTCAGCACCCTGCGTTTCGTGGACAGTTCGACTTGGTGGTTGCATCATCAGTTTTAGCGTTCGTGGAAGACTTAGACGCGTCATTAACGATCTCACATTCTCTACTTAACCACGGCGGCTATTTTGTTCATTTTGATTGGATTGCAGAATGTGAACAAGACGGTTTTACCCTTGCGAAGTCTGAGCGTGCACTGAAAGAAGCGGGTTTTACTGAAGTTGAATCGCAACACGTTTTTGACATTACATCTGATGGTAAAACAATGTCGGTATTAATGGGGCTTGGTCGTCGCTAATACTGCTGAATAAAGAACACAAAATGACAAAAGCGAGCTAACAAGCTCGCTTTTTTCTTATCTGCTGAGGGTATATGTAACTTCACTTGCTCTAAACAAGTCGTCGTGGTGCAGGCAAGGACATACTCGAACAACTAAGTCTTCGGAGGTTATTTTGAGACGACTATCCTGCGTATCTCCTCCAGCACTTCAGGGTTGGCTATTGCGCCTAAATTTTCGACGTTTCGGTTGTTAACGACTTGCTTAACGGCTAACTCGACCAGCTTTCCTGAGCGTGTCTTAGGTATATCGCTTATTGCGTAAATCGCACTAGGTACATGCCTTGGAGAACATGCAGACTTTAGCTGTGCTTTGATGGAAGCGATCATCTCGTCATTGAGCTCTACCCCTTTGACTAATTGGACAAACAGCCATACTTGTTCGTTGCGATCGACTTCTTTTCCTACTGCGATCGAATCTAGAATACCGTCTATACAGTTCACTTGCTGATAGATTTCGGCCGTGCCGATTCTTACGCCACCGGGATTCAACGTAGTATCACTTCGACCATAAAACACGTATCCCCCAACGCTGGTCTGTTCAACATCATCGCCGTGGTGCCAAATATTGTCGAATTTATCCCAATAAGCGCGATGATATCTCTCACCGGTGTCGTTCCAAAAGCCAGCAGGGAAGTTGGGTAATGAATTGGCGCAAACCAACTCACCGCGCTCTCCCATTACGCTATTACCTTGTGGGTTAAAGACTCGGACATCGACCCCTAACCCTGCTGATTGGCACTCTCCCCGATAAACGGGAGAAATAGGGTTGCCTAATACAAAGCAGCCACAAATGTCTGTTCCGCCAGAAATCGAGGCGAGGTGTACATCTTCTTTAATGTGCTGATAGACATAATCAAACTGTTCTGGATACAGAACAGAGCCCGTTGAGCAAATGGTTTTCAGACTTGGAAATGCATCACTTTTCTGCGGAGAAAAAGATGCTTTTTCCAGCGCCTCTAGGTATTTTGCTGAGGTTCCAAACAGCGTCACTTCGGCTCGTTCTGCGAGGTCCCAGAGCACATCATGAGTGGGGTAAACAGGGCTACCATCAAAAATCACCAAACATGCACCGCTCGCGAGTGAAGAAACGTGCCAGTTCCACATCATCCAACCGCAGGTCGTGTAATAAAACACGCGTTCGTTCGGTTGAATATCGCAATGCAGTTGATGCTCTTTCAAGTGATTAAGCACCGTTCCGCCGACGGAATGAACGATGCATTTCGGTTTGCCTGTTGTGCCTGAAGAATAAAGCACAAATAGCGGATCGTTAAAATTCACACGAGTAAAAGTCAGCGCTTCGGGTGTGTATTGATTCAGGACGTTTTGCCAATCTTGGGTGCAGACATCGCATTCAAAAATGTGTGGTTTAAGGTAGCTAATTTGGCAAACTTGTTTAAGACCATCAAGATGATCCGCAATATGCTGGTTTTTCTCAGACATATCGAAAGTTTTGCCATTGAATGTATAGCCATCACAAGTAAACAGGATTTTGGGTTTCACTTGACCAAAGCGTTCCAAAACGCTTTCGACGCCAAAATCAGGTGAGGTGGAAGTCCAGGTCGCCCCCAAACTACTGGTTGCTAGCATGGCTACCACCGTTTGAGGTAGGTGAGGTAAATAACCAGCGACGACATCACCTTGCTTAATTCCACATTCTTTCAACCATTGCTGCACACTCGAAACTTCTTCGCACAATTGTTTCCAGGTGTAGGTCTGTTTTTCTTCACGTTCATTTTCAAACCAAATAGCGAGATCATCGGGTTGGTGACACGCGTAGGTTAGCAAATTTTCGGCGTAGTTAATTTGCGCGTTTGGGAACCATTTTATATCCCTATTTTCAACAGGTTGCTGCCAGCGACTTTCTGCTCGCTCTTTTATGGTCTCTCCCTGAGTGCCAATGACGTCGCAGAATAGCCAAACTTCCTGCCAAAATTTTTCTACATGATCGAGTGACCATTGATGCAGATCAGCGAAGCTTTCAAGGGTATTTCCTTGTCGATTAATGTGTTCAATAAACTGTGTAATGTTGGCTTCTTCGATACGACTTTCGCTCGGTTGCCATACTTTGCTGCTCTCGCGCATAGGTCCCTCTATAACAAAGTGATAACAGGTTTTAGTTTGAGAGGAATACACGATAAAGTCAAACAAGCCAGAGATTATATCGTGTCATAAAAATCATGCAGTTACGATGCGTTGTAAACAATATGTTACATCGGGATGATGCTGAGAAAATCGCGTAGGGATTGGAAGCTCTTAAGACTACAGATAGGCTTAATGTAAAGGATTTGTTAATGGAGATGAGCCATGACCCAGTATCGTTCTAAACCCGTAAACCAGGAAGGCAGGGTTGAATGGAGCCGTGAAGAAGACGCCATTTGGCGAGATTTGGTAACACGACAAATGGGTGTGATCCAAAACAGAGCTTGTGAGGCTTATTTACACGGTTTGACGCTGCTTGATTTACCTCAAGACCGCGTTCCTCAGTTACCAGAAATTAATCGTGTCTTGATGGAGACAACAGGTTGGCAAGTGGAGCCCGTTCCCGCGCTTATTGATTTCGACCGATTTTTTAATCTACTCGGTAATAAGCGCTTTCCAGTCGCCACATTCTTGCGTACAAGAGATGAGTTCGATTACTTACAGGAGCCAGATTTCTTCCACGAAATATTTGGTCATTGCGCGATGTTAACCAACCCAGACTTTGCTGCATTTACCGAGCATTATGGTCAACTAGGGCAAGCCGCTACACCAAAACAAAGAGCCTATCTCGCTCGTCTCTACTGGTTTACTGTAGAGTTTGGTTTGGTGAAAGAAGGGGACAAAACCAAAATTTACGGTGGTGGTATTCTTTCATCTCCTGGCGAAACCCTCTACGCATTAGAGAGTGATGCAGCAATTCGCGACCCATTTGAATTACAAACTGTGCTGAGAACGCCTTATCGTATCGACATCATGCAACCGAAGTACTACGTGATTGATGACTTTTCTCAGCTTTTTAAAATCAGTCAGTTGAATTTATTGAAACAAGCCGATCTAGCGATTGAAGCTGGACTGCTTCCTCCACTTTTTGAACCAAAGGAACCTGCTCATGTTGAATGAACAAAAATGCGAAGCTTGTAGTATCGATGCCATTGCACTAAGCAAAGAAGAACAACAATCTCTGCTGCTGCAATTGTCTGATTGGCAGATCATTGAAAGAGAAGACATACCTCAACTAGAAAAGGTGTATAAATTTAAGAACTTCAAACAAGCATGGGCTTTCAGTAACAAAATCGCGGAACTGGCAGAAGATGAGTTCCACCATCCTTCTATTTTGTTGGAATGGGGTAAGGTTACCGTAACGTGGTGGAGTCACTCTATCAAAGGTCTGCATAAAAACGATTTTATCTGCGCATCAAAGTGTGACGCGCTAGCATCGGCAGAGTAGGACATTACCTCATACAAAAAACGCCCGGCTTACGTCGGGCGTTTTGGTTCTAAATGACTTTTACATTACTTTATAGATTGATTCGGAAGACGGATGTCGTGCCCGATACCTCATTGCCAACGACGATAAAATGACCACCGTTACGGGTAAAGTAATTAATGGACTCTGGACCTAAATCGCCTGCTTTTGGATTGTATGTGTCGTTCATGCATTCGCCATCTTCGACTTCTGTACATACTGGCTGATTGTAATCACGGCGGTTTACGTAATGCATAAACTGCGCTTGTTTCGGGTCTGTGATGTCATAAATCATGATACCGCCTTGACGCTCCAAGCCGATAAACGCGTAATGACGACCGTTAATTTGTGCTACTTCAATCGCCTCTGGCTCAATACCTTTATCATCACTTCGGTCATTGCCACTATTATTGTTATCGTTGGTGCTGTTGAAGTTCTTGCCTTCATTCAGCAGCGCGATAGTCGCGAAATCGTCACCACTATCGAAGACCAACTTGCCGTTTTCATCCCAAATCGAGAATGAACGCGCGCCAAATGATTGAACATTCTCTTGTGCAGAAAGCGTTTGTTCCGGCTTAATCACTTTTAAACGCGCGAGTTGTTTGTTGTCTTTTAGTGCCTCTGCCAATGGGTGTTCTGCTGCTACTTTCAGCTTCTTACCGCGCACTTCATCAATATGGCTTAAACAGGTTCCTTGCTCAGATGTATATTCATCTGTACCGAGGTAATCTTCTTCATCCCACATAAAGCCAGCTTTGTCGCACAGTTCTTGAATGGTTTTGAATCCGTACTCACGCCCGTCGCCTTCATTTGCAGATACGATGTAAGTACTCCCATTCACTGAGTAGCTGTCGATAGTGTCAGGCATAAATAAGCCAACCAGTTGTGGGTAGCTTTTCAAGTTCCCAATGATTTTGTCTTTGTTGGATGCATCGAGTTTAGCGCCCGACCAAGACTTCTCACCTAAGCCAACAATTTTTTCTACCGATTTGCTCTCTGGATTGACGATTGCCATGGCGTTATTTTCTTGTAGCGCGACATAGATTTTACCGTTATCTGCAAAAGTGAGGTATTCAGGCTCTAGATCTTGTGCGACGGTGGCGTTTGGCCCCGAAATACGCACATTCATTGGGAGCTCTGCTTTTCGTGAACCATCAAATTCGTTAAAGCCAATTTGTGTCACTTCTGCTTGAGTAACACCAAGGCTCAGATCGATCAAAGTGATACTACCTTCAGGGTCAATGCTGTAATCGCTGTTTGGTTCTCCTTCATTAGCGGTTGCGATGTATCGGCCATCTTTTGAGAAGCCAACCATGTCTGGCAATGCGCCTGTTGGGAAAGTCGTGACTAATGACAAATCGTCGGAGCGGTACAAGCCAACAATACCATTCGCTTGTTTATTACTGTTTTCAATCGCAACTGCTACCAAACCATTGAATACAGCGACACTGTTTGCTGCGCCAATTTCAATGCCTGCTGCTTCGCCAGCGCTGTTGAGATCGATGAATGCGCTTTGCGTTGGTACGCCGTTGTCATCCATAGACATTACATCGACACGTTTTGCTTGAGCATTAACCACATAGAGCTTATCTGTACAGGCGTCATAACTGACGATTTCAGCTGCCGATGTGTCGAATGGTGCATCAGCAACGGATGTTCCGATAAAAGTTAAACCTTGAATTGACGTTTCCCCAGTAACGGGTGCAGTGGTAGGTTTGCATTGTGTAGCGAATGAAGCCACGGTATCTTCGGGTTGTGATGAACACGCGATGGCAAGTGATGACAATGCGAGTGCACCGATTGCCTTTAAAGGGGTGATCATGATATCTCCTTATCAATCCGATAGGTTGTCAATCAGCATGGGTTTTATGCTGCTGTCCATTTCCGCAACTGGAATGATAGAGCGCTGAATGACGTTTGATTTGGTAAGGCTCTGAATATATGTATGATTGATGACTCTTATATTGGCTTTTTATGAAACTAATGTGTCATCAATATGATGAAATAGGGATAGAGGAATAATGGAATTAAAATCGTTTTTAGATTTATTGGCAGCGTCACCAGAGCAGGTCGAATTTGAAGCAACGATGGCGGTGATCGAAGATAACTATACGTTTGAGCCAACCGCTTTTGTAAATGGTGAGACACAAAACAATGCAGGCGAGAACAACGGTTCGTGTAAGATCTTCGCTTTCGGTTTGCTAAACAACCTAGACAAAGAAGCGACGCTAGCCTGCTTTGGCCGTTTTTATCGTGAAGATGTATTGCAGCATCCAGAGAACAGCGATCACCAGAATATTCGTAATTTTATGGTGACAGGGTGGGAAGGCATTAAGTTTGAAGCGTCCGCTTTAACCGCTAAATAAACACCAGTCAGAAAACGATGATCAGTAAGCCAGTCGTATTACGCGACTGGCTTTTTTTCTAGACATTTTCGGCACAAACACAGCTGGTTGGCGCTTGGCTTGGGTAAATCACGGGTTTCAATAGTAAAGCACCAGCATGTCTCTTTGCCTGCGGCGATATCACAATGGGCTTGAGTCCCGCACTCAGGACAACTATGCGTTGAATCTTCTCCTGCGATTT
Organism: Vibrio sp. Y176; assembly: GCF_033438945.1. Taxonomy (NCBI): domain Bacteria; kingdom Pseudomonadati; phylum Pseudomonadota; class Gammaproteobacteria; order Vibrionales; family Vibrionaceae; genus Vibrio; species Vibrio sp. Y176. The sequence goes on along the minus strand of NZ_JAWOQS010000002.1, from coordinate 205,912 downwards.
GTTCGATAATCGCATCTCGTTGGAGATCGGTTTTGTCTTTCCATTGGATGATTTCATCCATCGTCCGGTGACAACCAGAGCATATTCCGGCGTTATTTTTACATGCTGCTCGACAAGGTGACTTCATTGCTTTCTCGTTCTCATTTTTTATGCCGCGTACTCTAGCACAAAGCGAGTCAAGGCCGCCAAAATAAACGTGACTGCGATTTGCTGGTGAGGAGGGAGAACCAGTGTTATCCTTGCACGAGTTACCTTAACTCTCTGTCACTTATGTTAGAAAAAGAAAACCTCATTAAACTCGCTAGAATGCAAATGCCATTTGGGAAATATGCAGGGCGAGTGTTAATCGACCTGCCTGAAGAATACTTACTGTGGTTTGATAAAAAGGGCTGGCCAAGCGGCGAGCTAGGGGATTTGCTCAAGCTATGTTTAGCGCTCAAAATTGAAGGCTTAGATAGTGTCGTGAAGCCTTTGAAGCGCATGTAATTAGCTACAGAAACGCCCACTCTTGATGAAAAGACTTATTATGAATTTTGATATCGATGCACTGAAACACCACCAATTGGTCGAAGATGGTAAATTAGAGGGATGTTACATTCATCAGCCAGCTCAAGGTAGCCAGCAAGATGACAAAGCTGTTTTGGCAGAGCGCCAAGCGTTGGAAAAGTTGGGATATAAGGTAATACAGGTTAAAGCTAAAGGCGGGACAACAACGTTTGCTGAGGCGATGCAAAAGCTTGCGAAGGAAACTGGTCACCTGCCTAAGGAGTAAGTGAGTGTAACCTGCCACAGCCTTACAAGTTCTCCCACCAGACTATTTTTTCATTCAAAAGAGCCAGACCGTTAGGCTGACTCTTTTTGGCCCCAAAGTGTGTTACGCCTCGAAATGCGAATTTAGATAATTGGCAATTTTATACATACAAAACTCTGCTCTTTGCCATTCAGGCAGAGTGCCCCAAAACTGGTAACAATGATATGAATGTTATCGTCGCTAGGCTGATGTTGAACACGCGCTGTCTTAATACGGTATTGAGATAAATACGAATTTTTTTACCAACCCAGACCCAAGTAATATTTGCAAACAGTCCGAATGTCGTAAACACGAAAGTAATCAATGTAACAGAGAACCAATAGTTAGAAGGGAGACTATAACTTGTGACCAAAGCAAGTGATGCCATCCAAGCCTTCATATTACCCAGTTGAAACAACGTAGCCTGAGTTACGTTGATTGGTTTGCTTTTAGTGGGTTTGCCTGCGAAAGGGTTAGTACATAGCAGCTTAATCATCAGCCAGAACATGTAAACCAGACCGATGTATTTTATAGCGAGATACCAACTTGGATGAGTTTGTAGGGCAACACCGACACCACATGCACAAAGCAGAATTAACCCTATTACGCCAATACGGATACCAATTAGGTGTCGCCATGATTTCCTTATACCAAATTGTGCCCCTGAGTTGGCGAGCAATAAGTTATTTGGGCCGGGTGTTATGGCGGTGACAAACGCAAATAAACTCATCGCTGGAGTTAGGTCCCATAATGTTGTCATTTCTTTTCTTCTCAAATTAGTGCTGATAAGCCAAGAATAAAGGGATGAAGTGAGAGAGACCTACAGTTAATGCGTCATGGTGACAATTCTTTGATTTCATTTTCGTCAGGCCTTATTTATCCTGAATACAAGAGTTAATTGTACCCCTTCGGAGAGAGACAATGTTAGTCCCTGATATATCGGGTCGTTCCGGACCTAAGTTTATGGCACTGGCTGAAGCGATTGCAGAGGTGATAGAGAGTGGTGAACTCGAACCAGACACTAAATTACCTCCTCAGCGTATTTTATCTTATCGCTTAGGTGTGACGGTTGGAACGGTGACGAGGGCATATAGGGAGCTAGAGCGGAGGGGCTTAACGGAACCAAAAGTAGGAAGCGGTACTTATGTACGTAACAGAGAAACTGAACTGAACCACTTTTATCATCCGGTATTGGAAGAAAAAGGCATTGATCTGGCACGTTGCCGACCTTTGCTATTATCGCAGCCGAAATTTCTTGCGAATGCGTTGAAAGAGCTATCACACGAGGAAATTGCGCAGGCAGCCGTGCTGGATTACTACTCCGCTGATGGCATTCGGGGTCATAACGAGACTCTTCGACAATGGCTGATGACCAAATTCAATATCGATATTGATGCACGGCGTCTAGTGTGGACTCATGGAGGGCAACACGGGATATCGTTGATTATTCAATCTCTAAGCCGCCCTAAAGATACAATTCTTGCTGAAGGACTGTGTTATCCAGAGTTCATCTATGCATGTCAGCAATCCGAACGAAAGCTAGTGCCAGTAAAAGTCGATGAACATGGATTAGATCCAGAAGATCTGGCTTTGCACTGTAAGAGGCATCGCCCAAAACTGCTTTATCTTACGCCGGGAATACAGAACCCGACCGGAGCTCAGTTAACGGATAGCCGAAGACTAAAAATCATAGAGATATGTCGTCGTTACAATGTGTTGATTATTGAGGACGATGTTCTCTACTGCCCACCGTCTCATCGAAAGAGTCCCTTAGTTGCTATCGCTCCAGATATTACCTTATACGTGGGCAGTTTTTCTAAGTACTTTGCAGGTGGATTGCGGCTGGGTTTCATCATTCTGCCTTTGTCGTTCAAAGATTTACTGCAACGTGCGCTACGAGCCAGTTGTATGTATGTTAGCCCTTTGATAATCGACCTTGTTTGTCGTTGGTTAACTAGCGGAGCTATGCAAGCCGTGGACAAAGAGATAGCGATGGAACTCAGTGCACGTCATCGGATCTGGAAGGCAGTATTTCCCGAAATCCAGATTGGTGTTCCTGGTTACAATGTGTGGCTACCTTTGCCTGAGCCATTAACAGGATATCACTTTAACCAGTCGTTGTTGAAACATGGTGTCAGAGTGAGGGAAGCGGAAATGTTTGCTGTGGGTCGGTATGAAGTGCCGGCAGCAGTGAGGATATCACTTGCAGGTCCATTAAGCCGATTACAATTGCAATCAGCTTTAGATATCGTAAGAGAGCAAATCAAACGGTTAACTTAAGTTTCATAGTTCACATGGATTGCTCAATATCTAACTATTCAATGCTCTATTAGGATTGAACACACCGATATACATAAAGTGCTCGAAGTTGTGCTCAAAGTCTCAAAAGTTACTTGAAATCTGAAACTCGCTTAGACGTCTTTTGGGCAGCATCGAGTTGATTCATCTTTGTCGAGAGCCTTCATGTTGAGTACTTTCCAACGCAAAAGTGCCCCATTGTTACTTGGGGCTAGTACTAATCCATCTATTGTGAGTATGGCTTTGCCTTAATAAATCTTATTTGAACTCGCCTCTAAATGAGTGGGCTTATCGATGTAACTCAGCAACGCTCATAGTGAAAACTAAATCCGAATCTGCTTGGTTTGAGTAGCTGTGAGGGACATCCGTTTTAGCTATAGCGGACTGACCTTCATGCAGTTCTATGGCTTTCCCATCAATATTCAAAGTGAGTATTCCAGACTCAACATGAAAAAGTTCAAACGTGCCTTGTGGATGACCTGCTGATTCAAAAACTTCTGATGGTTTCATATTCCAGCGCCACAACTCAATCATATCTGGGCCGCTTGTTCCCGCCAGAAGTTTTGCGCTACCACCGTGCTCGCCAGTCCAAAGCGTTGGAATGTCCTCTTTATCAATGATGTTGACTGTTGGATTACTCGCAACATTCACAATATCGGCAACCGAAATCCCAAGGGCAGCAGACAGTTTACACAACGTCGAAATGCTAGGGTTAGCTGCCCCTTTCTCTACTTCTACTAACATGCCTTTACTTATCCCTGCTCTTTTTGACAGGGCATCCAGTGACAACTTGAGCCTTTTTCGATGTTCCTTGATCCTTGCGGCTACCGCTTGATTAATGAAATCAGCATCAGTGCCACTATCGGTCGATATATTGACTTTTTTGGTCATTGTAATGTATCTTGCATGAAAATGAATCACTGAAGGAATTATCTAATGGTTGTTGTAGTGCCGTCAATCGATGCTCGAATTTCCCAGATTGCACCAGAGTTCAAAGCATTGAGCATATCCGTTAAAGGAACGGAAGTTCAGAGCCAAGAGTATGCAAAACGGGTTCTGCAAGAAGCATGTACTTCCGTCATTGAGAACGACTATCCATGGGCAGAATCACACATCAATGCGTGGGGAGACGTTTTTCGTCAATTTGGCGCTAAACCAAATCGAACCCCTTGCTCGGCTGCTGCACTGCGAAAACGAGTATTGAAAGATGGAGGAATGCAGAGCATTGACCCTATTGTGGATATTTATAATGCCATCAGTATTCGATACGCCATACCCGTAGGTGGTGAAGATATGGACAGTTATCAAGGAACGCCAACACTCACTATCGCAGATGGCTCTGAATCCTTTGACACCATGAAAAATGGTGAGGCTTCAATTGAAAACCCTGATGTTGGGGAAGTAATTTGGCGCGATGAAGTAGGCGTTACTTGTCGTCGTTGGAACTGGAGGCAGGGTGTCAGAACCCGAATTGAATCTGACACACGTAACATGTGGTTTATTCTAGAAAGCTTGCCTGAAATGCCACTAGAACGCTTGCAGGAGGCGGGGCAAGAAATGATTAAACACTTGCAAGTGATCATGCCTGATTCAGTGATAGAGCAATCGTTGGTGTTTGCTTCAAAATCCATTGAGGTTTGATGTGATAAATACTTTGTTAACGGGTGCCGTTGTTTCTGGAAGTTTGATTGTCGCAATCGGTAGCCAAAATGCGTTTCTATTAAAGTGCGGATTAAAAAAGCAATACGCACTGTCCGTTGCCACTATCTGCTTTCTTGGAGACATTCTACTGATCAGTACTGGTGTACTTGGTATAGGGACACTGCTCTATAAAGCACCATTATGGAAAGACCTTTTGACTCTTGGCGGCGTAGTATTTCTTTTCTGGTATGGCTACCAATCTGCAAAATCAGCATGGAATGGTTCAAGTCACCTAGAGTTGGAAAATTCGGACATTGCCCAGAGTTGGTTAAAAGTCGTTTTAATGGCGATGGCTATCACTTTTTTAAATCCACATGTCTATCTGGATACGGTGGTGATCCTTGGTGGTGTGACTGCTCAAATGGAACCTGATGAAAAACGATTGTTTGTTATAGGGGCACTGATTGCATCAGGGATCTGGTTTTATGGATTAGTGTATTTGGCTAACAAGTTGATCCCACTTTTTAGTAAGCCAAGAACATGGAGAATTTTAGATTCTGCGATTTCATGCATCATGTTTGGTATTGCATTGAAGCTCGCAACACCTCTGTTAAGCCAATACATATAGAGCGTCTCGATAAAGCTGCATTTCCAATAACTAAACTGCTCCTGCCAGATTGGACACAGATTTTCCATACCAGAAGTTATTCGCATTTTGCTAATTTAAGTAAATGCTCTAAATTATTTCTGTCCAAGAGAGTGCTGGCGCAGTTCAAAGTAGGCACTTGCTTTGGGTTACTCGACTCCAAGTAACTTTATTGCTATGTTTCGCAAAATATATGGAGAATCTCCTGCGCGTTATTTTTCTAGATGCCGTGCAGAATAATGTGTTGACCGGCTGAGGGAAAAATGAAAACCAAAATAATAATGTCTTTTCTACTCGCTACATTGTGTGTCAGTGCCAGCGCCAGTACGAATGAGCCGAAATACCATTCTGCGCTAACAATCAAAACGGCATTCAGTGAAGACAGAGACAAGCCTGTGGAAGTCTATTACTGGTATCCCACCACGAACGAAAAAAGCAATTTCTCGTTTGGTCGAGGGAACATTTTTAAATCAGTCGAAACGCAGTTAGATGCCCCTTTAGCAAGTGGAAAATTTCCCGTTGTGCTTTTGTCGCAGGGCGGAACACGGTCAGCGTTTTCCCACAGTGGTTGGATAGCATTGAGCCTGGCGCAACAAGGTTATGTCGTTGTGGTACCAAAGCCTCCTGCACCGAACGAAATCAATGCAGAAATGGCTGTTGATGAAATCACATTCAGAACCAGTGATTTGGTGCTTGGGCTGAACGAATTAAGTTCGGTCGGGATACTGTCCGGAGGCGTAGATACTGATGCAGTGCAGGGGGTCGGCTTTTTTCTGGGCGGCACATCTATGCTGATGCTCTCCGGAGCGCAAATAAGCCCGGAGAAATATCGAACATCGTGTCACAACGCCACCAATGTAGACTGTCATTGGTTACGTGAAAATAACGTTGATATTACCAGCATCCCGGATCAAAAATTCCCCCGATTTCAGTCTGAAAACAAACTGAAATCGGTCGTCGTTATCAACCCTGAGCTAACGAAAACTTTTGTCCCTGAAACTCTGGCCTTGATGAACAATGCTATCACCGTGGTGGCGCTCTCTGATCGGCTACATCCCGCACTGACACCAGCCGAATCACTTGTTGCTCTTCCCAATGTGACATTTCAAGAGATTCCTAGTGCGAGTCAGTTTAGTGCGTTCGCAGAATGTACTGACCGTGGCATTAAAATTCTCGCATCAGAAGGGGAGGAAGCACTTTGCCAGGAGCGTGACGAGGTTTCCAGAAAGGACAATCATCAGCACATTTTGGATGTAATTCTGGCCAGGTTAACAAAGTCATAAGAGTGCAACAATGAGGAGCTTTCTTACACATTGTGTGCTTGGACCAGCAAAGCGAGAAGTAAGTTTTTTCAGGCTTATCCTTTCACCATAGTGCAAGGCCTACTAGTGACCGTGTTATTTGCTCTAACTAAGTACTTGTACCAACATTTTGAAACTTAGAAGAACACACAAAATACCAACGATTTTCTTAAGAACTTTATTTGGGAAATACTCTGCACAACGCACGCCGAGGCTAGTAGTTAAGTAGCTACTAATGGAGAAGCTGAGCATTGCAGGAAGGTATATGTATCCTAATACTAAGTTGTTCCAATCTGTGTTTCCCCATCCGTTTAACATGTAACCGAGGCTTCCTGACAGCGCGATAGGGAAACCTATCGCAGCAGAGGTACCAATAGCACGTTTTACCTCAAAATTTTGCTGGACAAGATAGGGGATGATCAACCCCGCACCGCTTATAGAGACAAGTGCTGATACAGAGCCAATCACCGAGCCTACAGTGATATTACCGATAGCCCCATGTGGGTTAGGGTTGTACTCATTTTCAGTGTTGAGAAACATCTTATAAGCAACATACAACATGAATACGCTGAAAAAGCCTGCCAGATAGACTCCTTGTAGATACGATGCTACGAATGTGGCGCAAAATGTTCCGACTAGAACTCCGCTCAACATTTTTACTACCATTGTCGAGTCTACATTCTCTTTTTTGTAGTGAGCGCGCATGCTGCCCAATGTTGTAACAATCATCGAAGCCATTGATGTCCCCAACGCAAGATGCACTACTACCGTATCAGCTATTCCCTGTAGTGAAAATAGAAACGCAAAAATAGGGACGGCCATTCCACCACCACCCACACCAACGAGTCCTGCGAGAAAGCCAATGCCCAAGCCTGCTGTAATGTAATAGATAATAAAGATAGGTTCGTTCATGATGGTTCTGCCTTCGATAAAATGGTCGTTGCTAAAATGTTACTCGAACGTGAACTTGCTATGGTAACGTTAAGAGGACAGAAAATAATGAATAATGGCCAAAATGGAATTGAGTAAATAAAGTGACAAACTCTGATTACAGCGAATGGAAAAATGGCGCCGCACTGATCGCTAAGGAGTGGCAGCATGAAAGGAGCGACTTCAACCATTTGGATCAACGGCCACATAATTGGCACAGTCATCATCGAGGCCAGTTACTGTGTATAGATGAAGGGCTAATACAGGTAAAAACCGATGAAGGAACGTGGATACTACCACCTCACCGAGCTGGTTGGATCCCCCCGGGTGCGATGCACAGTGTTTATTTTTGTGGTTCTCTGAAAGGTCGTTCATTACTGTTTACTCCAGAGAGTTGTGAGCGGTTTCCAATGAGACCTTGTGTTATCCAAATGAGCGATGTGTTGAAAGCCCTATCGGTTAGAGCATCGATATGGAGCAAAACAGACGATCTATCCATACAGTCTTTACGTATTCTCGCCGTAATATCCGATGAAATCGTCAATAGCCCTCATGAGTCACTCCACATCCCACTGCCCAGAGATCCGAGACTGCAAAAAGTTACTCAAGCAATTTTAATAGACCCAAACAGCAAGCATTCTGTAGAGCATTGGGCCAATATTGGGGCAGTCTCATCTCGGACGTTAAGACGATTGATTCGAAGTGAGTTAAACATGAGTTTTAGTGAATGGCGGCAACAAGTACTGCTAATACATTCATTAGAAATGATAGCTCGAGGGGAATCTGTAGGAGCGGTTGCACATGCTTTGGGTTATTCGACACCCAGTAACTTTATCGCGATGTTTCGTCGGGTCTATGGCGATTCACCCACGCGTTACTTTTCGAGTCGTGGCATATAGTTGCCAAGAGCTTACCTAAATTAGGTTCGTTTTTATGTACTGAGGTTTACATTCATTTACTCACGCAACATAAGCAAGTGCTTCTAGCTTTTTTCTGCCCGAATGAGCTGAAATCAATTTCGAAGTGGATAATAGAGTTCAAGATTTTAAAATACTTAATCTAATGGAAGGCAAGACTTCACTCCTACGGCTATTGATAGCATTAAGAGGGAGGCTGTTCTAAATTGTATTTAAAAAATTAATCGTTCAACTTGTGCCATACAGGCTCTTTATCGTCTCCCTCAACCACACGATTTTAGGGTTCTTGTTATTGCGTTTGTGCCAAATCATAGTAAATGGAATCAGTAGCTTGTGCTGATAATCTTCGGCAATGGGGATAGGCAACGCTATTAAGTTGGGGTGAAGCTGTTCGCAGTATCGCTGACAATACTTTGGTGCTGTGGTTAACATTTGATGGTCGGGCTTTTCTGCAACAAATAAAGCTTGCTCGAAACTCGCCATCGTTAGGCTAACGTTTCGAGTATATCCCTGTTCAGCCAAGATCTCATCCAATGCCCAACTGTCATTTTTCTCCCATGCTACATTGATGTGAGCATAGCTTAAGAAAGTATCCAAATTCCACTCTTGCTTGAGCGCAGGATGATCTTTGCGGACATACACCATAGGTAAATCCGAAAACAGCACTTCGAAATTAATAAAATACGGGAGCAGTTCTAACGACTCTTTGGAGCGAGGATGGCTTTCACGGCCAGTAAAACCAATATCCACTTCACCGCTGGTAATGGCGTCTAACGAGTCGTAATCCCAGTTATGGAACTTTACCGTTGAGTCTGGATAAAAATCATGGATTCGTTTGGTCAGTTCATCCGCCATGATGAGTGACAATGGCGACTCTACTCCAAGATGAAATTTAACTCCGCTTGGAACATCATCACCTCGGTGTGAAACAATCAGGTTACCGATCTGCATCCAGTCTGACAAAAGCACTTGCACGTTTGTCGCGAGATTTGTTGGCTTTAGGCCTTGCGGCGTATTCACAAAAAGCGGGTCATCAAACCAAGCGCGCAATTTGCCTAAAGACTTACTCACGGTTGAGGGAGTTACATTAAGTTTTTTCGCCGTTTTAGTAACACTCTGCTCTTGCAGTAGCAATTGCAGAGTGAGCAGTAAATTAAGATCAAGTCGGGCAAGAGATTTCTTCATGAGGCTCACTAACGTTATGATTTGGAAATAATAATATTACGGAGAGTCCAATAACGCCACTAGCAACCAACGCTATCATTAACATCATCACGGCCGACACACCTAACGTCGCCATCAACCAAATGTAAAGTGCAGACCAAGAAACCTGACCTATGCCAAGCATAGAGCTTGCAAGTCCAGCTTTGCGTGAGAACTGGCTTAACGCTTGGCTCATCGCCACACCAAACCCCATTGGAAAACTCATGCTGAGCAGAGTGAATCCTACCATATAAAGTGTCGGACTATCGCTATTCAAGTGAGCCGCGAGAATAACGATAGCCGACAGAAAATTGGTCATTTGTGCAGCGAACATCAATGTGGTTTGTTTGAAGCAAGAAAGAGCAAATGGAACTGAAAACGATGTCGTCATACCTACCATCGCGAGTAGTGCCATCGTTGTTGAATATTCGCCTCGAGTAAAACCAATTGAATCCATTATTATCATTGGTGACGTATTTACATAAGAGAGAATAGCTGTGACGCCTAAAGATGTATAAATAACGCGCGATATGAAAAAGCGGTTAGATAGTGATTCGTCCGAAGCTTCACTCACATTTAAAGTTGTGCGCTTGGTTTTAGGCAAGGTTTCTTTTAAGACAAAGCAAGCAATTAAACCTATCACAACACCCATTATCGCCATGGCAGTGAATAACACGGGCCACGGAAACTTGATCATAATCAGATTGCCGATCACGGGGGCAAGTACTGGGATAGAGCAGATAATTCCATTGAGCATCGATAGAACCTTAGCTCGCTCTGGGTCCCCTAGAGTGTCACGCAAAATGGCAAAGGCCACTACATAGCAACATGCGGCACCTACGCCTTGGAAAAAGCGCATTATTAGGAAGCTATTACTGGTCTCAGCAGAGCCCGCGAACATTGATGCAAGGGTAAAAATCACTGCACCGCAAATGGCAACAGGTTTGCGTCCTAAACAATCAGCAGTTCGCCCAACAAAAACCATAGTCGATGCTAGACCAGCGAGGTAAATAGAAAAAGCAATGTGAAGTTGTGATTCGCTGGTAGACAGGTCATGGGCGATTTGTGGTAAAGCAACCAAGTAGAGATCTATTGCCGTAGGATAAAGCAACACAAAGGCGAAGCTACATATCAGATATCGGGATAAATTAATTTTTTCCATTACTACCTCGTGAAGGAATTGGGCTTACGAGGATGATATGCAACATTACTCATCTTGGCGCGTTACCTTTCTGACAACAGGTATTTCCATATACGACATCAGTAACGATTGTGGCTATAGCAGTCAAATTTGCCCTAAGAAGAACCGTGGTATTGGGAGAAAGTAATCTATACAACCGAGTCCACTACATTAGTTAAATAGACAACGATGGACATTAGTGACCTGGAGTTTTCTCAAGCTATATTAAGCTCTCAAAACCACAGAGCTTAAATAGTGTGGTTAAGCCTTTGATTCGGATGTGGCCTGCCTTTGTAATCTCTTTCCCCAAAATACAATGTGTTTTGCTTTACAGGAGTCAGAGTGCCTGGCTCCTTTTCCCTTTGCTTGTCGTGAGCTCTACCATCTTGGTCGTAGAGTATTGGTTACCGAAACCATTAACTCATTTTTAGTGAAAGGAAATTCCTGAACCCTATAGTGCTTCTTTCACCAATCTTCTGTTTGGGCCATTATTTCTAACATCCAGACGCGAAATAGCATAAGATACACGGCCTTTACTAGCACTGAGCCACTCATCGTAATGACAGATAAAACACAGCAAGCGACATTTGCCGATCTTGGCCTGATTCCAACCTTAGTCGAGCGGCTAGAAGCGTTAGAATACAGCCAACCGACGCCCATTCAATCCCGTGCTATTCCTGATATCCTTGAAGGGAAAGATATTATTGGTGGTGCCAATACGGGTTCTGGTAAAACCGCTGCTTTTTCGCTGCCAATCCTGCAAAAAATTGTTCAGCAAGACGGATCAAACAATCGCCGTGGTAACTTCGTTTCTCACCTGATTTTAGTTCCAACTCGTGAGTTGGCATCACAGGTGGCATACAACGTCAAATCTTACTCGTACCATCTTAGAGATAAGATCAAAACGGTTGCCGTATTTGGTGGTGTATCGGTGAACCCACAAATGCTAGCGCTTCGCGGTGGCTGTGACATTATCGTAGCTACGCCGGGTCGATTACTTGATCTGGTATCCAGTAACGCGATTAAGTTGAACCAAGTAGAAACGCTCGTCCTTGACGAAGCCGACCGAATGTTGAGCCTCGGATTTACCGAAGAACTCAATAAGATTCTTGCGTTACTGCCAGAGAAGAAACAGACGCTGTTATTTTCTGCAACTTTCCCTGATAAAGTCACGACGCTGGCTCAGCAGTTGCTCCGCGACCCTGTTGAAGTTCAGTTGCAGAGCGCAGAAGCTAGCACTTTGGTGCAGCGCGTGTTTAGTGTAAATAAAGGTGAGAAGACGGCGGTACTCGCGCACTTAATCAAACAGCATCAGTGGCGACAGACTCTGATTTTTGTGAACGCTAAGAATGCCTGTAACCATTTAGCTCAAAAGTTGTCAAAACGCGGTATTACCGCTGAAGTTTTCCATGGTGATAAAGGGCAGGGCGCTCGTACTCGTGTCCTTGACGGTTTTAAGTCTGGCGAGATTCAAGTTCTTATTGCCACCGATATCGCAGCACGCGGCCTTGATATTGAAAAACTTCCAGTGGTGATTAACTTCGATCTTCCGCGTAGCCCTGCTGATTATATGCATCGAATCGGTCGTAGTGGTCGTGCTGGTGAAGTAGGTTTAGGATTATCTCTTATCGATTACGACGACTACCACCATTTCAAAGTGATAGAAAAGAAAAATAAGTTCCAACTTGAACGCGAGCAGGTAGTCGGTTTTGAAGTGGAAGACGATCAGAGTGAAGCCTACTTTTTACCAATGAAGCCGCGAGCGAAGCCGGCAGGTACGGGTAAAAAGAAGAAAAAGCGTAATCAATAGAAAACGTAAACTACATGTGAGTTTACTTACGGGAGTTGTTAGAGAAAGGGAATGCTCACTAGCTTGAGTCTTCGCTTCTAGCCATTCCTTTAAAGAACAATAGAGCCCTGCTGGAGCTACCAGTAGGGCTCTATTGCTTTTCAAGATAGTGTTATTGGCGACGAGCAGGGCGTCCGCGAGGTGAACGCTTTTTAAATGCAGACGCTGCTTTAGCTTGTGACTTAAGAATAGAGTCAACGGTTAGTGGCATAGGTTCTTTAGGTTCAAGGCCATGAGGGAACGTACGAGCTCTTGGCGGTAAGTTGTATTCTTCTTCGCTCGCGCGTGGCATGCGCTTAAAACGATAAAGGTAAAAGTTTTCTAATTTTTCTCTCGCCCATTCGGTTTTCTTTAAATACTTCACGCTACTTGCAATCGAAGGCTTAGTGTTAAAGCAATTAAAACGCATTGCTGTATCTAGAATGTCCCAGCCGTAAAAATCTACTAACTCTTGCAACATAGTCTCTAGCTTTAACCCGTGCAGTGGATTGTTCTGTTGCAGCTCGATTCTCTCTTCGTCAGTCATCATTTTTAAGGGCCTTACTCATTAAAGGGCGGAGTTTAACAAAGTATACAATGCAGAGATATCTATAGTTACTTTGCGGTGGATGCGAGCACAGTGCTCTCTACCTTGAAAGTATAAATCGGAATTAGCCGTTCTACTTGGCTCTCTGCTCAAAAATGACTCATAAAAGTTCAAGCGTCCTAGCTCGATGTTAAATCATTGTGTAATAAGTGAGAGTTTTGTTGTTCTTTTACTAATGTCTAATATTCCTACCCATAGCAACACATGCTTAATAAGCTCAAAATCAAAATTGGTTCATGCCGCTTTCTTAGTATGGCCTAGAAGTTTGATGTGGGTGTTGTCTCGTATTGGTCGAAGGCCTGTCTACCAAGCGAAACTCTAGTTGACGTAGTTCAACGTTGAAACATAAAAGGATGACTCAATGTCTGACAAAAGTAAGACTTTTTACAGGGATGTGCGCAAAAAACCGCATGAATTTGAAAACCGAGAAGACTTTCTAAATCATGATTTAACCGTCATGAGTTTCCGTCGCTGGGGAATTCATTTGCCCTCACGTGATTACAGTATTGAAATCGAAGACTGGGTACCGGCATTAGCAGCAACCATTGGTAAAGTGGTTATGGTCACTGCCATGGTTTCCGCTTTTGCTGCTCAGTTTGGTTTATCTCCGGAATTCATTGCAGAAAACGTGCGTTACGAATTACTTATCGCTGGAGCCCTGTTCGTCATCCTGTTTTCTGCCATCCTAAACCCGAATGCAAACTTAGCGGGAACCCATGGCCCAATGATACCGCTGATTCCTATGATTGCAGCTGCAGGAGGGCACCCTCTCGCGCTAGGTTTGATGGTATGTGTTTTTGGGTTAATTCTCGCCTTAACCAAAGGTGGCTCTAAACTCATGACTCTGACTGGTATCGGGGTTCGAGGAGGGTTGTTGATCTACCTTGGTGCCGTTGGGTTGCTCGGGCAAATTAATAAGACGGAAGCGTGGGCTGCAAGTACGGACCAAGGTTACATTTCGTTTGTGGTCATAGGCCTAACCGTTATGGTTTACGCTTACTTAGCCAAGATCAATAAACGTTGGCTCGCTATCCCATTGTGCTCTGCACTCGCGGGTATTGTTGCTTATTTGATGGGCGCTGAGTTTGCCTTTACCACGGAACCGGGCCTGCCTAATTTCAGTCCATTCTACTGGTGGGGGGAAGATACAGGCTGGCAGCTAGGCTGGCCAACCCTAGAGCACTTTATTGCCGTGACTCCATTTGCTCTACTGGCAGTCGCTATGTGGTCCCCTGATTATCTCGGCCATCGTGTGTTTCAAGAACTTAACTACCCAAAAGAAGCGAAAGGTGTACTCATGGATGTCGACGACACGATGGTCGGAGCATCTGTTCGTCAGGGGGTTGGTTCACTCTTAGGGGGCGGAAACCTAGCTTCTTCTTGGGGAACGTACATGATTCCTGCCGCAATTGCCAAGCGTCCTATTCCAGGTGGCGCTCTGTTGACGGGTTTCATGTGTATTGCGGCGGCGGTAATTGGCTACCCAATGGATCTAGCAATGTGGGAACCTGTTCTGCGCGTTGCTTTGATTGTGGGTGTATTCTTACCACTCCTTGAAGCGGGTATGCAGATGATCCATAAGCATAAAGATTCACTCAGTGCAGGTATCTGTATTTTTGCCTGTGCATTCGTTAATCCAGTCTTCGGTTGGGCAATCACGATGCTGTTGGATAACCTCGGGCTTATCGGCGACCATGAGCGTGCTAACGAACTATCGCGCAAAGATAAATATCTGATTCCTGGCACTGCGTTTATCGTTTGTGCAGGCTCCCTTGCTATTGTTGGTCAGCTTCCAGGCATTCCAGCTCTTATCGGTTAATCGAATTATGCTCTAAAGGTATAGTGAGAGCAGTGAGTAAAGGGACTTGCTTCTTAAAATAGTAGACAAAAACAAAAAGCTACCTAGTACCAGGTAGCTTTTTGCATGTAGGGTTAGGCTACGGAGTTAGGCTATATGAGTGATTCAATGCCGTATTTTGCGCCGTAGTGTTCAACGACAAAATCAATGTCTTTGTCACCACGGCCTGATAAGTTGATCAAAATCGAGCCGGTTTCTCCTTGCTGTGCGAGTTTAATTGCGTAAGCGACAGCGTGTGAGGATTCAATAGCAGGGATTATTCCCTCTTCACGAGACAGCTCAAAGAAGGCATCAATCGCTTCGTCATCACTGATTGAGCCGTAATTGACACGGCCAATGTCTTTTAAGTAACTATGCTGAGGCCCAACCGATGGGTAATCCAAGCCACTTGCTACAGAGTACACTTCCTGAGGTTCGCCTTGCGCATCTTTAAGCATGTAAGACTTAAATCCGTGCATGATACCTGGCTCACCGAGTGTGAGTGTTGCAGCATGCTCGCCAACCTTTTGCAAAGAGCGGCCCGCAGGTTCAACGCCGTGAATGGCGACTTGTTCATCCTCTAAGAAAGCAGTAAATAGCCCCATCGCGTTAGAACCACCTCCAACGCATGCGACGAGATTATTGGGTAACTTGCCGGTCATTTCTTTGAATTGAACTCGTGCTTCGTTACCGATAATTGATTGGAAATCTCGTACCATTTTAGGGAATGGGTGAGGGCCAACGACAGAGCCTATCGCATAAAGTTGTGTATCAGGATCTTTCAGATAAGCTTCGAATGCAGAATCTACCGCTTCTTTGAGGGTTTTGCGCCCATGAGTGGCAGGAATGACATTAGCACCAAGGATTCTCATGCGGACGACATTCGGATGCTCTTTGGCGATATCAACTTCACCCATGTGAATATCGCATTTCAAGCCAACCAATGCCGCGGCTGTAGCAAGCGCAACACCGTGTTGTCCTGCGCCAGTTTCAGCAATCAGTTTCTTCTTACCCATCTTTTTAGCGAGAATGGCTTCCCCTAAGCAGTGGTTAATTTTATGTGCGCCTGTATGGTTTAAGTCTTCGCGCTTTAGGTAGATGTCTGCTCCGTGTTTTTTAGACAAGTTTTCCGCATGGAAGATTGGGCTAGGTCGTCCAACAAAGTGCTTATACAGGCGAGCGAGTTCCGCTTTAAATTCAGGATCTTTGCTGCATTCCTCATAAGCTGCGTTGATGTCATGCATGATTTGTTCAAGCTCAGGTGGAACAAAGCTACCACCGTATTCACCAAAGTATCCTTCTTCGTTGGGCATAGTGAGATCAAACGAGTTTTTCATTATTTACATCCTAGTTAACGAAAGTATTGATACTTTTATACCCAAAATTTGGAAGAGATTGTGTGATCAGTTGCTTAAATAACAATTGTCGATCTAGTGAACTAGTTAAAAAGTACAGCTTGTGTAGGGGATAATAGCTGGGATGTAGAATCAGGTGGTTTGAATAGGTGCAAAAAAGCCTCGAGAGATCCTAGGCTGTCATAAGAACCTCTCGAGGCAAACAGAGTGCTGGAAATACACTCTGCGATGGTGTCTGGAAACAAAAATTAGATTCGTTTCCTTTGTCAGATATTAGGGTTTTAGAATGAGTCGATGTCAGCGAAATGTCACAAGTTAACTGCGGTATTAAAAGCTTATTTTTTATTTTTGATTAATGGATTAGAAAGTAACCTAAAACAGGCTAACCTACCGCGTGTTCCGCGTCTTTTAAGTTGAACATGATCTTTCTTTGTCTCGAATCGGCGTCTTTAACCAACACGTGCACTTTGGTCCCTAAAGTAAACGTGGCGCTCTGGCTGGAAATTTTTTGTTTGACTGCATCAAATTCGAACTCACCATTTTGGAAACTTGATAAAGGAATGAGACCTTCGATTCGGTTCCTCTAACTCAACGTCTCAGCTAGGGATTATGTCCTCGTAGTTATTAGAATTTATTGATTGAGCAGATATATTTAATTTCATTTTTTCTCTTATATTCGCCAATCGCTTTTATTTTATAAACTTTATTTTTATGAGCAAAGCATGAGGCGAAGTGATTCAGATATGAATGAGATTAATTTAGTTCCAAACTGGAATTGCAAGGTAGGCCGTGTGATTACCTAAAGATGTATACCAAAGTGACTTTATTGAAAGTGATTAATGATGGTGTGGGAGAGGTAAGTGATTTGGGTATATAAACTTAGATAGAGAATAGTAAGGGCAGTAATAAGTGGAAGGGGATTGTGGCACCAACAACATTGATGCCACACAAAGAATTACAGTGCAGTTACTTCAGCTGCTTGTAGACCTTTGTTACCTTGTTCAACAACGAACGATACTTTTTGGCCTTCAGTAAGAGTTTTGAAGCCTTCAGAAACAATAGAACGGAAGTGAACGAATACGTCATCACCGCCATTGTCTTGAGAAATAAAACCAAAACCTTTAGTTTCGTTGAACCATTTTACTGAACCAGTTAATTTATTAGACATAGATACCTCTATATTTGATTGTTTTAAATATTGAATTTTTAGCTAATATCAAGTGCTACTATATGATTTTAGAGATAACTATTTTGTCGCAGGAACGTAAACGAGGAATTCGATGTGGAACTGAGAGAAACTTTGATCTTTAATTACATTAATAGCTCTTTCCGTAAGAGCTGATGTGCAGTATACCGACAAAATTAATAAAGGCTAGCCTTTTCTTTTTTATTTTTTTGAGTACACCAAGCGCATTGCTTTCAAAGCATACGCTTGGTGTATAAGACGGCGTGATGTTATAGGTGGCGTCGAGCGCTTAGTGTTTTCTGGTTGGGCCGTTACGAACGATGTCTTTACCATTGTCATATACGTGCTGCGAAACCCAGCGGCCAAGGAGCAATTGGTGCTTTTCTCCTAATACGGCAACAAATGGACGGCCATCGGTATTAGAGGTGGCTAGCGCAACGCCAGTGACACCTTCAAGACCCAGAGCGCCGCTTTCTACTAAATGCAGAAATGCCTCTAACTCTTCAATCGTTTCGATTACATGGTTATCAATATTCATTGTATTCAATCTCTTCGAATTGCATTGCGGTCGCGTACTCTACCTAAGTTAAGCGTGGAAACCAAGCTTCTACGTGCGTCATGTAATGAGAGAACCTTGCCCTGCCACTAATCATCAATAAGTTAGTCTCGATAGTCCGGAACTTGCCTAGATTCAATGAGGCAGAAAACACTCTCTGGTTAGACATGAGTCACATAATGTTGTCTGGTTTATCTCATCAATACTTTTGCTATTGGATGGGGTGAAGGGGAGTGCAATAATTTGTAAAACTCTTTTCCTAAAGGCTGTTATGAAGAAAGTCCTGATTACCGGTTTTGAACCTTTTGGTGGTGACGCCATTAACCCCGCCTTAGAAGCGGTCAAGCAATTAGAGGCTGCGGCCATAAAAGGCGGTGTGATAGTTACTTGCCCAGTCCCCGTAGTTCGATATGACTCGGTGAAAGTCGTTATTGAAGCAATAGAAGCGCACCAGCCAGACTGTGTAATTACTGTAGGGCAAGCGGCCGGGCGTAGCGCGATAACCCCAGAACGTGTCGCAATTAATGTCGATGATTTTCGTATTCCAGATAACGTTGGTTATCAACCGATTGATGAACCCGTGGTGGCTGATGGTCCTGATGCTTACTTCTCGACACTACCGATAAAGCGTGTTGTGCAAACATTGCAAACGCAGGGTATACCTAGCCAGATTTCCAACAGTGCTGGAACATTTGTATGTAACCATCTCTTTTATGGGATCCAACATTACTTGAAAGACAATCCGATTCGTCACGGGTTTGTTCATATTCCATTATTGCCAGAACAAGCAGCAGATGGCAGTCAGCCTTCTATGTCTTTGGACATGATAGTCGAAGGGCTAAAGCTGGTGGCGCAAGTTTGTATTGCCAATGATAACGATATCCTGGTAAGCGGTGGAACGATTTGCTAGTAAGTGTTTTAAAGTCCAGTAAGTATCTGAAAGATAATAATAAGCTCGTCGTTTGATGTTGTAGTAAATGTTAGCTTTGTCAAATTTCACAAGTAGCGAAAGGAGTAGCATTGAATAGTCAGGTTGGATGTTGTTCAAACTGACATTCCTCTAGTACAGGAGGTGTTAGGGGGCTAACTTTACGAAAGGCGAGTTATTATGAAAAGCAACAAAAGTAAGTCAATCGCACTTATCTCTGTCGTTGTTTTCGCGTTGGCTATTGCTGCGCTTAAATTCGAAAACACGCTCGGAGTTCTTCCCATCGTAGTCGCTATTATCGCGTTTTTTACTTGCGTTATTTATACCGGTAGGTACTTGTCCGATATGAAGCGTTCAGAGTTGATAAGTCACTCTGATCATTCTCAAAAAATGTATACCCACGCATCACGCAATGAGCTTGATGAGCGCGATAAAAAGCGTTGAAGCGAGTCACATTCTCCGTATACTTTGCTGGAGCATTAATGCACTAACGTGTCGGAGATAAGCATGTCAAATCGAGTACCAACCAACATACTGACCGGATTTTTGGGTGTCGGTAAAACGACCACGATTTTAAATCTACTGAAGAACAAACCGGAAAACGAAAACTGGGCGGTTTTGGTCAATGAATTTGGTGAGATTGGCATCGACGGTGCATTGATGACCGACCAAGGTGCGCTGATTAAAGAAGTGCCGGGTGGCTGTATGTGTTGTACGGCGGGCGTGCCAATGTCGGTCGGTATTACGGCGTTACTGCGCCAAAAACCGGACCGTTTATTGATTGAGCCGACAGGCCTTGGTCATCCAAAACAGGTTATCGCGACGCTTACCTCAGAACAGTATGAACCTTACGTTGATCTAAAAGCGACGATCGCTCTGGTTGATCCGCGTAACTTAAGTGATGAAAAATACCTTTCTAACCAAAATTTCGTGGACCAGTTAGACAGCGCAGATGTGGTTATAGGCAGTAAGGTTGACCTTTGTACCAGTCACGACATTGATGTGTTTAATGACTGGGTGACGGACCAATCTCCCTCAAAAGTATTCAGTAAGCTTATTCATGATGGTGAGTTACCGATAGAAGTCTTGGATATCGAACGGGTTTACGGCAGCGCTTCTTCCCATATCGAGTCACATCATCATGACCATGCTCACCAAGAGCCTCAATTCCAGTTGCCGCCAGGTGAAGCCTTTGTGCGTAAAGAGAACAAAGGGCAAGGGTATTTTAGTTGCGGGTGGTTGTTTGGGGCAGAGTACACGTTTGATTTTGATAAACTCTTCTCAATGCTTTCGGACTTAACGGCTGAACGTGTTAAAGCGGTGGTCAACACGGATCAGGGGTGTTACGCGTTTAATGTTGCCAACCGAGTCGTGTCGGTGAATGAAATCAGCTTAGAAGGGTTTGAATCACGATTAGAAGTGATAGATTCTCAGCCGTTGCCATGGGATGAACTTGAGCGAATTCTCCTTCAGTTGTCTGGCATCAAGCGTTAAATCGAACAAATGTTAAACGGAAACGGTGAGCCAGCAATCTGTCTGTGTTCGCCGTTTTTGCTTTTGTAGCGTTTCAATGAGAAAAGTGAGATAAATCACTCAAATTCGGGTATAGTGCACGGCTAAATTTTTAAAGCTATTTTTAGTGGTTTGTTTAAGGAATACGCTCAATGTCATTTTCATCTCAAGGTTTTGCGCCAGAAGTGGTTAAAGCACTGGCAGAATGCGGTTATGAAAAGTTAACGCCAATTCAACAGAAGGCGATTCCAATGGCTCGCAAAGGCCATGATATTTTCGCTACAGCACAAACAGGTACTGGTAAAACGGCTGCGTTTTCTCTGCCTATGATTCAGCAGTTGCTAGACAGTAACCGTAGCGCTTCTCGTAAGACTGCTCGCGCACTTATCTTGGCTCCAACTCGTGAGCTTGCTGAACAAATTGCTGATAACATCAAAGCTTACACGAAGTACACGAACCTGTCGGTGGCTGCGATTTTCGGTGGCCGTAAAATGTCTTCTCAAGTAACGGCATTAGAAAACGGTGTAGATATCCTAGTGGCTACACCTGGTCGATTGGAAGAGCACATTGAACAAGGTAATGTCTCGGTCGCACACTTAGAGTTTTTAGTGTTTGATGAAGCAGACCGTATCTTGGACATGGGCTTTATTCACGCAGTACGTAAGATCATGCTAGATGTGGATACTGATCCGCAAATTATGATGTTTTCGGCAACGACTTCGAGCCAACTAAATCTGTTAGCAAAAGATATCCTGCGTAAGCCTAAGCGTATTGAAGTTGAGCGAGCGAATACGACAGCACAGACAGTTGCTCACGTGTTATATCCAGTTGATCAAGAGCGAAAAACGGAACTGCTTTCGGAGCTGATTGGTCGTAAGAACTGGAAACAAGTGTTGGTATTTGTGAACTACAAAGAGACCGCAAACGACGTTGTAAAAGAGCTGAAACTTGATGGTATCAAAGCGGTGGTTTGTCATGGTGACAGAGCTCAAAGTGCTCGTCGTCGTGCGTTAGAAGAGTTCAAGTCCGGTAAAGCACGTGTCATGGTGGCTACCGATGTCGCTGCTCGAGGTCTAGATATTGAAGATTTACCTCACGTTGTGAACTATGACATGCCTTTCCTAGCGGAAGATTACGTTCACCGAATTGGTCGTACGGGCCGTGCAGGTAAACAAGGCCATGCCGTTTCATTTGTAAACCGAGATGAAGAGCTCACGGTTGTTCAGGTTGAAAATCTAATCCAGCAACGCATTCGCCGTATTGAGCTTGCAGGCTATGAACCAAAACAGCGTGAAGCTTACATTGAAAAGCTGCACTCAAAACCAGCATTTAAGAATCGTCAAGGTCGTCGTAATAATCCGAACCAGTCGGCAACAGACCAAGGGTCGGCAGAGCGTCGTCTTGCTATGGTGAAGCGCCTGAAAGCGCGTCGTGGCGCAAAGTAAATTACATCCGTTTGTGATGAAAAGAGCCCCTCAATTGAGGGGCTCTTTTTGTTTGCCGTTTCGCGTTAATTTAGGCCAAGCATATTGGGTTCACCACGATAAATAATGCGATCGTTTCCTCGGTGAATACCAAACGTAACAATGACGGGTGGGTTTTCCTCTTCACTTGTAGAGCTATCCCAATCGTATTTCAGCCAAGGGATGCGATTGCCTGAGCTGTCTAAATCTAGATGGAATTGTATTTGCTCGCGCGCTGAGTCAATTTGGCTTGCAACGATATCGGTCATCCTGCCAATACTCATCGTTCCAACGCCAGAAAGCAGGGCGTTGTTTGCAGGCGCATTCGACCAAATTGGCGTGCTGAAGTAATATTCACCATTAGCCGTCGTTGAACTGTCATCGAAGTTAGTAGTAAATCGACCGTTTTGCCAAGTTTCTACAGCAAGTGGCACTTTGATCACCATGCCTTGGTTGCCACCTACATCTTGAAAGTTCAAACGACCGAATCGAATGTCTGGTTGTTTTGTGAGCACTTCGCTATCGTCGAAGAAGTTTACCTCATCAACGGCTTTTACTGAGACTAAACCTATTTGGCTGATATCACTATTAGTCCCTTTATTAAATGGACCATCAGGATATTGCTTATCTGTCGTGTTCTTTTTCCAGCATGGGCTATTGTTACAAGTCGCATTGGTCGAGGGCTTCTCTATAACAAACGTTCCAACACTCGCGCTACCCAGTAGTTTCCAGTCTACCTTCTTAGGCTTAGGCGGCAAAAACCGATCGGAGTATGAGCTTAGCTCGCCTAAATCGAAATGTTGTTGAAGGTTAGACGAAAAGTGGACGTAATTCTTCACGTTTTCCTTATTCGCATTGAGTGCGACAACATCGTAAGTGACTTTCTCAAAAGGTTGATTCATGTAAGCAAAAGTTTGGCCATGTGGGTAGTGCCATTCTTGGTCTTGCACTTGAAAATATTTTGGATAAAAACGACCAACGTAACGATAGCCTTCGTTCACAGTCATACCTAGATATTTACTTTCTAGGTTTGCTTTTACTCTCAAGCTCCCGACTTCTTCCCAATATAATCCATTAAAGACGAATTGATCATTCTTGGCTGAATTATGCGCCCGAGCCAGTGAGTCACTACTTTTTAGCAATTTTGAGGTTTGGTTCGCTGTCTCTGATGGCGTATGTTGCTCACTCGACAAGACAACCGATGCTGCTGGAGCGTCATCAAGCGTAAAATTACGGGTGATAGAAGCATCACAATAGCGTGCTGATTCAACAGACCCACTTACAGAACCGTCAGGTTGCCAAATGATTGGTTTCACCGTTAGAGAGAAAAGTTCTCCAGCAGCAAGAAACCCTTCTCCTTGTTCAGAGGTGCCAGAAGGCAAAGCACGTTGGTTGTCACAAATAGCGAGTGTCCATGGTCGCGAGTGCACATTAAATGTCCCTTTCACTTCCACTTTGCCTTCTTCAGGGCACTCTTCAAATCCCTCACATTCAAAATGATCGGACAATGTCACTTCAAATATGCCGGACTCGTTCGTGACAAGACCATGTTCAGACAAGCCGTCTTTAAATTCCGCTGAATAGCTAAAGTTTCCTTCACTTCCTCCTAATGGTTGAACCAATGGATGAAAAACCTTAGGAGTACCATTGTAGTTGCTTGCGACTACAGGTTCGCCGGTGGAAGCACAAGCAAGCAATCGCGTATGCACGTTTTCTGGTTTACCTGCAATAACGCGTATTTCATTTAAAGTGGCGCTTTTCGTCTTTGAGTAGGCCTCAAACATAAATGGCGTAAACATAAAGCTAACCGTTTGATGTTTGCTGGTGTCTTCTGCCATAGTGAAAGTCAGCGTGTAGTTAGTACCTAACGCGATGGTATCAATATCGTTCGGGACCACTCGAACAACGAGCTCACCATTGTCGTCAGACATAAATTGGTTTGCTTTTAATGTCTGCTGACCTTTGATCACCTCTAAAGTGAACAAGTCAGGGTGTGATAGGGCTGCACTGACTTCTGCGCTTACAACTTCTCCATTATTGGTTGTCATTGCTGTAAATTGCGGAAGATCGTCGCCGCACATCAGTGCCATGTCGTCCGATGGTGTGACGCTGAGGTTTAAGTCGTTCTCCGATGGAGGCTGCATGCTGCAATTCGGAACATCTTGAGGGGTGATTGGACAGATTTGGGAAGAGTAGTGACAATCAGCCTGGTCAAATCCACAGTATTGCGTGTATGTGTTGTCTTGTGCTTTCGTTTGTGCACTTCCTGGCGCTTGTTGGATTTCACCACAAACTTGACTAGGCTGATTTGGAGCGTTGTTGAAGTTCAATGTGTGGAAGTATTTAATTGCTGCGGTGGAACTATAGAATGAGCCACTTAATGTAGCTGACGATCCTACAGATTCAGCCGTACCATAGATCGACATATCTTTTATAATCAGAGAGTTGTGCGCAGAAACATCACCGACGACAAAATGGTCTTGTAAAGGATGGTTTGTTTTTAGGTGTAGTGTTTCGCCTTGTGATTCGACCTTACCACAGATGTTTGTATTAAGTATATTGGTCGTGCTGTGTGTCGAAATATCACCAATAATGGTGTTGTACGTTCCATCAATGTTAAGTGTCGAACCTGTTAGCTTAATATTCCCATCTATGAGAACGTTATGCAGCTTTGTTGGATAAGCCGATAGAAGATCACCATAGATAACAGTGTGCTTGTTTTGGTAATCGTCGAGGTTTGATGCTTTCTCATTGTTAACCGTTAATCCGGTAGCGAGGGCGTGTAGAGAGATACGTTTATTGGGTTCACCAATTGTATTATTCCCCTCTAACACAATTCCATAATCTGCTTTTAATGTTATCTCTTTTTCCGGTAATGAGGAGACAATTTTATCACCAGCGGGTAGGACTAGTTTCCCTGTACAGAGATAAGTCGTGCCATCGCTTTCGATACTAAAACTCTTGTGTGAGCAAAGTTGACCTAACTCAGATAGATCTTTTACGTCATAAGTGGTGGCGTGTGAGGTTAGCGGTAAAAAAAGAACCGCAGTGAAAATACTGCAAAGACGCATCATCAAATGTCCTAATGAGTGGAACAAGATGGCATCAAGCGAGCGTGAGCAAATGCTCACTGAAATTGGAATAGCTGCGGTACTTTTTTGTTCTGAAGCCGCTTAGTTATTGAACTTTGGTTATTTTTTATTTCGTATGTCATACCAAAGTTTAGCGGCCTTATTACAACGTAAGTGTCAGGTTAGTTCAAGAGGCAAGTGTGATGTGTGTCGATTTATATGTGTAACTATTTGTTAGTTAAGGATAATAAGTAAGCATGTTGGTTCAGAATCAGGAAGGACGCGATCCTGATTCTGAACGTTTATAACGCTAGGCAGCGTGAACGATGAGTGGAGCCATCTGATATAACTCTTCTAGTATGGCTTTCGTTTGTCTCGAATACACCAGACAATCTCGATCGCCAACGAGCTGAATTGCTCTCACTTTACCTGCAACCAAACATTGCCTAATCGTGCGTAGAACCATTTGGATATCAATTTCTGACGCGCCATCAAGGCTGTTTTTGGTTTTTAGAGATCCAAGGTCGATACTAATGATTATTTGGTCGCAGTGGTCTAGGTAATTGCCGATCTGTTGCTTAACATTATTGCGATGACGAAAAGAAAACTCTTTATCGGTTACCCAGTCACAACCTTGATCCTCCGCGTATTCCCACGTTTCTTGCTTTGTATCTTGTTCGCTAACACCAGCAAAAAATAATCGCACGTTTTGATAGCGAGAAAGAGCAAAATGGAATGCCGAGCCTAAACGTGGTTCAAGTGTTGGTTTCAAGTTCATGTCATGTCCAATATTTACCACACCCACTTCGTCTCGATAGGACACGACCACAGGTAACATGGACAAGATTGCCTCGGTACAGTTAGTGACTAAAACAGGAATTGAGTGGCGAGAAAGCGAAAGGCTTAACGCTTCTTGAAACTCGCCATTCTCCAGTTTGTCGTGGTTGAAGTGCCCATAGTTTTCAGCGGTTTCATGATCATGTTGTTGGTAAAGCCAATCACTAGCATTTTCCAAATTTTGGTCAGCTAATTCAAACGCACCCTTCGACATAGGAGGTAAATACTCGCACACTGTCATAAAAGAAAAAGGGTAATGTTGCGGCTGTTTCACTGTGTGATGGAGTTTATAGCGTTTGAAAAAGCTTAACATGATGAATTACCTTTCTGGTGGTAGTGCCCTTGCTGCTTGCAGTACATGTAAAATAATGCGCTGCTTATCCTTTTCGACTCGGTGGGCCGGAGCCATCACCGAGACTGCGCCAATCAGTTTGCTTCCTTTCATTACCGGTGCGCTAATACCTGAAACACCAGGGTCAATCTCAGAAGTACTGACGGCATATCCGTGTTTACGGATGGTTGTGAGCTCTTTTTCCCACTCGTCGCGTCGGTGATCTTGATTAAAGTATCTCAAGATTTTCTCGCATCGACTTTGAGGCATAAAAGCGAGCATCACTTTAGATGAGGCACCGCGCAGCAGAGGTTGACTTTGACCCTGGACGAAGCTGCAACGCAGCGCCTGCATACTTTCTTTCTGTCTGACACAAAGCGCACGATAACCCGCTGGTACCATATAAGCGGCCATTTCCCCGGTTTGTTGTACCAACCTAGCCAGTATGGTTTCGACCATGTCGAGCCCATGTTGCGCGGTCTCATAGCTGTGCATGAGTAATAATGCCGCCGGACCAACGACAAATGTCTTGTCGTGAACGCTTTCTTCGATCAAGTTCCATTCTTTAAGCAGTTTTAAGTGTCGGTAAAGGCTGCTTAAAGGAACGTTCAATTGCTCGCTTAGCGTTTTCGCAGAAACTGGGAACGGACTAACTGCAACTTGCATTAACAACTGCAGTGATTTTTCGTTTACCTGGTTAGCATTAGCTTTGTTTGTCGTCATGAGAGTGTTGTAACGTGTTGTAGGAGTTACGACAAATATAATTCTTAATCACTGAGAAAAGAAAAATAATTTTAATGGGTAATTCTTACATGATGAGAAACAGACAGGTAAAGACTTTCGCAAGTACCGATAGACATAACATGGTGTCGAATTAAAGTCTCAGGTTTGAGGCGCTTGATACTAAATTGGAACAGGAGTGAATAAGACATTGTTTAGTTTGCGGTATTACTCAGCGTTTCGCATACTGAGTTAATCCAAACAAATAATGTTAAAAAACGTGAGTTGCTAGCGGGTATCGGAATCGAGGTACCATCTCAGTAAATCGGTTTTATAAAAGGTTACTTTTATATGCTGAATAAGGCGATTTTTAAAAAAGCCATCATTTTTCTTCTGCCTATTCCCTTGGTTATTGGAGAGGTTTTGTATTTAGCTCGTGAAAGCGTGCAAAACAACCTCAATCATTTATTAGAAAAAAATGTGCAAATTGCAGATGAAATTTTATTCCAAATAGAGACAGAAAACCGCACGGCGTTGCTACACCCTGAACGATGTGAAGAGCTCCAGCAAAGCTTAATGTTTGAACGAGATATTGAAGAAATGCTCATTGTGAAAGAGGGAGTCATTACTTGTTCTTCGAAATTGGGAAGTATCTCTAAACCGTTAGCTGAGCACATCGCCTTTCCCAAGGGACAAACGCTAGCGCTTGGTAGTGTTGATAGCTTGTACGATCAGTTCTTGCTAGTGGTAACGGAAGGAGAGCGGGGTTATCAAGCCGTAACGATTATCGATCATGACTACTTTAATGCGACAATAGGGTTTAACAACGATTTACGCCTAAAACGCTCTGCGCTGTTTATCCATGATCAAGTTTCACCAGAAGGAGCATTAAGAGCGGGAAGTAATCCTATCGGTATCAAATCGTCGCAAATGTTTGAGTATGAAGCTTTGAGTGAAGCCAGCGATCTTTTCGTCAAACAGAGAACACTTTCCTATTTTTTGTACTCAATTCCAATTATTTTCGTGATCTACCTTTGCTTGTATGCGTTGAATAAGTTTATTGATCCTCATCGCAATTTGATACTGGATCTTAAAAGAGCGATAAAAAGAGGAGAGTTGACCCTGTATTACCAACCGCAAGTTAACGTTGATACCGGTCAGTTATTCGGGTTTGAAGCGCTAGTGCGATGGGAGCATCAAAGTAAGGGGTTCATTTCTCCGGATGAGTTTGTCCCTGCGGCAGAGCAAAGTGGATTGGTTTTTTTACTTACTGATTTCGTTCTGGATAAAGCGGCAGAGGACTTCAGTAAATTAGGCTTTGATCAGCCTGTCCACCTTGGTATTAACGTGCCGCCTGGTTATTTAGTCGGACCAAACGCGATCAGAAAAATTCAATTGCTCGACAGACAGTTGAGCCGAAACAAAGTCTCATTAGGGGTAGAGATAACGGAGCGTCAGCTCATTGATTCAGAGGCGAGAAAATGCATTGCAGCGCTGCGAGTGCATGGTATTGATGTGCTGATCGATGATTTTGGAACTGGCCAAACCTCGTTAGCATTTCTACAGCACATGCGCATAGATTACTTAAAAATCGATAAGTGCTTTGTCGAAACCATTGGTATTCCTAGCCTTAGTGCTTCTGTCTTAAAAGCGATGGTTCATTTCGCGGAAGAATTACAAGTACAATTGATCGCTGAAGGCGTGGAAACCATAGCGCAAGCTGAACACTTAAAGCAGATGGGAGTGAGATATCATCAGGGATACCTGTACTCCAAACCATTACCTTATGAGCAGCTTGTGCAGCGAAGTCATTATGATTGGTAGACGTTAGCTCTATAACACTGAGCATTTTCATCAAACACAAACTCTAACTCATTTTTGATGCTATCTAAGCGGTCTTCTTGGTAGTGAGATACATACAATAGTTGGCTTAAATTCTCTCTAGCGATGAGTTCAAGTGTGTTCTTAACTAACCGTCTACCCAAAAAATCTAACCCTTGATACGGCTCGTCCAAAATCAATAATGTGGGTTGTTTCACGATGGCTCTTGCAATCAGTAATAGTCGCTGCTGACCGTACTCTAATTGCTTGAATGAGGTTTTTTTGTACTGGCTCATATGTAAGATACCGAGCCACTCGTTTGCAATATTCATCTCTTTGCGAGTTGGCTGGTTATACAACCCAATCGAATCGTAAAATCCTGACAAAATGACTTCTAATGCGCTGCAATTGACTCGATATTGGAGGTGTAGCGCTGAAGACACCATGCCGATATGCTGCTTAATTTCCCAGATTGTCTCGCCAGTACCACGCTTTTTACCAAAAATATCAATGTCATTGCTGTAGCATTGCGGATGATCGCCAAAGATCAATCCAAGTAAGGTACTCTTTCCACAACCATTTGGACCTTTGACCTGCCAATGTTGGCCCTTGTCTATGCGCCAGTTCAAGCCAGTAAAAATCTTCTTATCGGTGTATTCAACAGCCCCATTCTTTAGTTCAAATATTGGGTTGTTGAATGGTGTCGAGTGCTGATGCTGACGTATCAAGCTCATCATTTCTTCACTCTGTTGTTCTGACTGAGATTTAATTTGTCCAATGATTGGATGATTATCCCAACTGGACTTATCCATTGTACTATCAAGCTTTCCTGCACTGAAAAGCGCGATGCTATTGATCCACTCAGGCATGTCAGATTCGCGAGAGAAGGTTATGAGTAGTTGCACATTTTGAGAAAGCGAGTGTAAATAGCGAGCGAGAGCAGCTCGGTGCGCAATATCTAAGCCAGTAAATGGATTATCTAGTAATACTAAGTCAGGTTGTGTGGCTAAAGCTCGGGCGAGCATTACTCTTCTGGTTTCTCCGGTAGAGAGAACACGGAAGCCACTATCTTTAAGATGACTTAGGTCGAGATCATTAATTAGCTGTTCAGTTAAGTTGGTGTCTTGGCTCTGCTCTAGGATTAATGAATAAACAGTGCTCCCTTGGTCGATACGATCAAGAAAATCCGTATCATCCTTTTCTAATTCTCTTTCCAGTAATCGCTGTTGCTCTGATAACGACACTTGCGCAACGGACAGCCCATTTAGCTCAATTTCCCCACTATCTGGTGACATTTCATCACAAATAAGGTCTCCAAGCAGAGAGCCAATATCTCCATCCGCGCTGAATATCCCCCAAGACTGCTGAGTGTTAATTTTCCAATCGTCAATAAACAAGTGTGTCGTGTTTCTCTTAGCTGCAAGCTGACGAAAGTGAATAGTCATTGCGTTTGTCTTCCTTGTTTTCGTTTTAGTGGATTACTTATAACAATTTACGAACTCAGTACGGAAGCGCTTTTGTGTATTAATTTTGAACAGTGCTCAGTCTTGTGCATATTAACGAAGCCTTGTATTAGAGGATAAAAATGCGACTAGAGTCATTAAGTAACAAGTAAACTTGTCAATAATTTTGTTTTATTTTTGAATCAACCTATCATTATGCGTGTATATGTTATGCTGATAAATTCATATTTGCCGTTTGTTAATTAATCAATGTAAGGACACATGTTTATGAGTGAAACGGAATACGATTACCCCTCGAGTTACAGCCTAGTTTCCATTACCGATACCTCCAGTTACATCAAATATGCCAGTGAAAACTTTAATGAAGTCGCGGGGTTTGATGAAGGGGAGCTTATCGGTAAACCCCACAATGTTGTGCGTCATCCTGATATGCCAAAACAGGCTTTTAAAGATTTATGGACTCACCTGAAAACTGGCAAACACTGGATGGGAATGGTCAAAAATCGACGTAAAAACGGCGGCTATTATTGGGTTGACGCGTTTGCTTCTCCTATAAAATCTAATGGTGAAGTTGTGGAATACCAATCAGTGAGATTTAAACCTGAGCGTATACACATCCAGCGAGCGGAAAAAGCGTATTCGAAGCTTCGAAATAATCGTAAGCCGTGGAAAATGTATCTTCCTCGTACACGTTTGTGGATGAGATCGGCCTTCTTCCTTTTAATTTCAAACCTTATTGGCTTACTCATTCTACAAATGAATCAATCACCAGTGATAGCGTTTGGCGTTGTTGCGTTACTTTCCGTTTTCTCTATTTATGTATTAACCAGACCAGTTGAGAAGCTCGCTAAACAGGCTAGGCAAGACTTCAACAATCCACTCATGGAATATATTTATTGCGGAAGAATCAACGATCTGGCTGAGATTGAGCTGGGTATGAAGATGCGTAAGCAATTTGCCAATGCGCTACTGGGGCGCGTTGGCGTGTCTGTAAAAGACTCTTGCGAAGAAACGCGCGCAAGTGCTAACAGTGCTGCGACAAATAGCCAGCAAGTGACGGAGAACTTAAGCGCACAGAAAGTGGAGATTGACTCGGTCGCAACAGCGGTCAACGAGATGCAAGCCTCTTCATCTGAGATATCAAATAATGCTCAAGCGACCGCCGAGGCTACGTTAGAAGCGCAAAATACGATGATAGACAGCCGTAGCGTTATCGATAATGTTAACCAATCGGTTTTAGAGTTGGTTGATGAGCTCGGCGAAATATCTAAAGTGGTCATACGTTTGAACCAACAAACCGAGCAAATTGGAACCGTTGTTGAAGTCATCAACGGTATTGCCGAACAAACTAATTTATTAGCGTTGAACGCTGCAATTGAAGCCGCGAGGGCAGGCGAACAAGGCAGAGGGTTTGCCGTTGTAGCAGATGAAGTGAGAACCTTAGCTAAAAGAACTCAGGAATCGACAACAGAGATTAAATCGGCCATTGAAGGAATTCAAAATGGGAGCAAATCAGCGGTTTCTGCGTTAGAGAAAGGTAACGAAATGTCGACCGGAACGGTAACATTGTTAGGTACTGCTTTGGATAGCATTCAACAACTGGAATCCCTTGTTCAAGACGTTGTCGAACGAAACCAACAAATTGCGGTCGCGATAGAAGAGCAGGTTTATGTAACGGATGAAATAAATGAAAACATCCAGTCGCTTAATTTAAAGTACAGTGAATCGTATGAACTGATGACTGAAACGAATCATATGAACACCAAAGTGCAAAATTGCACCAATGACCTGTCTGAAATGATTAAAAAGTTTGCTTAAACTTTAGAAAATCGAAGTTAAAAGCCCGCTAAACATTAGCGGGCTTTTAACTGGAATATAGTGAAGTGCTGGATTCGTTTACGAGCGAGGATTTCTAAATCTCGTTTTTGTAAGAGCTAAAACGACGAAAGCTCGCAATAAATGCGAGCTCTCTAAATAAGTGGCGGAGAGATAGGGATTTGAACCCTAGATACGCTATTAACGTATGCCGGTTTTCAAGACCGGTGCTTTCAACCACTCAGCCATCTCTCCGTTGTGGGCGGTATAATAAGGAGCATAGTCCGACTTGTAAAGTGCTGAATTATAATAGAAGTACTGTTTGCTTGTTTTATGATCACTGATGTGATGTTGGACAGTTTGAAAGCGGAGTGAAAAAGGGACAAAAAGTACCAATTTATAGAGTTTTTACTTTATATTGGCGCACGTCAATAAAATGGTGTTTTATTGTTATCTTGCTGATATATAAGATATAACATGCTTTTAGGGTACATGTGTTCGCCCGAAAGTATTTGCAAGACTTTGTGAACTAATTCAAAATTAACTGGTATAGCCAGTTGTGCTTAGAATTCTTAAGGGTGTTTATGAAGGTCACAAATCTATTTAAAGACAAAGTTGATGCGATTTCTGCTCATCAATCCGAGTTTATGAATTGGATGTCTCCAACGTTACGCGATTATTGGAGTGACTTTTTGGGGAAAGCTCAAAATAGCTTTCTTTTCTCAAAAGTTCGTGATCACCAGCAGCCAGCCGTCAACGAAGAAGTTGCACCTCAACCCGCACCGATCGTAATGGCACCAGAGGCTCAAAAGCTTTATGACGAGTTAAGTGAAAAAATTGGCGAAGTTATTCACACTGGTGATTGGGTTCATGTGTCTCAAGAACGTATTAACCAATTTGGTGCGGTAACGGAAGACATGCAATGGATTCATACTGATCCAGAGCGTGCTTCAACTGAATCTCCATTTAAGACAACTATCGCTCATGGCTTTTTAACATTAGCATTGCTGCCTAAACTGACGGATTCAGTTGATCCAGAAAAGCCAATGTTCCCAACAGCTAAAATGGTAGTTAACTTGGGTTTAAACCAAGTTCGTTTCCCTTACCCTGTCAAAGCGGGCAATAATGTTCGTGCAGTCAGCACGTTAACAAAAGTAACGCCAATCAAAAAAGGTTTGGAGATTGAGCGCGAAATTAAAGTGGAAATTGAAGGTATTCGTCGACCTGGTGCGGTTGTGGTCTCTGTAATTCAACTGCATTTCTAATTCCGAAACCGGAGAGAACACTACATAGGAAAAGAGAGCATCAAGGTGCTCTCTTTTTTATTTTTACTGATTAAAGTTTTTTACTGGCGTATAACCGTAATCTGCAATCGCTTTTTGTCCCTGCTCTGAACGAAGGAAAGCGATAAAACCTTTACCTGCATCGCTAATCTTATCTACTTTGTATAGCACTAGGAATGGTCGCGCCAACTTGTACTTATGATTGCTAATGTTTGTCGAGGTTGGGTCAATACCATCTAACTGAATCGCCTTGATCGAGCGATCTACTGACCCTACAGAGATAAAACCAATGGCGCGAGTGTTATGGTTAACAATGGTTTTTACCATGCTGTTGCTGTTTACAACCAAGTTGTTTGGGCTGATATCCGAGACGAGGCGATCATTAACGATTTTGGTCAGTCCCAGCAAGCTTTCGAAGCTGTAACGTGAACCTGAAGACGCTTCTCTAGTAACCACCGCGATAGGCTGATCTGCGCCCCCGACCTCTTTCCAATTCTTAATCTTACCTTTGTAAATATCAAACAGCTGTTGCTGAGAAAGGTTTTCTACAGAGTTGGTACGGTTTACAACAACAGCGAGGCCATCATAAGCGATAGGGTATACATTGAGATCTTCACCTTTTTCGCTTTCAGTCAGATAGCGAGAGCTCATGCCTATTTCGGCTACTCCTTTATTGACCATGGTGATACCAGCACTCGAACCAATGCCCTGAACAGCAACGTAATCGTCTGGGTGTGTTTTGTTGTATTCCTCAGCAAGTACATCCATCACGCGAG
Source organism: Vibrio sp. Y176 (assembly GCF_033438945.1). Taxonomy (NCBI): domain Bacteria; kingdom Pseudomonadati; phylum Pseudomonadota; class Gammaproteobacteria; order Vibrionales; family Vibrionaceae; genus Vibrio; species Vibrio sp. Y176. Next base: position 171,617 of record NZ_JAWOQS010000002.1, on the reverse strand, counting down.
CAACCGACGTTGACCCTGAGATGTTGATTTCTTTTGCAATGGTAGGGAGGGAGACTGCTATGGCCAATAAAGTCGCCACAGTAAAACGTAACATATTAAACTCCATATACGGGATAAAGCAGAGTTTATGATATTGCGTTCAGGTTACACTTTTGTGAACTGTTAGCGCTAAACAGGGGAATTATTTCTAGTCAAGAGGTGATGGAGCTAGCGTTTCCAAGTGGATTGAGATGATAATCTGGGCAAATGATAATATAGCTATCTTATACTTGAGTTAGGTAGATAACTACCATCGGTGATGATGTAAAGGTTATATACTAGGATCGACAGCTCTAACTATCATCCATCGGGAGAACGTTGATGTCAGTGTCCCAAATGGCGACAAGTCGTTTATACAAATCAGTTCAATCGCTCTGCTCTGCGCGTAATGCTAACTTGCCTGTCGAACAGGGCAAGTGCCTCTATGAGCTAGTAGAAAATGGCGTTGAGCTTCATCGGGCGCATTTTCTCCTCGACTCCCAGCATAGCGAGTATACTTCTCCCGTCGCGAAGATCATGTTTGATGAGGACAACCAACTTTGGTATTTCTATGTTCCCACATATCACAACGAGCTGTTAAGGTGGGTGCCTTATAAGCCACTTCCATTTAGCCGAATGCTTGAGGACTTACTCAACGAATTGGAGCGTGATCCTCAAGCGTGTTTTTGGGAATAGGGTGAGCCCAACGGATGCGAATGCCGACATGATTTATACTTTAGGCTTAACGACTTGGTTTCTAAAGTCTTTGGGGGTCATGTTGTAAACGGATTTAAATGCTGTACTGAAATGCGCTGCACTTTTAAAACCAGACTCAAACGCTATTTCTGTTATTGATTTTTCTGACTTGCGCAGTTGGGTTGCTGCGAAGTTTATCCGTTTCACCTTTAATATCTGAGAAAACGAAAGATCATCTGCGGCGAGGCGACGTTTTAAGGTTGCGATGGACATGCTCATATGAGCCGCTAAGCCTTCTAGCGTGATGTCTTTTTCAATATTACCCTCAATGTACTTAATGGCTTTTTGAGAGTCGCTCAGGCTACTTGCATCATCTATGATAGATAGGATGTTTGGCTCTACCTCAACCATCAACGACAGCAATGCCATTGCGATATGGCTTTGTGTGTAGTCTGGAGCGTTGCGACTCGCTAACTTAACCAACATGTCCTTCAATTGTGCTACTTCGCTACTGGATTGCGTTGAAAAAGGATAGAAGCGCCTTTCTTCCGTTTTGGAACGTAGCATCGGGTGCGCTTTCTTAAAGTCACAGAATATATTTGGGTTGAAGACTAAAGCCAATGCTTTAAAGCCTCCGTCACTAGAGACGGCTTCTGCACTGCTCAGATCTGCGGAGTTATAGAGTGTGAAATCTCCGGCTTTAAGTTCAAATTGCTCACCATTAGGTTGATGAACTAATAGGGCACCTTCTTCAACAATATATAACCCATTATGTGTTGCAGTGTAACGCTCACTTTTGCGCGCAGTGAAGTGATTAAAGCGAATGATCTCAATGTTCGGCATACTCGTTCTTATCGTTTTACATAACAAATAAAAAAGGCGCTCAATAGAGCGCCTTTTAACTTCATTCGGTATTATTCACTTACAGTCTGTTCTGTTTGTGCTGCTGGTTGTTCAGCGAATACCTGGGTTGGCTTTGCAACTAAACTGCGGTTTTCTTGGTTTACGTCCGTAAGGACAATTTCCAATGTATCCCCAAGTTTGTATACGACCTCTTTATCGATAGAGATGGTACCGTTGTCGCCATTGCACTCAATTCTTTCTTTATTATCAAGAATTAGTGCACCAGGAATAAAGGCTGCTGCGCCATTTTCGAGAAGTCGGACACGTGCGCCTGCACGATTAATATCGAAAATCTCACCTGTGAAACAAGTTTTCTTGCTCGGCTCATCAGCAAGCGTGCGTGCATATAGCCAATCTGAGACATTTCGCTCAGCGATTTTATGATGTTTACGATGTAGAGCTAGCTCTTCGCCTACTTGGTCATCTGGTTTTTGTACGGGTTCTTTACCAAGGATGACGGCCTTCAACATACGGTGGTTGATCATATCACCGTATTTACGAATTGGTGATGTCCAAGTTGCATAGATGTCTAAACCCATTGCGTAATGAGGCAGAGGCTGATTACCCACCTCACTGTATGCTTGGAACTTACGAATGCGGTTATCTAGATAAGACGTTTCTTGAGCTGCCAACCAGCGGCGCAACGCAGCAAAGCCTTCTAGCGTAGCAATAGACTCCGCTGTGAACTCCAACTGGCCTTCTGGATTGACAAGTTGAACCACTTCTTCAATCTTCTCGTTCTTGATACCTGCATGCGTATTGAAGACACCTGTTTCAAATTTATCGCGTAATGTACGACCTGCACAGATGTTTGCGGTAATCATGGATTCTTCAACAAGACGGTTTGCACTGCGGCGCATGTCTGCGTGGATAGCGATTACATCGTTATCTTCACTGAGCTCAAAACGGTAGTCAGGACGATCAGGGAAGACCACTGCGTTTTTCTCACGCCATTCAGCGCGAGCAAGAGAGAACTCATAAAGATCACGAACGATGGTCGCGATCTCTTCAGATGGCGTCCATGCTTCAGAGCTGCCGTTTTCTAACCAATCAGACACGTGATCGTATGCTAGGCGTGCATGTGATTTGATGTTTGCTGCGAAGAATTTAATATCGTCGCCAATCACACCATCTTTACTTACCGTTACGGTACAGCAAATAGCAGGGCGGGTTTCACCTTCAATCAGAGAGCATAGGTTGTCCGCTAAATCACGAGGTAACATCGGGATGTTGCGGCCTGGAAGATAAATAGTATAGCCACGCTCACGTGCTACTTTATCCATTTCATCTTCAGGTGTGATGTAGGCGGTTGGGTCCGCAATAGCGATGGTGAGTTCGAAATCGCCAGATACGGTTTTCTTCGCGTACAGCGCATCGTCCATATCTTTAGTCGATTCACCGTCGATAGTGACGAATGGAACATGAGTCATGTCTACGCGTTCTAGCTCCGCGTCGTCTTTCAGTTCCCAGTTATCGATGCCTGCTGGCTCAGAGTTTGGTAGATCGTTTTGAGCAAGCGTTACCCACCAAGGCGCAATTTTATCATTCGCGTCAGTGATTTTTTCAGAAATTTCTACGAAGAAAGAGTTATCGCCTTTTAGAGGGTGGCGAATAAGATGTGCGACAACCCAATCACCTTCGGCGAACTCGTCAGGTTTAAGACCTTTCTTTAGTTTCGCTTTAAGAGACAGCTTTTTAAGCTGTGGGTGATCAGGTGCTACGTTGAGCTTGCCTTTGAACATTTTTACTCGACCAATAAAGCGAGTCACGGCTTGTTCCAGCAGCTCTTGTGGCTCTGCAACTTCGCGTTCATTTTCGGTGCGGATAATGGCGACGACTTTGTCACCGTGCATGCACTTTTTCATGTACGCAGGCGGGATGAAGAAGCTAGTCTTACTGTCCACTTCCAAAAAGCCAAAGCCTTTATCTGTGGCTTTTATTGAGCCTTCTTTTTTAGGCAGGTTTTCTTGGATTTGCTGCTTAAGCTGAGCGAGTAGTGGGTTATCTTGAAACATCTTTTCTTAAATTACCTATGGAGTTGGGCACACTATAATCATTGCGAGCTATTATTACTACCTGTGGAGCGTAATTTCGCCGTGAATTTTGCCAATTTAACCACGAGAAATTGGCTTAAATATTGATGAAATTCTCATCTGTGAGTTACGCGAATCTACGGGGAATGGTAGGGCTGGTGGAAAAATATGCTAAAAATACCATTGTTGAGAATAAATTGTGATGTAATTCAATTTTTTCTGGATTTTTTTATGCTTTTAAGGAATAATCCGCCTCCCTTAGTCGTCCCTAATGGCTTATCGCGGTTGTGTACTGTGCTGTGTTCCCGTCTGAATGGAATCAGTATCTGGATGGATCAGTATCGAATTGGAAGAGCATATGGGACTGTTTTTTTGTTTAATTAAGTAGGATCCCAATGCAAGATTCTGTTATTCAATTCAGTGATTTATCTCTGAATGATTCTATCCTTTCTGCTCTAGACGGAATGGGTTTCGTGTCACCAACTCCAATTCAGGCTGCGGCAATCCCACACCTATTGGAAGGTGCTGACGCGCTGGGTAAAGCTCAAACAGGTACAGGTAAAACAGCAGCGTTCTCTCTGCCTCTTCTCAACAAACTCGATCTAAACCAACGCAAACCGCAAGCGATTGTACTTGCTCCGACTCGTGAGTTGGCAATTCAGGTTGCAGCGGAAATGAAAAACCTTGGTAAAAACATCAAAGGTTTGAAAGTTCTAGAGATTTACGGTGGCGCATCTATTGTCGACCAAATGCGTGCTCTTAAAAGTGGCGCTCATGTAGTTGTCGGTACTCCAGGCCGTGTTCAAGATCTTATCAATCGCGAACGTCTACACCTAGACGAAGTTAGTACTTTCGTTCTTGATGAAGCAGACGAAATGCTAAACATGGGTTTCGTAGATGACGTAACTGCGATCATGGAGCACGCTCCAGAGTCAGCACAACGCGTTCTGTTTTCTGCAACTATGCCTCCAATGCTGAAGAAGATCGTTGAACGTTTCCTTCGTGACCCTGTAACGGTTGACGTTGCTGGTAAAAACCACACTGTAGACAAAGTTCAACAACAGTTCTGGGTAGTGAAAGGTGTAGAGAAAGATGAAGCAATGTCTCGTCTTCTTGAAACTGAAGAAACTGACGCGTCAATCGTATTCGTACGTACTCGTCAAGATACTGAGCGTCTGGCTGACTGGCTATCTGCACGTGGCTTCAAAGCAGCTGCACTGCACGGTGACATTCCTCAGTCTCTACGTGAACGTACTGTTGATCACATCAAACAAGGTGTTATTGACATCCTAGTTGCAACTGATGTTGTAGCTCGTGGTCTTGACGTTCCACGTATTACGCACGTATTCAACTACGACATCCCATTTGATGTTGAGTCATACATCCACCGTATCGGTCGTACTGGCCGTGCTGGACGTAAGGGTAAAGCGATCCTTCTAGTTCGCACTAACCAAATTCGTATGCTTCGCACTATCGAGCGTGTAACTAAGTCATCTATGGAAGAAATCCAACTTCCTCTACGTGACCAAGTTGCTGAAGCTCGTCTAGCTAAGCTAGGCGCTGAGCTTGAAGCAGAGAAAGAGCACAAAGCACTAGACAAATTTGCTGAGCTGGTAGAGAAACTACAAACTTCTCTAGACATCGACCCAGCAACACTTGCTGCTATGCTTCTTAAGCGTCAGCAAGGCAAACGTCCTCTGTTCTACATTGGCGAAGACCCAATGGTTGAAGCAATTGAGCGTGACAAGCAACGTCGTAAAGAGCGCCGTGAAGGTGGTCGCGATGGCGGTCGTAACTTCAACAACCAAGACTGGGATACTTACCAGCTTCAAGTTGGTCGTGAGCAAGGCGTTCAAGTTAAAGACATCGTTGGCGCTCTAGCAAACGAACTAGGTCTAGGTAAAGGTTCTATCGGTGCGATCAAGCTAGCTCAAGGTCACACATTCGTACAGCTACCTAAAGCAATGACTTCAGACGCGGCGAACAAGCTAAGCAAACTACGTATCCGTCAACAAGATGTTGGTGCTGTAGTATGTGACTTCGATGATTTCCGCGAGTCTCGTGGTGGTCGCCGTGACGGTGGTCGTCGCGATGGTGGTCGTCGTGATGGCGGTGGTTACCGTGGCAACCGCGAAGGCGGCAATCGTGGTGGTGATCGTCGTGAAGGCGGTCGTCGCGAAGGTGGCTTCCGCGGTAACCGTGACGGCAACCGCGATGGCAATCGCGAAGGTGGCGAACGTCGTTTCGATCGCAACCGTGGTGGTGATCACCGTGGTGCACATCGTGGTGAACGTGGTCACGGTCGTGGCCGTCGTACAGACGCATAATCACGAGTGATTAAAGCGACGGTTTAAGTTGCTACACAAAGAATTGAAAGCCGAGCAAAGCGCTCGGCTTTTTTATGCGCGTCTAATACGGTTTTGCTTTTCATCGTGTTTGTTTACCCAACTTATTACTTCGTCTAAGGGCAGGGCAGGACAGAACAAGTAACCCTGAATGATGTCACAGCCTCGACTTCTCAAAAAATGCAGTGTGTCCATGTCTTGAACGCCTTCTGCTACGACCGAATACCCTAATCCATGTGCTAGCGCAATCGTGTTCTCAACGATAGAGCGGGAGCCTTCTGTGCGGCTTGCTGTGGAGAGAAATGAGCGGTCGATTTTAATTTGATCAACCGGAAGATCTCTTAACAGTGACAAAGATGAATACCCAGTGCCAAAATCATCCAAGCTGATCTTTATACCTAATCCTTTAATTTGATGAATTAAGGGGTTGAGCTCAACGACCCTATCGATCGCCATCGTTTCAGTGATCTCTAAACTTATTAGGTCAGCGAATTGCGGGTTTACTTTGAGCAAAGTTTCTAAGCGATTAAACAGCAAGTTAGATGAGAGATCTTTCGCTGATAAGTTTACGTGGACAGGAAGCTTAATGCCTTTCTCTATAAATGTTTGCAGATCCCTTTCTACTTGGTTAAGAACCCACATGGTAATGTTGTGCACCTGATTGCTACGCTCTGCGATAGGAATGAAGTCGTTGGGTGAGATCGTTTTACCATTTTCGTCATGCCAACGAATCACTGCTTCAAAACCGACAGCTAAGTTAGTGTGTGCATCAATCAACGGTTGGTAATACAACTGAAACTCTTCTTTTTCAAGCGCACATTGAATACGAGAAGATATCTCAAGTTGGTACTTAGCCCCGACGTTCATATCCTCATTATAAAACGCAAAAAGATTGCCATTACGCTTGGCGTGATACATAGCGATATCTGCGTGCTTGATCAAAAGATCATTGGTTAGGGCGTCATATGGGTAGGTGCTTATACCGAAAACAACGCGGCAGGAAACTTGAAACTCATCTAAATGAAAGCGTTCAGACATTGCAGAATCTAGTTCTTCTATGAGTTTTCTACCCATTTCCTCGCATGCAGAAGATGTCAGGATGACAAATTCATCACCACCAACGCGGAATATCTGGTCATTGCCTTTCAGTTTCCCCTGAAGGCGTTGACCAATTTGAATAAGTAACTGGTCTCCACAAAAGTGACCCATTGCATCGTTGACTTGTTTAAAATTAACCACGTCAAAAAGGATCACCGAGAATGGGTCTCTAGATTGTATTCTGCCTTCGATAGACTCAAAGCAGTATTTACGATTAGGGAGCCCAGTAAGAGCGTCATGGACGGCATTGCGCTTCTCTCTTTCAGCAACAGTATGAAGCTCTAATATCGAATCGTTGCTCCACTTAATCACCAGCACGACAAAGATACTGCCGCCAAAAAGTATAAGAGAAACCCCCGTTTCTAAGAGAGAAGCAATAGGTTTTTGCATGATGGCGTGCAAAAAAACGGCATAAGCAAAAATGAAACAGCTGATTAACAATAATAGGAAAGTCCACCCGGTTACGTCAGTTTTCGAGCAGATGTTTTTTGTCATCTGCCATCCCCAGCAGAGCAAAATCAAACCTAAGATCACTAATAGAAATGCAATAGTGGGCACATTATTACCCCGATTTATTGATTGGTTTGTTATTTTTGTTCACCCAATAAACAACGTAGCTTATATATCTGACTTTGTACAAATTGACCTATTCATAAATTATGTTTAACAAGTGATATTTTTTAGCCTTCAAATAAAATCAAAACTTGCTACAGATCAACAAAATTTGTTCAATCAAATCGCTTTTACTAAAAGATTGTTGAAAGATTAAAAAATTATTGAATAATAGAGGGGCAAACAAGAAGTACGCAGCGCACAAGCGCTATTACAACCTCTGCTCTACAACAGGATAACTATTTCATGTCTAATTCGTTTGTACTGGTGATCAACTCTGGTAGCTCTTCATTAAAATTTGCTGTTATTGATTCTGAAACCGGTGAAGCTTTGGTATCAGGTATTGGTGAGTGTTTTGGTCTACCTGAAGCTGAAATCAGTTGGAAATATCAGGGAGAAAAAACCGTTGAAGCAATTCCAGCTGGCGGTAACCATCATCAGTACGCTGTTGAGCGAGTGGTAAAACTACTCGAAACTCTAGGTTTGAGCTCAAAATTTGTCGCTGTAGGCCATCGCATTGTCGCAGGCGGTGAAACCTTTAAAGGAACTGTGAAAGTTGATGAAACAGTTATTCAAGAAGTAGAGCGCCTTGCTGAACTTGCACCACTTCATAACAAAGCGAACGCTGAAGGCATGAGAGCGGCAATGGCGGCGTTCCCTTCACTGCCTCAATTTGCTGTATTTGACACTGCTTTCCACCAAACAATGCCAGCCAAAGCCTTTATGTACGCACTTCCTTACGAGCTTTACGAAGAGCATAAAGTGCGTCGTTACGGTGCTCACGGTACAAGCCACTACTACGTAAGCCGTGAAGCAGCGAAAATGCTAGATAAGCCGGTTGAAGAAAGCAGCTTTATCACTGTGCACTTAGGTAACGGTGCATCAGTGAGTGCGGTTAAAAATGGCGAATGTGTTGATACAAGTATGGGTTTGACGCCGTTAGCTGGCCTAATGATGGGCACTCGCTGTGGTGACCTTGATCCAAGTGTTATCGAGTTCCTTTTCCGTAAAGGCTGGGAAAAAGACGAAGTGTTCGAGATGATGAACAAGAAGTCAGGTTTCTTAGGTGTATCTGGTGTGACAAGTGATGCTCGTGGCGTACTAGAAGCAATGGAAGCGGGGAATTCACGTGCGAAGTTGGCATTTGAGATCTTCACTTACCGCGTTGCGAAATACATTACTTCCTACCTCGCGGCTCTGGATTCATTAGACGGTATCATCTTCACTGGTGGTATTGGTGAAAACTCACTACCAATTCGTCGTGAAATCTTGAAAAACCTAAAACTGTTAGGTTTTGTTGAAAATGAGAAAGGTAACGAAGATGCAAGATTTGGCAACGCAGGTGTTATTGCAACATCTGAGTTGTTAGGTGCGAAAGCTCTTGTTATTCCTACTAACGAGGAATTTGTGATAGCCAAACAATCGGTTGAGCTATTGTAATATATAACGGAAACAGAAAGTTAAAAGCGAGCCTCGTGCTCGCTTTTTTATTTAAAGCAATTTGGCAATTACTCTTTGAGTTTCAGAGCTTCGCGCTTTTCGATTAAAAAATCCATCAAGACGCGGATTTTTTTCGGCATATGCTCTCGTGAAGGTATATATAAATAAAACCCTGGAAACTCTTTGCACCAAGGTGTCAGAACTCGGGTCAATCTTCCCTCATCTATGTGCTTTTCCACCCATAAATCAATATGCTTCACTAAACCCACACCCTGCATTGCAGCTTGTAACATACTATAGTCATCATTAAAAATAGCATTGCCTTTAGGCTCGAAAACGAGGGTGCGCTTTGCAACATCTGGAGAGGTTAGCGACCAATGATCAATTGTTCCGCTAGAGGTAAAACGATAAGCAAGGCAATTGTGACCTTCTAAATCCTCAGGAGTTTGAGGTAGTCCATTTTGCCTAAAGTATTCAGGAGAGCCCACTATTGCCGTTGTTAACGGCGGAGTAATAGGGATCGCAACCATATGTTCATCTAAGCTTAATCCTAAGCGAATGCCAGCGTCAACGCCTTCTGCGACGATGTTAGAAAACCCATCATCCATGATTAGCTCTAGGCGTATTTTAGGATAACGAGAGAGGAACTCACCTAGATAGGGCTCAATAAGCAGCCGAGCAGCGGTTCTTGATACACTGATACGGATTAATCCCGAAGGCTCAAGATGAGAGTCGTTCAATTCGTTAACGACCTGCTCAATGTTCACCAATGAAGGTTGCAAAATATCAAGCAGACGTTGGCCTTCTTCCGTCAGCGACATACTTCTGGTGGTTCGATTAATTAACCGAACTTGTAGCTGTTGTTCTAACGCTTTTAGGTGTTGTGATAAGGCAGCACGGGTTACCCCCATTTCTAAGGCTGCTTTAGTGAAACTGCGATGGCGAGCAATATGTGCAAACCACGTCAGTGATGAAATTAAAGAAGGTTCTATTCTCATCTGTTAAGTATAACTAAACAGTCATGTAGATAAAACGATATTTATCCGAAACAGTGTGTTGACTAATATTACATCGAAGCTTAGGTCAGCCTGAGATGAACAGTTAACCTCTAATGGAGAATGTCGCTATGTCTAAAGTCACTTTCAAAAATCTCAATGGTCAAGGTATTGAGATTTCAGCGGTTATCAACTTCCCTACAGATTTTGATGCAAGTAAACAATATGCGGCGGTTGTTGTTTCACACCCAGGTGGTGGCGTAAAAGAGCAAACCGCAGGCCTATATGCGAGTAAACTTGCAAAAAGCGGCATAATTGCCATTGCGTTTGACCGTTCGTATCAAGGTGAAAGTACAGGTGAGCCTCGCCAAATGGAAAACCCTTACACGAGTACTGAAGACGTGAGCGCAGTCGTCGACTATCTGACAACGTTAGAGTACGTCGATAACGATAAAATTGGCGCAATGGGGATTTGTGCTGGTGCGGGCTATAGTGCAAATGCAGCGATCAATGATCGTCGAATCAAAGCACTGGGTATGGTTAGTGCCGTAAACATTGGCCAAATGTTCCGTAATGGTTGGGATAATTCGGTTAACGATGCTGACGCTGTTGGTTACTTAGAATTTGGTTCGAATGCTCGCACAACCGACACGAATGGTACAGAATTCGCGACTATTCCTCTAGCTCCGATGCGTGAAGAAGATGCCTCAAATGCAGAGCTACGCGAAGCTTGGGAGTATTACCACACACCACGTTGTGAACATCCAAATGCGCCGGGTTTTGCTCTAACTCGTAACTTAAACCAGATCATTACTTACGATGCGTACCACAAAGCGGAAGCATTCCTAACTCAGCCAATTCTTGCTGTCGTTGGTAGTGACGCAGGCAGCAAATGGATGAGTGATGACCTGATAGAACGTGCAGCGAGTTCAGATAAAACCTTGTATGCCATTGATGGTGCAAACCATATGTCGCTTTATGATGTTGCCGAATACGTCGATGACGCAGTATCCCAACTCGCATCTTTCTTCCAACGCACTCTTTAATATTCCCGATGAAAGGCTCAATTGCTTCGAGCCTTTCTGCTCTCAAGGCTTTTTACTCTTAAGATATTGATTATGAATATGCAAAAAATCACTTTTAGAAATGCTGATATGTCTTGGGATATGTCTGCATTAATTTTATTCCCAGAAGGCTTCAATGAATCGAAACGCTACCCAACAATGATAAGTGTTCATCCTTTTGGTAGTTGTAAAGAACAAACATCCAGCGCTGTCTATGGTAAAGCCCTTGCTGAGTTAGGTTACGTCGTGATCGCATTTGACGCGAGCTTCCAAGGAGAATCGGGGGGATTGCCTCGCTACGTAGAAGACCCAAGTCAACGTGTTGAAGATATCAGTCGCGTTATCGACTATGCAGTAACTTTACCATATGTCGATGAGAATAGAATTGGTGGACTCGGTATCTGCGGCGGTGGTGGTTACATGATCAATTCAGCCCTAACCGAAAAGCGCTTGAAAGCTGTCGTAGGTATTACGCCTGTTAACTTAGGCCGCTTGTTCCGTGAAGGCTTTAGTATGTACGACCCTATCGCCAATCTTGAAGCTATGGCTGCACAGAGAACAGCCGAAGCTCGCGGCTCAGAGCTGAAAATCGATGAACTTCTTCCTCCAAATATTGAATTTGCAAAAGAAAATGGATTAACAGAACGAGACGTGTTCGAAGCTACTGAATACTACAAAACATCACGTGGACAAACCGAAGGTGGTGCAACTCGTATGCTGTTTTCACATGCACAGAAAACACTGAGCTGGGATGCCTTTGCATTTGCCGAAACGTTATTGACTCAGCCTGTTATGGCCGTGGTAGGGCAAAAAGTCGGGGCGTTTGGTGCTTATCGTGATGGGCAGGAAATTTATGGCCGCTCTGTTCAATCAAAAGACCGACAGCTGGTTAATTTGGAAAATTGGTCTCACTATGAACTGTATGACCATCCAGAAGCAGTCGGCATTGCAATGGACAAGGTTTCTGCATTCCTTGAAACACACTTAAAATAATCTAATAAGTTAGAAGCGTTTTGTAGAGTTGCAAAGCGCTTATTTTTAACAGCGTAAGATGTAGTTCGAAGCGAGTAGGTCGGTAAATCTTCGTGCGAATAACCTCATCTACAGGCTATTGACTAAATACCACTGCCAAATACTGTTTAAGACAATGTACACTGAAACCTAATTAAAGGCGTTAGATAGGAATGAAGTTTAATTTATGCGCAAATCAGATAAGAAGGTCGAGAATCTAATTAGAGAAGTGTTGACCGAAGTTTGTGAAGATACGCTAAAAGGCTACGATGGCTTTCTTTGGGTGACTCATACCGTCAAATTCTCTTCTTTTCCACAAAGTTTAGAAATAGTCTGCGTATTCGAAACGAAGCAAGATCGAGCTAACTTTTTTGAAGGAGAGGGCCGCCAGCATGTTTCCACAACTATTCAAAAGGCATTTAATAAGGCAGGAGTGCAACTAAAGAACGTCAGTAAGCAAATCAGTTACGATACAAAACAAAAGTGTTAGTGCGGGCAGCAATTGAAGTGAGTTAGGGTTGTTTTAGGCATCCAAAGCTTCATTTTATGAGTTTTGATATAAAGCCTGAAGACTAAGCTTGGGCTTTCTCTGCCAAACTTATCTTTGCCCCAAAATAAGCTGGAATAAATACCCTACAAAATTTGGTGCTTGCGTTTTACCCTACGAAAAGTTATCCGATAGAATGTAACCCAACACTATTGAGCCTTCATTGTGTTTGTTTAATCTGTCAAACTTCCTATTTAATTGGTTAAATCGTCAGGTTATCTTGTTGAGGATAATAAATTACTGAAAATATTGTTATTATCCTTCTTATTCATCAGTAAAACCGACTTCTATGAGATATGAATCCGCTCCTGTAACCCCTGTAGAAAGGCCAAAAACCACTAGAGAAAGAGCAGCTCACCAACGCCGAGAGCGTCAGGAAGAGCTGAGATATACCGCGAGCGATGAAAAACGATGGGCTGAAAATAGAGAGCGCGTTCTTGCTGAACGAAAACCTGCTCAACAAGCGTATGACCTTACGAAAGAAGAATGGAATAAGGACTTACAGGATCAAGCGAAAGAATACCAGTGGGACACCTCACAGCAAGAGAACGTCAGTATTGCCGTACTAACAGTTGAAGAAGCCAACGAGTATTTAGATTTGCTCATCAAAGACACACACGGTCAGCTTTCTACAGGTAAGGACTACACTGGCGTTGGCGTAGGACTCAAAGGGGCTTATGAAGTCGCTAAAGAGCTTGGTGGATGGGGAGCAACCGCCAAAGCCGTCAATATCAATGGTGTAATGAATATTGTGGTTGAGAACTACAAGCCTCGATATTTAGATCTCGGTATCCGTTGGCAACAAGCAACGCCTAAAATGCTTAAGATTGGTCACGCATTGAATACTGTCCAAGGTAATGTCCGTTTTTTGAGAGGCAACATCTATTTAGAGTTTGTGTTTAGTAGTGCGGTCAATGCGGTTGATTACATGCTGCACGATGAGAAGACGCTAAGCGAAGTCGTAGGCCAACTTACGGCGGATGTTGCTAAAGGTGTAGTTGCTGGCGTGGCCGCTCAGGGAGTGCTTTTGGTTGCTCGTGCTGGTGCTGGGATTTTGTTTGGGTTTTCTTTACCTGCCGCAGTTGGGTTAGGTTTGTTTGTTTATTCAGCATTTAAGATCGGTGGATATGTATCGGAATTAGATAATAAGTACAAATTCACTAAGCCAATGAAAGAAACTGTAGAGGCATTAATTGACTGATCATGTTAGATTTTTTAAAGAAACTTACATTTTTAATATTTTTTACAGGATTTGCGTTATGGTGCGGGTCGGGAGCTTATAATTTAATTCATACTGTAGAAAATGTAGGAATTAACCCCGTAATCAGAGTATCGGGATACCTTAACAATACGTCGTCATTTGTATTGTTTGGTTTTTTTCTTCCTTCTATCCCAATGGCATTACTCAACATTGCCAATGGCATTCAACTACCAAAGTTAACTCTGAGATTAATGCTATTCGGAGCATTAATCTTTGCTTTAATCGGACACTATTTCGATACCTCGTTAAGAAAAGGTATAGAAACGTCAAACTACATCGAATGTACATCTAAGCGAGAACTTACATTGAAGCACTCAAGCCGTATTTATGTTCTTCCACCTGCAAAGTGCGATGATTTAACTTAAAGACTTTTTACTGCGAACCCAGCCAATACTTTTTCTGGTGCGATGTTATTCATCGCATCAGGACTTCATAAGTAAACTTACCATACCTGTAGTTATTGATAGTTTGCTAATCTAACAAAGTCACTAGCAAGCTTTTGTCCAAAAGCTTGTTGGTCGGTGTGCTGTTATTGGTTGCTCCGTGCGCTATTAATAGAAATGCAAGCGAATAAGGAGTGGGTAATCGCTCAAAAGTCGGGTGGAAAAGCGATAAAACGGCAAAAACTATTGGAATTAAGTCAAGGTTCTTTTTTAATGAAAAGGCTTATTGATCTGAACACAACACTTCTCATATAAGTATATCCACAAATACAAACCTCAAACTGGCGATAAAGAGCTTTAATATTGATAAATATATAAACATCTTGGGCGCTGGAGAAATTTCAGTATACTGCGCTTAGGTTACACTGTAGAAAAAATCGCCGCATTCCCAGCGGGGTCCTTTGATGAGAAATAGAAATCGCGTTTGAATATGCAACCAAATGATTTTGCCGCTTGCAGTTTATTCGGTATACAAATAATAAACCTTTGACTAGTCCGAAGGTCGGTCAAATGAGAGAAAGTCATGTTTTTTAATAAGTCGCTTCAACAAGAAAATCAACGATTAAAGCAGGAGTTGCAAATCCTGCAGCAAATCCAAACCAGTTTAGATGAAGAGATGATCCGCTTAACATTGGATAGTAAAGGCATCATTACTTCTGCAAATACTAAGCTACAGCAAGAACTTTTCTTAAATGATGATGAGATCTTAACGAAATCAATTACTGAATTGGTACCGTCAAATTCGCGCAATACAGATCACTTTCATCGAATGAAGAAAGCCGTCCAAGATAAAGTGTTCTGGAATGGGGCATTGCAAGTACAGAAAGGTAATGGTGAGGAAGCCTGGTTAAGAACGATTATCCAGCCTGTTTTAAATGAGCGCAGAGAAGTAGAAAGCTTTTTTGTTTTTGCTTCTGAACTTACGCGAACGATCAAATCATCTCGTGAGCAAGAGGACATGCTAAATGCATTAAGTCGTTCTATGGCGGTGATTGAGTTCACATTAGATGGTCATGTTTTAAAAGCCAACGATAATTTCCTAAACACAATGGGTTATACGCTTGATCAGATTCTAGGGAAGCATCGTCGCATGTTTTGTGATCAGGAAGAGTCGAGCTCTCAAGCTTACCGTGAGTTTTGGCAACGTTTAGCAAAAGGGCAATTTTCATCAGAGCGATTCAAACGAGTTAACCGTTATGGTGAAGAGGTGTGGTTAGAGGCTTCATATAACCCTATCCATAACGACAGAGGAGAGCTCTACAAGGTCGTTAAGTTCGCGACAGATATTACCCAGCAGGTGATGCAGGAACAGAAAATGGCCCAGGCTGCGCAATTGGCGAACGAAATCTCCCAAGAAACTGGAACACAAACCCTGCAAGGGCAAGAGGTTATAGGCTCAACGTTAGAAAAGATGCAGATACTTTCCGAGCAAATGCAGCAAGCGAACACGGCGATTGACGAGCTTAAAGCGCACTCATCGCGTATTAGCGAGTTGGTAAATAGCATCAGTGGTATCGCTGACCAAACTAACTTATTGGCGTTAAATGCGGCGATAGAAGCGGCTCGTGCGGGTGAGCATGGTAGAGGCTTTGCCGTTGTTGCTGATGAAGTCAGACAGCTTGCTACAAGAACCAATGCAACCACCGATGAAATTGTCACAATGGTAAGTGAAAACCTACAGAGAACGGATAACGCAGTTAAGCTGATCGCTAAATGCCAAAAAGAAGCACTAGATACGCTAGAGCTCTCTGAAAAAGCAGGTAATGTGATGAATGAAATACAAGATGGCGCTAGCCGTGTTGTAGAGGCCGTGGAGCAATTTAACCACTCGTTGTAGTTAATCAATAAGTTTTCATTGCAGAGGCGATTGGTAAAAAGCAATTCGCCTTATTCAACCTGTATTGAGGTGCGCTGAAGTCGCAATACTACTCCTGCCGCAGTCAAGTTAAGCGTTTTGAAGGGTAGGTAGTTCGACACCCGGTACAGGTTTTAGCCAGTTTGCTTGCTGTATAGAATGCCAAAGTAATTTAGTATGCGAAAAGGCTTGCCTTAAGACTTTGCCTGCATTTAATGTATCTAGCAGCAGAACTTTAATCTGCGTGACAACAATACAGGAGAGGATCGGGCTTTCACTTTTTCGCTCGACACAAACCCCTTTCAAATTTACACAGTAGCGCAGTAAAACTCTCTTGCTGCGCTATTGTGTGTTCCATATTTTGTGAGTACTTATGTTTAACTCAGAACGCAAAGCGACGGTTATTCTGGTTGCGACGACGATGATCGCGGCACTTGGCTGGATATTCTCTAAGGAAACAATACAGGGTTTACCACCTTTTGGCTTTATTGGGGCGCGATTTACTATCGCTTCGCTCTGCTTACTGCCTCTATGTTACCGACCTTTGCTGAAAGCAAACTTAAAAGATGTGCTTTCTGCTGGTGGTGTCGGGCTCCTGTTAGGCAGTGCCGTTATGACATGGATTTACGCTATTTCTATCAGTGATACTCTCGGGGAAGGCGCATTTATCATGAGCCTTTCCATGCTGTTTGTGCCGATTGTTGCATGGGTTATGTTTCGTCAACGACCACAACGAATTTTCTGGCTTTCTTTGCCTATCGCTGTATTAGGTCTTGCTTGTCTTTCTTTAGTTGGTGGCTGGAAACAATCGGCCAGTCAATTGTGGTTTCTTGGTGCAGCACTGGTTTTGGCGCTTCATTTTAATGTGAACAGCAAATACTCTCAAAAACTACCTGTGCTGCTGCTTACTTGCGTGCAACTTTTTTCAGCAGGTTGTTTAGGTTTGTTGGTTTCATTTTTTATGGAATCTTTCCCGGCAGAGGTGGACTCCTCTATTTGGTGGTGGTTTGCGTTGAGTACCTTATTAGCGACGAGCTTGCGTTACGTAATGCAAACCATGGGGCAAAAATTTGTTCAGGCAGGTAACGCTGCTCTAATTATGATATTAGAACCAGTTTGGACGGTTATTCTGAGCGTGCTGTGGTATGGCGAAGTGCTAACGGCAAATAAACTAGTAGGTTGTGTGCTTATCTTATTTTCTCTAATTATTTATCGTACTGGCGGGCGGTTTCGCTTCCCTACTCGAAAGTAGAGCAAATTAACTTGGGTTGGGAGAAAATGAGGTGCCGGATGGCCTTCTACGAAAGTGATAATACGCGGTTACGCAATGCTAATGACACTTTTGATGTAGGCTGCCGACCCAGCTCTTCGCTGATCATCCAGCCAGCTTTAGCCAGTAGCTCTAAGTCGATCCCCGTTTCTATTCCTAACCCTTGGCATAAATATAGTACATCCTCCGTTGCGACATTTCCTGATGCGCCTTGAGCGTATGGGCATCCACCCAGCCCAGCTACACTACTGTCGATGGTATTGATGCCCATACTCAGTGCCTGATAAATGTTGGTGAGAGCTTGTCCCCATGTGTCGTGGAAATGGACAGCAAGCTGGGGAAGAGGTGCAACCAACATGACGGCTTCCAGCATAGCAGCGATACGGTTTGGCGTGCCTGTACCGATTGTGTCGCCTAGAGACACCTCATAACACCCTAAATCGATGAGTGATTTGACCACGCTCGCCACTTGTTTAGGGGCTGTCGGGCCATCGTAAGGGCAGTCGGCAACGCAGGATAGATAGCCACGAACAGGGATGCCGTGTTTGGTGGCTAATCGCATTACAGGTTCGAAGCGAGTTAGGCTTTCTGCAATCGAGCAATTGATATTGTGTTGGCAGAATCCTTCTGAGGATGAAGTGAAAATCGCGACCTGATTGACACCAGCCTCTAACGCTTGTTCTAAGCCTTTTAGGTTTGGTGTCAGGGCAGAGTAGGTAACATGATTTCGCCGTGTTATTGCTTTCATGACCTCTGTTGAGTCCGCCATTTGTGGCACCCATTTGGGTGAGACAAAAGAGCCCGCCTCAATATGCGTTAGCCCAGTATCAGAGAGTAAGTTGATCAGCCGGACTTTAGTCTGGGTCGCAACAGGAGATTCATTTTGCAACCCATCTCGTGGACCTACTTCGACAATCTTTACTTTGGAAGGCAGCATTACTTGTCCTGTGACTTGGTGACCCAACTTGGGTTACGTTTTTCAAGAAACGCTTGCAGCCCATCTTGACCTTGGGGTGATACTCTAATGTCCGCAATGAGCTTGCTAGTATAGTGAATCAGTTGTTGATCGATGGGGTTTTGATGACATTGATGGCAGAGCGTTTTCGCTTTACGCATCGCATCTGGGCTATTCAGTAGCAACGTCTTGATTACGCTATCGACCGCACTTTCAAGCTGTTTGGCTTCTTTCACTTCGTGCACAATACCAAACCGTTCGGCATCTTCGGCTGAAATGACTTCACCACTTAAGATATAGCGTCTAGCTTGTCTATTCCCCATCGCGCGCATGACGTAAGGCGCAATGGTTGCTGGAACTAAACCAAGCCTAACTTCACTTAAGCAAAAGTTGGCACTTTGGCTTGCGATGGCGATATCACTACAACAAATCAACCCCAAAGCGCCACCATAAGCGGAACCTTGAACAACTGCGATGGTGGGTTGAGGGAACGAATCTAATGTTTCCATGAGTCTTGCCAAGTTTTGGGCATCAACGAAGTTATCTTGCCTCGTGCTTTCGGCCATCGACTGCATCCAATTCAAATCGGCCCCGGATGAAAAATGCTTACCGTTACTTTTTAATACCAAGCACCGCACATCCGTTCGTAAAGCGAGATAATCTAGGCGGTGGATCAGCAAGTCGATCGTACAAGCGTCAAAAGCATTGTGTTTGGCTGTTCTGTTTAGGGTAATGGTCGCTACGCCATTATCATCGACATGCCAAAGAACATCATCTTGCCTTTGGGCGTTGGGAATAATGCTTGGTTGCATTTCCTGCATACTAACTTCCTTAATTCATCTTTGGATGTTTACATTCTGAAGACGCCAAACTCGCTATCAGGAATGGGGGCATTTAATGCTGCCGTTAACGCTTGACTCAACACCTGACGCGTTTTTTTAGGGTCAATAATTCCGTCATCCCATAGCCGAGCACTCGCAAAATAGGGATGTCCTTGTGTTTCATACAAGTCTATGATCGATTCTCTAAAAATGTGCTCTTCTTGCTCTGACCACGCTTCCCCCTGACGTTCCTTCGCGTCTTTTCGAACTTGTGTTAAAACGCCTGCTGCTTGTTCTCCGCCCATCACAGAAATACGCGCGTTCGGCCACATCCACATCATGGTTGGATCATACGCTCGGCCGCACATGCCGTAATTACCAGCGCCGTACGATCCACCGATGATCACGGTAAACTTCGGCACGTCAGCACAAGCGACGGCCATCACTAGCTTGGCGCCATGTTTTGCGATGCCTTCTTCTTCAACCTTTTTTCCGACCATAAAGCCGGTAATGTTTTGGAGAAAAAGAAGCGGTGTTTTCCGTTTGGCGCACAGCTCAATAAAGTGCGCGCCTTTTTGTGCCGATTCAGAAAACAAGATACCGTTGTTTGCCACAATACCAATCAAGTGTCCTTGAATACGAGCGAAGCCACACACTAGCGTTCTGCCGTACAAGGATTTGAATTCGTCGAAATCAGAATCATCGACGATGCGGGCAATAATTTCTCGAACGTCGAATGACAGTCGTAAGTTGGCATTCACGATTCCATAGATTTCTTCTGCGTCGTAGCGGGGAGGAAGCACGGTGTTTTCTGGCTTAACAGGTCTTGTTCTATTGGCATTGGCAATGGCTTCTCTCGCAAGCATTAGGGCATGTTCATCATTTTCAGCGTAATAATCTGCGACACCAGATTTCCGACAATGCACGTCTGCACCGCCGAGCTCTTCACCCGTCACGACTTCGCCAGTGGCCGCTTTCACCAAAGGTGGCCCCGCCAAAAAAATGGTGCCTTGCTCTTTAACCATAATGGACACATCCGCCATGGCAGGAACGTACGCGCCCCCAGCAGTGCAAAGCCCCATCACAACAGCAACTTGGGGGATGCCTTTCGCCGACATTCTCGCTTGGTTAAAGAAAATGCGACCAAAGTGTTCTTTGTCGGGAAAGACGTCGGACTGATGAGGGAGATTTGCGCCACCGGAGTCCACCAAGTACACGCAGGGGAGTTGGCAGCGTTGGGCAATCTCTTGCGCTCTTAGGTGTTTTTTTACCGTGAGTGGGTAGTAGGTTCCGCCTTTTACCGAAGCATCGTTGGCGATGACCATGCATTGAATCCCCTCTATGATACCAATGCCGGCGATAGCACCAGCGCAGGGGATCGCTTCGTCATACACTTGCCAGGCGGCAAACTGGCTGATTTCAAGAAAGTCAGTGTTGTCATCAAGCAAGCGCGCGATGCGTTCTCGTGCGGGGAGTTTTCCTTTTTGCCTCTGGTGCTCAATGGCTTTTTCACCGCCGCCCTGTTTGATGGTCTCGATGTGTTGATTAAGTTGAGTGACCAACGTTTCCATAACAGCTTTATTGGAAAGAAATAACTCGTCAGTTGGCTTAGTTTTACTTTTGATAATGGCCATAATGACTTCCTTGTCGTATGTTCCGTTAGCGAGATTCTTCGAACAGCTCTCGGCCTATTAACATGCGGCGAATCTCAGAGGTACCCGCGCCGATTTCATAAAGCTTTGCATCACGTAGCAAACGCCCAGCAGGGTATTCATTGATGTAGCCATTCCCACCGAGCAACTGGATTGCATCGAGTGCCATTTGTGTGGCGAGCTCTGCACTGTACAAAATCGCGCCAGCGGCATCTTTGCGTGTTGCGTTACCTCGATCACAAGCCGCTGCGACGGTATATACATACGCTTTTGCTGCACTCATTCGAGAGTACATATCGGCGATCTTGCCCTGAACTAACTGAAACTCGCCAATGGATTTTCCAAACTGCTCTCGTTCATGTACGTATGGGACCACAATGTCCATGCAAGCTTGCATTATCCCGAGTGGTCCGGCAGCGAGGACGACGCGCTCGTAATCCAGCCCACTCATTAATACCTCGACGCCTTGATTCAACTCGCCAAGAATATTCTCTTTTGGCACTACGCAATGGTTAAATACAAGTTCGCAAGTATTCGAGCCTCTCATGCCTAGCTTGTCCAGCTTTTGAGCATGAGTGAAACCTGCGAAGTTACGTTCAATAATGAATGCGGTAATGCCACGTGAACCTGCGCTGACATCTGTTTTAGCGTAAAGCACCACTACGTCAGCATCGGGCCCGTTTGTTATCCACATTTTGTTGCCATTCAGTACAAAATGGTCGCCCTTGTTCTCCGCTTTCAGTTGCATGCTTATCACGTCTGAACCTGCATTGGGCTCACTCATCGCTAGGGCGCCAACGTGCGTACCATCAATGAGTTTTGGAAGGTATTTTTCGCGTTGAGAAGGCGTGCCGTTACGAAAGATTTGGTTGACGCACAGGTTAGAATGAGCGCCGTAGCTTAAAGCGACAGACGCAGAGGCACGGCTGATTTCTTCCATGGCAACAACATGAGCGAGGTATCCCATGCCTGCACCACCAAGCTCTTCATCGACGGTCACACCAAGCAACCCCATTTCTCCCAACAAAGGCCATAAATGATTCGGGAACTGGTTATCGCGGTCTATCTCAGCGGCGATGGGCGCAATATGTTCCGTAGCAAAGGCATTAACGTGTTCTCGGAGCATATCGATGGTATCACCAAGTCCGAAATTGAGTGGGGTATAGGTGCTTTTCATAACGTCTCCCGGTATCAGAGGTAAGGTGGAAAAGCCTGTAGCGGTGTTGCTAATTGAGTATAGCGTTTATGTCTGCTTGCTTTTGAGTGTTTGAATACAACGCTCCTTAGCGGCATTCAACTCTGCCATAACGACGCTGATGTCGTTGAGTTGTTGCTGTAGGACGGCTTGTTTCTCTTCAATGATATTGAGCATTTTCAACAACTGTCCTTCGGTTTGTTGCATGTCGTAGAGCTCGAAAAGTTCACGAATTTCTGCCAACGAAAAACCGAGTCGTTTCCCTCTTAAAATCAGTTTGAGGCGAATTCTATCCCTGCGTTGATAAACGCGCATATTGCCTTTTCGCTCTGGTTCAATCAGACCCACGTCTTCATAAAACCGGATACTGCGAGTAGTAATATCAAACTCCTTGGCGAGGTCACTGATCTTGTATTTTTCCATAACATACTTACCTCGAATAAAAATCCAGTTTCTGGAAATCGAACCTTAAATGGGAAGGCCGAACATCAACTTTGAAATATAAACGTCTGCTTGGTGTGTTTTTTCATCTCATTGTAAAGGCTAGTGCTATGCTTACGTAAACGTCAAGAAATCACGGAATGAAAGTTTGTTAGTGAAAAAGGCGATAAAGGCTGGTGTGGCGCTTGGTGAGTAATTCTATGTAGGGTGTCATCAGTCTGCCAAGTGTTCACATATACCTTAAGGGAATGCGAATCATGGGAAAAGACATCTGGATTGTCAGCGCGAAAAGAACGCCAATTGGGCGCTTTCAAGGCAAGTTGCAAACTTACTCTGCTCCTCAATTAGGCGCACTGGCGATCAAGGCGGCAATGCACGAAGTGAATGTGACTTCGGTGGATGAAGTGTTCATGGGATGTGTGCTTCCAGCAGGGTGTGGACAAGCTCCTGCGAGGCAAGCATCTATGGGGGCAGATCTTCCTTTGGGTGTAGGGTGCACCACCATTAACAAAGTGTGTGGCTCTGGCATGAAGAGCGTCATGTTAGCGCACGATCTCATTAAAGCTGGAACGATTCGCTCTGCCATTGCTGGTGGTATGGAAAGTATGACCAATGCGCCGTATTTGCTGAGGGAGGCGAGAAAGGGAATGCGCATGGGGCACCAGTCTACGTATGACCACATGTTTCTCGATGGGCTACAAGATGCTTACGAAGGGCACTTAATGGGTGTTTATGCTCAGCAAGTCGCTGACAGGCTTAAGTTCACCAGAGAGCAAATGGATGAATGGGCCGTGATGTCGGCAAAGCGTGCGTTGGAAGCTCAAGAGCGAGGCTTGTTTGCCGATGAACTTTCGCCGGTTTCACTCAATACCAAGTCAGAACAAGCGGTGCTGGACTACGATGAGCCCCCACGCTCGATTGACCTTGGTAAAATTCCTCAACTCAAACCTGCATTCGATGAAAAAGGTACGGTGACCGCTGCTAATTCGAGTGCCATTTCAGATGGCGCGGCGGCTCTGGTGCTTATGGATGAAGACACTGCGCGTCATCAGGGGCTTAAACCACTTGCGATCATCAAGGCGCACTCTACACATGCCAGAAAACCTGCAGAATTTACTTTGGCACCCGTCTACGCAATTGAGCAACTGCTGTTCCAGCTAGATTGGTCAATTTATGAAGTGGACCTGTGGGAAATCAATGAAGCCTTTGCCGTCGTGACACAAATAGCGGTGGCGGAACTTGGGCTTGATACGAGCAAAGTAAATATTAAAGGTGGAGCCTGTGCACTTGGGCATCCGATAGGGGCTAGTGGCGCACGAATTCTGGTGACATTGATTCACAGTTTGCGTCAGCTACAAGCGCTAGGCACCAATGGTGATCTCGAAGCCAAAAAAGTGATGCGGGGTGTTGCGTCACTTTGTATCGGTGGTGGAGAAGCCACGGCGATAGGCATTGAAATACCGCTTTAATTGAAATCAGAAAGGAGTAAATGATGACTCGTTTGGTTCCCTTGTTTATTGGTGGCGAGTTTCGTGAATCTCAAACATCGGATTGGGTTGAGGTAACCAATCCCGCCACTAATGATGTCATTGCGTACGTTCCATGTTCCACAGAGCACGAGATGGAAGCCGCCATTGATAATGCGAAAGAGACATTCCAATCCTGGAAGGAAGTGGCAGTATCCGAGCGTGCCAGAGTCATGCTGCGTTATCAGCACTTGCTCAAAGAGCATCATGATGAGCTTGCCACACTGCTTTCTCATGAAACGGGTAAGATTTTAGCGGATGCTAAAGGCGATGTGTGGCGAGGCATAGAGGTTGTTGAGCAGGCGGCAAACATTGCCAGCAACATGATGGGCGAAACCGTCGAAAACGTTGCCACGGATATTGATAGTTACTCAATGATTCAGCCCCTAGGTGTGTGTTGCGGCATTACGCCATTTAACTTTCCTGCCATGATTCCGTTGTGGATGTTCCCAATCGCTATCGCTGCGGGCAATACGTTTGTGCTCAAACCCTCCGAACAAGTGCCATTGACCTCTATTCGTTTAGCTGAACTATTTGAGCAAGCTGGCGCGCCGAAAGGAGTGTTGCAGATCGTTCATGGCCGCAAAGAGCAAGTCGACTTTCTTCTGGCTCATCCTGATATTCGAGCGGTGTCATTTGTTGGCTCGGTTCCCGTTGCCCGTTATATCTACACCACAGGGACTAAACATTTTAAACGGGTTCAAGCTTTTGCTGGTGCAAAGAATCACATGGTGATCATGCCTGATGCAAACAAAGATCAAGTGGTGAATAACCTAATCGGAGCCTCCGTTGGGGCTGCGGGGCAACGCTGTATGGCGATTTCTGTTGCGGTATTTGTCGGCGATTCAAAACAATGGATTGCAGACCTGAAACTGGCGATGGCGAAAGTACACCCAGGGCCTTGGGATGATGAACAGGCTGCTTATGGCCCACTGATCAGTGAGCAAGCCAAGCAACGCGTATTGGACCTAATCGAAGATGGCAAACAACAAGGCGCAGTGTGTGAACTCGATGGCAGTCAGTGTGAAGTGGACGGCTTTCCCGATGGAAACTGGATTGGCCCAACCTTGTTTAGCGGTGTAACAGCGAACATGTCGATTTACACGCAAGAGATATTTGGCCCTGTTTTAGTTTGTATGGAAGTCGAAACGTTGCAAGAGGCCATTGAGTTGGTGAATCGCAACCCTTACGGCAACGGAACTTCTATATTTACCGCTAATGGCGCTGCTGCGAGAAAATATCAGCATGACATTCAAGTCGGTCAAGTGGGGATTAATGTGCCAATTCCAGTCCCTTTACCATTTTTCTCCTTTACTGGTTGGAGAGGCAGTTTCTATGGTGATTTACATGCGTATGGTAAACAAGCAGTGCGTTTTTATACCGAGACCAAAACGGTGACGGCGCGTTGGTTTGATGACGATATTCCAACGGGGCTCAATCTGACCATCCAACTGCGCTGAGTGAATAAAAGGAGCTTTTATGGACTTTGAACTTAATGAAGATCAACGTGCATTTGCCGATACCGCTCAACAATTTGCCGATGAGCGTTTAGCACCGATGGCGGCGGAGTGGGATGAAAAGCAGATCTTCCCCAAAGACGTATTGAGAGAGGCGGGGGAACTGGGGTTTCTCAGTCTCTACACACCAGAAGAACATGACGGCTTAGGGTTAAGCCGTTTGGATGCGTCAATTATCTTTGAACAACTCTCAATGGGCTGTACGTCGACGACCGCTTTCATGACTATCCACAATATGGTGAGTTGGATGATAGCCAGTTTTGCTACCGATGAAGCCAAAACGCAGTTCTGTCCGAAATTAGTTACGGGGGAGTGGTTAGGCTCCTATTGCTTAACCGAGCCTAATGCGGGATCGGATGCCGCTTCGTTGACCACAACCGCGAGCAAAAAAGGTGATACTTACGTGTTGAATGGTGGCAAAACCTTTATCTCTGGCGCAGGAGAGACAGATGTTTTGGTCGTGATGGCGAGAACTGGAGAAGCGGGTGCCAAAGGCGTGTCCGCATTTGTTGTCCCTGCTCACGCTGATGGTATCAGCTATGGGCGCAAAGAACCCAAGATGGGTTGGAACAGCCAGCCAACACGAGCGGTTACTTTTGAAAATGTCGTTATTCCAGCTAGCCATTTACTGGGCGAAGAAGGGCAAGGTTTTGTCTTTGCGATGAAAGGGCTTGATGGAGGGCGTATAAATATTGCGACCTGTTCCGTCGGTACGGCTCAACAGGCCCTTAATCAGGCGGCACGGTACATTCAAGAGCGTAAGCAGTTCGGCAAGCCGCTTGCGCAGTTTCAAGCCTTACAATTCAAATTGGCAGACATGGCGACAGAGCTAGTGGCTGCGCGGCAGTTGGTGCGCTATGCCGCCAGTAAACTCGACCGAAATGACCCTGATGCTACGGCTTATTGCGCGATGGCAAAACGGTTCGCAACCGATGTAGGTTTTCAGGTTTGCGACCACGCGCTGCAGCTTTATGGTGGCTATGGTTACATCAAAGAGTATCCAATGGAGCGTCATTTCAGAGATGTGCGTGTGCATCAAATTCTGGAGGGAACGAACGAAATCATGCGCTTGATCATCGCACGTCGTTTGCTCTCTGAGGAGTCGGCCTTGCTGTAGCGAAGTATGGATTTGCTCATTGAGAAAGGATTCAGATATGCCATTAACCCAAGAAGCCATTCAACATACGATCACTAATCACGTTGCGGTGGTGACGATGAACAACCCGCCAGCCAATACGTGGACAGCAGAGAGCCTCAAGGTACTGAAGTCGCTGATACTCACACTTAACAATGATAAGCAGGTCTACGCACTGGTTTTAACCGGCAGTGGAGAAAAGTTTTTCTCTGCTGGTGCAGATCTCAAGCTATTTTCTGACGGTGACAAAGCGGTTGCGTTAGACATGGCGCGATGCTTTGGTGAAGCGTTTGAAACGCTCTCTGAATTCCGTGGTGTTTCCATTGCCGCCATTAATGGTTACGCCATGGGCGGAGGGTTAGAAGTGGCATTAGCTTGTGACATTCGAGTCGTTGAAGAGCAAGCGGTACTTGCTTTACCTGAAGCCAAAGTCGGACTTTTGCCCTGCGCTGGCGGTACCCAAAACCTCACAGCGTTAGTAGGGGAAGGCTGGGCAAAGCGTATCATTTTATGTGGAGAGCAAGTCAGCGCTGACAAAGCAAAAGAACTAGGCTTGGCTGAGGAGTTGGTCTCCAAAGGCGAAGCTTTAAGTAAAGCGCTGGAGCTTGCTGAATCTGTTTCGAACCAGTCGCCATCTTCTGTCGCCGCATGTAAGGCGCTCATTCAAAATATGCGCTCTGCGCCACTTCAACACGGCTTAATGAAAGAGCGAGAGTTGTTTCTGAATCTTTTTGATACGGAAGATCAAGTTGAGGGTGTTCGCGCCTTTTTAGAAAAACGCCCACCGCAATGGAAAAACCGATAGGAGGCCACATGGCAGGGATGGTAACCATTAGTGAAATAGAGTGCTTAGATGGCGTGCACCGCATTGGTATCGCAACGTTAGACAACACCGCTTCATTGAATGCATTGACGTATGACATGTTAGTCCAACTTAACGATCAGCTTATCAAGTGGCAAGACGATCCGCATGTGACTTGTGTGGTACTGACTGGCGCTGGAGAAAAAGCATTCTGTGCTGGTGGTGATGTTCGAGCTATGTATCACGTCATGCATAACGAGAGTAAAGAAAAAATCGTAGAGTTCTGTACGAACTATTTCTCGTTGGAGTATGAGTGTGACTATCTCATCCACACTTACAACAAACCCATTATCGGTTGGGGAGAAGGTATTGTCATGGGCGGTGGGATGGGGCTTTTTATGGGAACCAGCCATAAAGTTGTGACAACAACATCACGCCTTGCTATGCCAGAAATCAATATTGGACTGTATCCCGATGTGGGAGGTACGTGGTTTTTAAGCCAGATAGATCCGCAAGTGGCTTTATTCCTCGGATTGACAGGTTCAATGGTTAATTCAAGTGACGCTGTCACTATTGGTTTGGCCGATTGGTTACTGTTGGAAGAGCAGTATCCCACCTTACTGGATGAGCTAAAGCGGCTCCAGTGGGGCAAAGAAGATGCGAAAGAGTTGGTAACTGCACTACTACAGTTAATGGAAGAACAAGTTATTGATAGCAAACCAACCACGCAAATCTGTCCATACTTAGATCAGATAGAGGAAGCGTGCAAAGGCTTTGATCTTACTGCGATAGCACAGCGAATCATGGCTATCGAAGGGAATAGTCAGTGGATAGAAAACGCGAAACAAACGTTCGCATCGGGCAGTCCGATCACCGCGCATATTTGCTTTAGACAAGTGAAAGAGTACCACAGCTTACCGCTTGCAGATTGCTTCCGTTTAGAGTTGAGTTTGTCGGTTCGCAGTGCCTTATTAGGTGAGTTTAAAGAGGGCGTCCGTTCTCGGCTTATTGACCGGGATGGCGAACCTAACTGGATGTTTAACAGTGTCAGTGAAGTCGATGAAGATGTCATCGATACCTTGTTTACCTCACTTTGGCCGGATGACGAACATCCGCTTGCTGATTTGGGTGAACAAACACTAGGTCAATAAGGAGAATGATCATGAGTACCATCGCATTTATCGGTTTAGGAAGAATGGGGCATCCGATGGCGCAAAACTTACTCGCGTCTGGATTTAACGTGCAAGTATTCGATGTCGATAGCGAAGCCGCAAAGCAACTAGTACCTTTTGGTGCGGTGGTGGCGAGCTCTATTGAGGAAGTCGTGGATGGTGCAAGCACAGTCATCACGATGCTACCAGCAGGATCTCACGTTCGTTCCGTGTATCTTGGCGACTTACACGGTGGCGTAGGTGTCCTCAATCTTGTCTCGCCAAGTACCTTGATGATTGATTGTTCAACCATTGATCCAGACTCTGCGCGATTAGTCGCCAATGAAGCGGCAAATAAACGTGTGTTGTTTGTCGACGCGCCCGTTTCGGGAGGCGTTGCTGGCGCGAAAGCGGCGACATTAACCTTTATTGTTGGTGGTTCGGATCAAGCGTTTTCTAAAGCCAATGCGATTTTGCAGTATATGGGAAAAAATGTTTTCCATGCTGGCAAAGCAGGCGATGGTCAAATGGCGAAAATCTGTAACAACCTTATGCTCGGCATTTTAATGTCTGGTACGTGCGAGGCATTAAACCTAGGTATCGATCATGGACTCGATCCAAAAGTGCTATCAAACATCATGCTGCAAAGCTCTGGCCGAAATTGGGCATTGGAGCTTTACAATCCTTGCCCAGGCGTGATGGACAGTGCGCCAGCTAGTCACGATTACCAACCGGGCTTTATGAGCAAACTTATGTTGAAAGATCTCGGTTTGGGGTTAGATGCGGCGTTACAAACACATTCTTCGGTTCCGATGGGGTCGTTAGCGCGCAACTTATATTCTTTCCACAACGCGAGCGGCCACGGCGAGCTCGATTTCTCAAGCTTATTTGAGTTATACAAGAGTAAGAAAGGCTAGACTGAGTTTTGTGACAAACCAGCCCGAGATGGTGACCTAAAACGCGCATCATTTCGGCCAACTTAGACTGGTTGAGATAGAGAACATTACGAGCTATGGAGTGCACCAATATGGACATAAAAAGTAGTGTTATTGCCATTACAGGAGCAGGGCAGGGGCTTGGGCAAATGATGGCCATTACCCTTGCTCAAGCTGGCGCTGATTTAGCGTTGTTGGATGTAAACGCCAGTGGCTTAATGGAAACACAAGAGCAGTGTCGAATGCTGAGTGCGAAAGCGTTGACATATCAAGTGGATGTCACCAACGAAATCGACGTTGAAACCACGTTTGAAGCGATTATCCAAGATTTTGGTCAACTCAATGGGTTAGTCAATAACGCTGGCGTGTTAAGAGATGGGTTACTTGTAAAAGCAAAAGATGGCGTGATCAGTAAGATGTCTTTGGATCAATTCAACTTGGTCATGAACGTTAACGTGACAGGAACGTTTTTGTGTGGGCGTGAAGCTGCCGTCAAGATGATTGAGAGTGGCTCCCAAGGCGTTATCATCAATATTTCTAGTGTTGCGAGAGCTGGGAATATCGGACAAACCAATTATTCTGCGTCAAAAGCGGCGGTCGCGACCATGGCGACAACATGGGCTCGTGAGCTCGCAAGATACGGTATTCGCGCGGCGGCGGTTGCACCAGGTGTAGTTCATACCGCGATGGCAGAGCAAATGAAACCCGAAGCCATAGAGCGATTAGAAAAGATGATCCCAGTTGGCAGGATGGGCGAAACAAGCGAAATCGCGCATGCAGTAAAATACATTATTGAGAGTGATTACTTTACTGGCAGGGTTTTAGAAGTGGATGGCGGCATTCGTATGTAAGTGATCACTGAAATAAGGCTCTGATAGACCTGAATAATAAGTCTCTTTCCATTTCAACATTTTCTATGTTGTGGAGTGCTAATTCTGCGCAACCCAAATGTATTTACAACTTATGTTTGGATTTACCTTGAGAATGATTTCTCACAATCCAATAAAGAGATGTAAATACCACTCAAATATTAAGTGAAATCATTAATTTGATGCTGATCACACTTTTGGTTTTTTAGTTTCCGCTTCTCATTAAGGCTATCTGCGTAAATGAAGTTGATAGTCAGTCTCATCAATTTTAAGTTTCAACTATTTGTTTTTAAATAATTAATTGTTGAAGCACGAGAAATTCGTGTTGGGGTTAATATTCGATTTAAAGTGTGTAACTTCCATTAATGGAAGGTTAGTTTCCAGTTGTGGCTAATGAGCTTTAACTTTTTACTCCTCATAATGCGCCAAATGTAACATAGTGTTTCAAAGTGTAACAATAAACTCACACTAAGAGTGTGGTTTTGATCTCCACTCAATTCCGTTTTGTTTCGCTCTGAGCCCGACGTTACTCATGCTCAACACATAAACATTCTAATGACTATAACAACTGGTTCTTGGCTTGATACCAATCGTATCGTAGCAAATAACGGTTCATTCTAGCTGGTTAAATGCTTGATGACGAAGTTGAAAAATTGTAAGTAGAATAACTACTTATCGAAGTTTTTTCTTGTTCTCATACATTACCTCTGCGCTATTTGTGAGCTCTTATTTACTTTGATTGGCATCTGTTTTGAAACCAGACAACCATCGAGAAAGTTAATGGAAGCCTCAAGATATAAACGCATCTTGTCGAGGGGAAGTTTGGCGTCCGTCATACTTATGCTCTCAGGATGTAATTCAGCTTTACTTGACCCCAAAGGTGCCATTGGTGTGCAGGAAAAAGAGCTAATTATTACTGCTCTTTTGCTGATGTTGATCGTTGTAATCCCTGTGATTTTAATGACGATTTACTTCGCTTACCGATACCGCGCCTCTAACACTGAAGAAGAGTACGCACCCGAGTGGTCACACTCGACCAAAATCGAAGTGGTGGTATGGACAATTCCAATCATCATCATTGCGATTCTTGCGACGATCACATGGCGTTCTACTCATGAACTAGAGCCATCCAAACCTTTGGAAAGTGATGTTAAACCAATGACCATCGAAGTGGTGTCACTCGATTGGAAATGGTTGTTCATCTATCCAGAAGAAAACATTGCGACGGTGAACTATGTGGCGTTCCCGAAAGATGTGCCAGTGCAGTTCAAACTGACTTCGGACAACATCATGAACGCGTTTTTCATCCCTCGCTTAGGTACACAGATCTACGCGATGCCAGGAATGGTAACCAAGCTCAACCTGATAGCGAACCACGAAGGTGACTATAAGGGTTTTGCATCGAACTACAGCGGCGAAGGCTTTTCGCAAATGAAGTTCACAGCTTCAGCAATGTCTGATCGTGCTGCGTTCCTAAATTGGGTGCAGAAAGTGAAGGCGAGCCCTGATCGTATTGAAGATTGGGAGCAATACAGCTCACTGGCAGCGCCAAGTATCGCAGAGCCAGTCACTTTGTTCTCTAGCGTTCCTCCGTTCTTGTTCACCGACGTTGTGACTCAGCATCCTGGTTCAATGAACTGTTTGCCTGAAAACCAAGGATAATCGTAATGTTTGGAAGATTAACTCTTGATTCAGTTCCATTCCACGAACCTATTATCGTCATCACCCTAGCGGTTGTGGCGCTGGTTGGTTTAGCCGTAGTTTACGCGGTGACCAAAGCCGGAAAGTGGCAATATTTGTGGAATGAATGGTTTACTTCAGTAGACCATAAAAAACTTGGCTTCATGTACATCGCAGTAGCGATGGTGATGCTTGTTCGTGGTTTTGCTGACGCAGTCATGATGCGTAGTCAGCAACTCCTTTCTTCTGCGGGTGAAGCAGGTTACTTGCCACCGCATCACTACGATCAAATTTTTACTGCCCACGGCGTGATCATGATCTTTTTTGTAGCGATGCCATTGGTCATTGGTTTGATGAACATCATCGTGCCATTGCAGATTGGTGCACGTGACGTAGCTTTCCCGTATCTGAATAACTTGAGCTTCTGGCTGTTTGTTGTTGGTGTCATCCTAACAAACATGTCTCTCGGCTTAGGTGAATTTGGTCGTACAGGTTGGCTAGCGTATCCGCCGCTTTCAGGTATTGAGGCAAGCCCAGGAGTCGGGGTCGACTATTGGATTTGGGCGTTGCAGATATCAGGTGTTGGTACGACGTTAACAGGCGTGAACTTCTTCGCGACCATTTTGCGTATGCGTACACCGTCTATGCCAATGATGAAGATGCCAGTTTTCACTTGGGCATCTCTATGTGCAAACATTTTGATCATCATTTCATTCCCAATCCTGACGGTGACTATCGCTCTGCTAACGCTGGATAGATACCTAGGCATGCACTTCTTTACCAATGATCTTGGCGGCAACGTAATGATGTACGTCAACCTGATTTGGGCTTGGGGCCACCCAGAAGTGTACATTTTGATCTTGCCAATTTTTGGTGTGTTCTCAGAAGTCACCGCAACCTTTTCACGTAAAAAGTTGTTCGGTTACACATCGCTAGTTTGGGCTACCGTAGTTATCACGATTCTTGCGTTTGTCGTTTGGCTACACCACTTCTTTACGATGGGGTCTGGCGCGAACGTAAATGCCTTCTTCGGTATTGCCACGATGATTATTTCTATCCCAACAGGGGTGAAGATCTTCAACTGGCTATTCACGATGTACAAAGGCCGCATCCGCTTTACGACGCCAATGATGTGGACGGTGGGCTTCCTGATCACCTTTACTGTTGGTGGTATGACAGGCGTACTAATGGCTGTTCCGGGCGCAGATTTCGTTCTGCATAACTCAGTATTCCTGATTGCTCACTTCCACAACGTTATCATCGGTGGTGTGGTGTTTGGATGTTTCGCTGCGATCACTTACTGGTTCCCGAAAGCGACAGGTTTCACCATGAATGAAACTTGGGGCAAACGCGCGTTCTATCTTTGGATTATTGGTTTCTTAATGGCGTTCCTACCGCTTTACGCGCTGGGCTTTATGGGTATGACTCGTCGTTTAAGCCAAGACATCAACCCTGAATACTTCCCACTGTTGTCGATTGCCGCAGCAGGTACGGTTGTGATTGCGCTGGGCGTATTGTCTCAGTTCATCCAAATTTACGTGAGTATCCGTGACCGCGAGCAAAACCGTGACCTAACTGGTGATCCGTGGGGTGGTCGTACTCTTGAGTGGGCAACATCGTCTCCACCGCCGTTCTACAACTTTGCGCACCTACCAAAAGGTGATGTGCTGGATGCCTTCTGGTACCAGAAACAAAGTGGCGAGTTCGATCCAACTAAAGAAGTGGAATACGAACGTATTCATATGCCAAAAAACACGGCAACAGGCATCTACGTGTCGGCTTGGTCGCTCCTATTTGGCTTCGGCATGATTTGGTACATCTGGTGGCTAGCGGCAGCAAGTTTGGTCGGTATTATCGTGACGTGTATTCAGCACAGCTACAACGATGACGTGGATTACTACGTGGAAGTTGAAGAGATCAAAGCAATTGAGGCCGAGCGTCGAGCTCAGCTTGAAGAAGCGAAGAAAAACTCAGTGAAAGACAGCGAAAGTAAAGATGATCTGGAGGTGACGTATGCAAACTAATATCGCAGCACATCACGACCATGATCACCACCATGACACGAATGGCAACAAGCTATTTGGCTTTTGGGTTTACCTGATGAGTGACTGTGTATTGTTTGCGACCTTGTTCGCGACTTACGCTGTGCTGTCGAGCAATTCAATTGCGGGCCCAACAGGTAAAGACATTTTCGAACTCCCATTCGTGTTTGTCGAAACCATGCTGCTGCTGTTTAGCAGTATCACATTTGGTTTTGGCATTATCGCGATGAAGCGCAACAACGTTGCTGGTCTCAAACGTTGGATGTTAGTCACGTTCGCGCTTGGTCTTGGCTTTATCTGTATGGAGGTCTATGAGTTCCATCACCTGATTGAAGAAGGCTATGGGCCACAAACAAGTGCATTCCTGTCGGCATTCTTTACGTTGGTTGGTACGCACGGCCTACACGTAACCTTTGGTCTGATTTGGTTAGCGGTAGCGTACCATCAACTGTCGACGAAAGGTCTAAACGACAATATGGCAATGCGCTTTAACTGCTTAAGCCTATTCTGGCACTTTTTAGATATCGTTTGGATTTGTGTCTTTACCATCGTTTACTTACTGGGGGTAATGTAATGGATCAACATGTAGAAACCAGTGCGTCAGATTACGTGAAAGGCTTTATTGCCTCAGTGATTCTGACGGTAATTCCGTTCTACTTTGTTTGGACGAAATCATTACCAGATACAACGACCTATGCGATTCTATTTGGATGTGCATTAGTGCAGATATTTGTTCACTTTAAATACTTCTTGCACATGGAAACAAAAACATCCGACGGACGTTGGAACCTTGTATCACTGATGTTTACCGCCATTGTTGTACTTATCCTTATCGCTGGCTCGGTATGGATCATCTACAACATGAACGTCAACATGAAGTTGTAGGTCAAGGTATGCTGAAAAGTTATTTGTCTATCACTAAACCGGGCATTATTTTCGGCAACCTGATTTCTGTTGCGGCGGGGTTCTTCCTCGCCGCAAAAACAGAACCAGCCAGTCTAATGTTGTTCGTTACGACGTTAGTTGGTGTTGGGTTAGTCATCGCTTCAGGTTGTGTGGTGAATAATATTTTCGATCGTGATATCGACCAAAAGATGGCACGTACACGAAATCGTGAAACAGTGAAAGGCAACATCAATATCGATATTGCGTTTGTTTATGCACTTGCTTTATTGCTGGTAGGAACCGCACTGTTATTTATCCGAGTGAATCCACTATCCGCTGTCGTCGTGTTGCTTGGCTACGT
Source organism: Vibrio sp. Y176 (assembly GCF_033438945.1). Lineage (NCBI taxonomy): Bacteria > Pseudomonadati > Pseudomonadota > Gammaproteobacteria > Vibrionales > Vibrionaceae > Vibrio > Vibrio sp. Y176. The sequence goes on along the minus strand of NZ_JAWOQS010000002.1, from coordinate 136,059 downwards.
GTATTACGTGTTCTTTTACACGATGTGGTACAAACGTAACTCGGTGTATGGAACCTTAGTGGGAAGTATCTCAGGCGCAGTTCCGCCATTGGTGGGTTACTTGGCGGTAACAAACTTCATTAGCTTGGAAGCGATTTTACTCTTTACCATGTTCTGTCTCTGGCAAATGCCGCACTCGTATGCCATTGCCATGTTCCGCATGCAAGACTACCGAGAAGCCGGGATTCCCGTATTGCCAGTTAAAGAAGGCATTCATAAAGCGCATCGACACATGAAAGCGTATGTCGTGGCTTTTGGGGCAGCATCATTGGGGTTATTTTTACTAGGTGAAGCCGGGTATGAATACTTAGCGGTTGCAGCGGTTGTTTGCTTTATGTGGACGAAAGTGACCTTTCGCAGCATTGATGAGAACAACTACATCGCTTGGTCAAAGTCGGTGTTTAAAGTCTCACTGCTAGTGGTGATGGGGATCAGTGGTGTGCTTGGTGTCGAGTTGATTCCTCTAGCTCTGTAACAACCAGACCTAAGCGTTTGCTACGCGCCAATATCTTTTGCTGCTGAATGCATGAATGACCTTACCTAGAAGTAAGGTCATTTAACTTTCTATTGTCCTTTATTTTCCCTGTTCCTCCTCTAGCTTCACTATCACGTATTCATATCTAAAAGCAAAAACAACCAGTGTGTAAAACATAGTAGATCGCGCGTTTCCGCTGACGCGTAATAATGCCAAGAGATAGCGACGATTAAGCTAAAAGTATAAACAGCGCAATAACTCTACTTACCATATGAGAATTCAATATCGATAGTTTGTAATGTAAACATTTGGGGTAGTGCTAGTTCCCATAGCAGCATACAAACTAACAATGTGAATGTTTAAGTTGAATCACCAGCTAGCGAAATACAAAAGTTTTACGACTGAAAGTGGGTGAGGAAGCATCTTAACTCCAGTGAAATGAACACGATTAAGAATCATCCTTTTACATAATCTAAAAACTCACTAAACCTTAACCCAGATTAAAGTTTTGTCGTCTCCGAGGCATTAAGGTGCGCCTGTAGTTTGCAGGTCTCAAGGATTCAGAGAAGGAACAGCCATACATCGTGTATCGCTGTTCCTTTTTCGTTCTTGTTTACTTGCGAAAAGATAAAACATAAAGACAACTTTAAGAGGACTGGTTTTGAGCATTTTGTTTTCCGAAGCCCGCATTGGCAACATGACCCTAAAGAACCGTTTTGTGAGAAGCGCAACGTGGGAGAACATGGCGACCGAAGATGGTCACATGACGGCAAAGCTTTACGATATTTACGAAACGCTTGCGAAAGGGGAGGTTGGGCTTATTGTCACGGGTTATGCCAATATCGTTGAAGAAGAGAAACCCAACGCAGGTATGATGGGGATCTACAACGACTCTTTTATTGAAGAATACAAAAAGCTAACAGAGCTAGTACATCAACAAGATTCTAAAATCGTGATGCAAATTGCTTACGGTGGCACCAAAACCACCCATAACGTCGGTGAGCGTGTCATCTTCGCTCCGAGTGACGTGCCTGAGCGTGGTACAAATACGCAAGGCAAAGCGATGACAAAGGACGAAATCGACTACATCGTAAAGGCATTCGCATTGGCGAGTAAACGTGCTCAAGACGCTGGTTTTGACGGCGTAGAGATTCATGCGGCGCACACTTATTTAATTAACCAGTTTTTAAGCCCGTACTATAATCGTCGCGAAGACGAATATGGTGGTGACTTAGAAAATCGCATGCGCTTTCTTTTAGAAATTTACTCTGAAACCAGAAAGCTGGTTGGAAGCGAATTTCCGATCCTCGTTAAACTGACGGCAACAGAGTTCTTTGACGGCGGTTTAACGTTCGATGAAACTCGCGTCGTCTGTAAGAAACTTGAAGAAGTAGGCGTTGATGCGATCATCGTATCTGGCAATGTTCACGGCAAAGCAAACGAACTTGTTGGTCAAACGTTCGATGGTTACAGACTACAAGAAGAAGGTTACTTTCACGAATATGGTCACGTGATCAGTCAGGACGTTAGCATACCGGTGATTACTGTCGGCGGGCTGAGCGACATTGATGCGATTGAGAAAATTGCAGAAAACACAGATATCCAATTTTTTGCTGTGTCACGCCCTTTATTGGCTGAGCCGCAGTTGATCAAACGTTGGAAAGAAGGCAATCGCGCACCAGTAGATTGCGAACGTTGCTCAAAGTGTCGTACCAAGCGTGGTAACTTTTGCGTGGTGTATAAGAACCGAAATCGTCGCAAAAAATAGAACGAAGCGAATACACAAATACAAATTAGCCTCCACTCTGAATATGGAGGCTTTTAATTATCCGCATGTTAATCGAACCATTATTTATCTTCTTTTTGATAGTTTAAATAATGCACACAAAGGTCGTGAAATGCTTTAGCTTGAGGCGAGATCGTGCGATCGGTTAACGTAAATATACCAATTTGCCTTTCAAGTGGTGGATCGATAAGCGGAATCCAAACCAAGCGTGTTTCATTGGTTGGGAAAGCAAGCTTCGGTAGGGTCGTGACACCAATCCCAAGTTCTAAGACAGAAAACAGCGAAGTAATATTTTCGACCGAATAGAGCGCTTGCTGACTCAGAGCTCTGGCTGGGGTTGGATCGAGAAGCGTACAGGTGCCGTTACGGATAAAGGGTTGTTCCAACAAAGTTTGCCACTCGATTCCTTCTGGATGACTCGCAATAGGGTTGTCCTTTAAACACACCACGCCTATTGGATCGGCTAACAGCGGCGTAAAGTCAATGCCGCCCTCATCGAGGTGAGAGGGGTTACCGAGCGCCAAGTCGACTTCACCGGAGAGTAAGCGAGCCTCGACGCCCGCCGCGTTATCATCGATCAAGCTTACTTCTACATTTGGATACTGCTCGCAAAAGGCACCCAATACGCTAGGGATGAGTTTCGCTGCAACAGAAGGAACGCTCGCAATTCGCACTCTCCCTTGCTGTCCGGCCGCGGCAGCTTTGAGATCGTTGTCCAGCGCACTGTAGATATTGAGAAACTGAACCACCTTGGGCAGACAAATTTCACCAAACGGGGTCAATTTGGTTTTGTTTCCGGGTTCAAACAGCGTTTGCCCTAGAATTTTTTCAAGCTCTTTTATCGATGTTGACAGTGCCGCCTGAGAACGATTTGCACGATGTGAAGCGGCTCGAAAGCCTCCTTCCTCGACTACCATCACAAAATGCATTAATTGTTGAAGCTTAATACTCATCCCTAATGCCTCTTAATCCCTTTATTTACGTTATTTTAAATAGGGTGATAAGTTTAATTTATCAAATGTCAAAAATTTACCGTTAGATTTATCGCCTGTCAATGTGCATCATTTAACCATATTGAAACAAAGCTGTTACAAAGGTTGAAAGGCACGTGAATACTCCTACTAAAAAACACCCAGTTAAAACCAGTCTATTTGCTTCTAAAGCGCCGCTTGAATGGGCGATAGTCAACAACGGAACCCTGTATACGGCTCAAATTCCTATTGATGACACAGGCGCGGTTGTGGAAGGCGGTATCGAAGCACAAACACGTCAAACCTTTAACAATCTCATTCACACCCTGGAGTGTGCAGGGGAGTCTTTGGACTCGGTGTTGCAGGTCCTGATTTATGTGACTGACAGAGAATACTTAAAGACCGTTAACCAAGTGTACGCGGAATATTTTGAAGCGCCGTACCCAAATCGCGCCGCCATGGTGGTTGCAGGGTTAGCGCGAGAAGAGATGTTGGTGGAGTTTGTTGTCTACGCGTCGGCAAGCCAACCAGAATAAATCCAATAAGAATAATTAGAGATCAGTGAGTGGGTGGCTTGCCATCACAAATCGGAAGAACAAGGAAAGAACCATGACTTTTATTAACAATGTTCAAGCAGAAAAATCCCTCTATATAGCGGGTGAGTGGCAATCGGGCATGGACACCATCGCCAATATTAACCCTTCTGATATCAGCGAAAACATTGGTGATTTTGCACAAGCGAGCGTGTCGCAAGTAGAGCAAGCGATTCAAGCGGCTAAATCAGCGCAGCCAGAGTGGGAAAAAACACCAATCGAGCGCAAACAAGCAGTGTTACAAGCGATTGGTGATGAGCTCATTGCACGATGTGACGAATTGGGCACCTTGCTTTCGCGTGAAGAAGGTAAGCCATTTGCTGAAGGTCGAGGTGAGATTTACCGTGCTGGCCAATTCTTCCAATACTTTGCTGCTGAGGTTCTGCGTCAAATTGGCGATAACGCTGCTTCCGTCCGTCCAGGTGTCTCCGTTGAAGTTACTCGCGAAGCCGTCGGCGTTATCGCCATTATCTCTCCTTGGAACTTCCCAACAGCAACAGCGGCTTGGAAAATCGCGCCAGCACTTGCGTTTGGCAACAGCGTCGTCTGGAAGCCTGCCAACCTCACCCCAGCAAGTGCCGTTGCGCTGACAGAGATTATCCATCGCCAAGGTTTACCTGCTGGCACGTTTAACCTCGTTTTGGGTAGCGGTTCGCAAGTCGGTAATACCCTTATCAATTCGAAGGATGTGAACGGCGTTAGCTTCACTGGTTCTGTGGACACTGGCCGCAAAGTTGCAGCGGCAACAGCACCAAATTTTGTGCGTTGTCAGCTAGAGATGGGTAGCAAAAATGCGCTCGTAGTGGCAGATGATGCAGACATTCAGATTGCTGTCGAAGCAACAATCGCAGGCTCATTCTCGGGTGCAGGTCAAAAGTGCACCGCGTCTTCTCGTCTTGTCGTTATGGACGGAATTCACGACGCGTATGTTGAAGCGCTAATCAAACGCATGAGCGAACTTAAAGTGGGTCACGCACTGGAAGAGGGCGTATTCATGGGTCCTGTTGTTGATGGTAACCAGCTGAATGCGAACTTTGAGTGGATTGAAAATGCACGCCAAGCAGGCGCGGAGCTGGCTTTCGGTGGTGAGCGTCTGAGCCTAGAGCATGACGGTTACTATATGTCACCAACCCTGTTCTTGAACACACAAAACAGCTGGGAAGTGAACCAAGAAGAAGTCTTTGCACCAATGGCAAGCGTGATTCGCGTTTCTGATTTGGATGAGGCGATTGCAGTCGCGAACGATACGCGCTTTGGCCTGACAGGCGGCATTATCACGCAAAGTCTGCGCAATAGCGCGATCTTCAAACAGCAAGTCCAAACGGGCTGCGTCATGGTTAACTTGCCAACTGCGGGTACAGATTATCACGTCCCATTTGGTGGCCGTAAAGAATCTAGCTTTGGCCCTCGTGAGCAAGGGCAGTACGCCAAAGAGTTCTACACCGTGGTGAAAACCGCTTATCAGCGCCCTTACTAAGAACAGCAGGGTAGCTGATGGTGTCAGTTACCCGCACGAAAAGGCTAAGAAATTGTTTAAGGAGTGGTTATGTACCAACAACGGATTGTGATTGACGGATTGCAGTACTGCAATTGGGATCGAGAGTATTTCCAAACGCTTAAGGCGAGTGGCATTACCGCCGTTCATGCCACTATCGTCTACCACGAAACTGCGCGCGAAACCTTAACGCGTTTTGCTGAGTGGAACTTGCGCTTCGAGCAAAATGCGGACCTCATCATGCCTATTTATTCAATGGCAGATGTAGAAAAAGCCAAAGCAGAAGGCAAAGTCGGCATCTTCTTCGGCGCGCAAAATTGCTCACCTATCGATGATGAAATTGGTCTGATTGAAGTGATGCGCCGCCAAGGTCTGCTGATCATGCAACTGACCTACAACAACCAAAGCTTACTGGCGACAGGTTGTTACGAACCAAACGATTCCGGCGTAACTCGCTTTGGTAAGCAAGCGATTGAAGAGATGAACCGAGTCGGGATGATCATTGATATGTCCCACAGCGCGGAGCGTTCGACGTTGGAAGCTATCGAGCTCTCTTCGCGTCCAATTTGTATCAGCCATGCTAACCCGACGTTTGCGCATGACGCACTGCGCAACAAGTCCAACACCGTGATCAAAGCACTGACGGAGCGCGGTGGTTTGATTGGATTCAGTTTATATCCGTTCCATTTACCAAATGGCAGCCAGTGCACGCTGGATGATTTCTGCCAGATGGTAGCGAAAACCGCAGACATGTTTGGCGTCGACCATTTAGGCATCGGTAGTGATCTGTGCTTAAACCAACCGCAACAAGTATTGGAGTGGATGCGCAACGGGCGTTGGTCAAAAGCGATGGATTACGGCGAAGGTTCAGCAAGTAACTCGGGATGGCCAGGTGCGCTGCCATGGTTCTGCGGCAGTGCAGGGATGGAGAACATCTATAACGGATTAATGGGTCACGGATTCAGTGAATCTGAGGCTGGAAAAATATTGGGTGAAAACTGGTTCAACTTCCTTAAAGAAGGATTAGAGCCTATTTCATAGCATTCCCCAAAGTAGGAACCGCCTGCCCACATAATAACAATACGGCAGGCGTAAAACTTACATTTGTAGCCAGTCTTTGGCTGCTGCAAAGAACCTCTGGAGCCAGAGTATGTCTGATTTAACCAATAGCATGAAAGCTTCCACGATGAGCGCGTCATCGGGCAAGTCAAAAGCAAAACACAACACATCAACAACAGAAAACACGACGGACAAATTAGGACTGAATAACCCGGCCTTTTGGTATAGCGGTGGTTTCATCGCGTTGTTCGTTGCTATTGCACTTTATGACGGCGAGCTGTTATCTACGATCGTTAACGCCGGTTTTAGCTGGGCAGTTCAGGTGTTTGGTCCATACTGGCAGTTACTGCTGCTTCTCACTTTTCTTATTGGTCTTGGCTTGGCTGCAGGGCGAACAGGCAAGGTGATGTTGGGCGGGATTGCAAAACCAGAAATGGATTCTTTCCGCTGGATGGCGATTATTTTCTGTACCTTATTGGCTGGTGGTGGTGTTTTCTGGGCCGCGGCTGAGCCTATCGCGCATTACGTTAGCCCACCCCCTTTGTACGGCGCGCAAGATAACCCGCAGCAAGGTGCGGTGAATGCGTTGTCACAATCCTTTATGCACTGGGGCTTTCTAGCTTGGGCGATTGTAGGTAGCTTAACTTCCATCGTGGTGATGCACCTACATTACGACAAAGGTTTACCACTAAAACCCCGTATTTTGCTTTACCCAGTCTTGGGTGAACGAGCACTTAAAGGCCAACTCGGTGCATTGATTGACGCGTGCTGCATTATCGCGGTAGCCGCGGGCACCATCGGGCCCATTGGGTTTCTAGGCTTGCAGGTTAGCTACGCGTTAAATGCGCTGTTTGATATTCCTGATGGCTTTACCACTCAGCTTATCATCATCTTGTTTGCGATTGCGCTTTACACCTTGTCAGCACTCAGTGGATTAAGCCGAGGCATGCAACTGCTTAGTCGTTACAACGTGATTCTGGCAATGGCATTGATGGTTTACATCCTGTTTTTTGGTCCGACGAATTTTATCTTTAACGGATATATTCAAGGTGTAGGGAGCATGCTGGATAACTTTATCCCAATGGCGACCTATCGCGGTGACGAAGGTTGGCTAAGTTGGTGGACAGTATTTTTCTGGGGCTGGTTCCTGGGTTATGGTCCGATGATGGCAATCTTTATTGCGCGTATTTCCCGTGGTCGCACTATTCGCCAAGTTATTTCCACCATCAGTATTGTGGCTCCGTTAACCACTTGTTTTTGGTTCACGATTGTGGGCGGCTCAGGCCTTGCGTTTGAAATTGCTGAACCGGGTAGCGTGAGTGCGGCGTTTGAGGGCTTTAACTTGCCAGGTGCTTTGCTTGCAGTGACTCAGCAACTACCAATGCCAATGCTGACTTCAATTCTATTTCTGATTTTAACCACGATCTTCATCGTCACGACGGGCGACTCAATGACCTACACAATCAGTGTCGTGATCAGTGGTGAAACGGAGCCGAATGCGATCATCCGTACCTTCTGGGGAGTAATGATGGGTGTGACGGCACTAATCCTGATTTCTCTTGGCTCTGGTGGCATCTCTGCACTGCAATCTTTCATTGTGATTACCGCGGTTCCGGTTTCGTTGATTCTGTTACCGTCACTTTGGAATGCGCCGCAAATCGCAATCAAAATGGCGAAAGAGCAAGGGCTATAACAATTATCTAATTCAAACAACGTGGAGCTTGTGCGGGTGTTTTCCTCCTGCATCCGCACAAACCCTAGTATTCTTACAATAACAAATAGGTGGTGAGCAAAATGGATGCACATCGTTCTACTTATACGGAAGCAACTATGCGCGATGCAGCGATTGTCATGGCAGCCGAAAGGCTTGGCGCAATGCACCAAAACCGAATCAGCTTTGTTCGCAGTCTGATTCGTAATATGGCAAGCCAAAACTGGCAAGTAACCAAGCATGAGTGGCAGCTTTGTCCTCGTGGTTATGGTCATGTGATTTACAAATTGACCACGCCAGAGCACGTTTATCATTTGGTGGTATTCTGTGATGAAATTGCCGACGACGAGCGTAATGATCGCGTAATTGCTGAAAAGTGGGACGTCACATTTGCACTGGTTCAAGGCGATGTTGATGTTACCTTGTTGGAAAGATTGCGAGAAAATGTACCGCTGCAAGAAGCGGGACGTAATCCAAACAACGTACTTGTTCTTGCTCGCGCAAACAAAAGTGTGCGCGTGTTTGAGCACATTGTTAGCGCGCTTTCTCAAGGCGAGCAGCCTGAGCCGAAAGAGTTAGCGGAAGTGGGTTATATCCTGCGTACCACAGCTGTCTATGGTAACGGAAAGTTTGGTATCGCCGATTTCAAACTGTTAGAGAACAACTCAGATTTCAGCCAGTCTTTTAGTGCGCAAATGTGTGCCGTATATATGTTGCGTGAATTCAGCCTAGATTGGGTGCACTATCTGGCACTTCAACAAGGTGGCGACAACGCGGTGGCTTTGCATCGTGGCTTGCAGCGCTACCTTGGTGTCGGCAATGCGACTGGCTTAGGCATGGCTCCATACTTGATTAATCACCCGTGCATCGTTGACCAATGGATGACCTCTCGCGAACGTGCGGTAGCGCGAGTCTTTGCGATGCCATGTGAAGCTTCATTCCATGCTCCTTTGCAAGGATTACTACAAAAAGCACAGCGTCATTTAGAGCAAGTCATCACCATCAATGAACATCAAGACAGGCTCAATCATCAAGCGATATCAGACATCAAACAACTGCTATCAGAGCTAACAACGTTAATGGCATCACATCCGAATTGGGCGAGTTTGGTCGAGCATAAGAAAACAATGAGTGTGGAAGCCCAAGAAATCCTCACCTCTTGCTTGATCGAACTCTACCCATCTTTAGTGGATGAATTTGCTAGCCAAATGAATACGGATGAAACGTTATCTATTCCGGGCGGGAAAAAGATCCAAGATTTACTGGAAGTGTTGCAAAGCAAGTACCGCTGGGCGATTGATGCGGATTACTCACTAGCCGAGAACAACTACTGGTTCTGGTATCGCTCACAAGATAAAGAAGAGCCAAGGCTTGGTGTTCGCGGGGAAGAGGCTGGAGAAGAAAAAGAACTGCCGCTTGATATCGGCAGACAAGTGAATCGCTTGTACCAGGCCTTGCTTGACTGTGATGTAGAAATGTCCGTAGCAGAGTTTCTATTGCAAAAACCGGCTTATCGTTCGATCACACGTCGCGTATGGACGCTAGGCAACCGTGCGATGGGGGATATTCAAATGAATGTGCTGCGTAAAGATGCGTTACCAATGCACTTACTGCGCTGTAAATTGGCGATCTTTGGCGCGACTAAGTTTGATCCGCGCTCGGATCGTTGGGTTCGAGTAACTTTCTTCCAAGGTGCGCCGTTGTTAGATGAAATTCACGACCCTAAACTGGTAGACACATGGATTTTCCCTAGCATGCCGCCACGTGACGAAATTGCGCAAAGTGATAATCAAAAAATCAGTGGAGGATTTGCATTATGATCGTCTCTCACAACGAATTGGTGGCCGCGGTTAATAAGGCATTTCTTGGCATGCGCCGTCACTGTGGTGAGGCGGATGTCATTGCGAACATGGTGGCGGACTTGCAAATGGTTGGCTTACATGGAGTTCGTCATTTTAATAACGCCAGTCTGTTTCTTGGGTTAGATTCAGACTGCGCCGTATCGGTGACCAACAGTACGCCGTCAAACATAGAGGTAGAACTGCACAACGGGAGTGTAGCGTGTCATTTACCCGCTGTGTTGGATTTCGCACTTGAGAAAATGATTAACCGTAAGTCGATTACTATCACGTTGACGCAGTGCCATAACCGTTGGCTAGGTTTTAGTGAGTTGTTGAAACTCTCTGCAAAAGGCATTGCGTGCCGTGCACAATGGGTCAATGGCTCTAGTCCCAAGCGAACGCTTTATGTGTTAAATCGTGGACGAATCGCACCAGAAGTCTTTTTCTCGGATCAGTTTGATGGGCATGATACGGATTTGCATAGTATGGTTATCGAGCTCTCCGTGAACGATTTCGATATCGAGAAAAGTGCACAAGGATATACCACCCACATTGAAGGCGATGAGTTAAGCCGTACGCAACAAGCTTCTTGGCAAAATGGTATCTTTGTCGAAGACCAAGAATGGGAAACACTGAAACAAACCGCAACCGCGTTGCTGGTGGAGAACAGTGAGCGTTCTATGCTCGGTGCTGGCGGTGTGGTTTAAGCGATGAAAGGCGATGATTCCAAGTAGAAGTGATGAAGGCTGCTGTTTAGCGGCCTTTTTTGTGCGCGATGTTCAGTCACTTCTGAAGTTCAAAGACTATGATTACCGTTATCCGCAAGATGGAGCAATACAGGTAAGAAAAATGGATCTGCAAGAGAATAAAAGAAATGCCATTGCGTTTTACGAAACCGCCTATAGAGGTAACCCAAGAAAGGCAGTTGAAGACTACGTAGGTGATGAGTACATCCAGCACAATCCATTAGTTGGAAATGGCCCCGAGGCTTTTATCGAGTATTTTGAGCGGATGCAAAATGAGTATCCCGATAAAGATATTACGTTTGTGCGAGCCATTGCTGAAGGGAATTTGGTGGCACTACACACTCACCAAACATGGCCTAATGATATTGAATACGTGACGATGGATTTCTTTCGTTTTGATCACAATGGGAAGATCGTTGAACATTGGGACGCTCTGCAAGAGATACCCAAAGAAACATTGAATGGTCACACCATGTATTAACGAGTCGTTGATTAGTCTCCCATGCCGTTTATTCAAACGGTATGGGAGGTTAAATGATTTGTGGCACTCGAAGTATTAATCATCAAAGCGCTTTTTCGATTCTCACCGCGACGTCTTCAGATACCCAGCCTTTCCACAAGTCAGGGTAGGTATTAAAGAAGTAAAACATCGCTTCTTCACCGTCCGCGTAGTTATCTTCCATCCAGGCCAGCATTTCACTCATTTGCTCGTTGGTAAATCCGCGTTTCTGCAAGTACGCGAATGCTTGGGGTTCTTTGCTCGCAAACGCCTCCGTTGTTACTGTGCGAACTGGAGAAGGTGGGTACATTGTTACTTTGGGAGAAGTACAATCAGGCTGGGTGGTACAGTTGCGATACTCTTCCAGATCCGTTCCGCTACCAAAATCCACTTTGACCATATCATACTTGCCCAATACGGGTGTTGGTGACCAGTAGTAACCAAACCAAGGCATTTTGCGATCATAGGCTTTGGCGATGGTGCCAGCTAATGCTGCGCCAGATCCTGGGTCAACCATCTCAAAGCCGTGCTCACTTAACCCTAATGCATTAAACAAGTGACCGGAGGTGATTTGGCATGTCCAACCAGCAGGGCAGCTATAAAACGCGAACTTGTCATCATCCTCTGGGTGTTCAAATAGTTTGGCGTGCTTGATGACGCCTTCTATCGTCGCGAGTTCTGGATACTGTTTTACCAGATAGGCGGGAACCCAAAACCCTTCTTCACCGCCATTGACAAGCGATTCACTAGCGATGCGCAAGCGTTTATCCGCAATCCCTTTATCAAGTGCTTCTTTAATGCCGTTTGTCCATAACTCTGGCGCAACGTCAGGTTGCCCCTTTTCAATCATAGAGGTGCCTGTAGGAACGCTATCACCAGGGATCAATTCCGCATCGCACTGGTAGCCTTCATTTAAGACAAATTGGTCGATGTGCGCCATTAAGCTGGCCGAATTCCAATTCATGTCTGCGATGGTTATTTTTCCGCATTCGTCCGCATTTGCATGAGTAGATAATGCTGATAGCAGCAGAACAGATAGCATTGAAGGTGTCGTCTTCATGTGACTGAATTTCCTTGTCGTTGTCATTTACTTCAGTATATACATCGGTTTATAAAGATTCAGTGAACAAGGTTTTTTCAGTGACGTTAAGCATAAAAACGGCGATTTATGAAGCGTTTAGTCAGAGTGGTTGAAAGGGAGTTAATACAGCAAGAACACCCCTTCGTAGCCGCCGATCTCAATGTGAGAAACATAGTCGCCGATGTTACCGTCTTGATCTACAGGTCGCATAGGTTCTGGAAGTGCGATAGTTATCTTCGGTGAGGAGAAATAATCGATATTCTTGCCAAAGAAATCAGTTCGATACAGAACTTGGCCTTTGGTGAATTCGCGGGCTAACACCATCTCTGTAGGGCCATGCATCACTACCGTATCGTCTGAGTGATACGCAAAGTACGTATGGGTTGGTAACAAATCGATAGCGCCATTAGGCAAGTCAGGATGAGCCACTTTGCTCATAGAAGCATCTCCAATCACCGTGTAATCGGCGGAATAGGGCGTGCTGGTGGACATCATTAGCGGAGTCGCCTGATACCCATCTGGGATTTGATTGGTTGGCATACCTAAATCGATGGCAAGCAAGGCGCTAGGTTGATAAGCAATATTCTTTGGTACGCCTGCCTTCCAGAAGTTGTCACTTGTTGTGTTATTACTTCCATATAAGTAGCCATTGTTCCACTGATTAAAGTAAATGCGCTCAGGGTGATAGTTTAAGTAGAACACCGCTAGTGCAGAGTATTGGTCCTGTTTCCAATTGTTTTCTGTGTTACCAAAGTATTGAACTCGACCATAACGCGTGGTCGCTTGATAAATCACTTTCTGACCCGCTTTGGCGAGTGCAGAGTTATCCCAAAACTTAGCCAAGCCAGCATAGCCACTAAAGCCGGTAGCAGGGAAAAGGTAGTGCTCGCGCAAGTACAAGGAGCCAGCGTTAACCAAGTGGTTTTGCCCATTACGACCGAATAAGTTTGCCGTACCTATGTTGAGGCCAATTAACGCATCTTCATCCAGCGTTGCCAGTTTATTCAAGAACGCCGAGAATTGCGCTTTGTAAGCATCGTCAGCAGCTTGGCTACCCGCCACCAAACCAAGTTCATCCACTGTGCCTCCGGAATATATGTAGAACTGATTTGCACCGAGTAACTTATTCGTATCGTCGTTGTACGCACCATTTAAACCTTGTTTCGCCCATTCAGCTTGGTAAGAGTGGCGCATTGTATTGGCAAAAACGGGATTGCCGAGATTGGTCAATGCCCAAGAAGAGGTTTGATTCCACATACGACCAAATGGAATAACGCGTGACTCCCAACGAAATCGTGCGGTTGCATTCTTATTCGAACGGTTTTTGTATTCATGCCAAGAAAGATAATTGTCTTGGTTTCGATCTGCAGATTTGTCGAAGCCACGAATTTTACGCCAGCGTTGAATGGTTTGACCTTCAGGTGTCTCCGTTGGTGCTCCTGAGATATTGACGGCAGGGAAGCTATCTTTGAGTTGAATGTTTTCGAGACGTGGGCGGTTTTCTATGTTGTCGTCATGCCAAGTAATTTTCGCAACGTAAAGGCGGCCGCCGTCGCGTAAAAAGGTGGAGCCAAAGTTCTGACCGCCACCATAAGTTTTTCCGCTACCATCATGCGTTGTAGCGCGAACCCAATCCGAAGGGACAGACCAGTTGACCGTTTGGTTTTTAGTCATGTTCTCAGTTTTGTCTTTTTTAATCGCGAAGCGTTTCCATTCAGTTACCTGACCAAACGAGTCGATGGCAGAAGGGTATTCAATCGTGAAGCTGCCGCCTTGAGCAAACTGAGAGAACGTAAAGGCTAAGCGGTCGAACTTCTCTGAGTGATAGACATAGAGGGCTCCACCATTATTCGCCTGACCAAATACATCAGCATCCCATGGCGGTGGTTGATATAGCCAAAAACCGGCGTGGTTAGCGCTGGCGGTATAGCCAACGATCATCGGTTTTCGATTGAGTAAGGTATTTTCACCATGGCTTGAGTCGACTTCAGCTAGGATAGTGTCTTCAGAAAAGTGGAGAAAGAAATCTTCGTAGTCAATTCCATTCAGTTCTGCTTGGTTACGTATATCGTTTTCCAGCCAACCTGAGTTAAGTTCCAGCTTTTGGTTGTACATGTAACCAAGCGCTTTTACACGCTCGTTATCACTCTTATTTTCGTAAGCTCCAAACACGATATCGGCATTATCCAACTCCCATTCAAGTGCAGCGGCAGCAGAGATAGGCTTATCTTGAAGATCAATACCCTGTTCATGCAACCCAGGTAATACGATTGCTGTTCTACTCCAAACGTTGGGTACAGAAAGCAAGCTCAAAGAAATGAGTGTAACGAGAGAAAAACAATGCGACTTCAACATGGAGTTATCCCATTAATACTTAGATGACTCAAATTAAGAGTCAGATACAAAGAGAAATTATAGTCCATTCGCGAAGTCGTAATCAGGACCCTGCCATAGAGGACTTTACAGGAAAACTAACAGGGGATGCTGTGCAAAAATGAGCGGGTGTACTTGGAATAGATCATCCTCATAGACTCAAAACTTCCTCTACACGTCAGCACAAAAATAACCACCATTTTAACCTTGTTTCGGTCGTCACCATGTTGTTGGATTTTTCTTCAACAAATTCAGTTAAAACTAACTCTTCAAACCAGTCAGATACTCTGTCTTGGTGGTAGCTGATCATACAAAAAATTAACAAATTAAATTTTTATACATTTTTATTGTATAAAAAGTCCAGTTGAGTAATATAAATACCAAGTGACAATTAATGCGGTATGTCAGCATGACTATTCAGGTAAGCGGAATCAATAAATCCTACGGTGAGACACAAGTGCTTCACGATGTCAGCTTTAAGTGTGAAAGCGGGGAAACACTGGTGTTACTTGGTCCAAGTGGCGCAGGGAAGAGCTCTCTACTACGTGTTCTTAACCTTCTTGAAGGGGCGGATAACGGCAAGCTAAACATCGCAAATGATGTTTTTGATTTCTCTACTGAAATCAAAGAGAAACAAGGTTTAGCACTTCGTCGTAAAGTAGGCATGGTGTTCCAGCAGTACAACTTATGGCCGCACATGACAGTGATGGAGAACCTGATTGAGGCTCCGGTAAAAGTCGCTGGCATGGATAAAGAAGAAGCGAAGAAGCAGGCAATGCAAATTCTTGCGACGCTGCATTTGGCAGACAAAGCGGATGCATGGCCGATGCAACTTTCTGGTGGTCAGCAACAACGTGTGGCGATTGCTCGTGCATTGATGATGAAACCGGAAGTCTTGCTTTTTGATGAACCGACCGCTGCGCTTGATCCGGAAATTACTAACCAAGTCGTTAAGATTATTAAAGATTTAAGCGAAACCGGAATTACACAAGTAGTTGTGACGCACGAAGTGGATTTCGCCAAGAAAATCGCTAGCCACGTACTGTATTTAGAAAAAGGACACATCGTCGAGCACGGCACAAATGATTCGTTTTCTAATCCGCAAACCGCCCAGTTTGCTGACTACCTAAATCACTAAATTACGTTTTTAAAGTTCAGTCTATTTAACAGATAAGCTCGGCTGTCATTGCGAGTGTCAGCCCACTAAGTACACACGGAGTATTGCAATGAAAAAGATTCTACTAGCTTCACTAATCGGCCTTTCTTCTGCAACTATGGCAGCAAACGCAGCAGCACAAGAAGAGATCAAATTCGCGATGGAAGCGACGTACGCACCATTCGAATACATGGATGAAAACAACCAAATCCAAGGTTTTGACGTGGATCTGGCGAATGCACTATGTAAAGAAATCGAAGCAAAATGCACCTTCCACAACCAATCTTTTGACAGCCTGATCCCAGCATTAAAATTCAAGCGCTACGATGCGGCAATCTCTGCAATGGACATTACTGAGGCGCGTTTGGAGCAAGTGAATTTCACGAATGCATACTATGACAACTCAGCAGCGTTTGTTTCTATCAAAGAAAAAGTGGCTGATCAAAAAGCACTAGAAGGTAAGCGTGTTGGTGTTCAAAACGGTTCAACACACCAAAGCTACCTGATTGAGCAAATGCCGGGCGTAACCGCGGTTCCTTACTCAAGCTACCAAGACGCGTTCATCGATATGAAAAATGGCCGTATTGATTCTGTATTCGGTGACACAGCAGTCGTAGCAGAATGGTTCAAGAAAGAAGACAACCTAGCTTACGTGGGTGAGCACGTCACTAACCCTAAATACTTCGGTAACGGTTTCGGTATCGCAGTAAATAAAGGTAACGACGAGCTAGTGAACAAGCTGAACACAGCACTGAAAACAGTGAAAGCAAACGGCGAATACGACGTAATCTACAACAAATACTTCGGTAAGTAATATGGCACTAACGGGTTACTCTTTATCGCTTGTTCAAGCTAGTTGGATGACTGTCCAGCTGGCCTTCACAAGCCTCTTAGTCGGTTTGATTCTGGCAGTGGTATTCGCCAGTGGTGAAATGTCTCGCCGCGTTTTCGTTAAATGGCCAATGACGGCGTTTGTGACGATTGTACGTGGCTTGCCAGAAATCCTTGTCGTGTTGTTCATCTATTTTGGTTCGACGCAGGTTCTGTTTTTAATCACCGACGACTTTATTGAAGTTAGCCCGTTCTTGTCTGGCGTGGTGGCGTTGTCATTGATCTTCGCTTCCTACGCTTCTCAAACTCTACGTGGCGCATTAAAAGCCGTTGGAAGAGGGCAGAGAGAAGCAGCAAGTGCACTCGGCATCAGTCAAGCACACGCTTTCGTTCGCATTGTTTTACCACAAGCAGTAAGACACGCACTACCAGGTTTAACTAACCAATGGTTGGTTCTGCTGAAAGACACCGCGCTTGTATCACTGATTGGCGTAACGGATTTGTTGAAGCAAGCGCAGCTAACATCTGCAGCGACGCATGAAGCGTTTACATGGTACGCAACCGCTGCGGTGATTTACCTAGGCATTACTTTGATTACACAACGTGCCGTCAAACTGATTGATAAGAAGTTCTCAATTCAAGGCATGAGCATGGGACAGGAGGCGACCGCATGAACGAACAACACGTTTGGCAAATGCTGGATGGCTTAGGCACTAGCCTCCAATTGACCGCCGCTTCCTTGGTTGTGGGCTGTCTCTTAGCTCTGATGATGACGCTGACTCTGATCCTGCGTACTCCGGGGTTGCATTGGGTAAGCCGTGGCATCATTACCTTGTTCACTGGTACGCCTTTGTTGGTACAGATCTTTTTGGTGTACTACGGTCCGGGTCAGTTTGACGCAGTAAGAGAAAGTGTATTCTGGACATGGTTAAGCCAACCTTGGTTCTGTGCGATGTTGGCGCTAGCGTTGAATACCGCGGCATACAGCACTCAGTTGTTCAAAGGAGCGTTTAACGCGATTCCTTCCGGTCAATGGCAAGCGTGTCGTGCTCTGGGTATGAACAAAACCGCAACGCTAAAAGTGCTGCTACCATACGCTATTCGTCGTGCTGTTCCTGCTTACTCGAACGAAGTGATTTTGGTCTTCAAAGGCACGTCACTAGCAAGCACGATTACGATCATGGATCTGATGGGTTACGCGCAGCGCATTAACGCACAAACTTACGATACGTTGACGGTATTTGGTATTGCGGGCGCATTTTATTTAACGGTAAATGGTGTGCTAACTCTTATTTTCCGTCAGGTAGAGAAGAAAGCATTGGCGTTCGAAGCCGCATAAACCTTCAATCAACACTCATCATCTCGTTCCACAGTGCCTTTGCAAATGACTCTCTTGCAGGGGCATTTTTTATATTCGTTATGGCAAATCCCTCAAGTTCCACCAAACTTAATTCAATGCAATTGTATTGGTGGCACCATGGAAAGAAGACACTTTTTAGCGCTGTGGACATTGTTGTTCGCACCCTCTTTAAAAGCGACGACACCAATGCGGCCGACGCCAGCACAAACAGAAGGGCCATTTTATCCAGTAGTGGATATTCCTCTTCGTCAAAACTTGATTCTGCAATCAGAAGGCTTGGTCGGTGAACCTATCGTGTTGCAAGGCAGAGTAGTAGATACATCGGGAAACCCAGTTTCAGGCATCAAAGTAGAAATCTGGCAATGCGATGGGCAGGGGATTTACGATCATCCTAAGCAATCAAATAACGATAAGTTTGATGCGCACTTTGCTGGCTTTGGTGCAGTTTTAACTCAATCGGATGGCCACTACTTGTTTCAGACCTTGTACCCTGTACCTTATGCCTTTCGTCCACCGCACATTCACGTTAAGTTGTGGCGGGATAACCAAGAGCTTCTGACCACTCAGTTGTACTTGAAAGGCAATACTGGCGATGAATGGTGGGGAGGCAAAGCCCGTGATTATCTGCAGTTTGAAACTATACGAATCGACGGGCGGTTAACGGGCGAATTTAACTTTGTGATTGGCTAGCTAATCCGGTTAAACCATTAACTCAACCAATTGCGCCAAGCATTCTTTATCCAGTATCGGATGAGGCTCGACGCCCGTGACCAAAACGATATCCACGGAAGGTAGCGATGGCATATCGTCTAAGATCTTAAGATCCTCGCTAACGCTAATACTGCCCATCGCACCGATAGCCATGCCTGAACGTACAATTGCTCGTTGTGCAGAAGCCGTATTGCAACATGCCAGTAGTTGATAAGGAGTGCCACGTTTGGTTAATCCGTCTACTGCTGCCGCATGGTATTTACAGTCGGTTTGGAATAGGGCGAGAGGGATAGGTTGGGCTTGCTCGATGTCAAAATCAGGATGAGCAATCCACACGCCTTTGTCGCTTGCTAGCCAGTAACCTTCCTCACTGTCCGGTGCTCTTGTCACAATAGCGGCGTCTAGCTTTCCTTCATCAAGTTTTTCTCTCAAGGTGATGCTCGGCTCACTAAAGACCTGAATCGAACATGTGGGCTCAGATTGCTGTAATACGCGGATGACTTTAGGCAAGATATTGTCGTTGTAATCTTCTGGGCAACCTAAGCGAAGAGGACGCTTATTTTCATAACGTTTCACTTGTTTCAGTGCTTGATTGTGCAAGTTAACCAATAGTTCGGCGTGAGAGCGCAGTGCCAGTCCCGCTTCACTCAATACTAGGTTGCGACCTTCTTTTTCAAACAAACTGACGCTGAGTTCGTCTTCTAGCTTACGCATTTGCGCACTGAACGCGGATTGGGTGCGATTGATCTGCTTGGCTGCACGAGTGAAACTTCCCGTTTCGACAAAAGCCAGAAAGCTGCGTAACGCATCGATATCCATATCTAAAACTCATCCATCGTTTTTGTTGAAGTGTTCCATCAAAACTATCCGTTAGTCCCCTTAAATACAATCAGATATTGTGAATGGGTACTCAAAACACAAACCGCATGGAGGCGTCATGAAACTGTTTATTGCTAATCAAAACTACTCAAGCTGGTCACTTCGCGCATGGCTGATCTTTTCTCAATTCAAACTGGATGTGAAAGTCACCAAGCTCAAATTATTCACGGAAGATTTTTATAAGACCTTGGAAGGTATTACACCAACGGCGAAAGTACCTACCTTGGTGGATGGTGACGCAACCGTGTGGGATTCATTAGCGATTTTGGAATACGTTAACGAGCAATACTTACAAGGCAAAGCATGGCCAAGCAACTCCGCAGAACGAGCTAAAGCACGCGCTATTGCGTCAGAAATGCACTCGGGTTTCTTTAACTTAAGAAGCGAACTCCCAATGAATATCCGCGCGCGCAGAAAAGTCGATTTAACTGAAGGTGCACGTAAAGATATTGCACGCATTGACGCTATTTGGGCAGAACAAGCCAAGCTGTATCCCAACGGCTGGTTATTTGGAGAATGGTCGATAGCGGATGCCATGTATGCACCTGTGGCATTGCGTTTCCAAACTTATGGTATCGAGTTATCGGAAGGTGCCAAAGTCTACCAACAGAAGGTGCTAGCAAGTGAATCTTTACAGCAATGGCTGGAAGAGGCGAGCCAAGAAACAGATATCGTAGAAGAGGACGAGGCAGGGGAAGAAGTATAAGCGCATCTTGCGATCGCCTGTAGCAAGGGAAAGCATGACAAAGCACGCTTTCCTCTTCTAGGATGGTTGTCGTTTCCAGCGCGTTTAAGCTAGGTGTTCAACAATCGCTCTGCCTACGCCGTGTGCGCTCGTTGGGTTTTGACCTGTGATGACACGATCATCCACAATTACAAACTCTTGCCATGGTTGCACTTTAGAGTAGCGCGCTGCGCTGCGTGCAAGAGATTCTTCCAATAGGAATGGGATATCGTTGATGGTGCCGAAGTCGATCTCTTCTTCACGAGTGAAGCCTGTTACTGATTTAGACGAAAGTAGCTTTTCGCCATTGCTAAGCGTGATAGGGAGAAGAGCGCCCGGACCGTGACAAACTGCTGCAACAATACCGCCATCTTCATAGTGTTTTGCAGAAATCTTGGCAAAATCTTCGTTGCTCGCTAGGTCTGAAAGAAGACCAAAACCACCCGGATAGAAGATCGCATCATAGTTGTCACCGTTGATTTGTGACACTGGAATCGTGTTGTTGATGCGGTTCTGGAAATCATCATCCGCTAAGATTTTCTCGTTGACTGCGTCGCCTTCGATGTCGGTTCCGTACAGTGGTGCTTGCCCGCCTTTGATAGAGGCAATGTCGTAATCGAAGCCTGCATCTAGTAGTTCGCTAAGCACATGAGTGAGCTCTGGCGCGTAAGTTCCGTTTGCTTGGTCAGTTTCACCAAGGGTCGCATGGTTCGTCACAATGATGAGTACTTTCTTCATGATGGTTTCCTTTTTGGCTTACGTATATTTGTTGAACACCTTCATACTAATTGCTAAACAAATAAGTGATAATATGATTAATTGGCAAAACATTATTGCTATATAGCAAAGGTAAGTATGGACAGTTTTGAAGGTATCAATGAGTTTGTTACGGTTGCTGAGAGCTTAGGGTTTTCTGCAGCGGCAAAACAGTTAGGTTGCAGTACTAGTCATGTCAGTCGTCAAGTCACAAGATTAGAAGAGCGATTAGGTGTCGCCTTGTTAGCACGTTCGACAAGAATGGTGAGTCTAACGGAAGCAGGGCAAGCGTATTATCAGCAGTGTAAAGAGTTGGTGATTGGGCTTCAGCAAGCCAATGAACAGCTCACCACGCAGCAAACTCAACTAAGTGGTACGTTACGCGTGAGCGCCGCTGGTGCGTTTTCTGAGAACCATGTAGCGCCTGCCTTGATGGCATTTGCCAAGCAACATCCTAATCTCACGGTAGAGATCAACTTCAATACCAGCATGGTCAACTTTATTGAAGATGGTTTCGATTTTGCCATTCGTTATGGCAGGTTGAGTGATTCAGGCTTGGTTGCGAGAAAGCTGGTGGATCGTCCGATGGCAGCGGCAGCCAGTCAGCGTTATCTCGATGAACATGGTTTGCCAACGCACCCCGAGCAGCTCAAGCGTCATAGCTGCATCATCGCCAACAAAGACGTTTGGTTGTTTGAAAAAGACGGCGAGCCGTTAGATGGCGTAAAAGTGCAGGGCAGGTGGAAGAGCAATAACGCGCATACGGTTTTGCAAGCCTGTGCAGAAGGATTAGGTGTGGCGTACTTACCGAAGAGCAGTTTCAACGATGCTATTTCGTCTGGTCGTTTGGTGCCAATCCTAGAGCCCTATTGGGGAAGTGGTAACAGCAGCTGGATTGTTTATCAGAATCGTCACTTTCTGCCACTACGAGCGCGATTGGCTATCGACTTCTTGCTTGATCATTTTGCCGATTGGCAGGAGTAATGAGGCTCTGCCAATCGGTTTGTTTATCCATTTGTTAGATCGTCAACATACTAACGTATCTACATGTTTTGATAGCTCGGTCCACCGCCGCCTTCTGGTGCTTTCCATGTGATGTTTTGTGAAGGATCTTTGATGTCACAGGTTTTGCAATGCACGCAGTTGGCGGCATTTATCTGAAACTTCAACTTACTCTCAACTTCCACCACTTCGTAAACCCCTGCAGGGCAATAGCGCTGGCTCGGCTCGTCATACATACCTAAATTCACATCAATTGGAATGTGAGGGTAAGTCAGAACAAGGTGACAAGGTTGATTCTCTTCGTGCTGTGTTCCCGACAAAAATACCGACGAAGGCTTATCAAAACTGATTTCACCATCTGGTTTTGGGTATGCAATTGGGTGGCACTCTTGTTTAGGTTTTAACTGCTCATGATCGTGCGAATAGTCCTTGATAGACCAGGGTAACGGCTTCTTAACCAGTGGTTGCCACAGGTTGTGTTCAAAAGTCGAAAGAGCACCACCAAGTATGCTGCCAAACTTATGAATGTTCGCGCCAAAGTTACGCGTTTCGGCGAGTTCGTCATACAACCATGATGATTCAAACAACGACTGGTAGTCTGGCTCAGAAGCTCCAGTTTGTCGGGCCGTATGTACCGCTTCTGCTGCAATGATTCCGGATTTCATTGCTGTGTGGCTGCCTTTAATTTTTGCGACGTTCAAAGTCCCCGCATCACAACCAATCAATAAACCGCCAGGGAATTGCTGTCTCGGCAGAGAGGAAAGCCCACCTTTCGCAATGGCTCTTGCGCCATAAGCGATGCGCTGAGCACCTTTCAAATGTGGTTCAATAGCAGGATGGTGCTTAAAGCGTTGAAATTCGTCAAACGGACTCAAGTAAGGATTGCTGTAATTCAAGTCGACAATAAGCCCGACGGCGATTTGGTTGTTCTCCATGTGATAGAGAAAACCGCCGCCTGTGGTATTTGTTTCACTCAAGGGCCAGCCAGCGGAATGGATAACACTGCCAGATACATCCTTACTGTCAGTGGGTAACTCCCATATCTCTTTTAGGCCAAGCGCGTAGTGCTGTGGTTGCTTTCCTGCGTCTAGGTCGAACCTTTGAATAAGTTCTTTACCCAGATGTCCGCGACAACCTTCAGCAAAAAGGGTGTATTTTGCCCTTAGCTCGATACCTGGTTCAAAGTTAGGTTTGGCCTGGCCGTTCTTATCTAGTCCCATATCGCTCGTGTTAATGCCTGTCACGGCGCCAGTCTGATCATAATTGATGCTTGCAGCGGCAAAGCCCGGAAAAACTTCCACCCCAAGATTTTCTGCTTGGTTAGCGAGCCAACGGCAAAGGTTGGCAAGGCTAATTACGTAATTATTCTCGCCATTTATCATTGGACGCGGTGTAAGGATGTGAGGAACTCGAATATGGTTTTGTTCAGTAGTAAGATAAAGGAAATTATCTCGTTGAACCGAGGCTGCTAGCGGGGCCTCCATTTCTTTCCAGTCGGGGAAAAGCTCATCTAAGGCACTAGTTTCAAAAACAGCGCCAGATAAAATATGTGCGCCCACTTCTGAGCCTTTTTCTACAACGCAAATTGAAAGTGCGTCACCTTCACTGTCTTGGTTGAGTTGAGCTAGCCGACAAGCGGCGCTTAAGCCTGCGGGTCCGGCCCCCACGATCACGACATCAAACTCCATGCATTCTCGTTCCATCTTTATGCTTCCTTTCTATTATCGTCATCTGCGTGACAGGTTTTGGTTTCTATACAGAAAACTATAGCTCAGTTGACGTTAACGTGAAGTGGACTAAGCTCAAGTAATGGAGCTGACGTGTTATATGAGGCATGACCATGGAAGACCGACCATTAGCAACACTTGTGCTCGCAGAGCATGACAACCAATCGTTGGCTGTAGGGACGCTGTGTGCAATTAAAGCGGCATTTGAGATTAAGGATGATGATAAATCGCTTCCTGTTTCTGTGTTGCTTATTGGTTATCAGTGCCAATCAGTTTTGGATGAGTTAAATTGTGTTCAAGGTGTTGCAGAAATTATCTGGGTTGATGCGAAGGGATATGAACATGGATTAGCGGAAAATATCGCACCTTTGATCTCACAAGTAGCCAAAAACTACTCACACATTCTTTCTCCTGCCAGTACATTTGGTAAGAATGTGATGCCTCGTGTGGCGGCGTTGCTTAATGTTGGTCAACTTTCTGACGTGATGACAATCGAGTCTATCGATACGGTGATTCGTCCAATTTATGCTGGAAATGCATTGGCGAGAGTCACGTCGAATGACCCCTATAAAGTGATGACCATAAGAAGTACGGCTTTTGATGCCGCAGAGCTATCTGACACGCCAGTTGTCCCTAAGCTTACTCAAGTCGACACGGTGATTATCAATAAACTTAGTGAGTTTGTTTCGCAACAAACGCCAGAAAGTGAGCGACCAGAATTGCCAGCGGCTAGAGTAGTGGTGTCGGGGGGGCGTGCATTCGGGAGTAAAGAGAAGTTTGTTTTAGTAGAACAATTGGCTGACAAGCTAGGTGGAGCGGTAGGGGCGTCACGAGCGGCGGTCGATGCGGGCTATGTGTCTAATGACCATCAAGTCGGGCAAACCGGCAAAATTGTTGCACCGGAGTTATACATTGCCGTCGGAATTTCTGGCGCGATCCAGCATTTGGCGGGAATGAAAGATTCCAAGGTGATTGTTGCAATTAATAGCGATCCGGATGCGCCTATTTTTGACATTGCAGATTATGGATTGGTCGGCGATTTGTTTGTGGTAATGCCTGAGCTGTTAGAGAAGCTGTAGATATAGTCTTGTTCCCTAAAACAAAAGGCTTCCAAATTGGAAGCCTTTATCATTTGATTTTAATAAGTTACTTTTCGCTCGGACGTTGCAGGTGCTCTGCAAGTACTTTCGTAAACCTTGCAGCTTCACCACCAGTACAAGCGCGATGATCAAACGTTACGGATAGCGGCATTGCTTTCACCGAAATTGCTTGACCATTTCTTATCACAACTCGGTCGAGTATTCGGCCCGCGCCGACAATAGCGACTTGTGGCGGTGTGACGACAGGTGTCGCGTAAATACCGGCAATCGCGCCGAAGTTGGAAAGCGTAATCGTCGCGTGCTGCAATTGCTCACGACCGATTTTTCTCTCTCTGATCCCTTCAACGGTTTGATCGAGCCAACGACGAACATCTTGTGGCTCGTATTCATCTGCGTGGCGCAAGACTGGCACGTACAATCCATGACGGCTATCTACTGCAATTCCTACATTGACCGTTGTGTGTACACAGCGTGTCATGGTTTCGGCATCAAACCAAGCGTTTAAAGCGGGCTCTTCTTGACACGCATGAACAATCGCTTGAACAAGGCGGATACTGATATCTTCGTTTGGCAGCCAATCTTCCAACAATGCTTCTTCCGTAATGGTTACGGCAGCAACATGTTCGTGCGATTCGGTCATAGACGATACCATGGTACGTCGAGCGCCTTTCAAAACTTCGGTGCCTGGACGCTGTTTTCCGGCTTCGTCGTAAATATCGGCATCAACGATAAGTCCGTTCGGGCCACTACCTGACACGAGGTTAAGATCTACCCCAAGTTTTTGTGCCAACAAGCGAGCCGAAGGCAGGGCGGTAACGAGGTTGCTTTCTGTCGTGTTGTGGTTGCCACCAATCCAGAAATCATCAACGTTAACATGATGCGCTTGGTGAGAAACGCTACCGACGACGGTTGCGGCGTCAGCAGTGGCTTTTTTCTCTGCCGTTACTTCTCTCCCGGCACCTGTTTCATCAATCTCTAGCAGTAATGCACCAATATTGACGATTTCACCTTCCTCACCATGACGGCTGACCACACGGCCAGAGTAGGGGGCAGGGACGTCGACCGTCGCTTTTGCTGTCTCGACAGTTAAGATCACTTGATCTAATTTAACCATGTCACCGACATTAACGTGCCATTTCACAATTTCTGACTCAGCGAGGCCTTCGCCGAGATCGGGTAAGTTAAACGTCTTCATTTCCAATCCTCCACGAGTTCGCGCGCCGCGGTCACAATGTCTTCTTCCTGAACCATGAAATAATCTTCGTTACGGTAATAAGGCATAATGGTGTCCATTCCAGTTACTCGTTTAGGTGGGGCTTTAAGTAAGCACATGGCGTGTTCAGCGGTTCGAGCTAATAGCTCAGATCCCACACCACAAGTTTTACTCGCTTCATGAACAACGAGTAAACGTCCAGTTTTTTCTAGTGAGCTGAAAATCGTCGCGGTATCAATTGGCTTAATACTCGCCAAATCAATCACCTCGACTTCAATTCCCTGACTAGACAAGGTTTGCGCGGCCTGAAGTGACTCTACGACGCATGCGCCCCAAGTAACGAGCGTGATATCTCGCCCCTTACGTAAGGTGAAGCAGGTGTCGAGTGGGAGTGCTTCGCCGTTATCAACGACTTCAGATTTAACGGTGCGATATATGCGCTTCGGTTCGAAGAACATGACGGGATCATTGCTTCTAATTGCGGCGAGAAGTAAGCCGTATGCGCGTTGTGGTGAAGAAGGAATCACCACTTTAAATCCAGCAGTGTGAGCAAATAGCGCTTCCACGCTTTCTGAGTGGTGTTCCGGAGCGTGGATACCGCCGCCAAATGGCGCACGAAAAACCGCGGGACAAGTGAGCCGACCGCGAGTTCTATTACGCATTCGAGCCGCGTGGCACATTAAGTGTTCCATCGCAGGAAAAACGAAACCTTGAAACTGAAATTCGGCGACAGGTCGTAATCCTTGCGTTGCCATACCGACCGCAACCCCGCCGATTAAGGCTTCAGCGAGTGGCGTATCGATGACTCGTTTAAGACCGAACTCTTGCTTGAGTCCAACAGTGGCACGAAATACACCACCATTATCGCCCACGTCTTCACCTAATACGACAACATTGGAGTCTTGTTGCATTTCGTGGTGCAGGGCAAGGTTTACTGCTTCAACCAACGTTAGCTCAGCCATGTCTGCCTCCCTGCATTCTCATTGCCTTGTTGATGAGTTCATCTCTTTGTGCATGAAGCTCTTGAGGTAGCGATTCATACAAATAATCGAAACCGGTTTCTGGTGCTTGTGGCGGTAAGCTCAGATAGCGTTCAACAGCTAACTCTACTTGCTCTTTACAGTAATCTAGCCATTGCTGTTCTTGTTCGTCGCTCCAAGCGCCTTGATTAAGGAGATACGTTTTAAGACGTGCGATAGGTTCGTATTGCCATGCAGTTTGAACATCATCTTCTTTACGATAACGAGTCGCATCATCGGCCGTAGTGTGGTCACTCAGTCGGTAACTCACCGCTTCGATGAGTGTTGCGCCTTTCCCTTTTCTTGCTCTCTCAAGGGCGGTTTTAGTTGCATCATAAACGGCGACGACATCGTTACCATCGACAGTAATACCCGGTATACCTGCACCTTGCGCTTTTTCTGATAAGAAATCGGCGGCACATTGGAGACTACGCGGCACTGAAATTGCCCACTGGTTATTGTTTACGACGAAAACAAGTGGAATATTCCAAGTACCTGCGCAGTTTATTGACTCAAGAAAGTCCCCTTTGGATGTACCACCATCGCCGCACATGACTAGCGCAGCTTCGTGGTTACCTTGAATTTTTAGCGCGGAAGCCACCCCGACAGCATGCGTACATTGCGTCGCTATGGGTACACAGTAGGGAAGGTCTCGGCTAGGAACCGGACTGCCCTCAGGAGCAAAATCACTCCCGCGCTCATCGCCACCCCAGTATTGAAGGTTCTTTTCCATGCCAATGCCACGACACCACATCGCAGGCATATCGCGGTAGTAAGGGACAAACACATCATCGGCTTTAAGTGCTCTGCCGACCGCAATGCCTATGGCTTCCGCGCCTAAGTGTGAGGGATAGGTCCCTAGCTTACCGGTGCGTTGCAAGGCAACTGCTTTGTTGTCGTAAGTGCGAGTTAATACCATGTCTCGGTAAAACCCGACCAATGTTTCAGTGTCAGCCCAGTTGGGTAGTTGGCCGACTAGGTCCCCACGATGGTCGATAAACCGATGCATGGGTAATGCCTGAACGTTCATCTCAAGCTCCTTTTGACGCTGCGGGTCTTTTGGACTGCAGCTGTTCATACAAAACCAGAGTTTGTATGGGTACTCAAACTCTGATATCAGCGCAAAGGCCATACCTAAGGTTGCGTGTGCTTTCGATAGCGGTAGGCATCTGTTCGTCCCTTAAACTATTTGTCGATAACATCGCTGCGACCATTTCACCGCAAGATACAGAGAAAGGCTTTTCTGTATCTAACCCTCTAACTAAATCGTGGTATAGCCAGATACAATAAGTGTAAACAAATTGTTAAATTGTGCTTCATTTTGACTTTCGCTCAGTAGTAAAGTTTTGCTTACACCCTGATTTTGCAGAGTAATATGCTGCTATTTTGTTGGTGGTATTTTTAAACTCGAATTTAATTACTGGTTAATGAAACATATTTGCAACAAAATTTGGCTGTAAAATTTGACAAAGTGAGTCATTATTAATGAATCAACTCAAACAGTTGCTATATGATGAATTGCAAATTTTTGTTGTGCTCGAAGCCTCGACCTTATGAGAATGCATAACTTCTTCCCAACTGAGTGGAATCAAGGTAGGGTGACGGCATTACAAATGTATACCCTCGGCAGTCCTTGAGCTTATCCAAAGTAGGTGGTGCTCAAGTGGAAGTGATTATGGAGAAGTTATGTACCACGCTCATGTTTATTTTCCCCTAAGAGAACAAGATAAAGCGCAAGCCTTGAACGAGATCATCCGTCAAGAGCGTCAAGATGTGCTGCGTGTGTTTCCATTAGTTGGAAGGTTAGTTGGCCCACACAAGATGCCGATGTTTGAAATTCACCTAGAATCATTGAGTGAAGAGTTCTTGGCGTGGCTTGATACGATTCGAGGCGATTTTTCTGTGCTTATTCACCCAGTAAGCGAAGAAGAGTTGCTCGATCACACAGAACGCGCGATTTGGTTGGGCAGAGAGATTGGTGTATTTGAAGAAAAGTTAGAGAAATAGTTGCTCTTCTCGCCCATGCATGACCGCTTTGAATCCTTCTCTTCTCATTGCGGTCGCAGCTTCTGCTTAACGCCTCATCTTCATTGATGGGTGAGGAATCCCTCTCTTACGCTTTGCTGTAGTTATTTTTGTGCTAAACCTAAAAGTAGGCTTTCGAACTTCACGCACAAAGCGTGAAAATGTTGCTGTTTAGCATGCCATTAAATGAATTTTGGTGGTAATAAAATAATAAGTCTTTGATAAATCAAATAGGTATAGCAGGGAAGTGCAGTTTACGACCCCAACGCCATTGGCAGTGGCGCTGATAATTTATGAGGGGGAAGGGTATGTTTTCAATACTCTTGGTTATACTTGCACTCTATATATTTTGGCTGTTGTTTCGCTACGGGCCTGCGTTTGCCGGGCGTACCGCTCAAAAAAAACGTGACTGGGTTGGGCCTACCACCAACAAAGAAGAGTGGCGAGAATTTTGTACGGATGTATTTCAGCCGTTTAGTTCTCAAACGACTTTCTACGCCATTGCTTATTTTGCCAATTACGTAGCAGCAGCGAACGCAATATCTTGGTCAACGATATACGAAGGCGATTATCCGGTCATCATAAGCCGATTTGGTAGCTACTTCATTTTAAGCACGCATGATGCACTGGTCGTAGCTGGGTTTATTGCGCTTGCTTTCTTTATCATTAATTGGCAACTTGCCATGCGCTGCTCTGGTATTCTTAGCCAGTATCTAGTGCGGATTCTTATTATTAATCAAAAGCGCTTTGTCGCGATTAGCTTGGTGTTTTGCAGCTACTTTTCGTACCTACTGACGCTTGGTATATTCTGGCTGTTCCATGATGGGTATTCAATCTGGCATGGATTAATGCTTAGCCCCGTGTTCCTGTTGTTAGCTTTATTGGTAGCGGTTGTTGTGCCATCTGCAAAAAGAGAAAATAGTGTACCTAAGTAATCCCGAGATGGTTTGTTCAGCGGGAATAGTTTGGCTTGTAGACTAGGTGGTGATGTAAAGGACTAGCGAGTCTAAATCACGAAGCGGTAACAAAGTATACGAGCCGAGATCTTTACTTCATCAGATATTTGGATGGCTTTGGGGCGTTTACTTAAGCAAGGTAGGCTGCACTTTTAACTCGATCAGATTATCACGTTCTGGTTTAGCCTTATCGAATGACAAAATAAAGCTGCAATTCGATAACCCTAGACAAGATGATATGTCTTCGTAAAAGGGGGAAGTGTTCGTACTGGGAACTTAGAATTAAAAAACGCGGCCAAAGAATAGCCGCGTTTATTAGAATAAGAGATTTAACTTTCTGTCACAGGTTCAGAGGCTTGTTCAGCGCTTGAATCCACAGCTTTTACAAGTAGTAGACCAACACCTCCGACGATGGCACCACATAGAATAAACACTAAGCGCCCCCATACTGGGTTAGGTAGCAGAGCCATAAACATGACACCTATACCTGCGACCGCGATAAGTTTACCCAGCATTTGACGTTGCTTGTTATCGAGTTTTCTCTGTGCCACTGATTCCGCTACAAGAGGCGTTGATAGGTTTTCAAAGAACTTATCGACATCTGCTTGGCGTTTGTCAGTTAGAGGCTTGTAGAATAGAGTCGACAACATGAAGAAGCCACCAGTTAGCGTCATGTGTCCGATTAGACCTATTGCTACTTTCACATCAGACCATTCTCGGCTAGTCAACTCCTCAAGGCCAAACGCCGATGACACCATATCAGCTGTGATAACAAACCCAACAAGGTAGGAAACGATGCCACCCACGACTAGAGTTCCCCAACCGGCCCAGTCTGGAGTTTTCTTGATAAAGAAGCCTAAAAACGCTGGAATTGTCATTGGGAACCCGATGAGCGCACCAACGTACATCATAGTGTCGAATAGACTCAGACCTTTTAGAGAGTTTATAAACTGCGCGATTAGAATAATTGCAACGCCAAATACCGCCGATGTTGCTTTAGAAACTGCGACTAGCTCTTTCTCTGATGCTTGGCCTTTACGAACGATCGGTTCATAAAAGTTCTTTACGAAAATACCTGAATTGCGGTTAAGACCAGAGTCCATAGAGGACATCGTAGCAGCAAACATTGCAGCGACCAGAAGTCCAACCATACCTGCTGGCATGTATTCTTGAACGAAGTATAGGTACGCGAAGTCGCCTGCTTTGTTACCAGCATCTGGATAAGCTGCCGCTAAATCAACACCTTGGCCTGCAATATACCAAGAAGGCATGAACCAAATGAAAACTCCACCCAACATCAATACACATGCTAGCAAAGCTGCTTTTTTTGCATTTTTAGAGTCTTTTGCAGCTAGGTAACGGTAAGAGTTCAACATATTGTTTGTAATAGAGAACTGCTTAACGAAGATAAAGAACGCCCAAATACTAAAGATGCTTAAGTAGTTCAGGTTGTTACCTGCAACAAAGCTGCCACTTTCTGCGACTGGGAAGTTAGAGATAATTTCAGTAACTCCACCACCTTGAACAATAGCAACGGCTGCACATGTGATCGTTACCGCCATGATGATGACCATTTGCATGAAATCGGAGGCGATAACCGCCCAAGAGCCGCCAGTTACCGACATCGCAAGTACAACTAAACCGGTAATCCAGATGGTTGCTGTCATATCAAAACCAAAAATACCTGAAGCTATAATAGCGAGGGCGTTAAGCCATACACCTGCAGAGACAACACTGTTTGGCATCGAAGACCAAGTAAATACTTGTTCGTTTGTTGTACCAAAACGCATACGAATGGCTTCTATGACAGTTACGACGCGTAACTGACGAAATTTCGGTGCAAAGTAAGCGAAGTTCATGAAGTAACCAAACGCGTTTGCAAGGAAAATAATAGCGACAGCAAAACCGTCATTGTAGGCTTTACCAGCGGCGCCAGTAAATGTCCAAGCAGAGAATTGAGTCATAAACGCCGTTGCTCCAACCATCCACCAAAGCATGTTGCCGCCACCTCGGAAGTAGTCGCTTGTAGTACTAGTAAAAGTTCTGAACATCCAACCTATTGCGATTAAGAATAGAAAATAGATGCCCACAATGAGAGTATTGAGTTCCATCTTTAGACCTTTGAAGTAGTTTATTGTCCTAAGTAATAGTAACGTTCGCTCCTCTTATTTGTAGTACAATAACTCAAAACCGTGACCAGTAAGGCGTAATAAACCCTTTAATTAATCATACAAGTGATCGGTGTCAGATATTGCTTTTCTCTGAAGCTGCTAAAAGTGTCGAGTTTAGGTATGGGTTCTATGAATATACTTATAAAGAATCTTAAGTCCTCTAATAAGAATGGACGCGGATTTATGCATATCTGGCAGAGGGATATAACATCGATTGATGTAGGATTGTTAAAAAAAAGCCCATGCAAGCCTGTACTGCATGGGCCAAACGGTACTAGTACCGCGAGCTGTCGGCTGAAGTTCGCAACAGCGGCTTTACATGATTACTAACCACTGCAGATGACGTTCGAGGGGACATCACCTGAATTCGGTTGTTTATGTAACGCTGCTAGATCTTCGACAATCATTGCGCACATGCAATGCTAAGCTCTCTAAAATGTAGTTATGATATGGAGCAACTAATCAGTTTACACTCGCTCTGATGTTGGCAAGTGACAATGGCTATTCGCTGCATTTTGCTAACGTCGCCTCCATTAATGATATTGTATTATTAATTAAGGTAAATGCTGATGATACCAAATTGTGACAGAGAACATGTTTAGCAAATAGGCCTGTGATCTGGATGATTACAGGCTAAGCCGGTAAAGGGGCCCGACTGTCGCTTTTGTCTGAGGTGCGATACGGGTTTGTTGAACTAATAGTAACTCTGCAGTTGCAATTGCATCTGCAAGTGCATTATGGCCGTTGTAAGCGGGTAACCCGTAACGTTCCCTTGTCGCTGCTAGAGTCACATCTGATTCATCGGAAGCATTGATAGCTCTTTGTAACCTTTTTTCTATTCGCAAGGTGTCTATCCAAATGAGCGGCAACTCTTTTATGTTGAAAACTCGCTGTAAATATTGATTAATAAAGCTAGTTTCGACTATACATCCGTGCGCAACAATAACTTTGTTTTCTGCTGCTTTAAAGAATGTCCGCATTGCTTCATGAATAGAGATTCCATCAGTCAGCATTTGTTGGGTAATATGGTTAACAACTATGGTTTCGGGCTTAATTTTTGAGTCGCTATGTACATAAAGGTGTTGGCTTGTTGCTAAGTCAATATGGCCTTGTCGAATCTCTACCCAGCCCATGGAAAGAATGACTTCTTCCTCACTGTCTAAGCCAGTTGTTTCAAGATCAAGAACGATGAACTCAGTGTCAAAAGCTCGTTGATTTACGTCCAGATTTGGCGAGCGAAGCAGCTTTTTAAGATAAAGAGGGATGTGCTTCTTTTTACAGTGCTTTTGTCTCTGACGATTTTTTCGTGTCAATGGATGAAAGTACTCAAGTAAGCGCTTCATTATCGGCTCCCAAAACGGAGTTTGGCGACTTCTTGTAGATCTGCAATGATGCGGAACGCGTCTTTTAAATGTTGACGTTCAAAACTACCGAACGTATTGGGGTCAATGTGGTTATTTGGCTCATCTCCACTTTTTAGTGCTTCTAATTGATGGGCAAATCGAAACGACAAGATGAATTGATATGCGTTTATTATATTTTTGTACGCGTCATGGCTGAGCAGCCCTTTTTCGTTAGCTGCTTTAAAACGCTCATCAGTTGCAGTGAGGTCACATTCAACTGCAAGACCATAAATCCTTGCAAGATCAATGATTAGATTAATCGCGTATTTTTTTACGTCGAGCGTTTTCTTGTTCTCTCCCGATTTTTGTAATACTAGGCTATTGAATATTCCTAGCGGTGGGTTTGTTTTCACCGCATCGTTAACTAACATCGTAAGGAATTCTCTATTAGCGTTGATGTTAGAGTGAAGCTCATCGCGAAGTATCTGTTCAAAGTCTTTGTTTCCATAAACGGTTCGGATTTCTAAAAAGACACTGATATTGAGGAGGCGCTCGTATTCAGGATTTGCCACCCATTTCTTATAGTACTTTTTCCAAACAGAGAGAGGCTGGCACCATTTAGGGGTCGCTGCCATAAATTTCCCTGGACACAATGGATAGTTACATTTATTCAGACCATTACTTACTATCATTGCTAAATGTTTGAAGTAGATACGGTCGTTATCTGTTGCCGAATCATCTAATACGATGGCGCTATCTTGATCTGACAGCATATGTACTTCTTGGCGAGCATGAGAGCCTGCCACAATCCAAGAGAAGTCACAGGGAGGTGTTCCCAACTTATCAATGGCTATTTGTATTAACCTACGAGTGTACGCATCCATAATCATGGTCATCACTTTACCAATGATTTCTGGTGAAACCCGTCCTTCGACTAATGCTTCAAAAATAGCTTGGCGCTCAGACGTAAAACTAGACAACGCTTTGACACTGCCAGCATATTTGATCTTTTCAATTAAAAATATTGCTTGGACTCGATGGTTTTGAACCAAGTGCGTTGTTGTCAAAACGCCAACGACGTTATTGTCTTTGACTAGGGGTAAATTTCTTATGTTGTGCTGCATCATAATGGAGGCTGCGTGCAGAACTAAATCGTCAGGATGAATTGTTTTAGGATCAGGCGACATGACTTCGACGACTGGTGTTGAGATGCTTAATCCTTTGGCGATGACTCGCTTTGTCATATCTCGGTCGGTAATCAGTCCAACTATTTTATTATCACGATAAACGACAGCGCAGGGAGAGCACTTATCGATCATCTCGTTGGCGACTGACTGAATGGATTGCTCAGCGGTTACAATTGCAACTCGACCACTAGCAACTTCCTCTACACGCCGAATAAACAACCCTTTTTCTTTGTTAGACCACACGACATCTAATGCTGACTTTAGCCGTACCTGAGCTTGTGATGCAAAATGTTCAGCACATTCAGGATGAGAAGTGCACAACTTTTTCAGCGCAGCATTTGGAATTACATAAACTAATGAATTTTCAATTGCAATTGCTTTGTATTCTTTTCCGCTTTCGACTTCGTTACCAAGAAAAGTGAAGCCAAACAAATCTTCCGGACCAAGTTTAGCTCTCAATATGCCATCAGATTTACGCTGTTCGATAGAGCCAGTTCTAATAATATAAAGTGACTTTTCGTTCTTAGAAGAATACTGATCAACAACATCCCCCTTGCTTAAATAAGTGATCTTAACAGATGAAGCAAGCTCGCGAAGTGCACCTTTAGGTACCTTGTCAAACGGATCAATCTGGCTGATAAACTGTATGATATTTGGCAGTAGCGAGTCGGTCATAACACAACATTCTCAAAATACATTTGTATTACTATATATCAAAATGTTGATAGTGTGCCATAAAGAATGGAGGAAACGAAATTAAAAAAGCACGCGAGATGCGTGCTTTTGCCTAGTTATTAGATCGCCCAAGCCCTAAGCTTAACTGGCTTCGGGTAAGCGATGTTTTGACTCCAACAAGTGGTTAGCCGAAGCTTGACGTGCTTTTTCAGCATTGCCTGCCATTATTGCTTCATAAATCTCACGATGTTCTTCGATGCACGTATTGCCTTCCTCAGATGAGTGAGCAATAAAGTTAATGAACATTGTAGTCAGAACATGCCCAAACGGTAAGAAAAAGTCGTTTCCGGTTGAGTTAAAAATAATGCTATGGAAACGAATATCTACATCCATCCAGCGCGCTTTGTCCAGTTCGTCTGCTTTAGCGACTTCCAACATATCTTGGAATGCTTCTGATAGCTGAATTCGCTGTTCCGCAGTGGCATTTTTCGCTGCGAGTGCACAAGCTTCAGGCTCTATCGCGCGTCGTAACCCCAAAAATTGATGACAGAACTGATCTATCTCTGTTAGACCGTCCATCCATTCAATTAATTGTGGGTCTAAAAAGTTCCAGTACGCTCGGTTGATGACTC
Source organism: Vibrio sp. Y176 (assembly GCF_033438945.1). Classification (NCBI taxonomy): domain Bacteria; kingdom Pseudomonadati; phylum Pseudomonadota; class Gammaproteobacteria; order Vibrionales; family Vibrionaceae; genus Vibrio; species Vibrio sp. Y176. Next base: position 99,923 of record NZ_JAWOQS010000002.1, on the reverse strand, counting down.
GAGTACCAACTTTTGGACGTGACTCGAGTAAACCTTTTGATGTTAAAAGTTTTACGGCTTCACGCAAAGCTGTGCGACTGATACCAAACTGTTCACACAGGGACATTTCTCCTGGAAGAATGGACCCTTGAGGGATCTTGCCTGACAAAATGCTACGAGCAATTTCGCGAGCTACTTGTACATGTAAGCTGCGCTTGGAACCGGAGATAGAATGAAATTCACCAGACATAAAATCACTTATCGTTAAAATTGTATTATTTAAGCTTGGACTATATCATCCAAAGTGTAGCTCACCAAGAAGATGTTTACGTAATAACAGTTGTCTTCACAAATCAATTTTGAATCTCCGACTGCTTTATGAAGCCTTCATGATTATGATACTTAGCGTATAACAGATGAGGCCACCGATTCTTACATCATTCCTTATTTATTTGTTAGCTCAATATGTTAGTTAACTCTAGTCGCGCCTACTTATTGTACTCACTGATTTTCAATACACAGCACACAATTTGAATAGAAGGTCAGGTTTCTTGTTAAATAAAGTGATATTGTATTATTATATTCTAAAGATCGGTGTGCATGATGTTACTACTCGACCATTCAATATTGAGTTTGGCCAATATACCTCGCGAGTAAAAATCATATTCATAAGATCGTTAGATTTTAGACGCTAAATAACAGTGCTTTACATTTACACAGAAAGTCTCCGCCTTCAAAGCGTGTTTCATTTGGCCTTTTCTAACTATTAGCTAAACAAGTCGTTTAGGCTGCTGGCAATGAGGAATATAGATGGCAGAGTTTTCACTTCTCGGGAATTCAAATCACAAGATACATGTACAAGTAGCAAGACAGATTTCTTGCAAAATATTGTCAGGAGAATTAAGTCAAAATGAGAAGCTCCCGAGTGAAATAGAACTGTGTAAGTTGTTTGGTGTTAGTCGGACAGCACTACGAGAGTCGACGAAGTTGCTGTCTGCTAAAGGCTTAATTATCTCTAAACCAAAAGTTGGAACTACGGTACTACCAAGAAACTATTGGCATTTTCTTGATCCTCAACTCTTAGAGTGGATCCAAGATTTAGAAGATACTAAGCCGTTTCTATCTCAGTTTTTAGGATTGCGTAAAGCCATAGAACCAGAGGCGTGTGCGCTGGCAGCCCAAAATGCCAATGCTGAGCAAAGAAAGCTGTTGTCAATTGTATTTCAAAGAATGACGATGGCAGCACGATGTCACGATTATGATGAGTGGATTGCTAACGATCATTTGTTTCATCAAACGATATTCCTTTGTACCGATAATCAATTCTACGTTCCCTTCAGCAATATACTTTCGACCATATTTAAGGTGTTTATTGACAAGTCAGTTGAAGGAGGGAGGTTCTGCCTTAATGAGCACCGCGCAATTTATGATGCAATTATGGTCGGAAACTCATTTCAAGCTCGTTTAGCCTCTCAAACGCTGTTAAATGATGAGAATCAGAGGCTTTCCGACGCCGTGAATAGTTAAGATCTTGCGTACATTTTTATTGACTAAAAAGAGTTTTCTGTCGTTTCTTTTTGTCATGAACTTTGCCTAATGACAGGGCTCTTTAGTTTAAACGTTTAACCTCATTACAAAGGTTTACTAATGTTTTCCCAACCATATATAAAGAAAAACTTATCTCTTGCTTGGCCGCTTGCTCTTAATGCTTTGTTGATGCAATCAATGCTTATGATTGATACGCTGCTTGTTACGCCATTAGGTGAAGTTTCACTTGCTGCTATGGGGATTGCTACAACAATAGTTTCTTTTGTTTTAGGTATCCAAATGGCTCTAGCAAATGGGTCTCAATTGGTACTTAGCCGTGCCGTAGGCTCTGGTCATTATCTATCGTTAAATAAAGGTTTCTGGGCAGCTTTAGTTATCAACGTTCTAGTCGCATCCTTATTCTGGCTGTTGATTACTGTCTTTGATGAAGCGTTAATCAGTAAGTTGACGGATAACGTTGATCTCTATGCGGAGACAAAATGCTACCTTGCAATTGCTAAGTTCATCGTCATATTCAATGCCATTACTCAGGTTATGATTGCGGTGTTCAATGCGCTTGGACGGACCAAAGTTCCATTTAAAGGCTATTTGATTGAATTGCCAGTCAACGTGGCGATGTCTTATGTTCTGATTCACGGCCTGACTAATTTTGAAGGTATTGGCGTTCAAGGCGCCGCGGCGGGTAGTTTGGTTGCTATTAGTATTCGGCTGTTATATTTAACCATGTGCATTAAGCTTGACGATTCTATCATCTTGTCTATTAAGAAGCTTGATGCGTCATTGAAAAGCAATATACATAAGCATTTTAAAGAGATTTTCCCCGTCGCGGCGAACGTCACAATGTTACAAACTGGCGCAACGATATACATGTTGCTGTACTCGCAACTGACCTTAAATGCTTATGTCGCTATGACTATCGTGATGCCTTGGATCAAAGCGGGTACTCAGTTCATTACCGCTTGGGCGCATTCATCGGCAATCACGATTAGCCAAGCAATTGGATCAAGAAAAATGGATGAGCTGCGTAACAATGTCGATATTAGTATTGATATGGCCGTGATGATCTCGTTCGTTTCAGCATTTTTCTTTTTTGCACTTAGTTTCGTTCTTCCTGATTTGTATCCCGACTTAGACCCGAGTACTTACAAAGCGTTATCCGCGATTGCTCCACTTTATATACTGCTACCGATAGTACGTGGCTATAACACCGTTCATGGTCATATTTTGAGAGCGTTAGGTAAAACAACGGAGGTGTTTAAGATTAACTTTACCGGTCAGTGGGTAATCTCAATACCGTTATGTGCTTTGATGATTTTATACTTGGATCTTTCAGTATTTTGGGTGTTTGCAATCATGCCGTTTGAAGAAATTGTTAAGGCATGGCCATTTAGGCATTTAGCACGTAAGTCTCTGAAAGATTTCGATATTAATAAGGCAGACAAGCTAATGTACGATTGATTCTATGACTATTGGATTAGGTCGAAAATATTCGTAGATGCTATGGACTAAAGAGGAGTATGTCTAGCTTATCATTTTGGGGTTTATCGAGTTTATAAATTGTGATCAATAGAGCACATCATAACTTCTTTCCTCGAATCATTCCGTTGCAAACCTTATTATATGTATGACAATATTACATATAATAAGGTTTGAACATGAAACTCAATCTACTCGTAGCCGCAATGGCTGTTACCTTACCAACTCTTGTTATCGCTTCTGATTTAAATAATGGCGTTGATTATCCAGTCCCTGCCGATAAATTTGATATGCGAAACTGGAAGATCACTATTCCTTCCGATATCAATGAAGACGGAAAAGTGGACGAAATCGAGGGTGTGGCGATGCTGAGTTATTCACACAAAGACTTCTTCTTCTTGAACGAAGAAGGCAACTTGGTGTTTGAAGTGCAGAATAAAGCGGTAACGACAAAAAACTCGAAGAATGCTCGCTCTGAACTACGTGAAATGCCTCGTGGCGCTGACTTTTCTATTCAAACCGATGATTTAGCAAACCATTGGGCTTTATCGAGCCACCCTCAGGCTGCTAAACACAGTCGCGTAGGTGGAACGTTGGAAGCGACCTTGAAAGTGAACCATGTTTCTGAACACGCCAAATTTCCAGAAAAAGGGCCTGCTCATTCTGTTGTTGTCGGTCAAATCCACGCGAAAAAAATTGATGCAAGAATAAAAGAGGGTAAAGGTTATGGACATGGAAATGAACCCATTAAAATCTTCTATAAAAAATTCCCAGAACACAAAATGGGCTCTGTATTTTGGAACTACGAGCGTAACCTAGCGAAGGAAGATCCAAATCGTATTGATATTGCATATCCAGTATGGGGAAATACTTGGGATAACCTTGAAGAACCAGGCCAAGCAGGTATCGCTCTTGGTGAAGAGTTCAGCTACAAGATAGAAGTTCAAGGAACTATGATGAACTTGACGTTTGAAACAGAACGCCACGAGACAGTGACTTATTCCATAGATCTCAGTAAGGGGATTGATAGTAAGGACTTTGAGCATGGCTACGCAGAAGACATGTTCTATTTTAAAGCAGGAGCTTATGGTCAATGTAGCGTCAGTGAGTCTCACCCTGTGTGGGGTACAGGATGTGCGGGCACCGGTGATTTTTCAGTCGACAAGAAAAACGGTGACTATAACAGCGTGACATTTTCTAAGCTCAAGCTAAATCAAAATTGAAACTAATAGAAAGCTAAGAGCTACTCGATTTCTACTTAAGCCTCATCGATTTGATGAGGCTTTTGTTTTCAGTGGAATTCTTTAAAAGGTAAGAAACAAGATAGAGCAAGCAATCACTGGGACTGGCTTGAATTTAGAGTATTGTGTTGAATTTTGTTCTTCTGAAGAGGTAAAAAAATAAAGCCAGGCTCGAAAGCCTGGCCTAGTATCAAGTGCTACAAAATAACACTAGAGTTGCTTTGAATCGATGTTATCGAAATATGCTTTTGTTGAAGCACCACTTGTGTCCCCTACGTAAATAGTTAGCTGTGATGGTGTATTCGTTGCGTCTAAGCCTGTTTCGGACTGGCTTGGCGCATCAACCGTTTTTCCATTAATAGAAACGTTAATCTCATCACCATCCCAAGCTAGGGACATTGAGTTCCAAGCGTCAGTCGTAATAGTGCCTATTTCTACGTCATCTGATCCTGCTTCGGCTTCAACTTTACCACTGCCCGAAATTCTCAATTCGTAGTAACGATCTGAGTTGTTTTTACCTGAGCCAACATTAATGTATGTAGTTTTTTCGTTGTCTGACGGAATGTAAACATCGAATGACACGCTACCGTTTGATGTTGCTCCGTTTGAAAACTCGCGCGTAACGTATGGTTTGTTGGTCGTATCTGTGTCGGATATTAGCAGAGAGTTAGCGCCGCTCTTTGATACGTCATCACTTACTACAGCCACGGACGTCAAGGTGGAGGAGTCATCAGCAACCGTATTGTATTCTTTCCAACTAGAGTTTGCTGAACTGATATTTGTTCCTACTGGGTATGAGTCAAAGTTTTCACTCACGTCTTCTGACGGTTTATCAGGATTAGAACTTCCGTCTGAAATGACAACCGCTTCGCTTGATGCACTGTTGTAAATTGTCGCGAGGTCTAAGCCTGGAATGTAGTTGTCAAAATCCTCTTCTAGAACCAACACTTCAGAGCCCGAATCACTAGAGTAAATCTTCAAGTTGTCTGCATTTAATTCAAAGTTTGTAGTGTTGCCATTATCACCTAGTCTCAGTGATACATAGGTTACAGCGGTGCCATCAGCGACAGGTAACATTTCACCTATTTGTTTACCGTTAACCGAAAAAGAGAAGAAGTTTTCTATCCAACTGACTTCTATCGCGAGGTTTTCACCTAACTCAAACGTGTCGCCTGTTTCCGTCAAGTTTCCACTTGCATCGCGGTATTTGATTTTGCCGTTTTCAAATGCCACTTCGCCATGCAAGTTGGAATTCGAGGTTTTTGCTGCATAAAATGAGATGTAAGCATTGTCACCAGAACCGTCGGCTTCCTGTTCTGTTTCTTCATGATGCTGGTAAGTTAGATCTACAGTTAGTCGGCCTGTTGAAATTTCTGAAACACTCGTTGAATCAGACAGCTTGATTCGTAACTCACCGGTGTCTTCTTCTGTTCCACCTTTATTGGTATCCAAAATTTGTACGACGTTGTTATCGCCAGCGTCATTATTTGCCGCTGCAACTGCATCTTTCACCGCATCGTTTTCTGATTCATCGTTACCGGTGAAGTTTCCGTCATTTGTCCCTGAGATGGTTAACATGCCGTTTGAAACTTCATAAGTCCCTGTTAACTCGGTAGGGTTACCTAGATCGCTCTCGTCATAAAGGTTGAATGTAAGCGTCTCTGTATCTTTATCTTCGGTATAAGTTGAAGTGTAGATTGTGTAAGTACCGAAGTTATCATCATCGTTATAATACTTTTGCGTACCGTCTTCAAAGACATAGACGTTTGGCAGGTCGTGCTCATCATCGGATTTCGCCACAGTGGCTGGTGTTGAAATATCCCACATACCTTGGCTCAACTCAGACTCAGTTTCTGTTGGTGGGGGAGCCGATGGTGCATCCCTTAAATCAGTGTTACATCCGGTTAACAAACCTGTGGAAATAGCAATTGCTGCTGCAATTTTTGTTACTTGCATGGTAGGTACTCACTTCTATGTGTTTTTATTTATGTAATATTGTTAGACAAATAACTTCTGTCATCTAGATGGTTTTATCAATAGAATGATCCGACTCACACTAGATACAATGATTGCTCACTGAAGTGATGAATAAGTCACACAAAATAGTTGAATATCAACATCAATAAGAGCTGAACGTTTATGAGGTTGAGGGCTTTCTTTATAGAGAAACAGCAAAAACTACAGGTGATTTAGGAAAGAAATTTGATTTCACATCAAGATTTTTTATTTTAAGTCATTGAAATTATTGTTGTTTGTGTTTTTTCTAATCTTCTTCTTTATCATATGAAACGAGTTAAAACATTTCTCTGTAAGTGATGTCTACAAAGGTCGTTTTAGAATCAGACATAGCTAATACTTTTGAATATATAATAATACAAATTGTCAGTTGAGGGGCACTTACATGATTAATATCACAGAACTCTCATGATGAATTAACTAGTATTTGTCATACATTAATTCAATAGTGTTGAATCAAATCCAGGGATTTAAGTGGTATCCCAAAAAATATATACAGAGAGATATAATCATGAAAGCAGTTACAACAATGTCCCTATTCGTTGCTTCCACATTAATGGCGGGAGCGGTTTCCGCAGCAACTTTAGACTATCGCGCAGAATATAAGCATGAGAGTGAAACTTATGCCCAACGTATCAAAATTAGTGGTAGTTCTAAAATTAACGATCAGACCAAACTGAACTTTGGTGTTGAACAAAAATTCCATAGTTACGACAACTCTCATTTTTGGGATCAACTCGTTGCTGGTGATTCTGAGTTTGATTGGGGAGTTCGCTACCAAATAAATAAACAATGGTTTATCCAACCAGGGATGCCTATTACTTTTGGCGATGATGACGAAAAAACCACTTATAAACCACAAGTTCGTGTTGGTTACAAATCCTCTTTTGGCTTAAGTACCGCTTTACGTTACCGACACGAATTTCAAGTTTATTCAGATGGTGCAGGTAACAAAACACTAACGGATGGTACTTCGGTAAGCGTTGCTGGGAAAACAGTTGAACAAGGTAAGTGGACACTGACAGGCTCTTACGATATGCGTCAGTTTGATAACGAGTACCTTGATAACGTCAAGCTGAGCTATGAGATCAACTACAACAAAAACTATGACGAAGTGCGTTTATCTGATTGGAAAGATTCTGAGTGGGATGCTGGCTTAATTGTTGGTTACCAAATGGGAGATTTCCGTCCTTACTTTGAATTGTGGAATGTCAAAGGTAAGGATGGTTCAACCACGGATGACCGCCAATTGAGAACACGCCTTGGCCTTAAATACAGCTTTTAACCCGAGTGTTATTGCCTAATTGTTGTTACAGCAAAAGAGCTGTTAATTCATTTTTATATTGTAGGTGTTAGATTACATGAAGCATATTTTCTTCAAAAGCTTGTTAGCTTCTTCTATTTTACTTGCTGTGGGCTGTAATAGTACGGCGACCATGGTAGATCCATTTCCAAACAACCAAGAAACTGGTGCTGATATTCTGACTCCCGTTACGATAACGGCGAGTAGTCATGATGGTAATGTTCCAGAGCAGTTGTTTGACCAAGATATTATGACACGCTGGTCAGCAAATGGTGATGGTGAGTGGGCGATGTTGGATTACGGCTCGGTTTATGAGTTCGACGCAATTCAAGCCTCGTTCAGCAAAGGTAACGAACGCGTCAGCAAATTTGATGTTCAGTTTAGTACTGATGGTGAAAACTGGGTGACGGTTATTGAGGGTGCGCAAAGCTCTGGTCGCGCACTTGGCTTAGAGCGCTTCCAGTTTGAGCCTGCAGTAAAAGCACGCTATGTTCGTTACGTTGGCCACGGTAATAGCAAAAACCAATGGAACTCAGTTACTGAGTTAGCGGCAGTTAATTGCGGAATTAATGCCTGTCCGGCAAGTCACATCATTACTGATGACGTCGTTAACGCTGAAGCGGCTATGATTGCGCAAATGAAAGCGGAGCAAAAGGCACAAAAGGATTTACTCAAAAAGAATCGTAAAGGCGACTTTGGAGCACCAATCGTCCGTCCTTGTGAAACGACTGTGACGTGTGATCTTTCTAAAGCGATGCCTTACCCTACGTTACCGAAAGAGCCACTCGCTACAAATGCACCGGGTGAAAACTTTGACTTAACACGTTGGAAACTGACGACACCTTTCGACCATGACAAAGATGGTCGTGCTGATGATATTGATGAGTGGGACTTGGCTAACGGCTTCCAACACTCTGATATATTCTACACAGCAGATGATGGCGGAATGGTATTCAAGAGCTATGTGAAAGGCGCTCGAACTTCTGAAAACACTAAATACGCGCGAACTGAGTTACGTACCATGCTTCGTGCTGGTGATAAGTCTTACAGCACAAAAGGTGTAAATCCTAATAACTGGGTATTCAGTTCTGCACCAGTTGAAGATCAAAAAGAAGCGGGTGGTGTAGACGGTACGCTTGAAGCGACTCTGAAGATTGACCACGCAACCACAACTGGTCAGTCGCATGAAGTTGGCCGCTTTATTATCGGCCAGATTCATGACAAAGATGATGAGCCAATTCGTCTTTATTATCGTAAGCTACCAGACCAACCAACAGGTACAGTTTACTTTGCTCACGAAAAAACCAAAACTGGAACAGAGGATTACTACAGCTTAGTGGGTGATATGACTGGTGAAATCGGTGACGATGGCATCGCGCTAGGTGAAAAATTCAGCTACATCATTGATGTGAAAGGCAACACAATGACAGTTACGGTAAAACGTGATGGTAAAGATGATGTTGTTCAAGTCGTAGATATGAGTGACAGTGGCTATGACGAAGGTGGCAGATATATGTACTTTAAAGCCGGTGTCTATAACCAGAATATGTACGGTAATCCAGATGATTACGCACAAGCTACTTTCTATAAATTAAAACAATCTTTTGGTAAGTACCAAGGCTAGTTCTATCACTTTTAGTTGATTGAAGTCCTTTGCCCTCAGCTTTGTAGCTGAGGGCTTTTTTTCTATAGAAGAATAAAACAGCTCAAATATTATTTTAATTGACATAGATAAATTAATTTAAAAATTTATCACCATAGATAGGTAATAATTATTGATTGCTTTTATCTTATGACAATGTTTATTTTTAAGTGCGAATGTATATTAGAGTAGTTTAATTGGTTAAATTTAAAATAACTCAGCGTTAGGGTAGATAAATATCTCACGAAACTATAGAAGCTGTTTTTAAGCTGCCTAAGTGGAGGTTGATTTATATATTTATCGTAGAAGGAAACACTATGCGTGAAGCGAGTTGAATTGTGGTGTTCTAAAAGAAGAGGCCACGAGAAAATAAATTTCCCGTGGCGGCAGTATGAGCTTTGTTCGTTGCTTTAGAGCAAAGTAGCAAGCCTATTGCTAAGAGATTGAAATGACTATTGATGAAGAGTGCTCAAAGCACTAAAGCTCACATCAAAGATTTCTCCTCGATATGCATTATCAGGTTTAAACTGAGGGTAAATTCCGGCTTTGAAGTAAAACGCAATATCAGGCGACGCCCATCTTTCAGTAAGAGTATAGGACTTGTTGTTAGCGGTGTCTGAGTATGCTTCTCCCCACTTCAGTGTGTGCGAGACCATATTACTGCCATCTGCATCGTAGGAGGCTAAAAACAGTCCTTCCTTATCGGCACGGATCGTATATTGCCAGTCTTCGTTTACCGCGTAGGTACCAAGCTTAACGCTGAATGCGTTGCAATCAGTACAGTCTTTGTTGTTATCAAGTTTGTAGTTATCGTTCAGAATAACTCTGACTGGCTTATTGTCACCTTCCCAAAGTAGCTTCACGAGTGCTTGGCTGATTTTCCAACCATGTATCTGGCCTACCACGACTTTTGGTAATTGACCGTCGATTTTAGGGTATTCGTTAATTCTTAGTGTTGCGTTTAGCGTATGCGAAGTTGCACCGGTACGACTATCTTCAATATACCAACTTGTCTCTTCATCGCTGGTGCTGCAATCCGGGGAGTTAGTACTGATGTAGAGCTCTCGCAATTCTGAACGGATGTAACTGGAGTTGGCCGTTGACGTGCCGTAACCCATATCGGCGCGGAAATGCATGCTACCGTCAATAACATTGAAGTATGATAAATCAATCTCGCGTTGGTAAACGCTCTCTTCGTTAGACAGAAGATCTTTACTTGAATTACAACGCTCAGGCTCTAATTCAGCCGCGCTGTCACCGCCAAAACCATACCAATCATTTTTGCTTGTAGGAATGGTTAATTTCCAATCGTCAATATTCCAAGCTATTGAATCAGTATGGTCAGTTTTGGTTAGTCCTAACTGCTTAAATTGTACCTTTGCTTCACCGTTTTCAAACTGGTTATAAACTCCGGCTTTAAAGTAGCTCAGGAGGTGCTGCCAGTAGGATACATCTACATTTACCTTTTGCTCATCGTTCACTTTAATGGTTAATGTGTTTTCTCCGATTTTTACTTCGAATCGCGTGAATGCCTTGAGATCGGCTTTTCCTAAGTCATAACGATCATATGATGTTGCATAACAATCTGATGCGCTAGAAGGTAGACTGCAATCTATGGCATTGTTCTTTACTACCGCCCAGTAATGACCAGTGATACTGTTTCGTTCTTGTTCCCAAACGATTCGTAACAAAGGGTGTGGGATAGCACCTGTACCAGAAGTATCTGTGCCTTTGTTATGAATTTGCAGGAAAGTGACTTCATCATGGTTTGCAGGGGAGCTAGCCATTGTAAGGTTAATCTCTGGTAATCGAACATCTGCATACAAAGTTCTAAAGACGCCTTGTTCTGAAATGTTGAAGTTTTCTCGCTCACGAACTTCTGAGCGCATTTTGTAGTTCGACATTTTAAAGACAAGGTAATTGGAATCCTTTTCTGCGTAAAAGTGGTCACTCTTATAATCCGAGAATGCTCCATTTTTGACGTCACTGGTTTTATTTCCCTCCTTCCCGTTGGGATCTGATACTTGTAAATCTGAATTACTCAATATGTTTTGAAATTTTGCTATTGAGTATGGTGCTACATGCTCTTGGTGTGGAATATTTGGTTTATCATCTTGGCTTGTAGGGGAGGTATTTCCTCCACACCCTATTAATCCAAGCCCAGAGAAGCTTATTAGAAGCAATTTAGTTGATTTTATAAACACAGTAGTACGTCTCTTACACTATTTAATATTTGTAATACAATATCATTTTAGTGTTGTTGGGGAGTAGTTTAGTCATAAGTTAAATAGTAAAAGTGTTAATTAAATCTCAGAAGAGTTCTATATCTATAAGTGGTGTCTTTGATAAGGCGTAAGGTTAAGTTATGTCTGTTTTTCCTAAGAGTTATTAACGGTTTTACTATGATTAAACGCTAATTGATAAGCTCATGTAGAGTCATGTAAACAATCAAAAAAAGCCGAACATGACGTCCGGCTTTGAATTAGTTCCCGATTTTTACATTAATTTTTAGTGACTAGCTAAAGATTAAATTTGTGCGAATGCGCCTTCCCAAGTGTAACTCACACCGTCGAACTCAACGCGATGTGCCGCGTTCTGCTTGTCTTCGTCTAGGTTGCAGATAGCGAAGTGGTAAGCGTTGCCTGTGGTAGTTTGCAGACGAATCACGGTACCCACTTCGTTGTTACCAACGACGGTTACTGACTCTACTAGGCCACGAGCGCCAACCGATGCTTCGATAGACTCGTTGAAGTAACCGTGTGTCTCTAATACAGAAGCAAACACGTGGTTCTGACCAGATTGACGTAAGATCAGTGCTGGTTCGCTCTTCAAGTTGAAGTCTGGATCATTTGCGCCAGTGCGAGTGAAGAACACTTTGCCGCCGTTTGTTGCGCTTGTGATTAGCGAGTAGTAGCTGTTGTCGTGCAACCAGCTTACAAGTGAGCTGCCTTGAACTTGGCCTGAACCCACATTCCATAGATGTTGGTAGCCGTTGTCTTCGCCCATTGGGCGTAGCGTGCTTTCTACATCGTATTCAAAATCCGTACGGATGATTTGACCAGAGTAGTGCACTGGCAGGTCGTATTGGTGCTCTTGATCTGCTTCGATACGGTAAACATCAATCACAAGTGGTTTTTCGAATTCTGGCAATTCAGCAAGAATGATGCTGCGCTGCATGTCTACACCGTTGTAGTAACCAGAAATACAACCGCTCATGCCTTGCAGCTTTTCATCATCAGCTTTGAAGAAGTGCTTAGAACCGAACTTGGTTTCTGCTAGCGCTGTGTCGAAGTTATTTTGCGTCTTTTGGTCAACCGTTACTGTGTTGTGCGCGACCGTCTGCTTACAGTAAGACTTGTTCTCTGGGATGTAACGACCGCCAAATTTAGGCTCAACGTTCACCCAGCGACCAAAGCCGTAATCGTGCAGCACTTCATGACCGCGGTTAAATACGCTCAGGTGTAAACCATCGTAGTGACCGTGGTCTAGCGCTGAATGGTACTGGTGATCGGAGCCGTGCTGACCAAACCAGATAAGCGCCATTGTGTCATCATCTTGTTCGTCACGGTGACGAAGAATGCTTACGCCGCCTTTTTCTCCTTCTGGACCGTCTGTTACGAATAGGCTACCCCAGTTGAATGGTTTGATGTTGTCTGCGGCTGCAACCGCGTCAGACAATGTTTTACCTGAGATATGAACCCAAACATCTTGCTGGTGGTCTGCCATGCCAAGTAACGTTTCAGACTGCTCGTAACGGTGGAAACATACTGACGTTGCCATGATTACTCCTTCATCGTTGATCGAAATCGTCTTCGATGAATCGTTCAATGCTGGCAAAGTACCATCTGGGAATGCCGTCTTAAATACTGCGTAAGACGTGGTCTTGATGACCGAGTCGTTGAACTCGTAAATACCAAGCTCAGGCTGACGACGTTCAATCGCTTCTGCGAATAGGTAGATTGGACGCAGCGAGAAACGGTGGTAGTAAGGACCTTCCATGTAGTAGCCATCTGGCGAGAACAGTTGGTCTAGCTGAGCTAGGAAGCCACCGCTCACTTTGTCCAGTTTCAAGCCGTAAAGCGCTTTGTCTACTGCATCTTGATCGTTGATTGCGTAACCACAGATACCTACTGCTGCTACCGCCCACAGACCGTGGTTGTGTACGATGTCGAAGTCGTGACCGTAAGTGACTACGAACAGCTCAATCATTTGTTTGAACAGGTCGTTTTCAATCAGTGTTTTTTGCTCTTCTTCCAACGTGTGGTAAATGCAGCTGTACGCACAAGACGCGTATAGCATCCACATGTTCTCGTTCAGAGTTTGGTGGAAGATCTTACCCGGAGGGTTAGAGTCACGGCTGGTGTTGCTCTCTAGCGTCGGGTAAACCTTCGCATAAGCCGTTAGCATATCAACGATGTAATCGCGGTACTTCTGCTCACCAGTGATAAGGAATAGGCGACCCGCTAGATCGATGTGAATGTAGTTTTGCTTGTGGCGGTTGTGCTCGTAACCGCCGCCTTCGCCGTGACCAGGAACTTCAATGCCGACCTCGGCCATGTAAGCGTCAGTTTGTTTGATGTCACGTGCTAATGCATTTCCTAATAGGCTATCCGTGCCAAGTGCTTTGCTTAGTTCTGCCGCTTCTTCAAAGTTCATTAATAGCGGTTGGTAAGACTGGGTTTGGTAGCTCATTATTATTTCTCCTGCCCGAGTGCGTTCACTTCTAGAGAGTAGAAGCCATTCCAGCTGTAGGTTTTACCGTTCATTTCTACTTGGTGTGGGGTTTGGTCGTCAGCGCCTAGCACATTGCTGATCATCACAGTAACTAGTGATTTTTCAGTCGTGATTTCTACGATGCTGCCAACGGCGTTGTAACCCACGACGCGGATATCTTTCACCTGACCACGTGCATTCACAGACTGCTCAAACTCTTCGTTGAAGTAGCCGTGTGTTTCTAGCACAGAAGCAAATAGCGTCGATTCGCCCTTGCTGCGTAGAATGAATGCCGGTTCGCTACGTAGGTTAAAGCTTGGGTCATTGGCGCCAGTGCGAGTGAAGATCACTTCATTATCTCGCGTGTTCTCATCGACAATAGCTTTCGCGCTGCTGCTTGTGCCTAACCAAGTGTAGTAGGTGTTGTTTTGTAGCCAGCTAACCAGCGCCGTATCTTGCACTTTGCCGCTTGCTACTTTCCAAAGGTGTTGGTAACCGAAGTCATCGCCAAGCGTGCTCAGTTCACCAAAGGTTTGGTAATCGAAGTTAGTACGTACGATTTGACCATCGTATTGATGAGAGTAGTCGTACTGATGCCCGCCTTCACCTTCGATGCGGTAAAGGTCTAGCAATAGCGGTGCTTCAAGCTCATCTAGGTTAAGCATGAACACACTGCGCTGCATGTCTGTGTTCGGGTAATGGTCGTTCGCAAACGCGCTCATACCGTTGATTTCAGTGCCTTCTACTTTAAAGAAGTGAGGCAAACCGTGCACTGAATCAGCGCGGTCTACATCGAAACCATTCTGACATTGCTCATCAATCGTTACCGCGTTGTGCGCGATAGTTTGACGTGCGTACGATTTGTTTTCGTCTAGGTAACGACCGCCGAATTTAGGCTCTACATTTACCCAGCGACAGAAGCCGTATTCACGCAGCACTTCTTGACCACGGTTGAAGAAAGTAATGCCAAGCGTATCGAAGTTACCATGTCCCATACCGTGTTGACCGTAGTTCATCACAAGCTGTGACACATCACCGGTTTTATCCTGCATACGGATAAAGCCTTGTGCACCGTTGTTACCGGTTGGACCTTCGTTTAGTTCCACACTTGGCCAGAAAGGCATGCCGATTTCACGGTCTGCGACGGCTTTATCGTAGGCTTGAGAAAGCTCAAGACCACATGGGTGCATCCAAACGGCATTTTGAATCTTCGCCATGCCTAGGATGTTATCGTCTAGACCGTAGTGCTTGCTGTAAACGCTCACTGCAACTTGAACACCCATGTCGGTAATGCTCATGGTACGAGATGCGTCGTTTAGGGCAGGGAACTCACCATTCGGATAAGCCGTTGCCAGCATCGCTTGTACTGTGTTGCCAATCACTTTGTCTTTGTAGTTGTAGATGTCTACTTCAGGCATGTGACGGTGTACTACTTCTGCAAATACACAAGTTGGACGAATCGCATAACGATGGTAGTAAGGGCCTTCCATGTAGTAACCAGAAGGGGCGAACAGCTGTGAGATTTGCGCTAGGAAGCCGCCAGTATCATCACGGTCTTGACCGTATACCGACATCTCTAGATATTCAGGTTTGCCAATGGCTAGGCCACAAATACCAACAGCAGCAACTGCCCAGATGCCGTGGTTGTGAATACGGTCGAAATCGTGCGCGTATTTCACTGTGAACATGTCTAGCATTGGTTCGAAAATGCGCTCAACAACGGCTGTGCGCTCTTCTTCTGTCATCACTGATGCCACGCAAGAGTAAGCAAGGCTAGTAAACATTAACCAACAGTGTTCATTGAGGATCTGGTGGAAAAGACGACCTGTTGGGTTAGTGTTTTTCTGTACGTGGAAATCAAAAGTGAGGTACTTCTCTGCGTAAATAGCGAGAAGATCTTTAACGAACTGCGCGTACTTTTCTTCTTGAGTGATCAAGAACAAACGACCCGCTAAGTTCATGTAGGTATAGTTTTGTTTGTGGCGATTGTGCTCGTAGCCACCCGCTTCGCCGTGACCTGGTACGTCTAGAGGCAGACGCATGAAGGCTTCAAGTTCCTTGCGATTCGCTTCAATGGATTTGCCCATTAAGCTCGGCTTTCCGACTTCCTTTCTTAGTAGTTCGACTTCTGCTTCAGTCAACAAAATCGGTTGTGTAGTCATTTCTTTACCACCCTCAGATGAAGTGTGTTGTTTTCTTAAACTTTCTGTAAAGTAATACAATATTAGATTTGGTTGTAGTTTTTGTGGCAAAAAGGGAGAGTGAAATCACGCGAATTTAGCTAACCCATTGATTTATATTGTTGTGGTAATCCTTGTTGTGACTGATGTTTCGGCTTTATCAATCGTTAAGTGGAATGCTTTA
Source organism: Vibrio sp. Y176 (assembly GCF_033438945.1). Classification (NCBI taxonomy): domain Bacteria; kingdom Pseudomonadati; phylum Pseudomonadota; class Gammaproteobacteria; order Vibrionales; family Vibrionaceae; genus Vibrio; species Vibrio sp. Y176. The sequence continues at coordinate 83,641 of NZ_JAWOQS010000002.1, read as the reverse complement.
ACGAGCACCGTTTGATGAATATCACATATTTTTAGATGTATTGTATTACAATTAAAATAGATCGGATATGCTCGTTACCAATTCGACAGCAGACCCTTTCGCTTTTATCAATACGACGCTTTTTTAAGAGAACCTTTTAATAAAAGCATGCTTAAGAATGAAGTGCCGTAGGGTTCGCTTTAATAGAGACTTTTTAGGAGTATGACGATGAATTCTTTCTTTGTATTAGATGAGAACCCGTGGGAAGAGCTAGGCGGCGGTATCAAACGTAAAATTGTTGCTTACACAGATGACCTAATGGCAGTTCACCTATGTTTTGATAAAGGCGCGATTGGCGCTCCACATACTCACGAAATCCACGATCAAATCGGTTACGTAGTACGTGGCAGCTTTGAAGCGGAAATCGAGGGCGAGAAGAAAGTACTAAAAGAAGGCGACGCATACTTTGCTCGTAAGCACATGATGCACGGTGCGGTTGCACTAGAGCAAGACAGCATTCTTCTAGACATCTTCAACCCAGCACGTGAAGATTTCTTAAAATAATCTATAGCGCAACCTCAGTTGCTAAGGTGACAACATGAAATCATTAAACATCGCGGTCATTGGCGAATGTATGGTTGAGCTACAGAAAAAGGAAGGTCAGCTAAAGCAGTCATTCGGTGGTGATACGTTGAATACCGCACTGTATTTATCTCGTTTGACCAAAGCTCACGATATCAAAACCAGCTATGTAACGGCTCTGGGTAACGATCCTTTTAGCCAAGAAATGCTATCAGCATGGCAAGAAGAGGGCATCGATACTAGCCTCGTTCTTTCCGTTAAAGAAAAGCAACCAGGTATCTACTACATCGAAACTGATGAAACTGGCGAACGTTACTTCCACTACTGGCGTAACGAAGCGGCCGCTAAGTTCCTATTCGAACAAAATGAGTCTCCGCTATTGGTCGACAAACTTTACTCGTACGATGCGGTTTACTTGAGCGGTATTACATTAGCGATCCTTACTGAAGAAGGTAAGACGCAATTGTTTGGCTTCCTTGAGCGCTTCAAGGCACAAGGTGGTAAGGTTATTTTTGATAACAACTACCGCCCTAAATTGTGGGAAAGCCGCGAGAATGCCATGTCTTGGTACCTTAAGATCCTTAAGCACACAGATATTGCACTGCTCACATTTGAAGATGAGCAAATGCTTTACGGTGACGAGCATCTAGAACAGTGCATCGAGAGAACCTCTGCACTGGGCGTGGATGAAATCATCATCAAACGTGGTAGCAAAGATTGCTTGGTTGTGGCGAATGGCGAAGCGCAATACGTGGCGCCAAACAAAGTCGACAACGTGATTGATACAACAGCGGCTGGTGATTCTTTCAGTGCGGGCTTCTTGGCGAAGCGTTTGACTGGCGGCAATGCTGCGGAATCGGCTTACTCTGGTCACTGTATGGCTGGCGCGGTAATTCAACATAAAGGTGCCATCATTCCACGTGAAGTGATGCCAGATCTTCCTTTGTAATTCTTTTGCGGAGCGTTGATTAATCGGCGCTCCGCAGTGATTTATTGAACTCAAGTTAACGACGACGAGTACACTTTTATGACGACATTAAACGAACAACTAGCAAACCTAAAAGTAATTCCTGTTATTGCCATCAACAAAGCAGAAGATGCGATCCCTCTAGGTCGCACTTTGGTTGAAAACGGTATGCCTTGCGCAGAAATCACGTTCCGCACAGAGTGTGCTGCAGAAGCGATTCGTGCTATGCGCGCTGAGTTCCCAGAAATGCTGATCGGCGCAGGTACGATCCTAACTAACGAGCAAGTTGACCAAGCGATCGAAGCTGGTGTGGACTTTATCGTAAGCCCTGGCTTTAACCCTCGCACGGTTCAATACTGCCTAGACAAAGGCGTGGCTATCGTACCTGGCGTAAACAACCCAAGCCTAGTTGAGCAAGCGATGGAAATGGGTCTGCGTACACTTAAGTTCTTCCCTGCTGAGCCATCTGGCGGCGTTGGTATGCTTAAAGCACTAACGGCGGTTTACCCAGTGAAATTCATGCCAACAGGTGGCGTGAGCCTAGGTAACGTAGACGAGTACTTGTCTATCCCTTCAGTACTGGCATGTGGCGGCACTTGGATGATTCCAACAAAACTTATCGATGAAGGTAAGTGGGATGAACTAGGGACACTGGTTCGCGACGCAGTAGCTCACGTAGCATAAGTGTCGTAACACCCCGATAAAACTAGCGAAAAGAATGAAAAGCGAGCCTCAGTGCTCGCTTATTTGTGTTTGAAAGCTTTAAAGAGGCGAGAGTTAAGAATCGCATTCATATAAATCCTACTTTCTATCCAATTTTTTCGAAACATCTCATTACGTTTCCTTCAAAGAAATGCCGCGCATTTTTGATCTTCAGACAAAGCACGAAGAAGAAAAATATTACATACTCTAATAAATTTCAATTAGATAATTTGTATTACAATATATTGAGGTGTTCTGAGTGGCAATTATCTCCTAGAAAGCCATTGGTCTAAGAAAGTAAGGGGTTTGACGTGTTTTTTTTCGTTGAATAACTTATGCTTTAGATCACAATTAAAGCTTATTGTAGTACAAATAGCGTTGTGAGGAGAGTAGTCTAGACGTTAGAAAATGATCAAACTTGAAAGGCTGAAAAAATGACTATTGATACTCTTGTTGTTCTTGCCTACTTCTTCTTCTTAGTTGCAATTGGTTGGATGTTCCGTAAGTTCACTACCTCAACCAGTGACTACTTCCGAGGGGGCGGTAAGATGTTATGGTGGATGGTAGGTGCTACCGCCTTCATGACGCAATTTTCAGCATGGACGTTTACAGGTGCTGCAGGACGCGCGTTCAACGACGGTTTCGTTGTTGTAATCCTATTCTTAGCCAACGCATTTGGCTACTTCATGAACTATCTCTACTTTGCTCCAAAGTTCCGTCAGTTACGTGTAGTGACGGCGATTGAAGCAATTCGTCAACGTTTTGGTAAGACTTCAGAGCAGTTCTTCACTTGGGCTGGTATGCCAGACAGCTTGATCTCAGCCGGTATTTGGTTGAATGGTCTTGCGATTTTCGTGGCAGCGGTCTTCAACATTCCTATGGAAGCGACCATCATCGTTACGGGTTTAGTGCTAATGCTAATGGCGGTAACGGGTGGCTCTTGGGCAGTTGTTGCATCTGACTTTATGCAGATGCTGGTTATCATGGCAGTGACGATCACTTGTGCGGTGGCGGCATACTTCCATGGTGGCGGTATTGGCAACATCGTGTCGAACTTCCACGGCGACTTCATGCTGGGTAACAACCTGAACTACTTCAGTATCTTTATCCTTTGGGTTGTGTTCATCTTTGTTAAACAGTTCGGTGTCATGAACAACAGCATCAACGCTTACCGCTACTTATGTGCAAAAGACAGTGAAAACGCACGTAAAGCTGCAGGTCTTGCATGTGTGCTGATGATTGTTGGTCCTATCATCTGGTTCCTACCACCTTGGTACGTTGCGGCATTTATGCCTGATTTCGCAGAGCAATACGGCTCAGTAGGTGGTGATGCAGCATACCTAGCATTCGTACAAAACGTAATGCCAGCAGGTATGGTGGGTCTTCTGATGTCAGCAATGTTTGCGGCGACCATGTCTTCAATGGACTCTGGTCTTAACCGTAACGCGGGCATCTTTGTGATGAACTTCTACAGCCCGATTGTGCGTCCACAAGCGTCGCAAAAAGAACTGGTTATCGTGAGTAAAGCAACGACTATCGTGATGGGCTTCATCATCATTGGTATCGGTCTATTCATTAACTCACTACGTCACTTGAGCCTGTTCGATATCGTACTGAACGTCGGTGCATTAATTGGCTTCCCAATGCTGATTCCTGTACTACTTGGTATGTGGATTCGTAAGACGCCGGATTGGGCTGGTTGGGCAACACTGGTTGTTGGTGGCTTTGTTTCTTACATCTTCGGTATCTCACTACAAGCAGAAGATGTAGAGCGCCTATTCGGTCTAGAGCAAGCGTTTACAGGACGTGAGTGGGCAGACCTGAAAGTTGGCTTGAGCTTAGCGGCACACGTTATCTTCACCGGTGGTTTCTTCCTGCTGACAACGCGCTTCTACAAAGGTCTATCACCTGAACGTGAGAAAGAGGTGGACCAATTGTTCGAGAACTGGAATACGCCACTTGTGGCTGACAGCGAAGAGCAGCAGAACCTAGATACAAAACAGCGCGGCATGCTTGGTAAGCTTATCAGCGTAGCGGGCTTCGGTATCCTAGCTATGGCTCTAATTCCAAATGAACCATCTGGTCGACTACTGTTTATCTTGTGTGGTGCGATTGTTCTCTCAGTGGGTGTTCTATTGGTGAACGCAGCACGAGGGCCTAAAAGCCCAAAGTTAGCTAACGCGAAAAGCTAACCAAAGTTAAAGACTCTCAATGAAAAATCCCGCGGTGTTAAAGCCGTGGGATTTTTTGATCACGCTGACTGAGAAAGCGTGGCGCATCGTTTGTTGTTATTCGTTGTATTGGGGAACTCCCAATAAGGTGCGACTATATTCGCATTAGAGTCGTCAGCCTAAAGCGAAAAAGCAATCTAACTTTCTTTGCACGCTGTGTTTACACTTTACACCCCAAACCTGATGCTTTGTCTATTTAAATAAATATGTGTGCCTTCTTAGCAAAGAAAAAGCATTAAATCAGACGTAGCTTTAATGAGGCGTACGCCAGAAATAGGAGAGAGGTTTTGAAGTGTTAGTGGAAAATATATAAGAGAATTGGAAGAGGCTGCCCTGCAAAACTTTAAAGGAGTGGCTAGGGTACCAAGGAGTGATGAGCGTCAGGGGAAAAACAAAAAAAGCCCAGCTACATTAGTAGCTGGGCTTTTAGTCACAACTGAGTGTGACTAAGCTTCTAGCTCTGCAAAGTAGTCGAAGATGACTGGAACGTCATTTTGACCAAGGCCTTTATCAACTGCTGCTTGTAGACTCTTAGAAGTGCCCTCTGCAATCAGGGAAGTTGTACCAAGCTCTTCGCATAGAGCAAGGAAGTAACCGAGGTCTTTGTTTGCGTTTGCAACAGAGAAGCCTAGTTTTTCTTCGCCATCTACGGCGTAAAACTTACAGAATTGCATAAATGGTGAGTTTGATGGTCCTGCAGACATGATGTCGAATAATTGTTGACCATCAACACCAGCACGTTTAGCAACAGCAAATGCCTGAGACATGGTTGCTACGGTTGTCATACCCATAAAGTTATTCACAAGCTTAGTTACGTGACCAGAGCCTAGTGCGCCAAGGTGGAATACGTTTTCACCTTGATCGTCCAGCACTGGCTTAACCTTATTGAATGTTTCGACGTCGCCTGCGGCCATGATGTTCAGTAAACCATCTTTTGCGTGGGCAGGTGTACGACCTAGAGGCGCATCAATCATACCAGCCCCTTTCTTAGCAAGGTCAGCGCCAATCTTCTTCGTTGAAGCTGGAATAGATGTACCGAAGTCGATGAGTGTTTTACCTTCTGACATGCCAGCTAGAACACCAGTGTCTCCGTAAACAACTTTTTCGACAACTTCAGATGTTGTTAGGCACAGCATCACGATATCACTTTTCTCTGCTAGCTCTTTACCTGAAGAAGCTTCAGAAGCGTTTCCACGAGCTAGTACTGCGTCAACAGCATCTTTATTGAGGTCCATTACAGCAACTTCGTAACCACGTTTCTGTAGGTTTTCAACCATGTTTCCGCCCATCAAGCCTAGGCCGATGAAACCAATGATAGGTTTAGTCATTTTAACTCCAAAAATACTATTGTATGATTATATTGCTTGTTGATAATCATAATGACTATTGTGGCTTTTGCAATTGAAAATTGTGAGCATAGCGGGCTTGGGATGGATTTTTTCTAAAAGTGAGATGTAAGTAAGGTTTGTGAGGGTTTTATTCATCAGAGTATATAAGAAAAGCGGATTCCTCACGCTTCCATTTTTATCGTGAACAAAGCCTTTAGGAGGCTTAAATAACGTAAAAATAAAATTTATTGTAATACAAGTGATTTTGTTTCAGCTAGAGGAATACTGTCCATACCAAAAAATGGATGAAACGTTACAGATGGGGTGAAAGGCGAGGTGGTATAAGGATAAGCCGCAGTACAAACATACTGCGGCCGTAATCAAATCAGTACTAAAGCGCACTTACTGATAGGTAAAAAGACTTATTGGTACTAAATGCCTAAAGCTTGACCACCACCAATTTGCAGTGTTTCTGCGGTAATGAATGATGCATCTTTACTTACCAGAAAAGAGATAGCAGAGGCGACTTCCTCTGGCTGGCCTAGGCGTCCAAGCATAATACTGTCTGCCCAAGAAGCAAATACTTCAGGCTTGGTTGCTTTGATTTGAGCATGGAATGGTGTATCGATAGTGCCAGGAGATACTGCATTGACACGAATTCCAGCCGGAGCTAACTCTTTAGCTAAAGCGCGAGTTAATGTATGAACGGCGGCTTTTGATGTACCGTAAATACCTGCACCTGGACCACCTGCATTCCAAGCCGCGTTTGAAGTGAAGTTGATAATTGATGCATTATCAGACTTTCTTAGAAATGGAATCGCTGCGCGTGATACGAAGAATGCACTATCGAGGTTTAAAGCCATGACTTTACGGAAAAAATCAGTTTCCATACCTTCAATAGGACTACGACCACCAAGACCACCTGCGTTATTAACGACAACATCGATTTTGCCGTATTTTTCACCAATAGCATTGATGTTTTCATCGACGGCATGTTCATCTGTAACGTCAAAACCGTAGTATTCAGCCTCAATTCCTGCGTTATGTAGTTTGGAGACACACTCCGAACCTTTTTCATCTTCAATGCCGTTTAGAATGACCGTGTATCCATCCTGACCAAGACGCTTTGCCACTTGGAAGCCGATACCGCCAGTAGCACCAGAAATAAATGCAATTTTAGTAGACATAATGGTGTTCTCTCATGTTTGTAGAGTTGGAAAGGATTTTTTATTTAACATAGAGTATTATTGTAATACAAATGAGTTTAATAAACAGAGAAACACCAACAATGAGAAGTCGATCACGTACTTTCTTGAGATGCTGACTCATCCAGTGGTATATATCGACTTTTACGGTCGTGTATGGTTTGTATTTAGTCAGGATAATTGGGATGCATAAACAATTGAGCTTATAGCTGCGGGCTTAGCTCGTTGGGCTGAGGTTTGTTTCTAGTAGAAAGAAAGCTGATTAACCGTGGGTCTTTGTTGCCAAACTTATGATTTCATTTAGGCTTGCCAAGTGATGGTTGGAGAACTTTGCCGAGAGGTTGAGTTTTAAGCGGGTAGGGAACCTTTTTAGGATCTTAAGTCTTTCAAGGTCATTCTGAATAGCGAGGGACGAGCGTGATTTAGAATCTCTTGCCCGAGCACGCTGTTATGATATATGACGCCGTTTCGCCAAGCGTTATTTATCACCATTATTCTGAAGAGTCGAGTTAGGACCTATTGGATAATGATTTTGACTAAGCTGAGATAAAAATGCCCGCTAAATCAGCGGGCACTTTTGTTTGCGTCATTAATGATGCATGTGTTTTTCCATGTGGCCTTGTTTCTCAACCGCCATTTCCACTTCAACCTTACCTGCGTTTTTGAAGGTTAATGTCATAGGGAAGCGGTCACCCTCTTTAAGAGTTTGTGTTGGGTTAAAAATCATTAAATGGAAGCTGCCTGGTTTAAACAACACAGACTCATTGGCTGGAACGCGCACTTCGTCAATCTTAATCATTTTCATCACACCATCTTCTTTCTTATGCGTGTGAATTTCGACATGCCCTGCGATAGGGCTTTCTGCTGCGATCAATGTATCTTCACTGTCACCGTGGTTGGTTAGTTGAAAAAAACCACCGATAACAGGTGCGTTTGGTGGCGCTTCTCGGCTCCATGGATGGTCGATATGAATTTTTCCTGCTTCATAATCGTGCGCTAAACTCAGTGGGCTAGCGATGACAGCAATAAGCGCGATAGCGGCGGTTTTAAATGATTTAAGCATGTGTTTTTCCTTTTGAATGAATAGCTTCTCTGAATGGACAACAAACAGAGTCATCGTTATTTTTGAATAAAGTTGTCAATGATTAGATGCCTGTTAGGCAGGAAAAACACTCGGCGGAGAGTGCTTAGGCGCGATGTGTTTGTAAACGAGCTTATCGCATTTTGAAAAGTGATAAGTCGTCAGTGCATACTTTACTCGGCGCAGCCAATGGATGGTTGTCAGGTAAAGCCCAATCGCAACCAAAAGAAAGAATTGAACAGCTTGAAGAAGCGGGCATTCAAACTGAAAGCCGTCGTGTAAGTTAAGATCTTGGATGAGCTTAGAAGAAGATTGAGCGTTAGCCTCAATCAACGTATTGATATCCACCCATTTGAAACCATCTGCGGTACACAGTAAAACCTTTTCACTTTGGACTTTGTTGAGCCAAGTTGTGCTGTGAACTTGTGTAGGGTTAAGAGCGGCTGTGGACGCTAAATACAACTGAAACAACACCGCGATAATAACCGCAATAGCGTGCAAGCGATGGTGTTTGTGCTGTATTAGAGTGTTTTCCATACAATTGAGTGCTTATCTTCTTCGGCGCGGGATACTAACAAATTAACCAAACAATGTAATTATCAGTTTACTAAAAGGTGATGCAAGTGTGCATTATTTGTTTTATTGCCTATTTTTAACGCTTTAATGTCTTGATTAGGCTGACATTCACAACCTCCAATTCAACTTGTCAGTCTTGCTTAGTCGCTTCTGAAGATACCGAATTAATCTCTCTTATATGTCACTGAAGCTTCGGTTAGTGGGTGTCGTGGTGGTGTTTTTACGTGCTAGATTTGGCTGATATCGATTCAAAATGCACACCGAATCTTCACTTGTTTTCCATTAACGGAATTATGACAGTAATTTAATAAAGGATACGGTATTCTGCGCTCCTTTGTACATGCCAGAAACGTCCGTCCTACTTAGTCGGAGGGGCGATTAATCTTAAGAAATTTCTCAAATGAAATACGAACAACAGATTGGATATCGATACCCTAAAGGTCGATTTGCCATGGTGAGTGTATATGCATTCACCGGTGCTGCGATTTTAGCATCGACTATTTTTTCTCTATTGCTGTTTTTGTCTATCGACGAAAATCCGATGATGCAAACCTTATTTGGTGGTTTAGCGATCATTTTTGAAGCGGGTAAATTTTACGCTTGGTATGAATACGGTGAGCGCCGAGCCCATCGCAACTACACAGGAGCCGCAACCGCTCTCGTGTTTTATTTAGTCTTAGCTGCGATTTCCATTGGCGGTAGTATTGGTGGCATTAATAGTGCAACCAATAGTGCACAAAGTCATATTTCGGTAGAGCAGGCGAAAGTGGAAGCGTTTAATCGTCAGATTGCGGCAATCGATAAGCAGATTGAGCTCAACAATATGGCAGCGCAGAAATACATCGAGATGGAGCGTATCGCGACTGGTGTAACTCGCATTCAGGATCAAAACAAAACCTTACGTGAAGAGCAGCAACGCTTGGCTATGGAGCGTGATAGTTTACCGCCAGTCACGCAAGGATCAGTGATTGGTTTAATTGATAGTCTAGCTAACGCATTTGGTACCACCTCTCAGCAAGCTCAGCTTGGCTTGGTTATATTTCTTTCGATTCTGTTGGACTTCTTTGCTGCATTTTTTGTTGGCTTGATTGGTGAAGAGCAACGGTTCCGATATTTCTATCGCAGAAATGAGGGCATGATATTGAAAACAGTTCGCGATATAGACCCAGCGCCTGCGGGTTATCTTCCTCATATAAAAGAGGAAGAAGAGCAAGAAATACCAGTAGCGCCGGAGCCAGAAGAACCAAAGGAACCGAAAACCTTGTTAGAGCAAGTTAGCGATGCACTTAAAACGCATCAAATTACGTGCACCAAAAAAGCCGTTGCTAAACAGTTTAGGCTGTCTGCGGAAGAGGTAGACGAGGTATTTGAAGAATTGGCAGAGCTCGGTTTAGTGGGGAAAAAAGCCAACCACCATTATCATTGGATAGGTGAAGCAGAGACCGCATAATTGGTTATCTATTAGAGATCGGAAAGAGCGTCAATCGGCGCTCTTTTTTGTATTAGCTCCCCATGAACTCGTTGTTAATTGTTAAATAAACTATGAGCAGTTGGTGATACAAACTACAAATTCATTTGGATATAAGTTGAGGTTAGATTTGAGATGTCCGAGACAGCTAGATATTCACGAGCAAGGTATATGTGTTTCAATACATAAATAATTTTCTATCACGGTACAGCGAATAATTCCGACGTCTCAATAGAGGGTATGAACTATGCGCATTCAGACGTTCAAGAGCTCTAAATCCCCGAGTCAAAAGGCTCTCTTTTTTCATTAAAGAAGTCATGATAGCGGTCTCGTGCTCGAAGGTGAACGTTAGAAGATATTCGAACCGGCCTTACTCGCCAGATCAGTTATTAATAAACCAATAATAAAATAGGCACCAATTTGATGCCTTTGGTGATAGCTGGACAACCCGGTTCCACTAATCTCTTTCTGACTTAAAACGATACTGTTCCGACAAGCAGACCAGAAGGCCAACTAAAGCTGAGACTAAAACTACACACACTTGGTAGCTGGTTTTCTCTACATTAAGATCGTTCAAAATCTCGGTAGTCGCAATCATAGGAAGCGTTACCGTGATCAACAAGCTAAATAAGCGAGAAACCCTAGATTTCTTTCCATGTCGCTTGGTATAGAAGTAATGCGCGTAATCCGAGTACATGATAAACAAGGAAACTAAAAGACCCAGTATCCAAAACATAGCTTACAAATCCTCTATTCCAAGCATGTTACGTCGTAACAACTCTTTCTTTGCAGCTAGCGCATCTGCCTCGTTAAAGCCTTTGAGTACACTAGCGAGAATAACAGCTACAAAAAATGCTCTCGCGCCAGCTTGTTGTGCAGTTGATGAGAGGCTGAGTTTTTTGAAAGTCTCTTCAGCGATGTGCACTGAAGCCATTTCTTTAATCAATGCAGCCCCTTGACCTTTTGATAGTGCGTATATAACAGCTGCCATAAAGCCGACCTCAAGTTTAATATCGATGGTGATAAACCATGTAGAAAGGAAATTTGCAACTGCTTTATGAGTATTAAAATACTGGCGCAGCTCACCATCTGATAGGCTCCAAGGGTTCCACATTGGCTTTGCAATACTTTGCGCTACCAGCATTTTAATCTTACCGAAAAATTTCGAACTCCCTAAAGCCTGTACCTGCTCAAGGACTTTTCTTTGGTCGAGTCTATTGAGCTGTCGATACAAAATGAGACCTGTGATTATAGGCAAAACCTTTTCTCTGTTGTTTCTGATGAACTCAAATCGACATCTAAGCCAGTCAGTACCGCCAATTGAACTACAGTTCGGTTTTTAGAGTCTGTTCACTATAACCTCTAACCATCGTTAAACCGATATAGTATGTGTACAATATAGGCAAGCAATCCGTATGCAATGCATTACGCATTTAGTTAGACTCAAAGTCTCAAAGTTAGGAGAAACTATTACTAATTTTTGAACTTGTGTAGTAAAAATAGTGTGTGGTCAAATGCAGGTTTTTGAATATGAAAAACCAAGATTAGACGTGTGCTTCAAACAACTGGTAAATCACCACTTTATTCTAGGAAAATGTTTTCTACGCTCAAACATCTATGATGTAGGTATCAATCTTTATTGAGCTTTTTGGTTACGTCTTTCACCGTTTTCTTCTCTTTTTCCGGTGTCATTGCATCAACAGCTTTACCCGCCACCCCTTCATCTGGCAATTTGTCTTTTCCTGCATCAACTGCGGTATCTTTCAGTGCCTCTTTAGGCGTACAGCGACCCCCAACACCAACCACGGCTTTTGTCGCAGCGGCTTTAGCTGCCTTTTCTGCATCGCAGTCAGGATCCATAACGCTAGCTAAGCTCGTGGCTGAACCAAAAAACAAGATTAACAAAATGAGGTTGCGTTTTTTCATATTCGTCACCAATGTTGTGAAACATAGGTAAAGTGTAACGGAGAGAAAAGGCTTTGGCTGAGAATTTGTTGGTTTGAGCTTGGGAAGCAAAGTAAGGTGAAAAGAAAAAGTGCCACCGAAGTGACACTTTTTCTTAAGCGTAGAAGGGATTAGTAGTCGTAAACGTCTAACTCCACTTCACGGGCAATATTTTGCTCGTTAATGATCACACCTTCGACTTCGACACGAGTACCATTTAGGTTAAGTTCTTCAATGCCTTGGAAGCGTGTTTGTGCATCAATCACAACGGTGGTGTTACTTAGTACTTGATCAGCATCATTCTCACAATGCTCAATTTCAAACACTCTTGAATCAGCATCGTAGTTTGATACATAGCCTTCACATTCAAACTCTTTACCCCGCCATTGGTTGTCATTGTCAAACTCCGACCGCTCAAATTCGATGACGGTAGCTGTGCGTTTGCCATTTTTCATCACAGAGGTCACTTCTACTTCTTGACCTTGTTCTAGATTAGCTTTGCTACCATCCTCAAATCGTGTTGCGTTATCGATGAAGAATGCACCTCGGTAGTTTAGTGAGAACTCACTGTAGTCATTTGCAACCCAAGTGACGATGCCTTCCACATCGCTGTCATTGCTTATGACGTCGTAGCCTTCAACTTCTACCTCATGTGCCATGAAGATACCGTTTTGCATTTCACCTTCTACTTCCACCCATTGGCCGATGCTAAGTTGGCTAATGTTGTCGTAAGATACGGTTATATTTGTACCAAGCTCAAACGTGCCAGCATTTTCATCGATACTGGTAATACGGCCTTCCAGTTCGTAGTCGTTATCAAGTACTGGGTAATCGTTATCTACGTCGAGTTCGACCACAGACAACACTCGATAACCCGCATCCGCAGTCGGCAAGGATGACACCATCACCCAGTCGTTGACCTCTATATCATCACTTAAACCGTCAAACTGCAGATCTACGCCGTTTACCGTAAATGTTTTCTTCACATGATCAATCGCTGTGACACGTCCTGTAATGGTTGGTTCAAGTGTGACTCGGACGCCATTATTCGAAGCTTGCCGAATATCTGACCCCACGCGAACCACCATTTTTGGTTTTACATCGGCCAGTTGCACTTGTGTGTCGTCATAAACCACCTCAGACACACGATACGTATGTCCATTGACGGTTAACGTGCTTTCTTCAGCGTTGACCGCTTCAACAGAGCCAATCGCTACACTTGGTTTCACTGCTGGTTGAGTTGATGTGCTATCGCTATTGCTGCCACCACCTGAACCACCACAACCAGACAATGCCAAACCTACTACAGAAATAAGAGCGAGTTTTTTCATTGTATTAACCTCAATTTACGAGCGAGTTTAGGAAATTGCCTGTATCTTATTGGGCATATCGTGAAGAGATCGTGAAGAAATGTGATTTTATGAAAATTTTAATTGTAGATGACAACCATAACGTCTCGGAGACGATTGCAGACTATCTTGAGCTAGAAGGCATGATTATCGATTGTGCGTTTCATGGAGAGGCTGCGATTAAGTTAATCGAGGAAAATCATTACGATGTAATCATCATGGATATCATGATGCCGAAGCTCGATGGCATCAGTACGGTACAGAAGCTTCGACAAGATAAGTTATGTGGAACGCCAATTCTCTTCCTAACGGCAAAAGATACGCTAGATGACAAAATCGCGGCTTTTAAAGCGGGGGGAGATGACTATTTAATGAAGCCATTTGCGATGGAAGAGCTCAGTTTGCGTGCTCATGCTTTGGCTAATCGTGGTCCAAGACAAGATATCGGAACGCTCAAATTTGCAGATATTTGTTTAGATGCGCGTACAGGAAAAGTAACGAGAAAAGACAAAGAAATTAAGCTGAGTCGAATTCAAACTAAAATTTTAAAATTGCTCCTCCAACGTGCTCCAGCAGCGGTCTCGCGCACAGAAGTGATCGATAGTGTATGGGGAGACGAACCACCCGGAAGTGATGCACTTCGTAGCCATATTTACGGTTTAAGAACCGCGCTAGACAAAGGTTTTGAAGAATCACGATTAGAGACTATTCATGGACAAGGTTACCGACTTAAAGCATAACGAATATCCAAGCATTTATCGCAAGATCCGTTGGGGTTTTGGGGTCATGACGTTTGTGATGTTTACTCTTTTTTGGTCGCTGATTTATGTGGCAGAAAACAAACTGGAAGTGCTGAGTTTACATCACTGGCTAGATACTGAAGCTGCGCTTTATAGTGAGAATTTCGAGAAACAGGGCTGGGATGCGCCATTGCCAAACGTATTGGAATTCAACTCATATTGGAGTGAAGCACCGACACCCGATTGGTTGCTCTCTTTTACTTCACCTGGTTTTTACGAATACCTGCTTGGTGAAGAAGACAAACACTTTGTTGTATTGAACCATCCCTCAGGGAAGGGGCTTATGTACATTGTGTTTCAAGATGACTCAGATGATTACTTGGACGAATACGAAAGCTCGCTGCATCAGTTTACGCTGCTGCTCGGTGGTTTGTTTTCATTTGTCATGGTTGGGTATGGCATTTACATGGTTCGAATATTGTCTCGGCCATTAGCGCAAATTGAAGACAAAATTAGCCAAATGTCACCGGATCAACCCGCTTTCCAAGTTGAAACTAAGTTCAGCGAAACACGCCAGATAGAGCAGACTTTGCTGGATAATAAGAACGATATCGCGGGCTATTTCAAACGAGAACAAGAATTTAGTCGTTTTGCATCACATGAGTTGAGAACGCCAATTATGGTGATAAAAGGCTCAACAGACATTCTGACGCGTATTCCTGATCAACCTCGAATTGCGCAAAAAGCCATCACGAGGATGCAGTCAGCTTGTGACGAGATGCGTGTACTGACAGAAGCGTTTCTCTTACTTGGTAAAGAGAAAATAGAGCCTCAGCATTACGGAGAGCATCAGCTTCTCACTTGTTTACAAAAACAGTTGGAAGAGCTAGCGCCTTTATTTGCCAAGCAAGATTCGAACTACGCTTTGCACGAACAACATAGTGGTGTCGTGAATGCACCGGAGAGTTTTGTGACCATTGTAATCAACAATCTGATTAAAAACGCCTTTAGCTATAGTGTGGGAGATATTGAAATTGAGTTGAAAGGTCATGCGCTTAAGATCCTAAACCGTCACGATGGCAACGAGACGTACAATGCTGGTTATGGTTGTGGGCTTGTTATCGTACAACGAATATGTGAACGGATGGGGTGGGCGTTAGTACTGGACGATGATGGTGTTCGATTTAGTGCAAAAGTGGAGTTCTGCTCTTAGCTTTGCGCGTATTGATTCAAGTGAGAATTAACGCTCTGGATTTTTCTTGTCGTACGCATCTAACCCGCAGTCAAACAAGAAAAAACTGGAATTTGGATTAGACTGAAGTTAGTGAAGCGGAAACTCGAGGAACCGTTATGCTCTCTTATCAGGTCAGCCGAAGTATTGAAATTAATAAGAATCAAAGTGAAATTATTGGCTATCTCAAGAACTTCAATAACTGGCCCAGCTGGTCACCATGGGTCATTCTTGAACCAAGCTGCGAGCTGACATTCAGTGATAATCAGGGCCACGTTGGAGCTGGTTATCAATGGAATGGTCAGCGTATTGGGACTGGCGCGATTGTACTGGAAAGTACTCAAGAGCATCGATTAGATATGGAGCTACATTTCTTTCGCCCAATCAAGAGCCATGGAAAGGTGACTCTAATCGTGACGCCGTCACAAAATGGCTGTTTAGTCGAATGGCAAATGCAATCTCGCGTCCCTTGGTATCTGTTCTTTCTGAAAAGTATGTTTAAGTCGATGATAGAGATGGATTATCAACGTGGGTTACGCATGCTTAAAAGTAAGCTTGAAACCGGACGAGTGCATTCAGACTTAGCCGAAATTGGTAACCGAACGTTGCCTCAAATTCATTACATTGGGATCAAGGGTGTGGCTAGCTTGCAGGAATTAGGTTCGGTAATTGAGAAGCATGTTCAGCAACTAGAACAGTTAATTAGTGACGAAACCCTATCCGTGAATGGTGAATTGTTTTGTTATTACCAGTCGATGGATATGCAGAAAGGTACATTCGAGTTTATCACTTGCTTTCCTCTTCTTAACTCAGTACCAGCGCCTCAAGGGGCGGTTACTGGTACCATTCCTGAGAGTGAAACATTTGTCGTTGAACACCGAGGTGAATATCAGTTTTTGGGAAATGCATGGGCTTTAGCGATGAACTTGGTTCGTCAGAGTGGTATGAAAGTCAAAACCAGTCCTTTAGGAATCGAACGCTATCTGAATAGCCCGAAGGAAACCACGGAAGAAGAGCTAAGAACGGAAATTATTTTGTTTAAGAAATGACAGGCGCAGGCGAGTAGGGTGTTTAGGTATCATACTGGTTATGCGAAATGTTATTAAAGAATAATAGCCTATATGTTACTACCCATAAAAATGCCTCAGCAATCGCTGAGGCATGGTTTTACAGGCCAACTTCTCTTGTTAGAGAATTATTGTGCACGGTATTTACCGCTGTTTAGTTCAATTTTAGACGCTTTTACCCGGCTGTCTGCGTTTAGGTAGTCGCTAATACTTAGCAGATCTTGATCTTGAGATGCTTTTAACACCGCTGATTCCCCCTCTGCGAAGATAACTTCTAATTTTAACTCTTTGGCGACTGCTTTCGCTTCGTTAGGATTGTTTACGGTGATGTAAACCAGTCCAGTGGCTTTGGATACGTTACTAAACGCATTCTTAAACACCTCATCACCCGCTTGAAGTTTTACGTCTTCAGATAGGGTTCTAACAGTGCCAGTTTGCACTTTTCGATAGTCTTGGCCATTAATCTCAACCGCTTCTGATGGCACAAACAGTTCTGGTGCAGGTTGTTGAGAGAGCTGTTGCTCTGCGTATACACTCGACGTCATGATAACGAGAGCCAGCATAGAAAATGATTTGTATTTCATGTTATTGACTCCTTAGTGTCCAAATATGCGCATCGACCAGTTCTTAATAACACCGGGTTGAGCGTTGTTTGCCATCGGAACGTCATAGATGGTGGAAGAGTTGAAATATGCAATGTAAGAATAGGCTTCATCGCCGTTCGTATCTATTGCTCGCAACGTCCATTCGCCTTTTGCATCTTCGCCATAAAATTGGTTAGACAACATTAATTGATCTTTGTAGCCTGTAATCGTTGGATCAAGAGATTGACCAACAAGACCATTGCGCGGTGTTTGCAAAACGGAACGAGTCCCTGATGGCGAAATGAGCTCGATAGCTAAGTCGGGCAGACGAGCGTGGTCCAATGTCAATGTCACCTGAACGGATTCTACTGTCAGCTCATCGGCAATGGCGATACTTGAAGAACCACCAACTAGACTTGCATCGGGTACACTTACTTCTGTAGCGTTATGAACCCATGGCGTAATGCTTTGAGCTGGTAAAACACGATTCGTCATGCGAGCACGTTGCATCGCTTCATCTAAATCTACAGCGCCGAAGCCATAAAAAGTATGGAAATCTACGCCTGCTGCGTTTTTTTGCCAAGGGGCAATGGCCTCGTAGCTAACCTGTTCACCTTTATGGTTAGTAAATTCAAGCTGTACGCCTGGATGCGCTTTATCCGTTACTTTTGCTGTCTCCGCTAGTAAAGCACGTACATCACGAGCAGAAAGTGCGTGGTTGGTTGACATGATTGCCGCGATGGCACCCGATGTGTTTGGCGCAGCCGATGAGGTTCCGTTCATCGTACTGGTATAGTTACAGTTCGGATCGAGCTCCGTTCCGCCGTGTAACCCATTAATGCCAAGGCCTTCACTGGTATTTTGCCCTTCTTCACAACCCATTAAATCAGTGGTGACCATAGCAGGGAAATCTTGCCCATATTCACCTGCTGGTGCTGCAACCCACACGTTCGAACCCACCGATGAGTAACTCGCTCGCGTACCATCCGCTCGTAGTGCACTAGTGACTAAATTGAAGTAATTGGCGTTATCATAAGACTGAGCAGAGTTGTGCATCGGTAAGCCTTGATTGTCTCCACCAGCAAAGAAGTTACTTGGCAATACGAAGAATCGCCCTGCATTGAAATAGCGGTAACCATTACCTGCTGACTTTACAAATACAGCACCTCGACCCCAGGCGTTACTGTTGCTGACGTTTTTCATCACGTCCATTTCAAGTTTTAGCTGAGGGTCGCTTTCATCAAAAGTAATCGGGTTTATAGGGCTGAAACCGTAACTTTGGTTAAATACGCGAACATCGCGTGTTGCTGGGTCCATGCCATGGGAGATTAACCAGCCTTCTAATGTCTGGTTGGCTAACCAGTTAAAACCGATGAGGGAAGAGTGAGAAGCGACACCGCGTCCGCCTTCACCGTTGTTGCCGACGGCGCTAATCAAACCGGCTACAGCAGTGCCATGACCATTAGTATCAACCGGATAACTTGGTGGGAATGAAGAGTCTTCGACGAAGTTTCTGCTACCTGTAACTATATTACCTGCAAGGTCGGGGTGATCGATCTGCACTCCAGAATCAATAACGGCAACTTTCACACCAACACCTGCAATCCCCATTGCCTGAGTGAGCTTAGTGTTTAAGTCGTTCCCAGCAACAGCAGGATTAGCCGCAAACGCAGTTTGCCCCGTGTTGTCTAAGTGCCATTGTTCAGAATAGAGTGGATCAAACGCCGAGACGGCAGGTGCAATGCCTACTGCCAACATAGCAGCAAATAGGCGATTAATGCGTATTTCCATTTTTGACCTCATGTCTTTGTTTGGAATTTTTTAGTTCCTGTTTCATATTCCGCTAACAGGAACAAACAAAGCTAACGACAAAGAATAAGGACGAAAACCATTTACAACTTGTTTACATTAAAAGTTCGATGGACAACATAAGTCTTTGTTAATTTACTGAAACCATGAGGTTTTTATATGTCGCATCGAGCATGCATGAAAAGTGAAAAGCAGAAAATACGAGTGTACCGTCTGCTTCAAGAGGGGAGTTATTTAGTTGAAGCGGGTTGAATAGTTGCTATTGGTTTCTTAGGTTCGGCTTTTTCTTTAGGCAGCACGTTATCAATCCACTTTTTAATGTACAACTTATCGAATTCTTTATCACACCACTTTTTGTTTAATCCACGTCGATTGAACTCAGCACCAATCGCCACTTTGGTTTGGTTGGTTGCACGGTTGTAGTAGAGAGTTTCACATAGTTGAGTGTTACTCATTTGCTGGGCATATACATTGACACTGCTGCTGCGCATTCCCAGTTGAGATGCTTGCTGATTACTGCACGCCATAAGAAATAGAGGCGCAAAAGTAATAATGATTAGATTTTTTTTCATGTGTGCTTTTTTATGATGTAGGGTGAATGATGAACTGGTTTCTGCCAGCTTGCTTCGCATCATACAAAGCTTGGTCTGCCAAGAAAAACCACTGATCCCATTCTTGTTTAATTATTTGTGCCGACAGTTTGTCCACTGCTCCAAGGGAAATTGTCGCGCTTAATGGTTTAGAGTCAACCACCAATGGCGTGTTTTCAACAGTATATCTCAATCGCTCCAAAAACTTAGCGCAATCTTCAACTCGCTGTACTTCGAATAATAGGACAAACTCTTCTCCACCCCAACGAATGAGTAGGTCACCAGAGCGAGTGGATTCATTAAATAGCGTGGCAATATGAGTCAGCATTTTATCGCCAATATCGTGTCCATATTGATCATTAAAGGTTTTAAAATGATCAACATCTAAAACTGCTAAGGCAAATGTTCTATCTGGGCTTCTACGAGCCATTTTGTCCAACCAAATGTGAAGATAGCGACGGTTATGCAGTTGAGTTAATGGATCGGTAGTATTTTCTTGAGTGAGTGCTTTATTAATACGTCTAACGCGCAGTACGTAACGAAAACCAACGACTCCAATTGCCGCAATAGCGATAAAGTAGAACATTTCTCGATAGCGCTGTGAACGCAGTTCAGAGGCTTGTAGCGCATTTTTTGTTTCTAGCAATTTGAGTTCTTTCTGGGCTAACTTAGCTTCGAGGTCAAACTTAATGTTAATCATCTCTTCACCATGAATATGATGAGAAAACTCAGCCTCTAGCTCTCTTAATTGGGTTAAATAATGAAAAGCCGCTTCATAGTCATTAAGAATTTGATGAGCGTTTACCAGTACCGAAAGCATATCAATACGCTGACGCAGCTCTAATTCACTGGTTGATTTGGTTTGTTCTAGAACGTTAAGTGCTGTTGTAATAGCTTTATCGTATTGTTTGTTTGCGAGGTAAGCCTCTGCAAATGCCTCGTAACAAGACGTTTTTAGCATTTCTAGATTTTTTGGAATGGGCAGGTCTACGCAACGCTGTGCGACCATTAATGCATCATCAATTTTTCCTACCGAGCTCAACATTTGTGAAAAGCTGGATAAAGAGTGGTGCTTGACTGTGTCCGACCCTGTTTGCATTGAAAGTCGAATGGCTTCATTGAAATAATATTCCGCTTCTTTGTTATCTCCGAGGCTCGAGTGAACGATGCTAAGGTTTGCGTAGATAACCCCCATAAAAAAGCTATTATCGTATTGATATTCGCTCTCTAGGTAAGTGTCGAGAGCTTGCGTTAGGTAACTGTTGGCCCGAGCCCAATCTGATGCGTCGATGTAGACCGTCCCAATGTTGTTCAGTGTCATCGCGACTTGTATTTCAAATACTGTTTTTTCTAATAACTCATAGGCATTGCGATAATATTTTAGGCCACTGCGTAGTTGATTTCGAGATACTTCTAGATTGCCTAACCAGCGGTAAGCACGGCCTTCTAATGCTAGATAACCAAGATCACGGGCTGTAGAAACAACGTCATGGAGTAACAATTCTGCGTTCCAGTTATCGTCTTGCTCAATCATTGTTACTGCCTTATTGAGCTGTGCTTCAGCGACGACCCATTCCAAATGGTGCTTTTTACCGAATTCGATTAAATCGGGCATATCTTTCGGTAATGGAACGCCTTCGTAACGCTTAAGGTACTTTCGTGCAAAGTAATACAGAGCAAGAGACTCCGCTGATGCATGCTGTGGCGTATTTAACTCATCTTTTTGAATTGATCGCGGCTTACCCATCGAGCGAAAGTAGAGTTTTAACATGGGCTTGCTTTCTGCTGAAATGTGTTCTTCCAGATAAGCTTGCTTTTCGGTACTCGCCAGCACGTTGGTCGGATGCAAGAAAAGTCCAAGTGCAGTACAAAGTGCGCAAGCCAGTTTTTTAATTGAGAAGTGCATGAGCGTATTAATAAAATGTGATCTCTTAACCGAATACCAGTTAAGTCTACCATTTCTTGTTGGTTAAGTGCGGATGGATTCCCAGTGGCAAAGTGCTTTGGGAGTGAGAGACGAGAAGGATCTCTATAATATTATGATTTATAAAAACAAAATCTATTGAAAACTTATGTAATGATTGGAAGATGGCATAGGTAGGGTAACGATGGAAGGTAAGTGAGCATATTCGGTGGACTCAATCTAATGATTTAAGCTGCGGATTCATCGCTCGAAATCAGAGTGAAGTGTAAAAAATTACGTTTCTGTCATAAATATTTAATGTTTGTATGGGTTGTTAAAAAACTGGATATTAGACATAGTGTTATTAAGCCAATAAAAAATGGCTTTTATAATAAATAGGAGATTAACTATGCATAATGAAATGATTCAACCTTCGCACTTCGGCATTATCGGCCGTACCTGCATTGCTTCAGTACTTATGATTGCGGGTGTTTTCGCTCTTATTTAAGAGTCAAGGGTAACGATGATTACCTTTTAAAGAGTAAGAAAATTCAGGGAATCACCTTAACCTTGTGTAAGGTATTCCCCTGAAAATCCAAGCTAGTCTTTAGTTATTAGCTGAAGAAGCTAAAAATCAATGCACTTACCGCCACAATGCCTGCTGCTAGAACAAAGTAAGTAGAGATATTTCCTCGATATTGTTTCATCGCCTCGATTTTATACACCGCTAACATTGGCATAATAAATAAGATCATTGCAATAACAGGCCCTGACAATGCTTCCATCATACCAAGAATACTTGGGTTCATGATCGCCGCCGCCCAGATTGAGAAGAACAGTGCTGCCACGCTGATACGATCAACACGCTTCTCAGGTAGGTTAAAATGCTTGTTAATTAAACCATTTAAGCTTTCACGCGCACCTAAAAAATGCCCAAGGAAAGATGAAGTGATAGCGACAAACGCTACTAAAGGACCAAGTGTTGCAATAAATGGATTATCGGTTGCGTTCGCTAAGTAAGACAATACGGATACGTTTTGTTCTTTTGCTTGAGCCAATTGTTCAGGTGACAGTGTTAGCACACAGGAAAATACAAAAATAAGAACAAAGGCAATCAGCATGATGCTAGTGCGACGAAGAATAACTTCGGATTTGGCATCTGCCTGCTTACCGTAATGGCGACGTTGTACATTTGCAAAGCTTGAAATTGCAGCTGCGTGACTAAACGAGAAAATCACTACAGGAACTGCTAACCACATAGTGCTAGCAAAAGCTGACGCTTCTGGCACATCCATGACAGGCATGGTCCAGTTCGGTATTAAGTAAAATGATAGAAAGGCAAGAATGGCAACAAGTGGGAACACCATGATGGCAAAGGCCCGTAGCATTACTTTTTCACCCGCCATCATAATAGCAATTAGTGCAAACACTAGTACGCCAGAAAGCAAAGGTCTAGGTAAAGAAGCCATATCAGCCTGATTTACCATGAAGCTATCTACTGTGTTTGTTATTCCAACCCCATATATCAACAGGATCGGGAAGATCGAAAGAAAATACAGCAGTGAAATAGAACGACCTGCTTTTGCGCCGAAGTGCTCTTCCACTACATCAGTGAAGTCTGCGTTTTTGATCTTAGAAGATAGTACAAAACGAGCTAAGCCACGGTGCGCAAGATAGGTCATTGGAAAAGCAAGTACTGCCATCGCGACTAAAGGCCAAAAACCACCAATCCCAAGGTTAATTGGCAGAAACAGGATGCCTGCGCCAACGGCTGTTCCAAATAGGCTAAGAACCCAATGTGTATCATGTTTTGACCAAGCTGTGGTTGTGTTTATTTCACTAGGATTTAAGGCATTTCGAGATTCTTTCACTTTAAAACTCGCTTTTATAAAAATAATAATGCTGAAAATGGTAAAGGTTTTAGTGTTTATTATCACACGCGAAGCTTGGTGAATAATGCTGTGAATTTGGGGTGGTTGTAAATTATCCAACTATGAATTTTTCAATAAACCAGAATAAAGTTCTTAAATGTAATGCATTTAATGGTTGTATGTATTGAAATTTTCATCTTGTGTGGTTTTTGATTTTGCGGTTAAAACTTAATCACGGATGTATGTTCTAAGTGAGTTAGGCCTAATTTTCAGGAAGAATATTACATTTCTTAAGCACTTAATTGAGATGTTTGTGTCCCGTCATTTAGATGAGATTTAGGTATACTGCTGCCATTCATGTTAAAGAAGGAGTCATTGAATGGACATCTTGTCTGCGCAAAAAGAGGACTTATTTGCCATATATAAGCTCGAAAATACTTTATTTGGAGAACACGCCTATCCTCAATTTTTCTTTCGGCAAGCTTTTGATTGTTGGGGAGAGAGTTTACTGGTAGCAAAAGAGGGAGAGCAGGTCGCAGGGTATATATTGCTAACGACTAGCACAAATGCACATCAATATTGGATCATGTCATTGGCCGTCGATATTCAACATAGAGGTAAAGGTATTGCGCGTTCCCTCCTAGAAAACGTTATTGCGTCGTTGACGTTAGGCTCAAGCGTGAAATTGACTGTCGATCCTAAGAACCAACCTGCATTGTCTTTATACCTCTCCCTTGGCTTTAAAACGTTAGAAGAAGAAGCGCATTATTTTGGTGACGAAGAATCCAGGTTAGTTATGGAATTAGTAAAGTAATACTGCACGATAATGACCGAAATTTGCACACAATCAGTGCGTAGCATTACGTTGCTATAATTGGTTTTAAGCTAACCCTTTGTATGGTAAGGGTTTTTAATCTTGGCACCTCACTTGCTTTACATAAACGTTCATCGATAACTCGATGCGCCGCTCTTAATAGCAGGCGAGAGCGGTATAGGGTATTACTTTTTGAAAATGTACTAACAGCGTTAAAGGCATTGCTGCCTCTCTCGATTCGGGAGAGGCTTTTTTTTGCTAGTAAGTTGGGCTGAATCGCACTGGAGGTGTTATGTCGCAAGGATGCAAAAAAACCACTTGTCCCTATTGTGGTGTTGGATGTGGTGTCGAGGTCAATGCGAAAGGAATCGTTGGGGATGCGTGTCATCCTGCAAATGCGGGATCACTGTGCGTGAAGGGTGTCGCGCTGGCAGAGAGCTTGAATATGCCTTCGCGCTTGTTGTATCCAAAGCTTGTCACCAAGCAACGACCTCAAGGGCAAGAGGTGCAATGGCAACAAGCCACGGATCTGATTGCTGAAAAGATTCATCAAGCGAAAGCGGAGTTTGGACCGGATTCCATCGCGATGTACGTGTCAGGGCAGTTGTTAACGGAAGACTATTACGTCGCCAACAAACTCATGAAAGGCTATGTTGGCAGCGCAAACATCGATACGAACTCGCGTTTGTGTATGTCTTCGGCGGTTGCGGCTCATGTACGAGCATTTGGTGAAGATGTCGTTCCCGTCAATTACGACGATATTGATAAGACTGAGCTATTGATCATTTGCGGTGCTAATACCGCTTGGACGCACCCTGTTTTATTCCGACGTATTCAACAAGCGAGAGAAAACAATCCTAACCTCAAGCTGGTGGTCATTGACCCGCGTGAAACGGTCACCGCACAGCAAGCGGATTTGCATCTACCGATTAAAAACGATGGTGATGTGTCACTCTTCAATGGGCTGCTCAAGTTTCTTATTGAACAACAATTGATTGATTCTGAATACATAAATTCTTATACCGACGGATTTAATGCACTTAGAGAAGAAGTTTCTGATTTGCGTTACGATGTCACTAATTTGACGTCTTCCATTGGCATTTCAGAAGAAAAACTCACGACATTCTTCCAATGGTTTGCGCAAAGCCCAACCGCAATTACGTTGTTTTGCCAAGGGGTAAACCAAGCCGAAAATGGCGTCGACAAAGGCAATGCAATCATTAATGCACACTTGGCGACGGGTAAAATTGCCAAGTCAGGTTGCGGGCCATTTTCTATTACAGGTCAACCGAATGCGATGGGTGGACGAGAAGTGGGTGGTTTGGCAAATCAATTAGCGGTTCACCGTGCTTTTGACGCAGAGTCTATCAAGCAAGTGCAGACGTTCTGGGATTCACCAGAAATTGCCACTCAGCCCGGTTTAAAAGCCGTTGAACTGTTTGAGGCGGTAGAACGTGGTGAGATTAAAGTTCTGTGGATCATGGCAACCAATCCTGTTGTCTCTTTACCAGATAACCAATTGGTAAAACGTGCACTACAGATTTGTCCGTTTGTGATTGTTTCCGATATCACAGCGGATTCGGATGTGGCGCATTACGCGGATCTGTTGCTGCCCGCCGCTGGTTGGGGTGAGAAGCAAGGCATGGTGACCAACTCTGAGCGTCGACTTTCAAGGCAGCGCCAGTTTCAAACGCCTCCCGGTGAAGCAAAATCAGATTGGTGGGCGATAAGCCAAGTTGGGCAAGCTCTGTGTGCATTGGAAAAGACACAAAATGGCTTTGCGTTTACTTCTGAGCGGGCGGTATTCAGGGAATATGCCGCGATGACAGGCATGAATGCAGATTCGCCATTGAAGCTAGATCTTTCTCAATACGCCAACTTAACCGAGCAAGAATACGAAGAGTGGGTGCCGACACAATGGGGAGGAGAGCGCCCTTTTGCTGATGGCGTCTATTCACACCCAGATGGAAAAGCGCGTTTTGTCGTGACCAGTGAATCTCCAACGCGCTTAGAAAGAACAAAAGGCTGGTGGCTCAATACGGGCAGGCAACGTGACCAATGGCATACCATGACGCGCACAGGGCATATCGCCCACCTTGCCGCCTCAGAGTTAGAACCAACCGTGTACATGAACACGCTCTCTGCCACTCAAAATCGCTTAAAAGCAGGACAGCTCACCAAGCTGTTTCAGCCTGCTTCAAACACCGGTATTTATGCCAAAGTTGCCATTGATGAAGGTTTGGGTTTTCAGGAGCTGTTTATGTCAATGCACTGGGCGGGTCGATATGGCGGTGAAAGCAGTGTTAATGCGATAGTAAACAGCGCAAAAGACCCTATTTCAGGGCAGCCTGCATTTAAGTCGTCTTATGTTGAAGTGCAAGACGCCGCGGTCAAAACCTACGGTATGTTCATCGGTACACAGTTTGATTCCGGTAAATTTCTCTACAGCGCATTTCAAGCAGAAAGCAATTTGGGCATTTGGCGCTTTGCACATGATAAGCGACCAAAGAAGCAGAGTTTTTGTCGAACGGAAAAGAGCCGCAGAATTACGATAGATATTGTCCAAGGTTGGCTAGCGGTGGACTATGACCTTGTTGGAGACGTGCGTATCATTCGCTCTGTTTTGGTGGTGTCTAGTGAACCGATTCAAACCGACTACACCAACTTTACCGGCTTGATTGGCAAGCCGATGGAGCTATCGCAACTGCTTACCATCACTCAATCGCAAAGCAGTGCCAAACTGGTTTGTAGTTGTTTCCGCGTTACCGATAAACAAATACATGACGCGATGGAGAAACAAGACTGTACGTCAGTGACCCAACTTCAAAACAAACTCAAATGCGGTACTAACTGTGGCTCGTGCGTCTCTCAAATCAAACAAATGGTCGACAGCCATCAGCATCAAAAGGGCAAACAGCAAGCGAACCAGCAAAGTTTGGCTATTCAAATAAAGTAAGTCATAAAGAGGATAAGCACATGGAAGCGCCTTATCAAAAGTCTTGGTTTAAGAAAGGACAAGCGAGTCAGAAACAAGAACGCTCGTCTCGCTTTTCTAAGCATGATCAAGCAAGCAAACTGAACCAACTTTTAGAAGACCATTCACTAGACCTGGACGCGAACCACAAAGGTTTTGTCTCGATTGTCGGAGCAGGGCCGCACGATCCTGACTTGTTAACGGTAAAGGCTGTGAAAGCGATTATGTCGGCAGAGGTACTGTTGTACGACCGTTTGGTTAACAAAGATATTTTGGAGTTGGCTTCGCCACAAGCCGATTGGATTTACGTGGGCAAAAGATGCGGACAACCTAGTATTGGTCAGGAAGAAATTTGTGACTTGATGGTATCGCTCGCTCAACAAGGAAAGCGAGTTGTACGCTTAAAAGGGGGAGATCCTTTCGTATTTGGCCGTGGAGGCGAAGAAGCATTAGCGCTCGTCAAACACTCAATCGCGTACGAAGTCATTCCCGGCATTACCGCTGCGATTGGATGTTCAGCAAACAGCTTGATTCCGCTGACTCATCGTGGCGTTGCTCGCAGCGTTACCTTTGTGACGGGGCAAGTGGTTACAGGCGTATTTGAAGCGTGGAGCCAACTGATGCAAAGCGGACAAACGTTAGTCTTCTATATGGGGTTAGAAAAGTCATCGCAAATACAAACGGGTTTAATAGGCTCTGGTTTAAGAGCAGATTTCCCAGTCGCGATCATCACTCATGGTTGCAGCCCTCAACAACAAGTGCACGTTACACAACTCAATCAGCTCAATGATTTATCGATTACACTTAAAGGCGTGAGCCCAGCATTGATTGTAATGGGAGAAGTTGTCAAACTGCGCGAACAACTAATAGAAACCGTACAGTCAGTGACGGAATACGAGGGAATATGAGCAGCATTTTGGAATGTATTAGAACAGTCGGTCGTGGCGAACGTGGTAGAAAACCACTGAACTTTGACCAAGCGTTTCGAGTTATGGATGAATACCTAAACGGTGAGTGCGACGACGATCAGATGGCAATGCTGTTGATGCTGATCCGCGTACAGAACGAGACTCAACAAGAAATCGCTGGCTTTGTGAAAGCATTCCAATCCCGCATGCCAGCCATTGGTGCAGACATTGACTGGCCATGTTATGCAGGCAAACGTGAAGCGGCAGGTCAGCCTTGGCACCTGTTGGCAGCGAAGATCCTCGCCGATAATGGTCATAAGGTGCTGATGCATGGCTACCACGATCGTCAATCTGGTCGTTTACACGCAGAAGATTACCTCGACAAGTTTGCTATCAAGAAAGCGGAATCAGCAGAAGAAGCAAAGCGTGTCTTAGAAACGCAAAACATCGTGTATCTGCCGCTGAGTGCGTTTGCTCGTCAAGCAGAAACCATGATCGGTTGGAAGAATCGTTATGGGCTTAGAACGCCGATTAATACCGTGGTTCGTGCATTGAATCCGGGGCAGGCGACGGTTGGTATTCGTGGTAGCTTTCATCCCGGGTTTCAACAACTTCATGCTGAAGTCGAATTCGAGATTGGCAAAACCGCTCATGCCGTTGTGTCATTCAAAGGACAATCGGGTGAGTCCGAATACAACCCGAAAGTAAGCCAAACCGTATGGTTAAGCCAAACAAGCGGCGTGACATCGCACTACTGGACGGAGCAAATGCTGTCTGAGGTGCCAATGCCTGCGAACTGCCCGTTTGGGACGTCAGAAGATGACATGAACCAAATGGCGAATACGGTTCTCGCTACGATGACAGTGGTCTTGTTTGCACAAATGCACGACAGGGAAAAAGCATTCGAACGCGCCTTCTCCTACTGGCAAGCCTATTGTGGCCAGCAATAACGCACTATTGTCAATTAATGTAAAACCAACGACGCAAAGTTGTTGAATCTGAATCCATTATCTATTGTTTGAAGAAGGTAAAAGATCCTAGCTCGCCAATGATGTGTTTCACCACCTTGCTCCGTATCAGAGTGGTGAAACCGCAGTTTTAGCCTCAATCGCGTTCGTTTCTCGCTGCGCTTTTGAGAATGAGAAAATCCCATATGGTAAGACACAGAGGACATGGATAATGGTTCTAAAGCATACCACTCCTAGTGAAAAGGCTTCTCACCCGATCCCGCAAGAAGCCTTCGATTGGTACGACGAATACGCCCACGGAAAAATCTCGCGCCGTGAGTTTCTTAATAGGCTGGGTGGTCTTGCTGTGCTTGGCTTTAGCATGACAGCACTGGTCGACGCGCTAACCCCTAATTACGCACTCGCAGAACAAGTTTCATTTAACGATCCTGACATCAAGGCAACGTACGAAACCTTTCCATCTCCAAATGGACATGGAGAAGGGCGTGGTTATTTGGTGATGCCACAGAAGAAGACCTTAAAATCGCCGACTGTGTTGGTGATTCATGAAAATCGAGGTCTAAACCCATACATCAAAGATGTCGCAAGACGACTTGCAAAAGATGGCTTTATTGCTTTCGCTCCAGACGCACTTTATCCACTCGGCGGCTATCCGGGGAACGACGATGAAGGTCGCGCCATGCAGAAAGAGATGGACAGAGCCAAGATCGAACAAGACTTTATTGCAGCCGCTAACTTCCTCAAACAATACGAGGGTGGCAACGGTAAATTGGGCGCGGTTGGATTCTGCTTCGGTGGATACATTGTCAATATGCTTGCAGCGGTAATGCCTGAAGAGCTCGATGCAGGTGTGCCTTTTTATGGAACACCAGCTGCGCAAGAGATCCAAAAGCAAGTCAAAGGGCCGTTGATGATTCACTTTGCAGGGCTCGATAAGCGTG
The DNA here is from genome assembly GCF_033438945.1 of Vibrio sp. Y176. NCBI lineage: Bacteria > Pseudomonadati > Pseudomonadota > Gammaproteobacteria > Vibrionales > Vibrionaceae > Vibrio > Vibrio sp. Y176. The sequence goes on along the minus strand of NZ_JAWOQS010000002.1, from coordinate 53,829 downwards.
TTAACGACACATGGCCTGCTTATGAGCAGCAATTGATCGCAACCGACGCACAGTATCAAGCGTTAATGTATGAGAACGTCAACCACGGCTTCCATAACGACTCAACAGCACGCTACGCACCGGAAGAAGCAGCACTCGCTTGGGAGCGCACACTCGGCTTCTTCAAAGAACATCTCGCCTCTAGTTAAAAGGCTTCTACTTTAGTTGGCACATTCCTTGTTATGTCTCTCTTAGTGAGTGAGATATAAACAAGGAATGTGCATGACTCAATCAACGTCAAAAACACCCATCATAGTATGCTGTGATAGCCTCCAAGAGCAGGCTCGATTGTCCGGTTTATTGAGCAAAGATTACGACAACATCATCGGCTGCCAATTGGCACAGCTAGAAACGCTTATGCAGCGAGAACCGTCAGCAAGCGTTGTGGTTGGATGGCAGCAACCAACCGCAGAACTGCGTTTGATCGTCGATTTCTGCCGCAGAAAATCGGCACCACTTCTTATCGTCTTAAAGCAGTTATCATCTAATGATATCAATCGGTTATCAGAAAAAATGGACTATGTGCTCATGCCGCACGATAGTGAGTTTGCGCTTCAGCCTTGGATTGAACATGCGACACTAGTGAGAGCGAAATTCGAAAGTATGCAATCGGAAATTGAATCGCTGACCCATAAGATTGAAGAGCGCAAGCTGGTGGAAAAAGCCAAAGGTCTGCTGATGAAGATGCACAGCGTTGATGAAGAACAGGCTTATAAAGCACTTAGAAATTCAGCCATGCAATCGAGCCAAACGCTCGCACAAGTTGCCAAGAATTTGATAACTACTTTGGAAGTGTTGGATTAGTCGCTCTACCACTTTGGGGTTAGGGTGCATTTTCTAACGTGGTGCGTGTTGCACTATCAGCAAGCAATAACAGGGAATAAGAAACGGTGGAATAAACTAATTCATTGTATTTACTGTGAAAAATAAGTTGGCACAGTAATTGGATTACTAGGTATGGGTTTATTGTTGAATCGCTTATCTCAATTATCAACGGCGGTAATTGTAGACTTAGCAACGGCGCTACTGCTCTTCGGAGTAGTGGCGCTTTTTTTATGGGAGCAAACCAATGAAATGGAGTTCGATGCTGAAAGTGTCAGCAATTTCGTTATCGGTATTCACCACGGTTAGCGTAAAGGCAGAGTTGGGTGAGCCAGAAATTGAAGACCTGAAGTTTGGTTTTATTAAGTTAACCGATATGGCACCGCTGGCGGTTGCTTATGAGAAAGGCTTTTTTGAAGACGAAGGCTTGTACGTCACTTTAGAAGCTCAAGCAAACTGGAAGGTGCTTCTAGACCGAGTCATCGACGGTGAACTTGCCGGTGCGCACATGCTTGCTGGTCAGCCATTGGGCGCAACGATTGGTGTTGGCACAAAAGCAGAAGTGATTACTGCGTTCAGTATGGATTTGAACGGCAACGCAATCACGGTTTCCAATGATACTTGGGAGCAGATGAAGCAATACATTCCAAAACAACCAGATGGCAAACCTGTTCACCCAATCAAAGCGGATGCATTGAAGCCTGTGGTCGACAGCTATCTGGATAAAGGCAAACCGTTCAACATGGGGATGGTGTTCCCTGTATCGACGCACAACTATGAGTTGCGATACTGGTTAGCGGCAGGTGGGATTCATCCAGGCTTTTACGCTCCAGACTCAGGTGATAACAGTGGCCAATTGGATGCTGACGTTCTTTTGAGTGTTACACCGCCACCACAAATGCCAGCAACAATGGAAGCGGGCACGATCAAAGGGTACTGCGTAGGCGAACCATGGAACCAACAAGCCGTATTCAAAGGTATTGGTACGCCAGTCGTGACCGATTACGAGATCTGGAAGAACAACCCAGAGAAAGTATTTGGTGTTTCCAAAGCTTGGGCTGAGAAATATCCAAACACACACATTCGCGTAGTGAAAGCCTTGATTCGAGCGGCACATTGGTTGGATGAAAACGACAATGCCAACCGCCAAGAAGCAGTGAAGATGCTATCAAAAAGCGAGTACGTCGGAGCCGATGCCGAAGTTATCGCCAACTCAATGACCGGCACATTTGAATACGAGAAAGGCGACAAACGAGACGTGCCAGACTTCAACGTGTTCTTCCGTCATAACGCCACTTATCCGTATTACAGCGATGCGATTTGGTATCTGACCCAAATGCGTCGCTGGGGACAGATCTCAAGCGAGAAATCCGATGATTGGTACATGGATGTCGCAAAAGAGGTTTACCGTCCGGACATTTACCAACAAGCGGCTCAAGCGCTAATTGAAGATGGTGTGTTGAGCAAAAAAGACTTCCCAGATTTCAGTGCTGAAGATGGCTTTCGTGCGCCACAAACACACTTTATCGACAACATCGTTTATGACGGTCGCGAGCCAAATAAATATCTAGAGAAGTTCTCTATCGGGCTTAAAGGAAAAGACAAAGTTTAACCATAACGATAAACGCCACAGGCGAGGGGGATTCGCTTGTGGCAACAAGGATGTAAATTTCTTAGGAGTGAGTATGTCTAGTAATGTCATTTCCCTTTTTCCTGCTAAGCAGGTAGTGAACCGAAGTCGGTTGGTGCTTTTGCCCGTCATTGGTTTGCTGATCTTCTTGGCAATGTGGCACTTAGCGGCGAGAGAAGTGCAAACTTCATTAGGTACGCTACCGGGACCAGTGCAAACTTTTCAGCAGTTTAGCAACCTTGTCGATGACCATTGGCAAGAGCGAGAAAAGGAACAAGCGTTTATCGAGCGTCAGGAAAAGCGCAATGCTGCGAAGTTAGCGAAGAATCCAGACGCGGAAGTGAAGATTCGTCCTTACACAGGTAAACCGACGTTTTTCGACCAAATCGTGACTAGCTTAGTGACTGTGACCGCGGGCTTTCTGCTGGCGACGATTATCGCGATTCCGCTTGGCATCGTGCTTGGTCTTAATCAAGGGCTGTATCAAGCGTTCAACCCAATCATTCAACTGCTCAAGCCCGTATCACCTTTAGCTTGGCTACCCATCGTTACCATGGTTGTAAGTGCCACTTATGTGAGTGATGACCCGATGTTTGCTAAGTCGTTCATTAACTCTCTGATCACAGTAGCGCTATGTAGCTTATGGCCGACACTGATTAATACCGCTGTGGGTGTAACGAGCGTTGATAAAGACTTAATCAACGTGAGCAAAGTGCTCCAACTTTCGTGGTGGCAGCACATTCGCACTATCGTTTTACCTTCTGCCATTCCAATGATCTTCACAGGTTTACGTCTCTCTTTAGGTATCGCTTGGATGGTGTTGATTGCGGCAGAAATGCTCGCTCAGAACCCGGGGTTAGGCAAGTTCGTTTGGGATGAATTCCAGAACGGCAGCTCGGCATCATTGGGGCGCATCATGGTGGCAGTCATCACCATTGGTTTTATCGGTTTGATGCTCGATAGAGGCATGCTGCAACTTCAAAAGTGGCTGTCTTGGAATAAACAACAAGCGTTGAGATAAGGGAAACGATCATGGAAAAAGCATTATTAGATCTAACGCGTTTAGGGATGCGATTCCCAACGCCAGATGGCGAGTTCATCGCGCTTAAGAACGTCGATTTACAAATCAATAAAGGCGAGTTTGTATCCCTAATTGGTCACTCTGGCTGTGGTAAATCAACGGTATTGAACTTAGTCGCAGGGCTACACATGCCAACAGATGGCGGCGTGATCGTCGATGGACGAGAAGTAGCTGGACCAGGACCTGACCGCGCAGTGGTGTTCCAAAACCATTCATTACTGCCTTGGTTAACCGTGTATCAAAACGTTGAGCTTGCAGTAAAACAAATTGCCGACAAAAAGGGCAAAGCGTGGATTCAGGAACAAGTGAACCACTATTTAGAGTTGATTCAAATGCAGCATGCTGCGCACAAAAAGCCGGATGAAATCTCGGGCGGTATGAAGCAGCGAGTCGGCATCGCGAGAGCACTGGCACTTCAACCAAAGGTTTTGCTGATGGATGAACCATTTGGCGCGTTGGATGCGTTGACACGTGCACACCTACAGGATGCACTGATGAAGATCCAAGCCGAGCTAAACAACACTGTCATCATGATTACCCATGACGTGGATGAAGCGGTGCTGCTATCCGACAAAATCGTGATGATGACTAACGGACCGGCGGCAACCATTGGTGAAGTGTTAGAAGTGAATCTACCTCGCCCTCGTGAGCGTGTAGCACTGGCAGATAATGCGCAGTATCAGAAGTGTCGACAAGCAGTGCTGAAGTTCCTTTACGAGAAGCAATCCAAAGTCGAGATTCCTGCTTCGAAAGAAGACAAACCCAAAACCGCAGTGCAAACGGCATAAGGAGGCAGCAATGAACAGTCCTTTAACGATCCCAGTAAAGAACGCATTGAGCCACATCGTTGTGGTAGGTAATGGTATGGTCGGGCAACACCTTGTCGAGCAATTGGTACAGAAAAACGCGCATTTGGAGCACCGAATTACCGTGATTGGTGCAGAGCGCTTTATCGCGTATGACCGTGTACAGTTGTCCTCTTTGTTTGCGGGCAAATCTCATGATGATTTGATGCTGAGTAACCAAGAATGGTACGACATGCATGGCATCCAACTCGTACTTGGCAGCCAAGTAACAGGCATCGACAGAGAACAAAAGCGCCTTCTGCTTGATGGTGAAGATGTGCTGGGTTACGACCAACTTGTGCTCGCGACTGGTTCTTACCCGTTTGTGCCTCCAATTGAGGGTAAAGACCGAGACAACGTGTTTGTCTACCGCACGCTTGATGACCTTTCACAAATCAAAAAAGCATGTGAAGGCGCAAGAACGGGCGCAGTGATTGGTGGCGGCTTGTTGGGTTTAGAAGCGGCAAATGCGCTCAAATTATTGGGGCTAGAAACTCACGTCATTGAGTTTGCACCTCGCCTGATGCCCGTGCAGTTAGATGATGGTGCTGGCTTAGTGCTAAAAGAGAAGATTGAAGCGCTAGGGCTAACCGTTCACACCTCAACGGGTACGGAACGAATCTGCGATGGTGAAACGGCTAAGCATCGTATGGTGTTTAAAGACAAAGATCCTCTCGAAGTGGATGTGATTGTCTTCTCCGCAGGTATTCGTCCTCAAGATGAGTTGGCAAGGCTGGCTGAGCTAGAAATAGGCGAGCGAGGCGGCATTGTGATTAATAACCAATGCCAAACCAGCGATGAGAACATTTACGCGATTGGCGAATGTGCCCTTTGGGAGCAGAAGATCTTTGGTTTGGTCGCTCCCGGTTACACCATGGCGAGAACCACTGCCGATGTCTTGACTGGTATGCCGAGCGAAGGTTTTAAAGGTGCAGACATGAGCACCAAACTCAAGCTGCTTGGGGTGGATGTGGCGTCTATCGGCGATGCACAAATGCAAACTGAAGGCGCACAGGAAATGGTGTTGCAAGATGCGGTTGCAGGTATCTACAAAAAGCTGGTGGTTGATGCGAGCGGTACCCAATTGCTCGGTGCGATTCTCGTTGGTGACAACAGCGATTACGATGCGCTCTTACAGTGTTATTTGAACAAAACGGTCCTGCCAGGCCACGTGGCGAACCTGCTGTTTGATACCGGAATGCTGGATGGAGAGATGCCAGACAGCGCCATCATCTGTTCTTGTCACAACGTCACAAAAGGCGACTTAGTTGCCGAGATTCAAGCTGGCACTACCAACCTGACGGACCTTAAAGCCAACACTAAAGCCGGTACTGGCTGTGGTGGCTGTAGCAATATGGTGAAGTCGGTATTGGATACTCAACTGGCAGCCATGGGGGTAGAGGTTAACAACCACCTTTGTGAGCACTTTGAGTTAAGTCGCCAAGAGATGTTCCATATTTGCCAAGTGGAACAGATCAAAGACTTCGACACCTTAATTGCACTGCATGGCAAAGGGCATGGGTGTGATATCTGTAAGCCGACAGCGGCATCTGTGTTTGCTTCTTTGTGGAATGAACACATCATGGAGCCGCAGCATCAATCTCTGCAAGATTCTAATGATGCCTTTATGGCGAACCTACAAAAAGATGGCTCTTACTCGATTGTGCCTCGTGTTCCGGGTGGCGAAATTACACCAGATAAACTTATCGTGCTAGGCGAAGTTGCGCAGCAATATGATTTGTACACCAAGATCACCGGCGGTCAGCGCGTGGATTTATTTGGCGCGCAGTTAGAACAGCTTCCTGAAATCTGGCAAACCTTGATTGATGCTGGTTTTGAAACAGGGCACGCCTACGGCAAATCGGTGCGCACCGTGAAATCTTGCGTCGGTTCTACGTGGTGTCGCTATGGTGTTGATGACTCGGTCGGATTAGCCATTGAGTTAGAGAACCGATACAAAGGATTGCGAGCGCCCCATAAGCTTAAGTTTGCCGTATCGGGCTGTACTCGCGAGTGTGCAGAAGCGCAAAGTAAAGATATTGGGGTGATCGCTACTGAAAACGGCTGGAATCTATACGTTTGTGGTAATGGCGGCATGAGACCACGACACGCTGATTTATTTGCATCCGACTTATCCAAATCAGAGTTGATCACCATGATCGACCGAGTATTGATGTTCTACGTCAGCACCGCAGATCGCTTGCAGCGTACGTCGGTGTGGATGGAGAACATGGAAGGGGGCCTAGATTACCTTAAACAAGTGATTTTGGATGACTCTCTCAACCTATGTGATTCATTGGATGAGCAAATGGCGCGAGTCATAGATACCTATCAATGTGAGTGGAAGAGTACGCTGGATAATCCTCAAAAACTGCAACGCTTCCGTCCTTTCTTGAACAGCACGTCGGGCAGCAAAGTCTTGCCGTACCAACGTGTGCGCGGTCAGCGTATTCCAGTGAAACAGGAGGTGTAAATGGCAGCTTTAACCAAAGTGAAATTGTGTCAGCTTGATGACTTAATGCCGTTTATCGGTGCTACTGTATTGATTGAAGGCGAGCACGTTGCGCTATTCTACATTCCAGATAGCGGTGTTTACGCCGTTCAAGATTGGGACCCAATTGGTAAGGCTTATGTGATGAGTCGAGGGATTGTCGGTGATATTGATGGAGAGATGTGTGTTGCGTCACCACTGTACAAACAGCATTTCAGCTTAAAGAGCGGGCAGTGTTTAGAAGACGAAGCGCACTGTCTAAAAACGTGGCAAGTAACGGTTGACGATAATCAGGTTTGTTATTTAGTCGAAGAATGATCTCCGAAGTTAGCTTGCTCGATATGAGTGAATTCTTCGCGTGAGGGACATGCGAATAAAGCTCCAGAGACACCAAAGTATGGTTCTGGAGCTTTTTACTATTTGGAAGGATTCACTTGTAGTTCGGTATAGCCAGTCGAGTCGTCCATCGTTCTGGTGAACTCAAGTTCTGAGTAAGAATGGATGATCAATTCTGCGGTAGTATCAATCACTGTGCCTTCCAGCAAATGCCCACCCCAGACTCGTCCTTCACGATCAGACACCGAGATATGAACGTGCTGATGTTCAGGCGTTAGGGTTCCCATCACAGAGACGATTTCAAATGGCTCTTGTTTGGTTAACGTACTCTCTGCACCTGCCAAACGAAGGTTGAGGTCAGAGACACAACCAACGCATGAGGCAATCGAGCCTGCTTTGATACCATGTTGCTCGACCAATTTCGCTAGGCTCAGCTTTAAGTCCATGCCTTTGGTAAGACGTACTGCTATCACTTCAATCGACATGTCACTTCCTAATCAAAACCAGCAAGCAGGAAAGCGCCGTATCCAAGTCGGCATAGCGTTTGGCTTTGCCAAGTACGCGCATACCTTGCATGTTGTTGAGAACAAAACGAGCGAGCTCTTCTGGTTTCAGCGTTTTCGGCACTAAGGTTTCTTTTTGCGCATTGGTCAGCGCATCCGCAATGATGTCGATAAGGTGGTCAAACAAAAAATGCCCTTTGCGCAGTACGTCATCGTCTTCACCTGCATGCTCAATCAACGCATTTTGAATAAAACACCCACAGTTGCGTTTGCGCTGCAGCTCAGCAAAAGATTTAAGGAACGATTCCAACTCAGGTAAAGACGCGTCGTCTTTTTCCAAATCATTGAGTGACGGTAGCGAGACCTTTTTCAAGTAGGTATCGAGCGCTTCGTAGTAGAGCTGTTGCTTGTCACCATAGGTGTTGTAAAGACTGAAGCGGTTGATGTTCAACTCGTCGGTGAGATCCGAGATAGACGTGTTCGCAAAGCCCTTGCGCCAAAACACATCCATAGCCACGAGAAGCTTTTCATCTCGGTCGAAGTTGGCTTTTCTTGCCATAAATTACCTGCCTGGGTCTGCTTATCGGGTAATTAAATTGCTTTGGAGGGATGGTACAGAGAACCTCTAGCGTTCGAACTGAACCAATATGATGAATACCCATCTATTCTTGGGTATCAGCCTCCAAATTCATGTGAACTCACAAACGGCATCAAAAATCTCGCTCAGCAAACAGACCCACAACTGTTTGAAAATTTTTGATAGTGAAGTTCTTGACTGATCGTTTATAAACTGGCTACAGTATATCCTAACCAATCGGTTAGAAAAAGATAAAAGGATGTGAAATGAAGCTCTATGAAACCGCAATGACTCCAAGTTGTAAGCGAGTTAGCATTTTTCTAAAGGAAATCGGTGGCGAGGTTGAGCGAATTGCGCTGAACGTTCGTGAGGGCGATAACCTATCTGAACCGTTTAAATCGAAAAGCGTGAACGGCAAAGTGCCTCTACTGGAACTGGATGATGACACGACGATCTGTGAAAGCGTGGCGATTTGTCGCTACCTAGATGAAGCGTTTGAAAATGATCTGGCGCTGTTTGGTGCTAACCAGCTCGAACGTGCTCAGGTGGAAATGTGGCATCGTGTGGTGGAGTTCCAAGGACTAAATGCGGCATTTCAGGCGTTTCGAAACATGACCGGAGTTTATGGAGACAGAGAACGTTGCGTTGAAGCATGGGGCGAAGAATCAAAACAACGCGTCTACGAATTTCTGCCTGTCTTAGACAAGCGTCTTGAACATAATGATTTTATCGCCGTAGACCATTTTACTATTGTCGATATAACAGGCTTTATTTTGATCAGTTTCGCAATTAAAGGCCTAGAAATTGATGTGCTATCGACGTCGCCAAACATTGCTCGATGGTATAACCAAATTTTAGCTAGACCTGCATTTCAGAGTTAATGTATTGCAGCGAGTGGATGATAGCTCGCTGCTACCACCTTACCGATTCTTAACTCAGCAGGATATTCAAATTTTTTCAGATTTTTCTTATTTTTTCTCCTATCGCCTATAATTGGAAAAACAACCTCAATTTGCTTCGTTGCGTTTTAGAGCCTCGAGCTCTTGGTCCGTAGACGCTCTCTTTCATCATGGAAAGTCTAATAATAGACAAGGAGAGGTCATGAGTATTCAAGTGAAAACTATCAATAATATTCTAATAGCCCTGTTAATGGTTTCGGTTTTTGGTCTATTCGCACTGTACCTCAATTACACACAGCAGAATGAACAGATTGAAAGGCTGCAAAGTCAGTTAATCGAAAAAGAGCATCAGATACTAATTTCTAATGAAGCGTTGTCTTACACTCGATATCAACACCAATTATTAGCCGAAGACTACAGCCGTTTTAGAAATGAGCAGTCAGTGACTAGTGTTTTGCGTTAGCCAGTATAGCAACCGTATTAAGGAGGAAGATGAAATCCATTCTTTTGGTCGATGATAGTAAAACAGTCCTGCTTTACATCAGCAGTGCATTGGAAAAGCAGGGCTATGAAGTGGTTGCAGTTGAAGACGGAAGAGCGGCGCTTGAAGTGCTAACCCACCGCCCTGATATTCAGTTTGTGCTGAGTGATTTAATGATGCCTGGAATTAATGGTATTGAATTGTGTCGCCAATTAAAATCTAAAGTTAGCGAACGTTACATTTTCTTTGTTCTACTGTCTTCTAGAAATGACCAAAGTTCGATCGTGAAAGGCATTGATGCTGGCGCAGATGATTTCGTAGATAAGAAGACGTCTGTAGAGGAACTTCAGGCCAGAATCCGTGCGGGGTTTCGTACTTTAGAACTGCACAACAAACTCGTTGAGAGAAATAAAGAGCTAGATGCGGCCTATCAAACAATCCACCAAGACCTACAGTCTGCGAGTCATCTGATGGAGCAACTACTCCCTGCTGAATCAACTATTCAGAATGTAAATTTTAGCTATGTCTACAAACCATGCTCCCAGATTGGTGGTGATATGTTGGGGTATTTGGAGCTCGATGAACACCATGTTGCGTTTTATGTATGTGATGTTTCTGGTCATGGTATTTCTTCAGCTTTGATGGCTTTTTCTATTCAACAGACACTATCTCAAAGTCAGGGGCCTGATTCGATCACGATGGAGTTGAGAGATGACGGCTATTGCGTAAGTGAGCCAGCATCTGTGATTGAACGGCTAAATCGGCGTTATCAGCAAACTAGAAACAGTCAACTTTACTTTACTATGGCTTACGCCATTCTTAACACAAAATCAGGGCGACTTAGCTATTGCACGGCTGGCCACCCCAGGATCTTAGTTTGGCGAGCGAGTACGAAAACGATGGAACAGATAGGTGACGATAACTTTATCGTTGGTGCAATGCAGCCGATGGAATATAGCGGTAACCAAATTAGTCTAGATGAGGGCGATGCATTGTGGCTTTATTCGGATGGTTTGATTGAAGCGAGGCAGGGTGAGGAGATGTTTTCACTACAACGATTGGCATCGAGTATAAAAGCTGTTTGCACGCTGCCAGTTGAAGATCAAGTGGGAGACGTCTTTAAAAAAGTACAATCTTGGCACAACGAAGATGAGTTTGATGATGATGCCAGCCTTTTACAGGTAAAATGGCATGGTGAGAGGCTCGATTTTAAGGAAAAGAATGTCAAAGAGCGAATTTAAACGAACTTACGGGAGCTCCCTTACTCACTCACGAAGTGCGAGCAAAGACGTTGTTCGGTTTTTGATGGGTCATCAAATCCCCTTAAATGCAATTCAATCATTGGAGCTTTGTGTCGTTGAGCTCATGAATAACGCTTATATTCATTCTTACAGTGAAATAGAAGGCCTGCCAATTGAAGTGGAGTGTAGGGTTGGGGATGACCAAGTGTCCGGTTTCGTGGAACTGAGAGTCTCTGATTGCGGAGCGCCGATCAATGAAAAGACGTTCATCCAACATAAAAATAAACAGATTGAGGCACCTAACTTAATGGATGACGATAGTTGGTCCTCCTCAGGTCGCGGACTGATGTTAGTCGCTCAATTATCTGACCTGTTTACATTGGAAAAAGGTTTCGAAAACAATACGTTTGTTGTAGTGAAAAGGAATAGGGAGAGAAACTAACAACCAAGCAAAGTCGATTTGCTTCACTTGGTCCCTAGCGTTAATCTGACGGTTGCGTTGTATATCATTGTTATTTTGTATTCGTTGTTGGTGCCGGTGATAGTAACGCCTCCAACTCTTCTGGTGTTAGAATATCACTGATGTTTAACATATTACTTTCATCATCTAGCGCCATCTTTGTACGGCTAAGTAAGTACCTTTTTTGAGTTGGTGTTAAGTCTTTGAGAGACTCAATCAACTCCCTGAAATTGCTATTATTCATTGCCATATTTCCCCCAGTTAAGCCTTGAATTTCTTTATTGCATATTCTTCAAGTAAGTGAAGATTTGTTGATTAATTGCAGCTAGCTCTTTAGTAACTATAGCTATATCTGAGCTATCTGGCGCTGTATCGTTTCTGGTTTTTTCTTCTATTCTTTGAAACGCAATGACCGCGGTGTCTTCTCCGAAACTCTCTAGAATGCCCTTTAAACTATGAGCTAATAGATAGAGTTCTGACCAACATTTGCTTGCATATAGCTCATCTATACGCTCTATATCATTCGTGTGATCTTCAAGGTATGTAGAAAAAACAGTGACGATCAGATCTACGTCGTTATCCATGTATGTATTGAGAACATCGAAATTAATCATGTATACCCCTATTAAACGTTGAGGTAGAGGAATGTTTCGGATAATGAAGGCTTAGCCGAAGGTATGAATGGCATAACCAGTATTTGAGCAGAAATAGTTTGCTTGTCGCTTGAGATAAACTTACAAAAAGAAAGTCATTGTTAAAGATATTTTGACTTATATCCAAACGGCAATGGTCGAAATGTAGGGATGAAAAAACTTCAACTCGCGTGTTTTTAACACAAGTAGCAAAGGGGATGTTTCCAAGTAAAACGCCGAGTCGGTAAGTGTCTTGCAGTCCTAGTTTAAGGCTATCGTTACATACGGACGCCAGACGTTCGCCAACTTTGACTATTCCTTCAGTCAAGGCTAACTCTCCTCATTAAGTACAAGTATAAATTAGCAATCTAGTTGCATATTGGCAAGTAATCTACGGCAAAAAAGGGACTCGCGTCCCTTTTGTATTACTAGCTTTGCTTAGAGTCCTGTTCTATTTGCTTCATAAGCTCGTTGGCTTTCTTCATAGCGCGTCTTGCGCTTGAAGTCCTTCGCTTATTAAGCAATATATCGGAGAAGCGTAAGTATTTATCAGCAGTTTTGAATCTTAAATCGTTAACATCCTGAAAACCAATAGGAAAGTTTTTCGAGAACAGATCCACATCCTTCACCAAGTTATCGAGATGAGTTGTCGTCCTTGCCTTTTCTAGGCGAGAATAAAAGTTTTCAAACTCTTCTTGGAACAGGATTCTAGCGGCATCTTCTGGAAACGGTAGAGGGCTGTTGGAATCTAGCGCTGTCTCATATAATTTCATTTCCAGCACTGCATCTTTCATCGCATTACTTATCTGTAAGTTCTCTTGATGCTCTTCTACGTTTGAAAAGAAGGTGTTCCCAACCTTAATAAGAGCAACAAGTGCAGCTGCGTCTTTCTTTTTGAGTGCTTCAGTGAGGTGCTGACCGAAAACATCGCTAGATAACGAACTTGGCGTGAAAGGATAACCTTGATGAATCTGATTTAACTCATCCTTGAGCTCATAGATGGATTTACTGCCGTCTTCTTTACTGTACCGAGACTTTTCAAGTTGACTGTTGATTTGCCTTGCTATCGAAAGTAACGTGGAGTGCTTGCTTGACTGAATATCTAAGGCAAGAACTTCTATTTTATGTGAGTCAGGGTAGTAGGTTTTTGCTTTATCAAGTATGGACTCAATTTCATCATAATTCGGGTAGTTGTTGGCATCAGAATTCAAAACCTGATCAATTTCAGATTCAAACTCGCTGAGAATATAGGTCTTGTGTAATCGTAATAAGCCAGCCTTAACGACTGGATGTAAGCTTTTTTCACTATCAATCAGTGCCAAACTTTTTTCTTCTGGCGTATCAAGCTGCCACTCTTGTCCGGCAATTTGATCATTTTGCTTGCTAATAACGGTTTCCAAATTGGCGATGGTTTCTTGTTGCTGCTGATAACCAAATACAATGCCGCTAACTAATAATATGCTCGCTGCCGCGCCGCTAGCGATAGGCCAATAGCGCATATTCAATTTGCGTTTCAACTGCTCAGGGGTCAGCTCGTTCGGAATGATGCCAGTTGAAAATACGCTTGAAAATATTGGCCACTTAGATGCAGGCATGTTAGTTGGTTTAGAGACCTTGATCTTCTTTTTGAGAGCTTCATTAACTGGAGTTCTTGCGTAAGGGTGTTTGCAACTCAATAACTCATAAGCAATACAAAATAGAGCAAACATATCGTCGCTTAAGTTCGGTTCCTTACCGGATAACAGGTTGAGTGATGCATAGTTGGGAGTATAACCAAGCGTTTCAACATTTTCGGATTTACGTTTAGCCGCATATTGATCCTGCTTTAATTGATGTGTTTTAGATACACCAAAATCAAGCAGCTTAACGTTACCCTCAGACGTTAAAATCACATTAGCGGGCTTTAGGTCGGCGTGCACTACACCAAGAGAGTGAGCATATGAGAGTGCATCGAGTACCTGATTTAGGATTGATAAAGTTGCATTAAACTTCAGCCCATGGGGCCTAGAACGCTGTATTAAACTCTCTAATGTTTCTCCGTTAATATACTCCATAACTAAAAAGTATATTTCGCCATCAACACCAAAATCAAAAACCCTAATGATATTAGGGTGGCTTAACCTTTGAGTTTGTTGAGCTTCACGTATTAACATGCGTGCAGTCTCTGGTTGAGAAGCAAACTCTTTCTGTAATATTTTTAACGCAACGTAGGGTGTTTCTGAACCTGAAGATTCAAGAATCTTATCTTTAGCTAAGTAAACATCGCAAAGCCCACCATGCCCAATAACCGACTCAATTTCATACCGATTTTTAACGGTCGTTCCTATTAAGCTTTTGTTAATAACATCTTTGTTATTATTTAATGAGTCATCTTTATTGTTTTTTTTCTTATTAACTAACGGAGTGTTTTCTTTTTGAGACAGTTTTGTATTTTTTTCATTTTTATTTTTAACGGAGGTTTCATTATTAGTGAGTTTAGTTGTTTTAATTGCATTGTCTCGTTTTTGAGTCTTTACAATTTTAGTTTTATCTCCGCTTTCTTCGTTATTTATAGAATTGTTTTTATTACTGTCTTCCATCACAAGAACTCCGTATAAATGATGGGGGAATATATACCTTTCTGCTCAATGAAAAGTCATTATGTTAGAATTTCTCGGCCAAACTAACATTCGTTTTTTTATTGATGAAAGTCTAAGTGTCAAAAATTTGAACTTGGTTGGATAATTAAAATTGTTGAACAATACGTGATTGCTTTGATAAAAAAATGATTCATTATTCCGTGCATGATTTTCAATGGCAGTATTAAGGTTTTTATTAATCTTACTGTTAATAAGAAAGCAGTTAATAATAAAATTAAAAATAATATCTAGCAGGTCTTTGGCGAGGTTTACATGAAGTTGGTTTTAACCATAACAAGTTTTCACAAATTTACTCCAGAGATTGAGAGTGAGTTCGTGTTTGAATCAAGTGATGAACATGCCAAGGTTACATTTGGTAGGTCTGAACAATGTGATTGGACACTACCAGATCCTGAAAGAGTGGTATCCGGAACCCACGGAGAACTGATTAAGTTTGGTGACAAATACTTGATAAAAGACCTCTCAACTAATGGTACTTTTGTAAATAATGCTGTAACTCCTGTGGGTCAAGGAAATGAAATAGCACTAAGCAATGACGATATGGTTAGCTTAGGGGATTATCAAATTTCAGTTTCTGTTCAAACAGATACAGATGTATTCAGCCTTGAGACAAGTAAAAGTCTTTCTAGCGCCCCCCCTGAAGTAGTCTCAAGTCCATCAGAAGAGGAATTTGTTGACCTAGGCCTTAGTGCTAGTGAACTCTTAAACGAAAGTGTTCCTTCTGACTTTCAGCTAGATATTGGTTTAGTCGATGATTTTATTGATATCCCAAAGCCCGAAAAACAGAGCACCGTATCTGAAACTTTACCGAAAGTTAACCGACAATCAGAACACCTATCGACTCCCAACTTTGATACCAATGGGGGTGAACTTGCGGCTTTTGTTAGAGGGGTGGGTATAGATCCAATGATGATTCCCAGCGATAACCGAGAGGAATGGTTCGAACAACTGGGGGAGTCATTTTCTTTGATGCTAGTTGGTTTAATGGAAACACTGCATAACAGAGCAGTGTTTAAACAAACAAATCGACTTAGTCATACCGCATTTCGTAAGTCAGAAAATAACCCTTTAAAGTTTTCTGCAAACTTAGAAGATGCGATTCATAACTTATATAACCGTCAAACCGCTAGCTTCTTAAAGCCAAATGCAGCCATTAAAGAAGCATTTAATGACATCGAAAGTCATGAGCAAGCCTTAATGAAAGGTGTTGAAGGTACGGTTTCGAGTGTTATGTCACTTGTTGAACCTACTTCTATATACTCAGATGCTTTAGCGAAAGACACGGTTATTAATAAGGTTATTCCAGCTAGAAAATATGCTCAAAGTTGGAAGAGGTTTGAGGATATTCATGAAAAGTTATCCGATGATATTATCAATAAAGAGTCTCCGTTCTATTTAGAAGACTTCGCTAAGCACTATGAATTAGCATTAAAAAACAAAGGCTAGGAATTAGGGTGATGAAAAAGTTTTACCAATATATTTTGTTATTAATTTCAATGGCTTTATTTGGGTGCTCAGCAGCGAACCTAGTTGTTGATCCATACTCAGATTTAGAAATAGCAGCAAGTTATAACATTAATCCTGATTCAAACGGCAGGCCTTCTCCTGTAGTGGTGTATGTATTTGAATTAACGTCAAATACCATTTTCGAAAGCCAGGACTTTTTTTCTATTTATGAAGAAAGTGAAAAAGTCTTAGGACCTGATTTAGTGAATAAATATGAAGTTTCATTAACTCCAGGTCAGAAAGAAACATATCAAGCAAGTATGTCTCCAAAGACAGAATATTTAGGCATTGTCGTAGCGTTTCGAGATATTGAAAACTCAAATTGGCGACAAGTCATTAAAGTGGATAAGACCGGTTACAACACATATCAAGTATTGTTAGAAGATCTGTCTTTGGTCGTTAAATAACGTTTAGTTGGCTAATTATAAATGACGCAATACTCCAAGACGGCTTGGTGCGAAGGAATGTTTTTACGTCCCCAGCACTTCCAACAACAAGAACGCGCAACCTCTCAAGAATTCAAGGGCTTACATCAGTTAGGTGGGGTTTACAATTGGGGAGTTTGGAAATGTCGAGTAAAAAAACACGCGCTAAAAGATGGTCTTATTGAACTTGAGCATCTTGAAGCTGTTTTGCCAGATATGACGTTGGTTAATACGTTAATATCCAACGATTCAGTTTCGCCTCTACTTATTGATAAAAACACTGAAAATACGTTAGTAAAAATAACTCTCCCTCTTTCAAGTGTTACAGGTAAAAACGTTTCGGATGTAAGCGAATCGATCGTCTCTCGTTATGTACTTCAAGATATCGACGTGATAGATAACCTTACAGGACAAGATGAAGAAACCATCCAAGTTGCAGCCCTCAACCTTGAGTTGAAAGCGAGTAATGACAAATTAGCGGGTTATGTGGAGTTACCTATCTTAAGGATCAAAGAGGTAACCCCTGAAGGGGAAGTTATACTAGACGATGAGTACGTTCCTCCGCTTATCAATCTCCTGAGCGATAAAGTCATGTCAGCTTATCTACGTAACGTTATCGCGATGACAAAGATGCGTGCTGACGTTATTGCGCAGCGCTTGATTAAGGGCAAATCTGCATCGGCATCTGCTGTTGATTTCATCATGCTCCAAATGTTGAACCGATATGAGGCGAAGTTAAAGCATTTCAGTGAGTTAGATAGGTTACATCCACTGGAATTAGCGACGACACTTAAAGGTTACATTGGTGAGTTAGCCACTTTTTCTAATAAAACTAAAAGACTCCCAAGTTTGCTTGCGTATGATCACTTAGATGTATCAAGTGTTTATAGCGAGTTGAATCAGATACTCAGTCAGTACCTCAGTGTTGTTCTTGACCAAACTGCGACCAAACTTCCGTTGGAGCCTCGCCAATACGGTATTCAAGTGACGCCGCTTCCAGATAAACGCTTGCTTGAGTCATGCCAATTTGTGCTAGCAATTAAAGCAGATACCACAACAGATGAAATAAGACGCCTGGTCCCAGCGCAACTCAAGTTTGGCCCGGCAGAACAGATTCGCGATCTAATTAATAATCAGATCAACGGTATAAACGTAGTGCCGTTGAGTGTCGTCCCGAGACAGATTCCTTACCAAACGGGCTATGTCTATTTCGAAGTTGTCAAGAAAGGGCCATTTTGGATGAGGCTAAAAGATAGTGGCGGTATTGCGCTTCACCTATCAGGGCATTTTCCGAATGCTGAACTTGAGCTTTGGAGTATTAATCAATAGGCGCGCTCTGTATGGAACAAACGATAGTAAAACCAACACCGGGTGGAAGAGCACCCGCATCGAAACCACAATCAGAAAAGTCTGTGGATAATACCGTAGTTATCTCAAAAAGCCCTGAATTGGTGAACAATGATTCAGTGGTCGCTTATGGGAATAACTCTCTACTAGCAGAGGCGAATGGCCTGTTATCTATTATCGGTCAAATTCGGTCGACAGCGACTCATTCCGATCCGTTGTTTCTAAAAGAGACATTGGCACAAAAGCTTAGAGATTATGAGAACCGATTACGTCAGCATGACGTTGATTTGGATACCATTGATACAGCTCGTTATTGTTTATGCTGTTCACTAGATGAAGTTGTCCTTAACACCAATTGGGGTGGGAATTCATTCTGGAGTCACGATTCATTACTTAGCTCCTTCTATGCTAGCAGTCAAGGTGGGGAAGCGTTCTTTAAGCATCTTGATAAGTGCATGGCGAAACCAGATGCGAACTTAGATTTGCTTGAACTAATGTATGTGTGCTTATCTCTCGGGTTTCTGGGTCAATACCGTTTAGAAAAAAATGGACTGGAATCGCACCGGAAATTGAGAAGACAGGTTATTGCTACTCTTAAGTCTTATGGGAGAGGAGTCCCTCAGGAGCTAAGTAATAGTATCGACCAACACATTTTGAATGGCTCAAAGGCTTCTGATAGAGCCCCTCTTTGGGTTGTATGTTCTGTAACGGCGGCATTATTGGTCTGCATATATATGTATTTTAGCTATGAGCTAAATAAGGCATCCAATCGCACCTTTTCTCAATTAGTCAATTTGATTCAACCGCAACAACTTAACCAAGATGCAACGTCAGAATCAAAATCAGCGCCAATTGCAGAAAAGATTTCAATGTATCTAGCAACTGAGATCGGTAAGGGGCTAATCAATGTTGAGCCGCTGCAAGACAGGGTAAGAATTTCGTTAAAGTCTCAAGATCTATTTGAATCAGGTAGTGCTGATGTTGTCGCTTACATCCAACCCGTTATTTCTAAGCTTGCGAGAACATTGGAGTCGACCCAAGGCAAGATCATTGTTACTGGTCACACCGACGATAGGCCTATTTTCACGAGTAAATATCCCTCGAACTGGCACCTATCATTAGCTCGAGCCACTGCTATGTCTGAACAACTGATCTCGAATAGTGCATTAGAAGGGCGAGTGATACCCGAGGGATTGGGGGATGCAAGACCATTAGTTGAAAACAGTAGTGATGAAAACCGAGCTATTAACCGCCGGATTGAAATCGACCTTCTTGTCGCGAATTAATAATAGGTAGATAGAGATGCGTATTAAAGAAATTGGCAGAATATTTACTCAAAGATGGTTTCTCGGCCTTATCGGTGTCGCTGCTTGTTCTATTTTCATTTGGGTTGTTGGTCCACTTGTTACGATAGCGGGATATGAGCCCCTAAAGAGTGACTTTCAACGGCTAGTCACTATTCTTGTGTTGGTGTTGCTTTGGGCGATATTTAACGTTACCAAGCAGCATAAGCAAAAGGTGAAAGAAGACGAAAGTATTCAAACGTTGCTTGAGGTTGATAGCCAATCAGATAAAGAAGCGGCAAGTGAAATTGACTTAATGCGCGAGCGTATTGAGCAAGCTGTAAAAGTAGTGACGAAAACACACAAAGGCAAGAGAAGTTTGTATGACTTACCGTGGTATGTATTGATTGGCCCTCCTGGAACGGGGAAAACAACCGTATTAAAGCAGTCGGGGTTAGAGTTTCCATTAGGAGACAGCCTTGGCTCTGACTCTATTGCCGGTGTAGGCGGCACTCGCCACTGTGATTGGTGGTTTGCAAATAAAGCAGTTCTTATAGATACGGCTGGCCGGTATACGACACAAGACAGTCAAGAAAAGGTCGACTCTAAAGCGTGGCATGGTTTCTTAGGATTGTTGAAAAAGTATAGAACGCAAAGACCAATTAATGGTGCGATTGTTACGATAAGTTTAGCCAGCGTGATGTCTCAGACTCGAACCGAGCGAAGTCTTCATGCTCGAGCAATTAAGTCGAGACTTCAAGAACTGAAAAACCAGTTAGGCATGCAGTTTCCGATTTACGTACTGCTCACCAAAATGGATTTAGTTGCCGGTTTCAATGAGTTCTTTGCCGATTTAAGTAAGGAAGAGCGAGAGGAATTATTTGGTTTCATGTTCCCTCGTGAAGTGGATGATGAAAGAGGCGTTATTTCTCTATTCAACAAAGAATTTCATGGCATGTTGGAGCGCCTTGATGCCCGTATGCTTAGAATACTTGAAACAGAGGACGATTTAGATAAACGCGCGCTTATCTTTGAATTTCCAAAGCAATTAAGAGTGCTACAAGCTAATCTTGACGAGTTTTTAGCTGAAATTTTTGCACAAAACAGTTTTGAAGAGCCTGCCTTGATTCGTGGTGTGTTTATGTTGAGTTCGGTCCAAGAAGGCTTACCAGTCGATAAGCTGATGAATGAATCAACCAATGGACTTGGGTTAAATCGATTAGCTCTAGCAAAGAGTCAGACTGGTTCTCATAGTTATTTCGTAAAGAATCTTTTTGACAAGGTTATTTTCAAAGAGCAACTGTTAGGAACAGTTAATCGTCACTATCAAAAGCAGTCAGGTTGGATGCGTCGAGGTGTTTACATTGGATGTACAACGCTACTGCTCGGAGCTTCTTCGCTTTGGTTTATGAGTTATAAGTGGAACTCACAGTTAATTGTCGACACCAATGAACAAGCTAGCCATATTGATGCAATGATTGGCGCTCAAAGTTTAGATTTTGAAGCGGATATTGTTTCAGCTGTAGAAACATTAGATAGGTTGATGACGCTTCCTCTCGGAAAGCAAAGCAACTACGGTGATGCCGACTCTGTAAAGAGGTTTGGTCTCTATCAAGGAGACAAAGTATCTCAGGCGGCAAGCAATGCATATTCTGATGCTTTGACCCAATATTACGCCCCTTTGCTTCTTGATAGCCTGGTGTCAGAAATGGAGAGCAATCAACAGCATCGTGAGTATTTGTACGAAACGTTAAAAACGTATTTGATGTTATTCAATCCAGACAAATATCAACAAGATGAAGTGTTGGCTTGGTTTAACTTTTATTTCGAACGTCAATATCCGGGTGAGCTAAACGCAGACTTAAGAAGACGCTTGTTACAGCACACTCAATATTTATTAGGCAACGATGGACAAGGCTTTACTTACAACACTGCTGCTGTGACGAGTGCTCGAGAAGTGTTGACTCAAATGTCTCTACCTGAACGTGCTTATCAGCGAATGAAAATACAATTTTCTAAGAGTCATGTACCTTCATTTCGCTTGACTGATGTATTGGGACCTAAAGGGCTTGAGCAGTTCGAGCGAGCTAGTGGAAAACCGCTATCACAAGGCATTTCGGGCTTCTACACGTACAATGGTTTTCATAGCATTTTTCAGATTCAGATCAACCGTACAGTAAAAAGCCTAATGGAAGAGAACTGGGTTTATGGTGACGATCTTAAGGCTCATGAAATTGATCAAGATAGTGCCATCCAAGGCGTTCAGTCACGATACTATCAAGATTATGTTAATGAATGGAAAACGTTGATCGAAGATATTCAATTGAAGCAGGCTCCGAGCCTAGAACTTGCGACAGAGCAAGCGAGGGTTTTATCTGGAGTTGAAAGACCAATCGAATCTTTGTTGAGAGCAATCCAAAAAGAGGTTGCTCTATCAAAAGTATCATTGTCAGAAAATCAAAAAGCCGCTTCTGAAGTTGCTGGTAAAGTTGCCAAAGTTAAGTTTTCAAATACGGCAGATAGACTAGACATGTATTTACCTGAAGAAAACGGTTTCAATGTTGCTCTGCCAGGTAAAGAAGTCGAATCGCATTTTTCAGAGATCTTACGCCTTGGTGAGCAAGACTTTGATGATATTCAACAAGCAATGGTTAACTTGCGTTCGTATTTAAGTGACTTATCAAGCTCTGGTAACAATCAGAAAATTGCCTACAAAAGTATTTTAGATGGAACCGTTACACAAGATGTCGCAGCTTCCTTTGCTCGTGCTAAAGAACTTTTGCCGAGACCATTTAATCAATGGCTAGGTGAGCTTTCTCAAGAGTCGGTTAAGTTTGCGGAGAGCGGTTCGAAGGATCATCTAAATCAACTTTGGGTAACACAGGTGGTCCGCCCTTATCAGCGGACTATTGCTGGCAGATATCCATTCGAGCCCAACGCGAGCAGAGAAGTTAGATTGAAAGACTTTAAGCGATTCTTTGGTTATGGAGGTACGCTTGACGCATTCTTCCAAGAATACCTCGAACCGTTTGTGGATACTTCGAAAAGTCGTTGGCGATTAGAAAAGGAAATTGGAGTTCGTCCAGAAACACTAATGGTCTTTCAAAGAGCGCAACGTATCAGGCAGTCTTTCTTTGAATCTGATAATTCCTTACGCGTAGAGTTTGGGATGAGGCCTGTTTATCTAGACCAGCACATTACTCGATTTGTCTTAGAGTTGGGTGGACAAGATTTGGTTTATAAGCATGGACCAGCAAGAGCTAAATCGTTGAGTTGGCCTGCCGGTCAAGATCAGACTCGAATTGTGTTCACACCACCTGAATCTAAACGCGAAATTGCGCATACCTATGAAGGTGAGTGGGGCATATTCAAGCTTTTGGATCAATCACTTAAAGCAAGGCCAGAATCGCGTAAAGACAATATAGTTATGATTGATTTAAAGGGAAATAAGGTGCAGCTAGAGCTTATTCCTTCTAGTGCCATTAATCCGTTTTGGTCAAATGAAATGGAGAGGTTCAGATGTCCACGAACCTTATAACATCAGGCTGGGGCTATATCGGTAAAATGCCTGCAAAAGGGGACTTTGTGAAAGATGGTTTATCACAAGATTTCTCGGAGCGTTGGCATGATTGGCAACAGGCGGTTATTGCAGTCAGCAGGGAACAACTGGGTGAAAGCTGGAATGAGCACTTTTTAACGGCTCCTGTGTGGCACTTTGCTTTGGATATTAGCTATTTAGAAGACTCAACCTACATTGGTAGCATGATTCCTAGTGTTGATGCATGCGGTAGATACTTTTTCTTTACTATAGCTCGTGCCGTAAAAGGTGAAGCTGCGCAATATTGGGGTGACAGAGCTTGGACAGAGGACAGTGCCGCTCTTGCTCTTTCAGTACTTGAGGACGACTTTGTCTTTGATGTTTGGCATAAGAGTACTCAAGAAAAAAATGACCTCGTTGCGAATGTAACAAGTGAAGTGAGGCCTCTAGAGTTTCTTTATCAAAGCCAAATATCTACAGTTTTTCATGATCACGGCAATACTGATCAAAATACGCTTTTGAATTACCTCATTAAAGAAAAATTGAGTAAACCATGTTTTTGGTGGACTGAAGGTTCAACGAAGGTTGAACCATGCATGTTCATTACTAGTGGATTTCCTTCAATTGGTCAGTTTTCAGCCATGCTTGATGGCGGCTGGAAAAAGTGGAATTGGTAGGATAGAAGAATGAATTGGAACTATTTTACCTTTGCTAAATCGCACGCAGGAAAAGTACGCCCTTATAACGAGGATGCTCTGTTGGATATGACAGAGCAGCATATTTGGGTGGTTGCCGATGGAATGGGTGGACACAGTGCTGGCGATATAGCAAGCCAGATGCTAGTGGATAGAGTCGCGCGCCACATGCAGGATGTCTCCAATACTAATATCGATGATATCCGAAGAGTGGTTCAAGAAGCGAACTTAGAAATTTACCAATACGCACAAAATCACTTAGACGGTAAAACGATGGGAACAACACTTGTTTTGTTGTTTATTCAGGATGGGTATTACCACTGTCTTTGGGTGGGGGATAGCCGAATTTACCAGCTTAGAAGTGGTAATTTTGTCCAAAAAACACGTGATCATAGTCAAGTCATGGACTTAGTGGATCAGGGCTTATTGGCATTTGAAGATGCCGAATCTCACCCTCTTGCAAATGTTATTACCAGAGCTGTTGGGGTCGACGAAAGTGTCACTATTGATCAAGTTTCAGGGCAGTTGGCTGACGGCGATCAGTTTTTACTCTGTAGCGATGGGCTCTCTAAGGAACTTACGAGTGATGAAATTCATCGGACATTGTATGCAGACTCAGTCAACCAAGCTGGATTAGCGCTCATGCATTCGGCTTTGGTTCGGGGCGCAAGTGATAACGTAACTTGTGCTTTGATCAAAGTTCGCCAAGCGCAAACGGAGTGCGAAACAGTAACTAGAGAAGACGCGACAATACCTGTCTTTCTAAGAGGGAGAGCTTATGAGTAATGAAATGTTTGATTGGTATGAACAAGCGTTGGCTCCTATATCTCAAGAAAATCCTACAGGTGTTGATCCTAGAGAGGATGTATCACCACAGTCTGCTTACTATCGGTTGAAAGATCAGCGTATGGCCGCCCGCAACGCTGAACGTAACGCTCTTATAGAAGAAGAAAGTATCTATACCCACAGTAATTTATGGCGAGTATTTATTGAAGATGTCCCAGAAATACTCACGAATCAGTCTAAAGATTTGGAATTTGTTGCCTGGCTTATAGAAGCCCTAACTCGATTGTATGGTTTTCGTGGTATGGGCGTTGGCTACAAACTCGCAACCAGTTTAATTGAGAACTTTTGGGATGATCTGTACCCAATGCCTGATGAAGATGGTATTGAGACAAGAATATCGGCGATTATTGGCCTCAATGGTATCGATAGTGAAGGAACACTTATTTTTCCAATTGCTTGTATACCATTGACTGACTTAGGCGTAGAGCAAGCTTATGCCTATTGGGAATATCAGCAAGCTATAGAGCTTGAGCGCTTAGACGAAGATAAGCGCCGAAATCGAGTCGAGCTTGGGGCTGTTGAGCTATCTGAAATTACAACTACGGTTAAGTCGACTTCTGATACGTTTTATCGAGAATTAATCACGGATTTGGAGTTCGCTACGGAATCATTTAATGAATTCAGTCAGCGATTAGATGAAGCGGTCGGTGATGTGACTCCTAGCTCTTATATATCAAAAAGACTTGAATCAATACACTCGGCATTAAAGCACCTTCTTGGAGACCGTTTTAATCAACCACAAGCAGTGATTGAAGAGCTAGAGGATCTTGATGAATCTTCTTCTGAACAACCGTTAAGTGCACAAAGTTGTGACGCATTATTAGCGACAAACATGAAATCACGAGAGCAGGCAATTAGACAATTGCAGCAAGTAGCTGATTTCTTCCGAGAGAGTGAACCTCACTCACCAGTTTCTTACTCCATCGAACAGATCATTCGTTGGTGTGGGATGCCTCTGCCGGAGTTACTGGCGGAACTTATCTCCGACGGGGATGCAAAGAAAAGCTACTTCCGTTTGGTTGGCATAGCAGAACAAAATGAAAATTAATAAAGGGAGAATGGTATGACGAGTATCCACTCGAAACTATCACGAGTACGGAAGCCTCGTGTCCACATTACCTATGATGTTGAAACTGAAGGTACAACTCTTAAGAAAGAACTGCCTTTTGTTGTAGGTGTAATGGGTGATTTCGCTGGTCAAAACACAGAAGCGTTGAAGCCATTAAAAGACCGCCGTTTTATTCAGATCGATCGAGATAACTTTGACGATGTACTCAAAAAAATGAATCCATCGGTGAAGTTTAAAGTTGCGAATAAGCTTGCGAATGACGATTCACAGTTTGAGGTCGATTTAAACTTTAAATCAATGCAAGACTTTGAGCCTGCTGCGATCGTAAATCAAGTTGATCCACTACGCCAATTGATGGAAACGCGTAATAAACTGCGTGATTTGATGACAAAAGTTGACCGCTCAGAAGAGCTTGAAAATATCCTAGAGGATGTTTTGAACAATACGGACAATCTGGCAAGACTTGCAGGCGAGTTAGATCTTGACAAGAAAGCGAAGTCAGACAGTACTGAAGGAGCGGAATAATGACGACTGAAGCTGAAAAACAGTTAGATCCAACAGTTAATGAACAGACAACTTCATTCTTAGATCAAGCTATTGGTGCGACAAAGCAGACCGAAGCTTCTCGTGCTGAGGAGCTGATTAAAACGCTCGCTGAAGAAGCAATGAAAGGGACAGTTACTTGGAACAAAAACCTAACAGTAACTTTTCGTGAAGCGATTAATTTGCTCGATAGGCAGATTTCTGATCAGTTGTCTGAAGTAATGCATCACCCAGAATTACAGAAACTCGAAGGTTCTTGGCGCGGCTTAAATTATCTAGTGATGAATTCAGAGACCAGCTCTACTCTGAAAGTTCGCATGATTAGTATGACCAAGAAAGAGCTACATAAAGACTTGAGCAAAGCTGTTGAGTTTGATCAAAGCCAGATCTTTAAAAAGGTTTACGAGTCTGAGTTTGGTAGTGCTGGTGGTGAACCGTATGGTGCATTGATTGGAGACTATGAGTTTACCAACCACCCAGAAGATATTGAGTCGTTACGCCTAATGTCAAATGTAGCGGCTTCTGGTTTCTCTCCATTCTTGTCCGCGGCTTCACCAGCACTATTCGGCTTTGATGAGTGGACTGAGCTGTCAAAACCACGCGACCTAGATAAGGTATTTGAATCACTAGAATACGCCCAATGGCGTTCGTTCCGCGAGAGTGCCGATTCGCGCTTCGTTAGTCTGACGATGCCAAAAGTCCTTGCTCGTTTGCCATACGGACAAGCTACCGCTCCAGTCGAAGAGTTTGGGTTTGAAGAGTTCGAAGTAGATCCTGTTTCAGGTATTGCTGTTAACGCTGAACATAACGACTACTGTTGGATGAACTCTTCGTATGTTCTTGGTGTTAAGTTAACCGACGCATTTTCAAAATATGGATTTTGTACTGCCATCCGTGGTGCAGAAGGCGGCGGTCGAGTGGATAACTTGCCAACGCATTTCTTCATGAGTGATGATGGCGACCCTGATATGAAGTGCCCAACAGAGATTGGTATTACCGACAGACGTGAGGCGGAGCTTGGTAAGCTTGGTTTCTTACCGCTTTGTCACTACAAAAACACCAACTATGCAGTGTTCTTTGGTGCGCAAACCTGTCAAAAACCAGCGAACCATGAATCCCCTGAAGCAACGGCCAATGCGGCCATTTCTGCCCGCCTACCTTATATGATGGCAACATCTCGTTTTGCGCATTATTTGAAAGTAATGGCTCGAGATAAAATTGGTAGCTTTATGGAAGCAGAAGACGTTGAGTCTTGGCTGAACCGCTGGATCCTAGGTTACGTCAATGCTTCTGAAGGCGGTGGTCAAGAGATCAGAGCGAAATACCCTCTAGCAGACGCTCGTGTTCAGGTTAAGGAAATTCCTGGCGCACCTGGTTCTTACAATGCCGTAGCATGGCTGAAACCTTGGTTGCAAATGGAAGAACTGACGACATCTTTGCGACTTGTGGCCAAGATCCCTCAGTCAGGTGGATAAGAAACGAATTGGCTGGTCGAAAGGCCAGCCATGACCAATCTTTATGTTCTAGATGGAATTAGCAGTGTCACTTAACTTTCGCGACCCTAGCAAGCTAAAACATGAGTTCAGTACCGGAGGCTACGCTGAACTTGATAGCCCGTGGTTGACTCGATTCAATGAATCTTCTGATCTTGTATCGTCAGCGCGAATTTGGCTAGAAGGTACACGTTCAAGAGATTTAGACAGCTTTCGTCATAGTGTGATGAACACAATTAACCGCATTGATGAGCTATTAGAATCTCAACTAAATGAAATATTACATCATCCTGAGTTTCAACAGCTCGAAAGGGGGTGGGTTGGAGTTAGGTATTTATGTGAACAGGTTGATTCTCGTTCATCGGATTCTGTAAAAGTTAAGGTTTTAACGGCGACATGGAATGAAATCAGTAAAGATGCTTTAAAAGCCATCGAGTTTGACCAATCAGCACTATTTAAGTTGCTCTATCAAAATGAATATGGCATGGCAGGGGGAGAACCCTTTGGTGTGGTGGTTGGAGATTATCAGCTTCGCTGTGATCCTAGTAAAAATTATTTTGATAGAGATCTGTCTGTGTTGAGTAAGATCTCTCAGTCTGCAGCTGCAGCATTCAGCCCATTTATCATGTCTGCATCGCCAGAGATGTTTGGTGTTGATAGTTTCGCTCAACTCTCTGCGATAAGAGATATAGCGGCCCAATTTGAACAGGAAGATTATGCAAAGTGGCGTAGTTTGAGAGACAACGATGACGCTAAATTTATTGGTTTGACTGCACCTAACGTCTTGTTCCGTCAGCCATACAAAAGTGATGGCTCGCGGAATGATAAATTCAATTTTCAAGAACACATCTACGACTCCAACCGAGATTTGCTATGGGGGAGTAGTGCGTACTGTTTTGCTGCCGTATCAATTAGAGCATTTCAGGAACATGGTTGGTTCACGCATATGCGAGGGATTAAACAAGGCGATTACAGTCAGGGCATTATCGTCGCTCCTACAAGGAGCAAGATGCGTGTTAACGGCAAGAATGATCGTGAAAGATGTCCGTTAAACTTGAAAATCTCTGAGAGAAAAGAACAAGAATTGTCTGAGTGCGGTTTTATTTCTATTTCTCCAATACCTGAGACTGATATGGTAGGGATGACCTCGAATGTATCTCTCTACAAGCCCAAACAATACGCAGAAAAGCATATTTCAACGAATGCAAAACTGACATCGATGTTGCAATACACATTGTGTGTATCGCGAGTCGCACATTATCTCAAGGTTATGGGGCGTGACAAAATTGGTGGGTATCAAGACGCAGAAAGCCTAGAGCGTGACTTTCAACGCTGGTTACATCAGTACACTACCGCATCAGATGAAGCGTCTGATGAGCTTCGAGCTAAATATCCCCTAAATGAAGCGAAAATTACAGTTCGAGAGAAAAGAGAAACTCCTGGACATTATTACTCAGTTATCCATTTGCGACCGCATTTTCAACTCGATCAAATGGTATCTAGCATTAAATTAATTACCGAATTATCACCAGAGCACATGGTGTAAGGAAATAACAATGACTCAATGGAAAAATGCTTTGTCCCAAGGCCTATTGCAACACGCTCTAGAGCAGTTAACTGATGAAATTAAAGCAACACCTAAAGATGCGAGCTTGAGAAGTTCCTTCATTGAGCTTCTTTGCATTGATGGGGACTTCGAGCGTGCGGACGCTCAGCTCATGCAATCGATTAAATTGTTTCCTGAGTATCTGCCTGGTGCAAGTCAGCTACGACATTTAGTGAAAGCAGCTCAAGCTAGAAAGGATTTTATCAATGGTGCGGCTAGTGCCAAAGTATTAGGTGATGAGGAATTAACTAAAGAGCTTGTTCGATTTAATCTTGCTCTCGGAAATCAAGAGTACGAAGAAGCGTCACGTCTATCGCATCGCATTGAAGAGCATCGTACTATTAAAGGGTTTAACGTAAACGGCACAAACTACGAAGATGCTAGAGATATTGATGATCGTTTAGGTGGTTACATTGAACTGTTTTCTACAGCAGGTAACTATTTTCTTGTACCCATATCGAGCATCCATACGCTAGAAGTTAAAGCACCTACTTCTTTGTTAGAGAGTATTTGGCGACCTGTCGAGTTTGATATCGATGGACTCGGTGAAGGCGAAGGCCATATGCCGTTGACATATGTTGACTCAGAGACCGATGCACAAAAGTTAGGCCGAGAAACGGATTGGAAGCAGATTGGTGAGCAAGAATCTTTTGTTGGCTTGGGTCAAAAATGTTGGTTAGTCGGTGATTTAGCACTTCCAATCTGTGATTTGACTACATTATTAGAACAGAAACAAATAGCGTAGAAATATCATGTCTTTAACCGTTTCTCTGCTCGACAAATTGATAGATAGTGATCCTCTCACTCGAGATGAGAAAGACTTCCCTGCAAGCCAGCAACAGATGTTGAGCAGCTTACTTAGAGATCTAGAGTCGATGCTGAATAGTCGTATTGGATGGAAAAACATTCCTGATGATCTTTTAGAGGTTCGTTATTCAATATTGAATTATGGGCTGCCAGATTTTTCCTCAATGCCCTATAGCAGCCAAGAAGGGCAGAATCAGCTTTGCGACATCGTTCATGATGCAATTAAAGAGTTTGAGCCGAGGTTAAGGAACCCTCATGTCCAGATTTCAGACGAGAAAAACGCTATTGATAGGGTATTGAGGTTACAGATAAATGCCACTTGCTTAATTGATAACAGTATTCATGAAGTGCGATTCAATTCTGAAGTAGAGCCGGTAAATTTAGGTATGAAACTGAGTAGAGCAAAATGAGTGAAGAGTTTCTCAAGTACTATAATCGCGAGTTAGCTTATTTGCGTCACAAAGGGCAAGAATTTGGGGAGCAGTATCCTAAGATTGCTGCGAGACTTCGTATTAGTGAGGAACAGGTTGACGATCCGCACGTAGAAAGATTGTTAGAAGGCTGCGCATTTCTAACAGCAAGGATTAGACAAAGCTTAGACAATAGTTACCCTCAATTTACAGAGTCTTTGATGGGACAGTTATATCCTGATTTTCACGCCCCAATCCCGTCAATGTCAGTCATTAAAATGAGCTGTTCTAACTCCACTTCCTCTTATTTTGATGTAGAAGAAGGCGAGCGAGTTGTTATCGGTGCTCCTGGATATCATGAGTGCGAGTTTAGAACTTGTTATCCGGTCAGAATGTATCCTGTTGATGTGACCTCTGGCGTTTTTAAAAATGCGCCTTTCAAGCCAGTTGGCTCACGATGGGAAAGCAATGCTCATTCAGTTTTGAAAGTACAGCTCACGGCTCAAGATGAAGAGACTCCTCTTGGTGAAATGGGGATAGAACGGCTGCGCTTCTATTTAAACGGTCAATCTCAATTGACTTTTAAGCTCTACCAAATGCTGTTTCAAAACCTAATTGGTTTATCTGTTGTTGTGGATGGCAAAGAAGTTCGTCCTTTAACCAAAAGGCATCTTTCTGAAGTGGGATTTTCAGAAGATGAGAAAGTTGTGCCATACAGTAAAAGAAGCTTTTCAGGAGCAAGATTACTTGTTGAGTATTTACACTTTCCTGAGAAGTTTATGTTCTTTGATATCACCGAACTTGGATTATCAGAGCTAGATCTTAGAGAGCAAGTCGAACTGTATTTTTACTTTGATACCAACGATGACTGGCTTCCAAAGCAAGTGGACGAAGAAAGCTTAATGGTAGGCTGTGTGCCTGTGATCAACTTATTTAAAAGTATTATGGAGCCTAAGCGTATTCTACCAACTGAATACGATTACCACTTGTCTCCGCAATACCAAGAAGCTGAAAGTAATGAGGTTGTCTCAATTTCTGACGTAACGTTGAGAAACTGGAACAAAACGTACCACAATTTGCCATGTTATCACGCTGGTGAGCACACGCATTATACGAACACTAGTGAGATTTATTGGTTGATGAGACGTGAGGATAAGAACTGGGCTGGTGGGTATGATGAGCCAGGTAGAGAAACTTACATTTCTTTTGTTGATAAAAAACATCAATTGTTCAGCCCGGATAGCCGGGAAAACTGGTTAATGTACGTGGAAGCTGAGTGCTGTAACCGCAACTTAGCGCAGAAACTTCCATTTGGAGGTGGGCTGCCGCAAGTATCTTTACCGGAGGTAAATGACAATTTCGAATCTGTTCGTTGTTTAGTTTCTTTATCAGAAACTATTCGGCCAGAAATGGATGAAAGCACACGATGGCAGTTAACTAAGCTTTTA
The DNA here is from genome assembly GCF_033438945.1 of Vibrio sp. Y176. NCBI lineage: Bacteria > Pseudomonadati > Pseudomonadota > Gammaproteobacteria > Vibrionales > Vibrionaceae > Vibrio > Vibrio sp. Y176. Next base: position 22,137 of record NZ_JAWOQS010000002.1, on the reverse strand, counting down.
ACTTTAAACCATTTTACCGAGGAAGATGGTTTAGCAACTTTGAAGCAGACCCTTAATCTCTATGCATTTTCTGGGACAGCAGAAACGAAAGCGGTAATCGATGCTTTAACTAAGTTAGAGTTTGAGCCTACTACAGGAAGAATTAGTCAGAAAGGCAAAGTTGGATTTGCGCACGGTATAAAAATTATTTTGACGGTTTCTGATCAAATTTTACCTAAAGAGCAGATCTTTCTCTTAGGTAGTGTTTTATCTGTTTACTTCTCGCAATATGCTGAAATTAACATTTTTACGCAGTTAGAAATAAGACTTAAGTCCACGGGAAAGTCTTTCCACCTATGGCCCGCATTAACTGGCGATAAGGTGTTGCTATGAGCGCGGAACAATTTTATCGAGAATTAAAGCAACATCCATTGTTTGAAGCGATTCATCTTATTGAACACGAAGTTCTGCAAGCAGAGGCGCAAATAGGAACAGATGCGTTACCGAAGCATGAAAAGCTAAACTTAAAGGTTAATCCATCATTAGGTTTTGAAAATGCTCAGTTTTGTGAACTGAAAAATATAGATGACAGCAAGTTAGAGATTGAGACCAATTTAATAGGCCTAACGGGTGAGCAAGGTGTGCTTCCCCAGCACTATAGTGAATTAGCTTTACATCGCCAAAAAGAAGGCGATACGGCTATGGTGGACTTCTACGATATTTTCAATCATCGCTTATTATCTCTTTATTATCGATGTTGGCAACTGAGTCAGCTGACTGTTCAGTCTCGTGCGCATGCGCAGGGCGCGCGTTCGCCGTTAGAAAGCTGTAAATCGGCATTAACTGGGAAAGGGAGTTCACTGTCCCGGCACTATGGTGGTGTGTTTGCTTCACCAGTGAGAAGTAAAGGTGGACTAAAAAGTATTCTTGAATGTTTATCTGGATGCCAAGTAAAAGTTCATGAATTTCAAGGACAATGGTTACACCTTACGAAAGAAGAGCAAACACGCCTTGCATCCCGAACTATGCCTGAAGGGCAGTTTGCTCAACTTGGTTTAGGAGCGTCTTTGGGTTCGAAAGCATGGAACATCAACGCGGGGACAACAATAGAATTTCTGCCAAAAGATAAACAGCTAGTTAGTAAATTGCTTCCTAACCAACCCAATATAGCAATCATTAAGAACGCTGCTTATGAGTTGATTGGAAAACATAAACAACTGAAGTGGCAGCTCACCACCAAACATAGTTTGCTACCACAAGCTTGTTTATCGAAACAGCAGGGGCAGTTAGGTATTGGTTCTGTGCTTAAAAAACACGAACGTACAAAAGATCGAACTATAACAATTACTATTTAAAGGAAATGTAATGGCTTCACTCTCACTTTCAGCGTTGGTCGAAAGATTGTCTCCTCAGGCTAAGGAAACACTTGAACAGGCAGCTGCGATGGCAAGCTCCCGAACTCATCACAGTATTGAAATGTCTCACTGGTTAATGATGATTATCCGCCATCCTGACGATATTTACTCTGAAGTTTTTGACGAATTTGATGTCGATAAAATCAAGGTTGAAACCGATATTCAAAAGGCATTAGAAAAATACAAAACAGGATGCCAGTCGGTGCCTGGGCTATCAGCTCATACGGTGACTGTTATGCAAAATGCCTTGTTGTCTGCAACCATTGAATTCAATCAAGAACAGTTGGGGTGCATCCATCTTTTATTTGCCTACTTGTCTGATGATACGTTAGTCAACATGGCTGGTTCGATTAGTCCTGAACTAAACAAGATAGAACCATCTCGCTTATTGAACTTTAAAGAAAGTAATGCGCCTCAATCAAGATCGAATGACTTAGCGCAGTCAAACGCGAATTCCGCCTTGAATCAATTTACAACAGACCTTACTGAGCAAGCTAGGGAAGGTAAAATAGATCCGGTGATTGGTAGAGATAATGAAATTCGCCTAATGATCGATATTTTATTAAGACGTCGACAAAACAACCCGATTCTTACGGGAGAAGCTGGTGTTGGAAAAACAGCCGTTGTTGAAGGTTTGGCGCAAAAGATCATTGATGGCGATGTACCTCCCGCTCTGCAAAATGTGGCAATTAAGTCTCTGGATTTGGCGTTACTGCAAGCCGGCGCAGGCATGAAAGGTGAGTTTGAAAACAGGCTTAAGAACCTTGTTAAGGAAGTAAACGACGCTCCACAGCCTATTATATTGTTCATTGATGAAGCTCATGGCCTAATTGGCGGTGGTGGGCAAGCGGGCCAAGGTGATGCGGCGAATATTCTGAAGCCAGCATTAGCGAGAGGTGAACTCAGAACGATCGCAGCAACAACGTGGGCAGAGTATAAAAAGTATTTTGAAAAAGATGCAGCTTTAACTAGGCGTTTTCAAGTCGTAAAGGTTGATGAGCCTGCCCCTGAACTCGCGATCGAAATGTTACGAGGCTTACTTGATGTAATGGCACAACACCACGATGTTCATATCACTAACCAAGCTCTCAATGCAGCGGTCCAACTATCAGCTCGATACATTAATGGTCGTCAACTGCCAGATAAAGCGGTTTCTGTTTTGGATACGGCCTGCTCTCGAGTTGCGTTAAGTCAGTCATCTACACCGGGAGGCCTAGATGCGAAAAGAAATAAACTTAAAGCAAAGCAAGCTGAGTATGAGCATCTTAGCCAAGAGAATCGGCTAGGAGCATCTCTTGATGTGCAGCTGCAAAGTGTCCGAAAAGAGATTGATGCGCTATCTAATGACATTATTGAATTAGAAGTACTTTGGGAAAAAGAAAAAGAATGGGTAAGTGAAGCTAAGTCACTTAGAACCCAAATAATCCAGGAGGGTTCTGAGACTGCGAGAGACAAGTTACAAGAGCTTGAAAATAACCTCTCCGCTAACTCACAGCCCTTAGTTTTTTCGCATGTAAATGAAGCGCTAATCGCAGAAGTTATTTCGGATTGGACCGGTATACCGCTGGGTAAACTTCAGGATGATGAAATCCAAGCAGTATTGGGTTTGAAAGAAAGTTTGTGCAAGCGAGTTGTCGGGCAGGATCACGCTTTAGAGCTCATGTCTGAAGTGATAAAAACCGCGAGTGCGCAGCTCACGGATGAGACACGACCAAATGGTGTATTTCTCCTAACCGGACCAAGCGGAGTGGGTAAAACCGAATCGGCTTTGGCGATTGCAGAGAAAGTGTATGGTAGTGAAGAAAATGTCACGACTATCAATATGTCGGAATTTAAGGAAGAGCATAAAGTCTCATTGCTATTAGGTTCTCCTCCTGGTTATGTCGGTTATGGAGAAGGAGGTGTACTGACTGAAGCTGTTAGACGTAAACCTTATAGTGTAATTCTCCTCGATGAAATGGAAAAAGCGCACCCTGGTGTTCAAGATATTTTTTATCAGGTATTTGATAAAGGCTCAATTAAAGACGGTGAAGGTCGAGATATAGACTTTAAAAACACTATTATTATTATGACCGCGAACACAGGGACCGAAACGACGATGTCTTTGTATTCTGATCCTGATTTATCTCCTGAGCCGTCAGCACTAAAAGATGCTTTACGCGATGATTTGTTGGTCGACTTTAAACCTGCATTTTTAGGGCGTGTGAATGTATTACCTTATTTGCCTCTATCAAGAAAAGTATTGATAGAAATAACAAAATTAAAGTTGGATAAAATTACGACTCGTATTCGTAAGCACTATAACGCTGACCTGTTTTTTGATGAGGAACTAATTAATGATATTGTAGACAATAGCAATGAGTCTGGGAGTGGTGCGCGTGTGGTACAAACAACCATAGAAAATACATTACTTCCGAAGATTTCTCATGAAATATTGCATGCAATTCTTAATGATAAGACGTTTGATGAAATTATTGTTAAAGGTACAACTAGTGGACTCGATGTCTCAATAGTTTAACATCCTTTACACTCTCAATAATAATTGGGAGTTGGTTCATATTAACTATTATTTTTTATAAAAAACGCTTAAATTAAATCTTATTTAAAGATATAACAGGGCGTATTTAAAATGAAGTTTTTGATACATTAATCACTAATTATCACCAAACGTCAGATAATTAAATTACTACGATATATGTCAATTAATAATGCTATAGGAGATTAGCATGCAGTCTAATACGTATCTTAAATACGCAGATATTAAGGGTGAGGCAACAGCCGAGCAATACAAAGATTTGATTACACTACTATCTGTAGATTGGAGTGTAGGTCGTGAGATCTCATCATACACTGGTACAGCGATGGACCGTGAAGCGAGCGCTACTCGTCTATATGATTTGACTATCACTAAACTTCAAGACCGTTCTTCTCCTGACTTATTTAAAGAAGCGACGATTGGTAAAGGTAAACCAGCGGTTTTCCATATTACTAAGCAGGGTGAGAAGGTTGAAGAGATCATGAAGATCGAACTGACTGATGCGATGATTTCTAACTACTCAGTTTCTATCCAAGACGATCGTCCAGTTGAAACTATCACAATTTCTTACACAGAAATGATGATGACAGTGACTCCTACTGACGATAAGAACAACACTTCTGCTCCATTGGTATACGGCTACAGCGGTGTTAAAGGTCAACAAATGTAATTTTCATGCGGGGGAGTATTCCTCCGCATTTTTTTGAAAGAAGTATTTAATGAAAAGAGCAACTCAAGATAACAATTTCATCCGAATTTCTTCGCCATTCGGTAAAGATGCCATCATACTAAACTCGTTTGAGTATAGAGAAGAGATCTCAGAACTTTTTTCATTGCGTGCTAAAGCTTACTTTAATGATCAACGAAGTGAGTTAAACGAAATTATTGGTAAGGAAGTTACCATTACCCTTGAAAATAATGAGGATGTTTCTTCAAATCCTCGTTATATGCATGGTTATGTTTCTGCTGCAAGATTAGAAGGGAAAAGGGTTTCTAATACACATAAAGGCGAAAACTATAAAAACATAGAATTATTAATAGAGCCTAAATTACGTTTCGCTGAATATCGAAAAAATTGTAGAATATTTCAGCATAAAGATATAAAGGAAATTATCTCTGAAGTACTATCGGAGCATAGTGTTGCCTTTAGTTTTGAGTTAACCAAGTCCTATCCTAAATACACATACAAAGTACAATATGAAGAATCAGATCTTGAATTTGTTCGACGTCTGTTATCGGAGGAGGGGCTATCATTTTGTTTTACACATACTAAGTCTGCCCATACGCTCAATATTTTTGATGACATCAGTTTTTATAAGCCGGGTACTGAGTTTTTAGTCGATTTTGATACAGGTACGGCGAAGTCTAGCCACATTTCTTCTTGGCATGAAACGCAAATTCTGACTACTAAAGCGAGTCAAAAGTCAGGCTATAACATGCTCAAGCCTTCTTCGAATCCTAAAAATACTGCAAAGGGTGAAAGTGATTTTTTTACAGTACCTGGAAGCGAGTATTTTGAATACATGGGTGAAATGGAGAGCAATGATCAATACGCACTGAGAAACACGCATGCAATAGAAGCACTACAGCAAAATGCATATTTGTGTCGTGGCGAGGCTACGTGCAGAACATTCAGTGTAGGCAAGTGCTTCAAGTTTAAAAAGCATGAAGATAAATCTCGAGTCGGCAAAGAATATGTACTGTCTTCTGTTTTTTTGTCTGCTGCTGTTTATAACCAGACTGGTCAAGGTGGCACCGGTGCGCAAGGTGTCAAAGTCTCGTTTAGTTGTGTTGACTCAAAGACAATCCTGCGTCCTTCAGTTAACTACCCGAAACCTCAGATGAAAGGTTTGCAAACCGCAGTAGTTACGGGGAACAAAGATGGTGAAATTTACATAGACAAACATGGCCGTATCAAAGTTCAGTTTCACTGGGACCGTGTTGGTAAATACGATGTAAATAGTTCATGTTGGATTCGTGTTGCGCAAAATATTGCAGGTAACGGATGGGGGGCGGTGTTTCACCCTAGAGTCGGACAAGAGGTCATCGTCGAGTTTGTTAACGGAGACCCTGATCAACCAATCGTTACGGGGTCACTATATAACGGTAGTCAACTCCCTCCTTACGCTTTACCAGAGCAAAGTTCTCAGAGTGGTTATAAATCACGCTCTGTACAAAAAGGTACATCCAATTTTAATGAGTTGCGCTTTGATGATAAGCCCGGTGAAGAGCACATTTATCTTCATGCTGAAAAACTGTTCCAAATGCTAGTTGAAGACTGTGTTGATATCGCCGTTGAAAACAGTAAAACCGAAAAAGTGACCAATGATGTTAATCAAGAGGTTGGTCAGAACGCGAGCTTGAAAGTAGGTAAAAACTTTTCGAATGAAACGGGTGAAGTGCTGTCTTTTAATGCAGGAAAGAGCGTCGAGATCAAAGTAGGTGGTGCTTCTATTCAGATGTCTAGCTCTGGAGAAATCAATATCAAAGGTAATAAAATATCCATTAACGGCTCAGCTATTGCTCTTAAAGCTGGGCAAATTTCATTGAACTAAGGTGATTTAAAGTGGGTAAACCAGCCGCAATTTTGGGCAGCTTTCATCTTTGCCCTAAAAAAACAGGAAAGATACCGCATGTCGGTGGTCCCGTCGTTGTTGGTTCACCAAACGTAACGATTGGCGGGATACCTGCGGCAAGACAAGGCGACAAGCTTATTTGTATCGGTCCTCCGGATAGTATCTCAGCAGGTTCTTCTAGCGTAACAATCAACGGTAAACCAGCCGCGAGAGTCGGCGATTCAACGTCTCATGGTGGCAAAATTCTATCTGGTATGCCTACGGTTTTAATCGGAGGCTAGATGCCACTCGCATTTCAAACGCATCTTCTATCCTTTAATGGCCGTTCACACACCGTTCGCGAGATAGCTGATGATTCTTTTAGATTGTCCGAGGAAATCCGATCCCCTGACTTTGCTCAATCAATAGATGAGCATATATTAAGCCTCGTGCGCTCTGAGCGCGAGAGTCTTGAGCAAGCTGATATCAAGGGGAATCTCTGTGTTCTTTTACCATCTTCGGTAGACAAAAGTTTGCTTAAAGCATTGATAAGCGAGCTTTCTATTTTCGTTGACCAAACTGTCAATACTGAAGTTTACTTTTATCCTTATGGCCAAGCTGCATTTTTGATGGCACTAAATCGGATAAATCGTGAAGTTAATGAAACGCAAGCGACTTGGATACTGACTATAGAGGTTACGAGCGATGTAGAAGGGCATGTCAAACCTCAAAGCTCTATCATTTTAACCAAGTGTTTTTGTCGACATTCAGGTCTTGTGCCTGATGTTGTTCGAATTGATTTAGATGCCAAACAACAACGCATCGCCGTGGACAAAGTGTTTAAGCAATTAGGAGTAAGTTGTGAACATCCACTCAGTCAATTGTATTTATCCGTTAATGAGGAAGAACCGCAATGGTTAAACTCAATGCAATTCTTGTCTCCGTGGGTGACCGAGCAAACTCAGTATCAATTTGTTGATATCAAACTTGGCGGATTGGGTGCATGTGGCGGCGTTTTAAAAGCGTTAGTGATTGATGAGCTTCAAAGAAGCAGCCCCTGCCCAGACTTTCACGTGTTGCAAGCCGACATCGAGCCAGATGGCTATGCGGTAGGAGTAATATACAATTGGCGTAGCGAATAGGTCTGGCTATTGCTTTTCCTTCTAGTAGCTGAGGTTTTAGTGATGCAAATGTTATGGGGGATTGACTCGAAACTGGCCCTTTAATGATGTTTGGACAATGACTAGGCGCAGCTTGCTTGTCAAAATAGCTTTGCTCACCGCGTTTTTACAGTGTTCTTCTCGCTTTCTGATTAAATAGCAAGCCATAGAACACAAACCACATGAAAAGCTGTTCGACTCAAGATATCCTTACCGATATAAAATAACTTGAGTTTTGGCTTGTTCGAGATCCCACCCGTGACGCATTCCTTTTTATAAACGGTACATGGACTCTGACAGAAGCAAGCCTACTCATAGAATTGGCGGAAAGTGAATTCGAATGAAGTTTATCCACACCTCAGATTGGCATCTTGGTCGACAATTCCACAACGTATCACTACTCGAAGATCAACAAGCAGTACTCGAACAACTGATTAACTATATTGAACGCAACCCCGTCGATGCGGTTGTAGTGGCGGGAGATATTTATGACCGTTCGGTGCCACCAACGGTTGCAATAGAACTGTTAAATCGAGTCGTGAAACGCATTTGTACCGAGTTAGAAACACCAATGATATTGATATCTGGCAACCATGATGGTGCAGAAAGGCTAGGTTTCGGCTCAGAGCAAATGAAAAATGCAGGTCTCCATATTGTTAGCAACTTTGAAGAGATGCTCACTCCCATCATCATAAAAACGGACTCTGCGGACGAGGTCGCGTTTTATGGTATGCCTTATAACGACCCTGAACAGGTCAGGTTTGCCTACAAAGCCTCGGTATCCACTCATGATGAGGCTCATCAATTGCTTGTTGAGCAAATTAAAGAGCGCTTTATCTCTAAGCAAAAGCGCGTGCTCGTGAGTCACTGTTTTGTTGATGGGGCTATCGAGTCAGACTCTGAACGACCATTATCTATTGGTGGTTCTGATCGCGTGAGTCATGAACACTTCTTAGATTTTGACTACGTCGCACTTGGTCATTTGCATCAGCCTCAAAAGAAAGGCTCAGAGCATATCCGTTACTCTGGCTCTCTCATGAAGTATAGCTTTGGTGAACAGAACCAGAGAAAAGGTTTCACGTTAGTTGAACTGGACAAGAAAGGATTCGTTTCTGCAAAGCATATTGATCTTACGGCTCCTCATGAAATGCGTATTGTAGAGGGCGAGCTGGATAAAGTTATTGAGCAAGGGAAAACAGACCCCAAGAATGAAGATTATTTGTTAGTTCGTTTGATGGATAAACATGCGATTTTAAACCCAATGGAAAAACTTCGTTCAGTGTATCCAAACGTTTTACACCTTGAGAAACCTGGCATGTTAATTGGGGTAGAGCAGGAAATGGCGCAAGCAAAGTTGGCGCGAAGCGAAATTGATATGTTCCGAGATTTTTTTATTGAGGCGCAAGATAGCCAGTTGTCTAAAGAGCAAGAGCAAGCTGTTACTGACATTATTAAGCAATTATCACAGCAATAGGGACCAAAGATGAAACCAATTAAACTAACCATGCAAGCCTTTGGTCCGTTTGCAAAAACTGAAATCATTCATTTTGAGAAGCTTGGCAGTAACCCTCTATTTTTGATTAATGGTCCTACAGGTTCCGGTAAAACGTCGATCTTAGATGCCATTTGCTTCGCCCTTTATGGTGAAACCACAGGTAATGAGCGACAAGGTATTCAGATGCGGTGTGACTTATCCGCGCAAGACTTACCAACCGAAGTAGTTCTCGAATTTTCGTTACACGGCAAACAATACCGAGTTGTTCGATCCCCTGAGCAGGAAGCGCCCAAGGCCCGTGGTGAAGGGATGACGATTAAAAAGCACACTGCGGCTCTTTATGAACTCGGTGAGACTGAAACGCTTATCACCAGCAAGACGACTCAGGTTAAAACTGAAGTTAGCAATATTATTGGCTTGAATGAAACTCAATTTCGTCAAGTTATGGTGTTGCCTCAAGGAAAATTCCGAGAACTGTTGCTTGCTAGCTCTAAAGAGCGTGAAGAAATTTTTGGCCAGCTCTTTCAAACTGACATATATAAAAAAATTGAGTACGCGCTCAAAGATAAAGCGAGTGCAATTAGTAAAGCGAAAGGCGAATTTGATAATCAAATTCGAGGTGCTTTACAAGTTGCAGAAGCGAGTTCTGAACAAGAACTATTACAACAACTGGAACAAGTAACTAAGCAATTAGAGTCTGATAAAAAGAATGAGCAAGCAGCGTTAGATAAGCTCAATACTGCTAAATCTGAATTGCAAAAAGCGGAAACCTTGAATGGAGAGTTTTCGAAACGAGAGCAAGCAGAAAGCGCACTCAAGCTGCATCTAGAACACTCTGATTCGATAAAAGCTCGTCAACAGCAATTAGAAAACGCTAAAAATGCCAATAAGATAGAGTTGCCCTACATCTCATTACAAAATGCAAAAGCTCAAACGCAAGAGCTTAGGCAAAAAATCGTAGCTTTGAAAGAGAGTCTCGAAAAAGCTAATGTCGTTGCGAGAGAACAAGAAAACTTGCAGCAAAGTGCAAAAGAGGCAGCGGCAAAGGTCCCGCAGTTAACGCAACTGCAGTATCAGCTTGAAAGTATGAAAAACAAGTTGGTCGAGAAAGACAATTTGGAAAGTAAAATAACGGCGGGTTATCAACAAAAACAACAATTTGAAGCAACGTTAAAACAGTACATAGAACTAAAAGATAAGTTAACGTTACAGGCCCAGCAGGGACAGAAGGAGCTAGAGAAAGCACGAGTTGATGTTGCGCTTATTGGCAGCATCGATGCGGAAATAAAACAAAAACAACGGCTGTTACAGGATCTACAAAAGCTGCATGATCTTACTTTAGAGCTCTCTAAACTCAATGCGCTAACTGTAGGCAAGCAGCAGTCACTACACGAAGCCAGTCAGCGCTATATGCAGCGTCAACAAGCCGCTGATACGATAGAGCTTAAGTGGCACAACTCTCAAGCGGCAGTATTAGCGCAGCGACTAAAAGCAGGTGAAGCATGCCCGGTGTGTGGTAGCGAAACGCATCCTAACCCCGCAACGTTTGTTGAAGAAGCCGTTACAAAAGAGCAAGTTCAGGCGGCTAGAGCGAAAGAGCGAGAAGCTCAAACCTTGTTGAACCAACTAAGCAATCAGCTAGAACAACATAACGTTGTCATTAGTCAGTATCAGAATCAGTGTAACCAGTTGAAAGAGGAGTTGGGTGAGTATGCTACATCTGAGATCTCGACGGTTCAAAATGATTTGCAAGCGATCAATGCTCAACTCCTACGTCTACAAGCTATTGATATTGAAAAGCTAGAAAAGAACGTTGAACAGCTTAATCAACGCTGCGTCGTGGGTGAAAATAAAATTCATGAGCTGCAGAATAAAATGGCGGCAAATGAATCAACCGTTGAAGCGAACCAAGAACAATTGGCTCAATTACAAGCTTCTATTGACCCAAAATACAGTTCCGCTGACTTGCTTGAACGTGAAATTTTGCTGACAAAAGAGCAAATTCTGAGTTTGAACACAGGCTTAGAAAAGGCGCAAACCGCTTTGCAGCAAGCGATATTGGAGAAATCAAATGCGGAAAGTCACTTAGCGACGAACAAGCAGTGGTTATCTGAGTCAGAGCAAAAACTTAGCCAAGCAGAATTAGCGTGGAATGAGGCACTACAGGCGAGTAAATTTGAGGATGAAAGCCATTATCTAAGTAGTCGAGTGGGAGACGATGAGCTTCAAGCCTGGCAGCAAGAAATAGACAGCTTCAAACAGGCACAAACCAAGCTTGAGCAAACACTACATGATTTAAATCATGTATTGAAAGATCTTGAAAAGCCTAATTTAGAGTCGTTTAACGACAGGTTAACCACTCTGCAGGCGCAATATATTGAAGTAAGGAATCAACTTGATACCACACGCTCAATATTTGAACGTCTTGAAAAGGTTCGTAAAGATATTGCCGTGTTGCATGAGAAAAATAGTAAGTTAGAAGAAGAATACAAAGTCTTTGGTACGTTGTACGACGTTGCTAGCGGTAAAACAGGCAGCAGGGTTAGCCTACATCGCTTTGTTCTTGGTGTACTGTTGGATGATGTGCTGATTCAGGCCTCCCAACGCTTAAGCCTTATGAGTAAAGGGCGCTATATTCTTGCTCGAAAAACAGAGGGCTTCAAAGGCGCTGCGGGTCGCGGCTTAGATTTAATGGTTGAAGATGGCTACACAGGAAAAACGCGTGATGTTGCGACACTTTCCGGCGGTGAATCATTTATGGCAGCGCTTGCTCTGGCACTTGGTTTGTCGGATGTTGTGCAATCCTATAGTGGCGGTATCCGTTTAGACACTTTATTTATTGATGAGGGCTTCGGTAGTTTAGACCCAGAGTCTTTAGATCTTGCTATTCAAACGCTAGTGGACCTGCAACAGACTGGGCGCATGATCGGTGTTATTTCTCACGTTTCTGAGTTGAAAGAACAAATGGCGCAGAGGATTGATGTTGAACCATCAAGACTTGGTTCAACGGTGTCGATTAAATCTCAATGTCGCTTCGCTGTCTAATTCAGTGACTACTGTTAGATCAAAAAGCCCCTATTGTTAGGGGCTTTCTGACTAAGTCGCTACTGTTCGCAAAAGTAGCCTTCTTTTGGCGATTGGGTAATCGCATATTCGCCATCGAGGTTGCGATAAACAATCGTGTTCCAAACAGAGCCATCATCCAATTCAAACTCAATAGCATAGTTGACGCCGCTAACGATTTGCGCGTGAACATTCAGTATTTGTTTAAACGACGCTATTGTGTCCATTTTCTTTAAAACAAAGGCCATTGCCTTTTGTGCATCAGGGGTCGCGTTAAACTCATTCCACCCACCTGGCATGTTTCCTTGTGCATTACATACATCTGCCGAGGTCGTTAATTGTGTCGTTTCGCTCGGCTTTTCCTGCTGACAACCTGCAAGTAACACCAAAAGTGCACAAACTGACACTGTTTTTAATTTCATAACAATAACCTCTGTCTATAACGCAACGTATTATAGGAGGGTGATATGCCTACGAATGTCTATGTTGTGCAAAGTTTCTATATGCATAGGGTTAAATGCTGACAAAATGTACAAGCACGGTCAGCTTGTAAGTCAAAAATAGAGCAATCTTGTTAACGATTTGCTGAGATGACGAGGTTTCGGTGTTCAGCGCGCTATTGATGAAGAATTGTGATGTGTACCTATGAAGGTGATGGTGCGGCTTAGTGATCGATTTGTTATCTTCTAGAGTAAAATCAATCACTAATTAAAATTTAGGTGTTGTATGAAATCGATAAAAATATTTTTACTTTTGTCACTTGCAACTTTATTTGGTTGTACCTCGAAGCCGGATGGGGTGGAACCTGTGAATAATTTCGATTTAGAGCCATATCTAGGTAAGTGGTATGAGATTGCACGCCTAGACCATTCGTTTGAGCGAGGCTTATCCAACGTTACCGCTGAGTATCAGGTTCGCGAGGATGGTGGGGTTAAGGTGATAAACCGTGGATATTCCGAAGAAGAGCGACAGTGGTCAGAAGCTGAAGGCAAAGCTTATTTTGTTGAAGATAAAACGGTTGGACACTTAAAGGTTTCCTTTTTTGGGCCAATATACTCTTCTTACATTGTTTTTGAGCTAGGTGAAAACTATGACTATGCGTTTGTTTCCGGTTACAACCACGACTATTTGTGGCTATTGTCTAGAACGCCTAACGTTGATGAGAAAGTAGTGGAGCGCTTTAAGTACGTAGCTAAAGAGAAAGGTTTCGCTATCGACGAGCTCATTTTTGTTGAACAAGAGAAACAACGGCAGCTTTAAGTTCATCAGCGTGGCTGAAAAAGCGGACAGAGGGGAAGCTTCCTAATTAAGAGCTCAGTTTGTCATTTCGCTTAACAGTAATTTGTTACCGCGTAACTTGATGTGGTCAAAATGGATATAGCCCCATCATTTGTGATTACTCGTGATGGGGCTTATATAAATTTGAGTGAGCGTCGAAAGGTTGCTCTATCAACAAACGGTTATGGTTTACTTAATCAAACGAACGATCAGGGAACCTGGTGCTCGAATAGATTCAACATTGTGGCTAAGTACTGTGCCGTTTGTTGGGGCGGTGTAGCGTTTAATCTCAGCGCCAAAGCTGTCGTATTGAATCGCAAGAAGTTGGCCTTGCTCGACAAAATTCATCAAACTGACATGAGGCAGTACAAAGCCGCCGTGTGTCGCTTTCACACTGACGATTTCGTTTCCTTCCAAGCATGACGTAATAGGGTCCATATCACCTTCAACAATGCTATGCTTTTTCAGCACATTAAAAATGCCTGTTACAGTTCGACTGATGAGCTCTTGCTCGGTGTATCGCCCCATACCTACTTCAACTGTAATGCTTGGGACACCATGGTTATTCCAGACCGTTTCAAGGACGCCAGCATCTCCAGGATCATTTAAAATCGCATCAGGATTAATGAGACGAGCCATTTCTAATGATTGCTCGATTCGGAAATCTGCAAACACGTAAAGTGGATAGGCCGCACCACTGGTTTGAGTGTGAAGGTCAATGGCTAAATCAGCATTTGGCTTGAGCAAATCATTCCACAATGCATATAAGTAACGTTGGGCCTCATTGCCGTTTTGGTCACCAGGAAAAAAGCGGTTTAAGTTTGCAGGAGACGCGTCAGGGTCTGCGGAATAGAAATCGCGGCTGTGGTTTAGTATACCTGGCATGTTAATGGTTGGAACAATAGTGACAGTACCAGCGACTTCAGTGCCGATGAGCTCTCGAGCAGTTTTCTGCGCTGCTAACACACCATTGTACTCATCACCATGAACCCCTGCGGTAATCATGATCTTCTTGCCAGGTTTTTCACCTTTGAACACTAGCACAGGTAGGTGTTGCCACTGAGAGAGAGCATTCGTTGCGATGCGAAACCAAAACTTATGCTCGCCCGAATTTAGGTCTGCTACATTGAGAGATTGAATCACTTGATGACCCTGAATCATGTCATCGAGAAATTGTGTTGCCATTAAAGTTACCACTCCAAAACCATAAGCTAATCTAAAACCTTAGCGTCGTCATACGATGAATATTAATAAGGCGAGAACATGTCTCGCCTTAATTACCAATTGGTTTCGTTTTACGCAAAACCCATAATATGAGCTGCGATAACGACGATACTTGATAGGGTAAAGAGTAATAGAATAAATCGCCAGCAGAATTTTGCCCAGTCACCCCAGTCGATACGGCAGACACCAAGCGTTGCCATGAGAGATGCCGAAGTAGGGACGATAACGTTAGTAAAGCCATCGCCAAGTTGGAATGACAAAACTGCCACTTGGCGCGTAACTCCTGCAATGTCTGCCAGAGGGGCCAGTAGAGGCATCGTTAGTGCGGCTTGTCCAGAGCCCGAAGTGACGAAGAAGTTGAAGATAGATTGGAATACATACATTAACCATGCCGCAGCCACGTCAGGAAGCCCGCTAATCACGCCGCCAGCACTGTTTAGAATTGAATTCAGTACACTCGCTTCATCAGTTGTACCACCACCAAGGATCAACAATACCCCTTTTGCACAACCCACTAATAGGGCAGGTGCAAGCATAATAGCTGCACCTTCTTTAAATGCATCAGCTGCGCAGTTTAGCGTCATACCGTTCAGGCGGAAAATCGTACCGATGATCGCGACAACAAAGCCCATAGTGAAAAATTGAGACGCGATTTCTGGGATGTACCATGCGTTAGCGACTACGCCCCAAACGACCCACACCGTGGTCGCAATAACCGTAAGGATAACGAGTGTGTCACCTAGGTTCCAACGAGAATCTTGATTGCCAAGCTCTTGCTGACGGAAATACTGGTCTGTGCGATGGCTGTAAGAAAGTTTAGGATTTGACTTCACACGAGCGGCGTAGATCATTGTGAAAGCGATACCGATTAACGTAAAGCCAGCCCATAACCCCATGCGTACTGTCATGCCGGATAAAACAGGTACACCCGCAATGCCTTGCGCAATAGCGACGGAAAAAGGGTTCATCCAAGAAGTAGCGAAGCCAATTTGAGTCGCAACATAGGTAACCATTACCGTAGTGATACCATCATAACCAAGGCGAACCATAAGCGGCGCGATAATAATCGCAAACGCTACGGCTTCTTCACCCATACCAAATACCGCACCGCCTAGCGAGAACAGCAAAAATAGCACTGGAATGAATAGAGCTTCGTTACCTTTGGTCTTATCGATAAGGCGCAGGATACCGTTATCGATTGTGCCTGTGCGCATTACAACGCCGAAAGCACCGCCGATAACCAACATGAACATAATCACGCCGATTGCGCTGCCCCATTTAGAGCCAGAAACTAGCCCTTCGAAAGGGAAGTTCATTAGACCAATGCCACCACCAGAAGCAAACAGGCCAACCTTGTTGTAAACCAATTCACCGTTTTCGTCGGTTGCATAAGAGAAAGAAGAAGGATCGATAACTGTGCGAGTTTTTTCTGCACCGTCGACCATGTAGGTCACCTGTTGGCTATCAAAATGACCAGCAGGAATTAAGTAGGTAAGAATTGCAGCAAGAATACCAACAATGAAGATCAAAATGAGGGTATCTGGCATCTGCCACGACTTGGGGGTAGCAACCGAGTCTGCTGGTTGCGCATGTGTGTGAGACATAACTTACTTCACGTTAAATTCAATAAAGCATGAAATATCGATAAAATAGAATAAAAAGTCAATATTAATGCTTGTGTTGAACTATAAATTCATCAAATATTTGAAGTGAAGTTAATTTGATTGTTTTGCGGTCAAATGTTGGGTTAATGTTTCAATATGCGTTGAGTTTGGATGATTCACGAGCTTTCATAGTACATCTGCAGGTGATCTAATCACTTGATTTCTGTCTGTTCTGCATAAAAAGCAGCGACATCACGAAGGTCTCCATCATTTAACATTTTTAACTGTGCTGCCATCATTTCTGCAAGTGGCCCTTTACGCTCACCGGCTTGGTAAGATTTCATTGCATTGTAAAGGTACTGAGCATTTTGACCAGCAAGGCTTGGATAGGTGTTGTTCGTTGCGATGCCTGTAACACCGTGGCAATAGACACAGCTAGGTGATTTGATTTTACCTTTATCAGCATCACCAAACGGTTCGGCATAGATAGCGGAAGAGAAAATAAAAGAGATTAAAAGTACAAATCTGAGCATGGAGGTTATCTATTCGCTAAAAATCATGCCGATACAATAAAGCTTCCCCTTAGGGGAAGCTCAATGATCAAAATCAAATTAAAGTAGAGATTTTATACTTGATAAGAAAGTGTCGATGTCTTTCGCTGAAATATCTTTATGAGTTACAAAACGAATTGGATTTCCAGGGGTTATCGTGATGTTTTGTTCCTTTAGTTTCGCAGCGATACTTACTATGTCCACTTGAGGATCAAGCTTCGCGAACACGATGTTCGTTTGAACAAATTCAGGGTTGACTGAAAAACCAGGCAGTTCTGCTAAACCTTCCGCTAAGGTTTTTGCGTTGATGTGATCTTGTTTTAGCTGTTCCACTTGTTCGGTAAGGGCAAGTTTGCCTGCTGCGGCAAGAATACCCGCTTGACGCATACCACCGCCGACCATCTTTCTTAAGCGACGTGCTTTTGCGATGTAGTCTTTGCTACCAAGCAGTAGCGAGCCAACAGGGGCAGCCAGACCTTTCGACAGACAGATCGTCATTGAATCAAAGTACTGACCGATCTCTTTTACCGGAACATCAAGTGCAACGGCTGCGTTAAAAACGCGAGCGCCATCTAGATGCATCTGCAAGTTATGTTTATTCACGAAGTTACGTGCTTCTGCTAAGTAAGACAGAGGCAGTACTTTACCATTAATTGTGTTTTCTAAGCTGAGAAGCTTAGTGCGAGCAAAGTGACAATCATCTGGTTTAATCGCAGCAGCCAGTTTATCAAATGGTAGCGTGCCATCTGGGTTATTTTCGACTGGTTGAGGTTGAATTGATCCCAAAACCGCCGCGCCACCAGCTTCGTATTTGTAGTTATGTGCTTGTTGCCCACATAGATATTCATCTCCCCGCTCGCAATGCGCCATTAAACCGAGCAGATTGGCTTGAGTGCCTGAAGTGGTAAACAAAGCTGCTTCGAAACCAGCAAGCTGCGCAGCAAATTTTTCAAGCTCATTGACCGTAGGGTCATCACCATAAACATCATCCCCAACGGGGGCCTTAAACATGGCTTCTCGCATGGCTTGGGTGGGCTGTGTAACGGTATCTGATCGAAAATCCATGAATGTCTCCTTGGTCAAAGTCCTAAATATATCCGCAAAGGCGCGCTTTGCTTAAGCAGGCGATCGTTTTGGCATCGGTGATCGTGCCATCGACAATCTTTTCTTCGAGTTGCTTGATTGACAAGGTGACGACCTCAATCACTTCGTCTTCATCGCACTCGTAACGGTTTGTTTTGTTGAGCTTTTCGGCAACAAATAGATACTGTATCTCATCACAAAATCCGGCAAGAGGGGTGACTTGGCCGAGAGACGTGAATTTCTCTGCACTAAACCCAGTTTCTTCCTCTAACTCTCTTTTGGCGCAGCAGAGTGGCTCTTCGTTGCCTTCCCTGGTACCAGCAGGAAGTTCCAATAGCCATTTATTAAGTGAAGGCCGAAATTGGTGGACAAGGACAATCTCACCCTCCGCTGTAATAGGGAGAATCACTGCAGCGCCCGGATGATGGATTGTGGTGTGCGTAATTGCCTGTCCTGTAGGAAGCATAACGTCTTCTTCAATCAGAGAAATTTGCTTCCATTTATGAATTATCTTGCTCATGCAGTTATGAACCCTAGCTGTTACCGCATTTTTGACGTTTTTCGACATTAACCACAAATGGTGGGAAACAAAAGCAAAAAATACTGCAACACGACGAAAGCGTTTGCACTTTAAGTGAGCAATGTCTCATAAATGGAAACTTTGATTGCTTCGTCAAGATGGGGAAAAGCATCTGCTATAAGGGGAATTCGACAAAATACATTTGTAACAAAGTTATAACAAGTGTATAAAAATGTTAACGCAATACCACTTCAGTAGCCGGAGAACGTATGACACAAACCTTATTTGCCTCAAATGCCGAAAAAGCGCTTCTCTCAGAACGCATCAATAAATTGGCGAAAGCGTTAACGGATGGCGTTTATGAGCGTGAACATACGATCAAGCTCTGCCTTCTTGCTGCACTTGCTGGTGAAAGTGTTTTTCTTTTAGGCCCCCCTGGTATTGCAAAAAGCTTAATTGCCAAACGACTCATCCAAGCGTTCGATAACAGCAGTTACTTCGAATACCTGATGACGCGCTTCTCAACCCCTGAAGAGGTGTTTGGGCCACTGAGTATCCAAGAGCTAAAAGACAACGGCCGTTATGTTCGCTTAACTAAAGGGTATTTGCCAACTGCACAAGTCGTATTTTTGGATGAAATCTGGAAGGCGGGCCCTGCAATTCTTAATACATTGCTGACAGTGGTTAATGAGAAAACATTCAAAAATGGCAGCGATATCGAGCGTGTGCCAATGCGCTTGTTGGTATCGGCTTCCAATGAATTACCCGATGAAGATAGTGGATTGGATGCGCTCTACGACCGCATGTTGGTACGTGTGTTTGTGAATCGAATTCAGAATAAACAAAACTTTAAGTCGATGTTGACTGTGGGCACATCGCAAGAGGCACAAGTACCAGAAGGCCTAGCGATAACTGATGAAGAATATCATCAATGGCAACAACAGCTCGACAAATTGACGCTAACCGACAATGCATTCGAAAAGCTTTTCCAGCTTAAAACGATGTTAGAAAGCAAAGTTGAAGCTCAGTTTGGTGATGTGGTCAATACCGATATGTATGTCTCTGACCGCCGCTGGAAGAAAGCCGTGAAGTTGTTAAAAGCGAGCGCGTTTTTTAATGGTCGCGATGAAATAAATCCGCTTGACCTTCTACTGTTGCAAGATTGTTTATGGAACAGTCCTGAATCGCGAGATGTGGTACGTGAAGTGGTTCAAGAGTTCGCCTTAAAACATGCATTTGATCAACAAGACGCGGAGCAGGAAATTGAGTACTGCCGTGAGTCTTTGGTTGATGTTCAACATGAACTTGAAGATGCCTACCGCATGACGTTAACGTCTGAAGCGGCAACGGGTATTTTGCGTAAAGAAACCATGCGCTTTGATACCTCTAAAGCCAAGATGTACAAAGTTGGCGCAGCCGTTAACTTAGTTAAATTGGTTGTCTTGCAAAGCAACATGTCGGTTTCAGAATCAGAAAAAGGTGATAGCCGCTGGGTTTATGTACCCAAAGATGAGTTAGATCGAGTCATTAAAGAGGGAAGCGGTGATGTGTATGGTTACGTCAATCAAAACACCAACATGTGCCGTTTACGATTTGACGTTGACGCGGCGAACAACCTAGTTATCCGTGATATCGCGAACCGAGGCATTCTGGTTAGTCTAGTGACTCAAGAGGGCTTGGATGTAGAGCTTTACCAAAAGTGGTTAACGCAGAGCGAAAAAGCCGTAAATCAGCTTAGTGAGGCAGAACACCATATGCGTAAGGTGAAAGCGAACTTTCATGATGCGCTTCCGCATAGCTTTGTTGATCCTGAATTACCCCGCCTAATGGAGTCGAGTCTGCAACAGGTCAGTCAGAGACTTGAATCAATCCAAGCAGAAAGTGAAAAAGTTATCCAACGCTTTAAAAACTTACATCAGTTTTTCTCATAAGGAGACGACATGCTAGGTGCAGACGGACTTAACCTCGCGCTGATGGTGGCCGACTCCGGCATCATCGATAGCGCAGTTAATGATTTGATGGCGCGTTCACAAGTCATGATGATGGCAGAAAACCGAGGTGTTAAATCTTCGGTCAAAGGTCACTTGTTAAAGTGGCGAGGCAGCGTCAAAAAACGGATCACCAAGGTATGTGAGACAGAGCGTTTCCAACAAGAGCTGTCTTTATATCAAGAGGTTATTCACTGGGATGAAGAGGCGTTTTTTGAAAACATCGAAGATGTGATTAAAAAGCTGGAATGGCACTCTGCGTTTTACATGCAAGCTCGCCGAATGATGGAAAAGAACAAAGGGATGAATAACCCTATGTTCCCTCATTACTTTTGTGATCAATGGTACCAAAGCCTCACCGATGCTATAAAACAAGCGCAAGTAAGCGAGCTTGAAGCCAATAAAGAAAAGGTGCTGAATGACCTGTATCAACGTATGGAAACCATGCGTAATATGGATAAAGTCACGGAGTCGGGTGACGCTGAAAGTGTAGGGCGCCTGTGGGATATGGCATCTGCCAAGTTGAGTAAAACAGACTTAACGGTGATGAAACGCCATGCTGAGTTTCTGAAGAAGCACCAAGGCTTGCAAGAAATTGCGGAGCAACTCGGTCGTATGGCGGGGCAAGTAAATGATCCTGAACTAAATCGTGCGCCCACTGAAGAACTTCAATTGGTCGAAGAGAAAAGTGATGAGGCGACGGATGATATTGTTGGTATTCACGAAAGCGATGATCTAAATAAGCTACTTCCCAACGAAACGATGTTTTTGGCGTATCCTGAACTTGAAGTTGTATTCTATAAACACTTAGTTGATAAAAGGCTCATGAACTATCGTACACAAGGCAAATCGCGCACGTTACGTAAAGTTAAAGCTCACCGACCTGACCATAAAGCGGTAAATATCGAAAAAGGCCCCTTCATTGTTTGTGTGGACGCGTCCGGTTCCATGAGTGGCTTTCCTGAGCAATGCGCCAAAGCCATGGCTTATGCTCTGATGCAAATCGCACTAGCGGAGCAACGTGATTGCTATGTCATTATTTTTTCTACGGAACACATTATCTACGAACTAACCAAACAAGATGGTCTGCGCGAGGCGGCGGACTTTCTAACTTATAGCTTCCATGGTGGTACAGACTTAGAGCCAACTTTGATTAAATCTATCGACTTGATGAGCGGTGATAAATATAAAAACGCAGACATGGTAGTCATTTCCGACTTTATCGCGCCAAAACAACAAGACGAGTTACTGGCCAAAGTGGATGCGCTCAAAGCGAAGAAAAACCGTTTTCACGCGATTAGCTTATCGAAATACGGAAACCCTGCATTAATGTCGATGTTTGATCACACTTGGTCTTATCACCCTAATGTTGTGGGAAGATTGCTAAAAAGGGTCAGCAACTATTAAACGCCTTAATGTTTCATGGGACAAAACGAACTGAAAGCGAGATTTATATTGCTTCGTTTTAAGCCAATAAGATCGAACTTTGGTCGAATTGACTTAAAAGAAATCAAACGAACAGAAAATGAAATATTTTTGTTTGACTATCTTCTCTCAATCCGTAAAGTAGCCACCAACGCAACGGGGTAGAGCCCTGAAGCGTAATAAAAAAGGCGCCTTGGCAGAGTGGCTATGCAGCGGATTGCAAATCCGTGGACCTCGGTTCGACTCCGGGAGGCGCCTCCA
>NZ_JAWOQS010000001.1:430417-973003 GCF_033438945.1 Vibrio sp. Y176 | reverse complement strand
AAAGGCGCCTTGGCAGAGTGGCTATGCAGCGGATTGCAAATCCGTGGACCTCGGTTCGACTCCGGGAGGCGCCTCCACTATTTCGAAAGCCAGTCTTAAATGACTGGCTTTTTCGTTTTTAGTCCGCCTTTTCGTAACCCTTCGCGCTTTCCTAAAGTCTCCCATGTTTTGATCACCATTCAATATTTTTAACGCGCTAATCATTGATTTTATAAATGTTAGACAACTCAATAATTGTATAGTGTGATTGGTGATAGTTTCTCTTCGATTGTAATCCGAACTTTTTGTATTACAGGCAGCAACCTAGCTAGCGTCATAGTTAGTATCGCTTGGTGCGTATATGCAGAAAGGAGGATTCTAGTCCTTAACGTGAGAGAAAAATAATGAAAACATTCAACCTTAAACCTACACTTTTACCCTTAACTTTGCTGCTCAGTTCGCCTGTAATGGCGGCACAAAATGGCACCATGATGCAGTATTTCCATTGGTATGTGCCAAATGACGGTGCACTCTGGACACAAGTTGAAAACAACGCTTCGGCACTATCTGACAACGGCTTTACTGCGTTATGGTTGCCGCCCGCCTATAAAGGTGCTGGTGGTAGCAACGACGTCGGTTATGGCGTTTATGATATGTACGATTTGGGAGAGTTTGATCAAAAAGGTTCGGTGCGCACCAAGTATGGCACCAAAGATCAGTACCTAAGCGCCATCAATGCTGCCCATAAAAACAATATCCAGATTTATGGCGATGTGGTGTTCAACCATCGCGGTGGTGCGGATGGAAAGTCTTGGGTTGATACCAAGCGAGTAGATTGGAACAACCGAAATATTGAACTTGGTGATAAATGGATTGAAGCGTGGGTAGAGTTTGATTTCCCTGGGCGCAACGACAAGTACTCAAACTTTCATTGGACGTGGTACCACTTTGATGGCGTGGACTGGGACGATGCTGGCGAAGAAAAAGCTATCTTCAAATTCAAAGGTGAGGGTAAGGCATGGGATTGGGAAGTGAGCTCGGAAAAAGGCAACTACGATTACCTTATGTACGCTGATCTAGACATGGATCACCCTGAAGTTAAGAAAGAACTTAAAGACTGGGGTGAGTGGTATATCAACATGACTGGTGTTGATGGGTTTAGAATGGACGCGGTGAAGCACATCAAATATCAATACCTGCAAGAATGGATTGATCACCTACGTTGGAAAACAGGGAAAGAACTATTCACGGTCGGAGAGTACTGGAACTACGATGTGAATCAGCTGCATAACTTTATCACCAAAACCTCTGGCAGCATGTCTTTGTTTGATGCACCGTTACATATGAACTTTTATAATGCGTCTAAATCGGGTGGTAGCTACGATATGCGTCAAATCATGGATGGTACGCTGATGAAGGACAATCCAGTCAAAGCGGTTACCTTAGTAGAAAACCATGACACTCAGCCTTTGCAGGCGTTGGAATCAACCGTTGATTGGTGGTTCAAGCCGCTCGCTTACGCGTTTATCTTATTGCGTGAAGAAGGTTATCCATCCGTGTTTTATGCAGATTACTACGGCGCGCAGTACAGTGATAAAGGGCATGACATCAATATGGTCAAAGTGCCTTACATTGAAGAGCTAGTAACACTGCGTAAAGATTATGCGTATGGCAAACAACATTCTTATCTCGACCACTGGGACGTAATTGGTTGGACTCGAGAAGGTGATGCAGAGCATCCACATTCAATGGCCGTGATCATGAGCGATGGACCAGGCGGCTCGAAGTGGATGTATACGGGTAAACCAAGTGCTCGCTACGTAGACAAGTTGGGTATCCGAACTGAAGACATTTGGACTGATGCGAATGGTTGGGCTGAGTTCCCAGTAAACGGCGGATCTGTCTCGGTTTGGGTTGGCGTTGAATAATCCATTCCTGTGATTTTGATACAGAGTAGGCAATTCTTAATAAAACTTTTCAATGAATCAATGTGTTATTTGATATTCATTCGACAAATGAGTAACTTATATTTGAGCATAATCTAGAGGAAGATAAAGAATGGAATCTATTGCTGATGTATTGGTTGTGGCTATTGTGTTCGGTGCCATATTTGGGGGCGGGATAATAAAGTTAATCTTGAACCATCGTAAAGAAGTAAGAGCGTTGGAGATATCTGAACGTAATACGATGAGCCGAGAAGAACAAGATAACCTTAACAAGCAAATTGGTGACTTGAAGCGACGTGTTGAAGTGTTAGAGCGAATTGTCACAGATAACAAATATCAACTTGAAAAAGAAATTGCCTCTCTGTAGATCACCACTTAATCGTAAAGCCGGCGAAGTCCGGCTTTTTCGTGTCTGTACGTCATACCTTTCGGATGTTTAACTCAGCGTTCATCAAAAAAGTCTTTGTCGCGAATGTATTTACTCATAAAGTGATAAGAGAACGGTCGCATTAACCAACTAAATAAGGAGCGCCCAAGCCGTATGAGCGTTGGGGTGTTCTCGTATATTCTCCCGTTATATAACCATAGCATTTTGCCTACATGCCAATACAAAAAAGGTACGGGCGGCATAAAGGTCACGATGTCGATGTCGCAACAAATCCTGTATGTTTTGTGCCCCAAACGGTAGCGTTTCTTAAACGTCCAATCCCCGACAGCGGGCTGTCCGAAAGTGACCACGCGTTTAATGCTTTTGGGGTATTTTTTCTCAATATAGTCAGCAAAAACACTGCCAATCGCGCCACCTGAAGAGTGGCCAGTAATAGTGATTCTTTTTCCCCTGAGAATAAGTGGTACAACGATACCTTCGAGGCGTTCGATCACGGTCAACCCTAACCGATCTTCATTCCGGCTCGGTAAACTTTCTTGGAACAACAGATGATAGAAACCCGCGTGAATGCGATAGTTTAGTCCCAACCTTCGACAGCTTCTCGTCCACATCGCGAAGTTCAACAA
Source organism: Vibrio sp. Y176 (assembly GCF_033438945.1). NCBI lineage: Bacteria > Pseudomonadati > Pseudomonadota > Gammaproteobacteria > Vibrionales > Vibrionaceae > Vibrio > Vibrio sp. Y176. Next base: position 970,064 of record NZ_JAWOQS010000001.1, on the reverse strand, counting down.
CCAATCACTGATACTGTGTGAGCCTTTAATCACTACGACCACCTCACTCTGTTTTTTACTCCAGAGCACGCGAATCATAATCTTACCGTGTTCATTTCTAATGACTCGTTGCCCATTAGGATCGAACCCGTATTGAGTTTGCCTGAAGACGCGAGGGTAGGCGAGATTACAAAGCACCGCATAGCGCTCGTATTGGTATCGTTTTAATGGTTTCACGTTAACTTTCTTAGTGGAGCCTAACGGTTGACTGTAATTAATGAATATTAAAAATACGTGAACCTTGATTTAGGGTCGGTAGAGATTCTGTGTATTGGTATCGCGAATGAAAGACTCAAACTGGCTTAAATGCGTCAAGATGGTTTGGCGAGAGAGTGCATGATGTTCGCTAAGCACGTTAATTAGCTTTTTCAAAGCCTTACGATCTTGTTTATCAAGATTTGCTGTTTCTTTGAGTTGTGCGAAAAATTCAATTTGACTTGAAGTGTCGTTAAAGTCACCGAGCTTGTCTTGCAATAGTTTTAGTTGTTTCACGTTGTTTTTGTGCTGTTGGGAAGGATAGAGCGTGGAAAATCCTTCTAACAAATAACGAAGCGCTTTGCACTTTATCCGCATCGAATGAATCACGCTGTCACGACTTTTGTCCGAGATCTTGCGTCGTGCTTTATCAACTTTTTTAAATTGATCGGAGATTTTTTGGCTTGCGAAGAGTAACGCAGGTACGTTGCTATCCACTCGTTCGTGTTGCGTACTTCGCAGCAGACTATTCCTGACCAAAGTGCAGTGCGTTGTGTATTCTTTTGTAGCTAGCCAACGCGTAACTCTTGCCTGTTCGTAAGCACGTTCGGCTTCGATAAAGCCAAAAAGCTGCTCAAGAGACGATTTGTGGTTTGGGAGCATTTCAATGTATTGTTTTTTGCCCAAGATAAATACGTCCAAATCACGCAGCTTATTTGTTTTCTTCATCATTATTTTTAAATGAGGTTTCAAAATACGCTGTTCAAAAGGAGGGAGCAGTTCGCGAAGTAGTAAGCATAGTGAGCGTATGCGCCTCAGTGTGACGCGATACTGGTGAGTATATTCAGGATCCAAGTCTTCGATGATTCCCAGCTCCAGAGAGCGTGCATAATCAAATTCACTAAGGAAGAAGTAGGGCACTACGAAGTCGAGTTCGGAGTCGGCATGTAAGGGTAAGTGAAATGATGGTTTCTTATGAATGGTCATGATTGTCCTCCAAAAAGCTTAAACTTAGTGTAGAGGCTGATTTTTTGTACGACTAATAGTGGCTTATATAAATTTGAGCTTAAAACAATAACTATTTATTAAATAACATTTATTCTCTCCATTCTAAATTATTTAAAATGGCGTCATAATCTTTGTGACTTCATTGACTTATAATTACTCTTTTACAATACTTTTTATCAACTCGAAAGAAATTGCTGTCTTATCGGAGTGTGAATGGTCATTTATAATTTATTAGTTTTTGAATTCGGTGGTACCTTGTAGCTTGTTGTTATCACTGATAGTTTCTATGTTAGATATTCATTTATAGGATTATTTCACCATTGACGCCTCAGCAAATCTTTTGATAGAGAAAAGTAAAGTTAAATCTTTATATTTGTTCTGTTTCATATTGAGGACGTGAGATGTTTATACAAACAGTAAGATTCATCATACCATTAGTGCTACTGCAATTTTTAACCGGTTGTCAGTCAGATGATAATGATAATCTAAAATTAGAAGTTGAGTTGTTAAAGGAAGAGATAAGTGAATTAACAAAAGAAATGGGGGAGATACAAAATGAAGTTAAAGAAATTAAAGACTTAGCATTTAATCCACCGAAAAAAGAACCTCCGACTTTGCCAAACCAACTTAACTTTTCCGAAGGTGGTACACTTCCAATTCTTGGGAATAAAGAAGCAAAAATTGCTATCGTTGAATTTTCTGACTTTCAATGTCCTTATTGTAAGCGATTTACGGATAATGCTTTTAAACAGATAAAGGAAAATTATATCGATAACGGAAAGGTGCAATATATTGCGCGAGATTTTCCTTTAAGTTTTCATGCCAAAGCCAAGGGGGCTGCGATCGCGGCTGCATGTAGTCTTAAGCAAAACTCCTATTGGACTATGCGAGAAATGCTGTTTAACAACGCTAAAGATTTAGGGGAGGAGTTCTATCAAAAAGCAGCGATAGACTTATCTTTAAACATTGAAGAGTTCAATAAATGTATGGAAGATCAATCTGTTGCTGACAAGATTGAGCAAGATATGACGCTAGGAAAATCCTTAGGTATTCGCGGCACACCAACTTTTTTAATTGGTCGGGTAGAAAATGATCAACTTGTAGAACCGCAAATCGTGGTAGGTGCACAGGGCTATGCGGTGTTTGAATCACTATTAGAGGGGTTATCAAATAGTGATAAAAAAGAATAATGATTTTCATATTGAATAAAAGGCAACTAATGTTAGTTGCCTTTTATTTTATCTAAACTAATTTGTTGATTTAGAGATTATCTCTCGATATTTGATATTAAGTGTCGAGATTTATAGATGTTGTGGTGAATTGAAACGGCATGCATATTTTTTTATTAAATCATCGATTATTAATAGTTGTTTTGTTTGTGTTAGTTTTTTGTTGTTTAAAATAAAGTTCTTATTTTTCATATAGTAATTTTTGAATTATATAAAAATATTAAATTAATATTAGTCTGGGCTCATATTAGTGGTGAGAGTTTACTTGTAAGATAAATTTTCTTATATATTCATGATTTGAATAATAATGTTTGATATTGTGATGAAAATTAATTTTTTTTGGTTGAAATTTAATCGCCGTGTTTGTAGGATTTTACCCACAAAAACCAACCTATGCTTAAATACTGAAGAAAAAGAGGTAAATTAATTGCATACGAATAAATGATTTATCTTGTGTGACTAACGCAAGTTTAACTTAAATAGTAAATAACTAATTTATGATTTTTATTTTGCTTTTTGATTGTTTAAAAGGCAATGCCTTTTATTGAATAATTATTAGATGTCTTTTGGTTTTAATTATAGCTTATTTTATTGATTTTAACGTTTATAAGCGTTTGAAATTAAATTAAATTTATACGTTTAGGCTAGTTATTTTTTTTTCGCTCGCTAATCATCAATCGTTCGACATGATTTCGGACTTATGCTGTGTGAAAAATTAGAACCAAAGATAAAACCACATAAGAAATTAAGTATGTTTAATACCCATTTTAATATTGTTACTTCCAATACATTTAAACTTTCAACAACGGCTCTTATCAGCCTCTTATCTCTGACATTCAACGCGACGGCGCAGTCACAAGACATCCCGCATGAGCATTTGATTCAACAAGAAAAATCGGTTTCACCTACTGCCAAGGAGAAGCGCCAGCAGGCTCAAGATAATACTAGCGTGCTAAAGCAGACGATGATTAATTATCATGGTGCATCGGCGAAAAACAAACATCACTATTTAGAGCAAATGATTTCTCTTGCTCACGATCGTCAAGTATTAATTTCCGAGTTGTTTCAGTCAGACCCTAGCACGGTAGCGCAGGTTGCTCTGACTGCAAAAGCTCGCAAAGGTATGCCTGAAAAAGTGCAAGCTTTGTTAGAGCAGGAGCAAACGCTAGAAGGCGAACTGGAGGTTTTCTATGAAGATTATGAAGATCACAGCAAGAGCCGTCTTCGATATGTACTGCAAACCTCTGAGGGCTCTGTTGAGGTTTATGGTTCTTCTAAATCACAAATCAACCCAATTCCATCTGGTGCTAAAGTTCGCGCTAGCGGTTGGAAGTTTGATGATCAAAACGCGTTAGTTTTGGAAGAGTCTCAGCAAGGTCTTCTTGTATTGGCTGATGGAGATACAGATGCCGCATCAACCAGTACTTCACCTTTCACTTTGTCCAATACTTTAGGTGAACAGTCGACACTAGTGATGTTAGTGAATTTTCTGGATGATGTACAATAACCATGGACTGTTGAAGAAGTAACTGATCTAGTATTTGGCTCGGTGAATGATTTCTATAAAGAAAATTCAAATAATCAGACATGGTTTACTGGAGACGTTCTAGGCTATTACACGCTGCCTATGAACTCAGTATGTAATACTGCGCAAATTTATACTGCGGCTAAAGAAGCTGCTACAGCTGACAGCGTAGACATCGATACCTATGATCGAGTGGTTTTCGTTTTTCCTAAAATTGCTGATTGTGGGTGGACAGGAAAAGGTACAGTGGGTGGGACACCGTCGAGAACTTGGATCAATGGTTCTATGACACTAAGAACTGTAGCCCACGAACTTGGCCATAACCTTGGATTGCATCATGCGAAAAAGCTTGAATGTGGTGTTGAGGTGATTAGTGGTGATTGTTACACAGTTGAATACGGTGATAGTTTGGAGATCATGGGAGCTCCGGGCTTTACCGGACATTTCAGTGCTTTCAACAAAGACAGTCTAGGGTGGTTTTCTTCTGAGCCATCATCAATTGCAGGTAAAATTATTGAAGTAAATTCTGATGGTAGTTACATACTTGAGCCTTATGAGTCCGTTCCTGAGGGGGAAGCCAAAGCAATAAAGATTCAGCGAGGTGTGGACTCTTCAACAGGAAAGAAACTTTGGTACTACCTAGAGTATCGGCAGCCTAAAGGTTTTGACAGCTATCTTGCGAGTTATTCGGATCTTACGTCTGGTGTAACAATGCGCCTAAGTACAGAGTCCGATATGAACAGTAGCCAACTTATTGATTTAACCCCGGCTAGCCAAATAACTGACTGGAACGATTCTGCTTTGGCTGTTGGAAAAAGTTATACAGATATAGAGGCTGGGTTAACCATTACCACCGAGTGGGCCGACAATACCGGAGCAAGTGTCCATATCAGCTTTACGCAGCCAACATGCCATAAAAATGCTCCCACTGTTGCCGTTTCTCCTAGCCAAAATACCATAGCGGAGTCGGGGAGCACGCTCGGTTATAGTGTTACAGTCACTAATAATGACGCAGAAGGTTGCGATACCTCAGAGTTTGACGTTGAAGCTTCGGTACCAAGTGGGTGGAGTGCCACCTCATCTAAGCTAAGTTTAGCGCCAGGAGACAGTGAGAGTGTGGTCATTGATGTGACTTCTGACTTAACGGCGACGGATGGTAGTTACTCGATGCTATTTAGCGTAATAAACAGTATTGATACTGATTACTACACAAATACAGAAGCAAATTTTGTTATCAAAATGCCAGTGGACGTCTGTTCACGTGGAACGCCTTTGTTGGTGTTATCTGCAAATCAAACGGGGGAGTTTGAACCGGGCAGTACTGCTAGTTACACAGCAACTCTGACCAACCAAGATAGTGCAACTTGTGATTCGAGTACATTTACCCTATCAGCGAGTGTACCAAGTGGGTGGACTGCTAATAGCGGTGGTATTACTTTGAGCCCTAGTGAAACTCAATCATTCACAATGAATGTTACGTCAAGCGCAGAAGCAACAGATGGAACATACGATATCGCCATTAACGCTCAGCATTCAGCAGATACGAGCCTGAATATTAGCAAAAAGGTGAGCTTCGGAATCTCAGTTCCAGTCCAGGTGAATAGCGCACCAGTTGCCCAGACAGATCGAGTGGAAGTAAGTTCAAAAGACTCAGTAAGTATTAATGTGCTCGCAAATGATAGCGATCCTGAAGGGGATAAACTAACGATAACATCTGTAACTCAGAGTTCGAAAGGAGCGGTACGAATGACGTCAGATGGTCAGTTAATATATACGCCAGCTAAGAACTTTAAAGGAAGTGATAGTTTCAGTTATACCATCAGTGATGGCGATCTTACTGCGTCAGCGCTAGTGTATATTAGTATGGCGAGCACTTCAGGCTCTAATACCAATAAAGGAAAGGGTAGAAAATAATTTTTCTGTAAACAAGGCTCAGTAAGATTAAAAGGTGCAATGTGTTAAATCATTGCACCTTTTTTAACTAAGGTAAGCCGATAACTTTATTTACCTCATCATCATTAGTTAGGGCGCCAATACGGCTTGTGCGTTGACAACAATCACTGGCTCTACTGCTGGCCCACCATCTTCATCTGCTACTGAGATTACCAATAAGCCTCCAGAGCCTGCAGACCTAAATAGGTTATCTACAGAAGCATCCGGTGTGAGCAAATCAACACTAAATGTACAGTTCATGCTACCGTTCGCTGCGATAGAGAATGGGAACGCAACTGGACAATTACTTGCGGTAATCAAGTAATGTGTATTACCTTGACCAGCTTCTATTGGAGTGCCCGCAATACTAAGAGCATTTAAATTAACCGCTTCATAGCTAGAGGCGTTCTCAATGTTAAGGCTCAATGTTAATGACAGAGCGAAATTCAAGTTGATATCAGCTGGTTCATTGATAAATGCAACTTTACCGTTATCGGTATCTGTGACGATTTCAGGAATGAAATCATCGGTTTCACCTGTTACTTCCGCTGTGTTCATATGTGGCATGTCTGGTTCACCCGATAGGAAAGTCGTAACAGTACAGAATCGACTTTCTCCAGGAGCTAAGATATCACCATAGAAGTTACAATTGCCTTGGAAGCTTCCTGCATCGAATAACACACCAAGTTTGTCATCCGTCATTTCTGTGAGAGTGATACTGTCTACAGGGGACGTATTGGTAATAGTAAACGTGAAGTCTACATTATCACCAGACTCGGTTACAGAATATGGTGGCTCGTCTAAAGCGTTAGGAGTTTTGACCAAATCAATAGCACCAGGGCTGTTACTAAAGGACACACTCGCTTGACCAGAGTCTTCATCCGAGTCGTTTTCGTTATCAAAAGCGATAGCAGTAACGTTGTTCACAAATGCAGGATCACCCACATTACCTGCAACATTTCGTGTATAGCTAAATTGACAAGACTCACCGATTCCAAGCATTGCTCCCAAGCACGTTGCTGCTTCAGTTGCGATGTTGTATTGGTCATCTGTTATAGATGTGATCTCTACCTCGTCAACCGACGAATTGTTGGTGATAACAACAGTGTATTCGACAGGTTCACCAGCAAGACTTTCGACAACGGTTGTTGGATTAGCTGATTTAGTAACAGAAATTTCAGGAGATACATTCGTGAGTTTTACGATGATCTCATTACTACAGTTTGGATTTGGCGTACCAGCGGTACTCGCGACGGTACAAGTGTTGTCTCCGACAGGTTCGTCATATTCATCGACGATAGTGGAACGAACATAGTTTTCAAACGATTCGTCAGTAGGGATATCTGGTAAGTCGTCGTCACTAATAGCAATTTTGAATGTACACTCTAAACCAACCGCTTCTGGCGGAATCTCATAAGGAAGCACGATGTTTTCACAAGCGTTGGCTAGCTCACTTGACATTAATGTGTAGTGACCTTTCGTCATGCCAATATCATTACCGCCACCTACACTGTTTAGCAAGAATGTTTGTGAATCAGAGTTAGTGCTAGAGGATATTTCATCTTCGATTTTAGTCACGAAAACGCTGTTACCAGTACTTTCAGCTGGGACGATTTTAATTGTGTAGATAAATTCGTCGCCAGGTTCTGTTCCCGCCATTTTATTAACCGATTTGGTGGAAACGGGTGGATCTGGTTGAATAAAAATTGGAATGTTGTAATTGTCGTCACAATTACATTTTGATGGAGCGCCAGGGTAGGCATCATTACCATCTTCACAGACTTCATTTTTACCAGGTTGGCGCCAGCTAACACAGTTTGGTAGGTTGAGTTGACCATCTCCGTCAGTATCTTCACACAGCGTGGTTACCTCGGCAGAATGGATAACGACTTGTGCTTGTTGTACGTCAAAACAAGCGTCACCATCGGTGTCGTTCGCGTTCTGAGAGTATTCATCGCTCAAAGTATAGATGTTACAGCTACCATTAAGTGCATTCGGTCCTCCTTCGTTCTGGAAGTAAAGTCCGATGTCATAACGATCACTTGCAGTTGATACAACTTCAAAGTCAGCGGTAAACGTTACGGTTTGTTGAGCTACACAGACCGTCGTTCCTGGGTCTACCGGATTACCACCGATTGCAGTAACTTCGATATTTGTAGCTTCTGCGATATTGATATCATTAGCGGTACAATTCAAATTCTTACCATATTGATCCTCCATACAAATACTTTGTATACCAGGGTCTTGCGCGAATGCGGTTTGCCCATAAAATGCCGCGGCACCTATTAACATGGCGCTAAGCAGCCTTTTATGTCGGCTATTTATTAAATGTTCCATCATCTACCTTCTTTTCTTCTTGAAAGTTGATAAAAGGGCGATGTGAATACCCAATGATGCCAACACTGGACTTCGGCATCATTGAGTACACGAACTGCTGTGCCCCTAGTCCTAAGACAATTACTCCAAAGTGGATAACTAGAAACTGTGCTTTTGGAGCGGTTGTCGGTGACCATAAGAGAGCAAAAATCAAACCAAGCTTAACTGTTTGATTTTTATTGTTTTTGTTTTTTGACAAGTGTCTTTAAAATACACATTGTGAACAGAGTGTTAACTTGTTCGCATTCGCATGGAAGACAGAAAACGAGAATTAAATTTAATATCAATAAGTTACAAGGAGGCAGAAGAACATACCTTTAGTATGTGTTTCTAGTTTACAAGTGAACACTTTGTCGGTATTCGATGCTAAAGGGTATGCTGAATAAATACGGAATACTGTTATTTAAGAATCTGGTGGAAGGATGGCCAATTAGATGTTTATCGAAAGGATTATTCTGAGAAGCTACATGGATATAATTAGGATAATAGATCTACAATTTGAAGGTTATTTACTCTTTCGGACTGTTTCTTAACCATATGAATCAAAAAGATAAAATTTATTGTTGACCTAATAAATTAATCCGTTAAAGTACGCCTCGTTCTCACGGCAAAGGTCGATGAGACAGATGGTGTCTAACCCATCGCATGATTGCGTTGCCTTGGTGGTGGAATTGGTAGACACAAGGGATTTAAAATCCCTCGGCGTTCGCGCTGTGCCGGTTCAAGTCCGGCCCGGGGCACCATCAAAATCTTTGGTGACAGAGATACAATATTAGAAAGGCGCCTTGGCAGAGTGGCTATGCAGCGGATTGCAAATCCGTGGACCTCGGTTCGACTCCGGGAGGCGCCTCCAATATTTATAAAAAAACCGGCTTATAGCCGGTTTTTTTATATTTGGCATTTCAAACCATTCCAATACATATCTAAATAGTAGTTGTGTATAAACTACAGACCTAAATTAATTATTATATCTAACTAAGTTATATTTCTCTCTATATAATTATAGTTAACTTAGTCTAATACTGAATTTAATTTTGATATTTATCTCCTTTTAAATGTATTTTTCTTGATTTATTAGTGTGCTCTGTACTTCGGTTTAACCTTTTAATAAATATGAGTATAGGTGAGTATTGTGATGTTTCATTGTTTTTATTTGACTTAAATTTAACAATAGAATGAGTTAGTGTGGTTCAGGGAATGATGAATAATATTAACATTATGTGCCGTTATTAAGTTAATGACTTTAAAGCTTATAACTTTTGTTGTGTATTTTATTTATTTTGGTTTTCGCCTCTATTCTACTGATATTTAAAGAATTAATTTTTGCGGTTAAACTTAATTGCTAAATTTATTTTATAATATAAATGTTGTTTATATAAAATTGTTTTTATATTCAATTAAATATTTGATAGGTAAGATAAATTTTTTGTTTATGCTCTTTATTTAAGTTGTTCGTCTTTGTGGTTGAATTTTGACCACTTGTTTTGTTATGATTCTCGCGAATATATTTTTGTTTATTATTCATTTATGAACATATTCATGTTAAATGAGGACATGCCTGGATTAGTAGGCTAGGACATTTTATTGTCTAAATTTTATATTATTTACATTATGTATTTTCATTGAAAAATGAATTATTTACTATTCTAAATTAGGTGAAGCAGTGATAAAAAATATTAAAATAAATAGAAAAACTCTAAATAAAGGGTTGTCATTTTTATTGGTAATATTATCTTTTCTACAGAGTACCCACTACGCCAATGCAACAGCAAATACGACGGGACAACAAAATACACTAGTTATGTTGCTGAATTTCAAAGAGAACCCGAATGAGCAACCGTTGAGCAAGGCCGAAGCAAATCATTTAGTATTTGATACTGTGGATGATTTTTATCGCGAGAATTCTTTTGGCCAGACTTGGTTTTCTGGTCAAGTTGTGGGTTGGTATACACTGCCTGTTTCAAACCAGATATGTGACTTAAGCGCCGTGCGCGAAGCGGCAGATCAGAAAGCTATTTCATCAGGTATAGACTTGGGCCAGTATGATCGTATCGTTTATATGATGACGAAAACGGCGTGCAGCATTGCTGGCTCAGCGACGATGCAGGGTAAGCCGTCACGAGCTTGGATTAATGGCAACTTTTCCGCAATGAACATTGCTCATGAATTGGGACATAATCTTGGAATGCGTCACTCGGGTGCACTTGACTGTGGTGACCAACCTATCTCAGATCACTGTACAAGACGTGAATATGGTGACAGCTATGATGTGATGGGGGGCTCTAATGGTTATATCAATACTTTCCAGAGAGAGCAGCTAGGTTGGTTAGAAGGTAGTCATGCTGCTAAAACAATTGAAGTTACTCAAAGTGGCACTTATGTAATTGCAAACTACGAAACACAAAGTAGCGCTCCTGTAACCATCAAGGTACCACGTGGTATTGATCCGACTACGGGGAAGAAAAGCTGGTTTTATATTGAGTATCGCCAATCAGTTGGCTACGACAGTTTTTTAGATGCACGCTCTTACATTTTTTATCGTGGCGATGTAACGGACGGCATTGTCATTCGCTCAGCACTAGAAGGTGATGAACGCAGTAGCAATCTGCTTCATTTTAAAATGGGCTCTGAATATTATGCCATTACTGGCTCAAACGACTGGTACGATCCAGCCATGCCAGTTGGTGATAGTTATACTGATCCGCTTTCTGGAGCGACGATCAACTTAAATAGCGCAAATGGTACTCAGGCTGAGGTGACGGTAACGCTAAGTGGTTCTGAGCCTGGTGGTGGCATGGGTAACTGCACTATTAACGCACCGAGTATAACGGCTCAAGCGATTACGAAAAACTCAGTTCTGGCAGGTGAAGATGTGCAGTATCAGGTGAGCATAACAAACAATGACTCTATAGATTGCGGAACTTCTACCTTTAATATCAATACCGTGGTACCGATTGGTTGGCAAGCTAGTGACAATCAGTTAACACTGGCTTCTGGTGAGTCCGGACAAGCAGTAGTCGTTGTGACCTCAGCAACAGAAACTGAAGCAAAAAATTACTCACTATCTATTCAAACTCAGCACTCAGCTGATCTATCTTATGATGCTGCAACATCAGTAATGTATGCTGTGATGGCAGATGAATTGACAAAGCCTGAACTGGCTGCTGTTGATGATACCGTTATCTTGAATGAAAAAAAGTCTGTTCTAATAGATGTGTTGGTAAACGATATTATTGATGCGCAAGCTTCGGCCTCAGTCGTCTCATTTACAGAGCCTAATAAAGGCAGTGTCGAACTATTGTCAGATGGTTCTTTGCGCTACACACCAAGCCGAAGGTTCAAGAATAATGATAGCTTTAGTTATACCATTAGCGATGGTAATAGTCGCTCAACGGCCGATGTGTTGATAAAGCTACAGTCGGATGGTGGTGATAACAGCAAGCCAGGTAAAGGAAAAAACAAGTAGCAGAATCACATAAAAATGCCTGACTCTTTGAGTCAGGCATTTTCCTATTTCTAATAATTAGAAACGCATTTTATAGGTTAAGGTCCGATGCGGGCGCAGGGCACATCTCGAGATCTACACATTGAGGACACAAGGTACATTCTGCCTCAGCAGGCATAACTGGTGCTAGATCGCCAAACACAGGAACACCCGTTGCAGTTACCATATCTTTAAAGGCACCTACATAAAATCCCGGAGTACCTTCACCCAATTCGTCTTCTCCTGGAACAGGAACGTAGCTACCTGAATATGGAGCACATGCCCCTATAGTTCCCATAGGGGTTAAGGTACCGATAAATTGAGGATCAGCGTCTTTATCGTCAGTCACAAATACGTTATTTATGGTTACTTCGGATGTGTTACAGACTTCACCACTGTAATTCACTTGTAGTCCGTAATGTCCATAGTCGTTAAGCACTACGAGCACGTCACAATCTTTTTCAAGTGATAATGAACCGATAAGGTTTTGTTCAGGACAATCCCAACTTGCCGTGTCTTGAGTTGCCACTTCGCCACCTACTTCAGTTGCAGCTTTAGCACTAGCATGGTTCAGGATACCATTCTGGTTAATAACAAAACTGCCATTAATAACCTGTGAGTCGTCCAGATCGAGCATACCTATATTGGTTGTGTGGCTACCTAAACCATCTATATCTTCTGCGGTATCATCAGTGACGACAATATCGTATAGCGGCACGGTTCCTGAGTTTGTTACGGTTAACTTGTAATTGAATCGCAATGAATCACCACCAACAACTTCGCCAAATGTACATTCTTTAACAAGAGTAATTTCTGGTTCTCCTGGTGTGTAACAGAATGACACATGGCTCAGACCGTAGTAGTTACCATTTTTAGGATTAACGGGAGAGTGTAAGTTTCCGTCGGAATAAGTTATTACACCACCGTCACTATAATATTCGTAGAAATTACCATTTGGTCCGCCTTTAACAAAGATAGAGTGGACAATACCTCCGCTGCTTGACCAATCAAATGTCTTATCTGGTTGAACATCGATAGTAACGCTTAATTCCCCATCGCCGAGCACACCATCGCCCAATTGATCTCCATCTATGCGATACTCCACGAGCCCTTCAACATTGCCCATAAGATCCGAACAAGTTGGATTGCCCTCTACAAACATAGGGTGTACCCCATTGTCTGTAGGTTCACCAGGGTCGTTAGCTAACGCATTTTGCGTGCTTAAAACAAAGCTTAGAACAACTAGTAATAAAGCCAATAGTTTTGCCTTGGTTATGTTGGCACAACTCAATACGTTTGTGATCCAACATGAATTAATATTGCTTTCCATAAAACCTCCGTTGAGCCTGGGGGGTACTGCTTACCAAAACTCGTTGTTAGTTTGTTATTTGTTGTGGAACGTCAACTTCGGGTGAAAATAAAAGCACAGAGCATGCCATTAGATAACTATTTGTATTTGCATTATTTTTGTGATTTTTGATGATAAAATTGTGTCAGCGCTTTTTACAGTTTTATGCAGGCGTATTTTTGATTTCAGTTAACTCTATGATTGGGAAGATTTAAGTTCGAAGTAAAAATGTCCACAGCAATGTTACACAGTGTTCAGCAGTGTTACACATGAGGGTTATGGCTCCCTTAATCTCCACTGCCACAATTCACAAAGTGAATAGCTTTAGTCGGTTGGGCCCGGAATTCGTATGCGCTACTGAGTTGCAAAGTATGGTGAGTCTAATAGAGAGGTAGATGACAGTGTACATGATAGGTCGAAATTTTAGTTGGTTTGAAGGGGGCTTTAGAGTGTTTTTCAAGGTGGATAACTCTCCTGGTGCAAAGTCTTAAATGGAGGCCTTTGCACCGGGACTACTGAGGGTTAGCGGTTTAGTGCACCACAACGCTCAGGCTGGTAGGTGATATCGACAATTTCAATTGTCTTCACTTGATTATTTGGCATTGGCCATTCAAGTTTTTGACCAACAGACAAACCGATCAGTGCGCTGCCTACGGGCGCAAAAATAGAGATATCATCACTGCTTTTCAGTTCAGAAGGGTAAACCAGTGTCTTTGTCATGGTTCTATCTTCACCTGAAAATTTAAACTCTACAGTCGAGTTCATCGTGACCACGTTATCTGGCATTTGTTCTGGCTCAAGAACTGTTGCTCGGTCGAGCTCTGCTTCTAATTCCACAAGCTCCGCTGCGATGTTTGGCATTTTATCCAACAAAGCCGTGATTCGGTTCATATCTAAGCTTGAGATGTAGATAGAATTGTTTTCTGACATTTTATGACTCCCAAATAAAAGGCCGCCTCACAAAAATGGGACGGCACTCTATATGTCAATTACGGTATCAATCATATGGACGCTATTCCATATGAACTAAACCTGATTTTAGTCTTTATAGTGCGACTTAGCTAGTAAAAAATTTTTGTTGTGAAGCTTGATTTTTCTAAATCTTTCAATCACTTCAGATATTGTTCTCTGATCACCTTGAAACGGTGAAGTCAAGTGAGTGCGTCGTTTAGAAGCAAAACAGGATTTATCGTAGGTGTGCTCGGTTTCGATGGTCAGCCTAACTTCATAAAAGCAAAACGGTATAGTCCGTTGCTAGCATGGCTTCGGTTATCTCAGTTTGTTAAAACTACCAATATCCGTTAATAAATTACTTTTTATTTCGCAATAGTCAGATAAATACGTTCATCTACCCCTTTAGGGTAGTTTGAAATTGTAATTGATTTACATCATGTATTAATTTTCTTTCACAATTAACAATGAGCTCAGTGATAAGAACCTAACCCTTAGGAATTATAATGAGCAAGTTGAAGCTAGTAGTCATCGGTAACGGTATGGTAGGGCACCGTTATATTGAAGACTTAGTCGAGAAAGCTGATATGTCTAATATAGACATTACGGTTTTCTGTGAAGAACCTCGTGTCGCATACGACCGTGTGCACCTTTCCTCTTACTTTTCTCACCATACTGCAGATGAACTTTCTTTAGTAAAAGAAGGCTTCTACGAGAAACACGGTATTAACATGCTGATCGGCGAACGCGCGATTAACATCAACCGTGAAAACCGCATTGTTTACTCAAGCACTGGCCGTGAAGTTCAATACGACAAGCTGATTCTTGCTACTGGCTCATTCCCATTTGTTCCACCTATCAAAGGTCACGAAAGCAAAGACTGTTTTGTTTACCGTACTATCGAAGATCTTAAAGCGATCGAAGCGTGTGCGAAGAAGAGCAAATCAGGCGTTGTTGTCGGTGGTGGTCTGCTAGGCCTTGAAGCAGCAGGCGCACTGAAAGCACTGGGTGTAGAAACGCACGTTGTTGAGTTCGCGCCAAAACTAATGGCTGAGCAACTTGACCTGGCTGGTGGTAACCAGCTTCGTCAAAAGATCGAGCGTATGGGCGTGAACGTTCACACCAGCAAAAATACGCTTGAGATTGCGCCAGAAGGCACAAACGCACGCAACGTTATGCGTTTTGCTGACGGTTCAGAACTAGAAACAGACTTCATCGTATTCTCTGCAGGTATTCGTCCACAAGACAAACTAGCACGCCAAATGGAGCTAGAAGTGGCACCTCGTGGCGGTGTTGCTATCAACGACCATTGTCAGACTTCTGATGAGAACATCTACGCGATTGGTGAATGTGCTTCTTGGAACGAAATGTTCTACGGCCTTGTTGCTCCTGGCTACAAGATGGCGACAGTTGCCGTTGATCACCTACTAGGTAACACAGAAAGCAAATTCGAAG
Source organism: Vibrio sp. Y176 (assembly GCF_033438945.1). Taxonomy (NCBI): domain Bacteria; kingdom Pseudomonadati; phylum Pseudomonadota; class Gammaproteobacteria; order Vibrionales; family Vibrionaceae; genus Vibrio; species Vibrio sp. Y176. The sequence continues at coordinate 954,522 of NZ_JAWOQS010000001.1, read as the reverse complement.
GCGCTGACATGTCTGCGAAGCTGAAACTTCTAGGTGTAAAAGTAGGTTCAATCGGTGACGCGAACGGTCGTACTGAAGGCTGTAAGAGTTACGTTTACCAGAACGAAGAACAAGAAGTTTACAAACGTCTTATCGTTTCTAAAGACAACAAGAAACTGCTTGGCGCGGTTATGGTTGGCGACACCTCTGACTACGGCGACCTGCTTCAACTTATGCTGAACGAAATCGACCTACCAGAACACCCAGATGCGTTGATCCTTCCTGCTCACGCAGGCGCTGAGAAACCAGCATTAGGTGCAGACGCTCTACCAGAAAGCGCAGTGATCTGTTCATGTTTCGACGTGACAAAAGGCAAGATCGCACAAGCAGTTGCTGATGGTCACCATACATTGGGTGACATCAAAGCAGTGACTGGCGCAGGTACAGGCTGTGGTGGTTGTATTCCTCTAGTTACGTCTGTTCTAAATGCTGAGCTTGCTAAATCTGGTATCGAAGTGAAGAACGACGTGTGTGAGCACTTTGCATACTCACGCCAAGAGCTGTTCCACCTAATCCGTATTGAAGAGATCAAAACGTTTGATGAGCTTCTAGAGAAATACGGTAAAGGTTACGGCTGTGAAGTTTGTAAACCACTGGCTGGTTCTATCTTGGCTTCTTGCTGGGGTGAGCACATTCTTAAGCCACAACTGGTTAAGCTGCACGACACGAACGATAACTTCCTAGGTAACATCCAAAAAGACGGTACTTACTCTGTTATTCCACGTATGGCGGGTGGTGAAGTAACACCTCAAGCACTGGGTGCGCTAGCGAACGTTGCGGCAGAATACAACCTATACACCAAAGTCACTGGCGCTCAACGTATTGGTCTGTTTGGTGCTCAAAAAGACGATCTTCCAGAGATCTGGCGCAAGCTTATCGACGCTGGTTTCGAAACAGGTCAGGCGTACGCAAAAGCCCTTCGTATGGCGAAGACCTGTGTTGGCTCAACGTGGTGTCGTTACGGCGTTCAAGATTCTGTTGGTCTGGGTTCTTACATCGAGAACCGTTACAAAGGCATTCGTACCCCTCATAAGATGAAGTTCGGTGTTTCTGGCTGTACTCGTGAGTGTGCGGAAGCACAAGGTAAAGACCTTGGTATTATCGCGACTGACGCAGGTTGGAACATGTACGTATGTGGTAACGGTGGTATGAAACCTCGTCACGCAGACCTACTTGCAAGTGACCTAGATAAAGAAACACTAATCAAGTACATCGACCGCTTCATGATGTTCTACATCCGTACTGCTGCGCCACTACAACGCACATCAGTTTGGATGGAAAACATGGAAGGTGGCGTTGACTACCTACGCGAAGTGATTGTTGAAGACAAACTTGGCATCAACACTCAACTAGAAGCTGATGTAGCGAAGCTTGTAGACGAGTACGAGTGTGAGTGGACTGCGACCATCAACGACGAATCACAACTGACTCGTTTCGCGCACTTCATCAACTCTGACAAGCGCGATGAAAACGTTGTGTTTGTACAAGAGCGTGAACAGCACCGCCCTGCAACCTTCACGGAAAAACATCCTGAAGCGAAAGGCGACATCCTACACGTAGCGATCACTGAAGCATAAGGGAAGGTTGATTATGTCATTTGAAAAGATTTGCCAAATCAGCGACATCGTACCGGGCACAGGTGTTTGTGCACTGGTTGATGGTCAGCAAGTTGCGGTATTCCGCCCAACACAAGCAGAAGAAGTGCTGGCGATCAGCAACACAGACCCGTTCTTCCAATCAAACGTGCTTTCTCGCGGTTTGATCTGTGAGCACCAAGGCGAGCTTTGGGTGGCTAGCCCACTTAAGAAGCAACGCTTTAACCTGACAACAGGTGCGTGCATGGAAGACGAGCGTTTTAGCGTGAAAGCGTACAAAACCCGCGTAACCAACGGCGAAGTAGAAATCTCTGCGTAAGCTTGGTTTTCATTCCCTCCTCTTAGGGGGAGGGAATGAACTGAAACCTAGATTCAATAGACAAAGGCTTTCCAAGTATCATCTCAGGGGAACAGGGAAGCGAGGTGTTGTAGACAGCGTTCAGGTGTCAACGGGAAGCCTTTCTCTATTCAATCTTTAACTTTTTAACTTTCAATTTTGGATAAGGACACATTCATGTCTACTGATTTTAAGCCTGCAGAATTCGTGCAAACCATGATCAATGTTGGTGAAGCGAAAACCAATACAAGCACGCGAGACCTTCTGCTTCGCGGTACGATGGCTGGCGTTATTCTTTCGCTTGCGGTGGTGGTTGCTATTACCGCGATTGTACAAACGGGTATCGGTCTTGTAGGAGCACTTGTTTTCCCCGTTGGTTTCGTAATTCTAAGTGTGATGGGGTATGACCTAGTAACCGGTGTTTTTGGTCTAGCGCCTCTGGCTAAGTTTGCTAACCGTCCGGGCATCACTTGGGGTCGTATCTTCCGTTGTTGGGGTCTTGTAGGATTGGGTAACCTTATCGGTTCTCTGATCGTTGCTTACCTAGTGGCTATCTCTCTAACAGGTAACTTCTCTCTAGAACTGAACGCAGTAGCGAAGAAATTTGTGGCTGTTTCTACCGCGCGTAGCCTTGGTTTTGAAAACATGGGTATGGACGGATGGATCACGTGTTTCGTACGCGGCATCTTCTGTAACCTAATGGTATGTCTAGGCGTTATCGGCAACATGACAGCACGTTCAGTATCTGGTCGCGTAGCAATGATGTGGTTCCCAATCTTCATCTTCTTCGCTCTAGTATTCGAGCACACAGTAGTAAACATGTTCCTATTCCCACTAGGTATGATTCTAGGTGCGGATTTTGGTATCGCGACTTGGTTGAACTTCAACCTTATCCCAACCATCCTAGGTAACATTGTTGGTGGTCTAGTAATGACTTGTATTCCACTGTACCTAACTCACGCTAAAACTGCGCCTTCTATCAATGCTGAAGAAGAAGTAAAAGCGCAACCTGCAATGGCTAAATAACCATTAACGGGTAATTCGCTTAATATGGTCCCGCTTCTGGATGGGCGGGACTATTCTCTAACTAGATTTCAATTTTTAACTTTCACTTTCGCGACATATTTTATTGATTTAGCTATAAAAAGTAATAACTCCTTAGAGTGGTTTTAGCCCTAAGTGCATAACACGAGTGTTACTCTTTATATCTAAATTTTTCGATAGGCGTTGATATGACTACTGCTCACTCATCTTTAAACAGCGGCTTTGTTTCTCTTGTTGGTGCAGGTCCAGGTGATCCTGATTTGCTCACAGTAAAAGGCTTAAAAGCCATTCAAGCGGCTGAAGTTGTTGTATACGACCGTTTGGTGTCGAAAGACATTCTAGAATTGGCTCATGCATCAGCAGAGATGATCTACGTAGGTAAAAAATTAGACTTTCACTGTGTGCCTCAAGATCAAATCAACCAAATCTTGGTGCAGAAAGCACAAGAAGGTAAGCGTGTTGTGCGTCTGAAGGGCGGTGACTCATTTATCTTTGGCCGTGGCGGTGAAGAGTTAGAAGAACTAGCGGAATTTGGTATCAAATACGAAGTGGTTCCGGGTATCACAGCAGCAGCAGGTGCAACGGCTTATGCTGGTATTCCATTAACACACCGCGACCATGCGCAAAGCGTTCAATTCATCACTGGTCACGTACAAAAAGATGGTCGTGAGATTGAGTGGCATTCACTGGCGCAATCCAACAACACGCTTGTGTTCTACATGGGTTTGAAGCAAAGCGGCCACATTATGGATAAGCTGATCATTCACGGCTTAGATCCTGAGATGTCATGCGCCATTATTGAAAACGGTACGCGCCCGGAGCAGCGCGTGTTCCAAGGAAAGTTGAACGAGTTATCGAGCATGGCAGAGCAAGCTGTGAGCCCAGCATTGATTGTGGTTGGTAGCGTTACTCAGCTGCACAACAAATTGGATTGGTTCGCAAAGTAATACTGCCCAGAAGTGACTATATTTTACAGGGGCTTTGTTGCCTCTGCATTTCTTGCTTACGCATAGGCATTTGATCAATGAGGTTGTTGATAAACGGCCAGTCTGTTTCTGCGCCCCAACGGTGCTTTTCTAGACCATCTTTACCAAGCAAAATAGCAGTATGAGAACCTTTTTCGACCGCATAAAGACGAGCTAGCATTTTTAGGTCGAACTCTTCTTTAAGCCAAGCAGGAAAAGTATAACCTTGTTCTGTAATGACCAGTGTGACGACATCTCTGTCTTCCAACTCACACTCATTCATAAGTGTTTCTAGCAAGAATTGTTTGACGTATTCATCATTTTCTGGCGCAAAGTAGAGCACACTTCTATGTGGCCAGTATTTGGAGTGCGCTGGATAACCAAATGCTGTCGATGACAAGATACAAGAAAGCAGTATCACTAGTAACTTTCCGCCCATGACAGTTCCCCTAGAAACCCAAATAACTTTTTATACGTTAAGTTTAGTGGAATTGGCTCATTGTGCTTTTTCCAAAACTGGCATAGGGTAGGCAGCAAATAAATTGAGCGTAGAAATAGATGAGTTCGGAAAGCAAACAAAAAATCGCCATTTTGGTTGATGTACAGAATGTGTATTACACCTGTCGCGAAGCGTATCGAAGCAATTTTGATTACAACCAGTTTTGGTATGTTGCCACACAAGGGAAAGAGGTGGTAAGTGCTCGTGCTTATGCTATTGCGAGCAATGATCCCAAGCAACGTCAGTTCCACCATATTCTTCGGGGTGTTGGCTTTGAGGTGATGCTTAAACCCTACATCCAGCGTCGTGATGGTAGCTCGAAAGGCGATTGGGATGTGGGTATTACTCTCGATGCAATTGAAATTGCTCCCGAAGTTGAGGAAGTGATTCTAGTTTCGGGAGATGGAGACTTTAGTCTGCTAGTAGAGAGAATTCAGCAGCGCTTCAATAACACGGTGACCGTTTATGGTGTACCTAAGCTAACATCCCAAACTCTGATTGATTGTGCCGACAATTTTGTCGCGATTGATGACGATTTCTTGCTGTAGTAATAGTGCAATAAAGAAAGGCGAGTCACTCAGGCTGTACGAAACGTACAATGACTCGCCTCTAATTTATCGTTGATTTGGCTAATTACGAAGGAATGATCATTTGCCCTAGCAAGTAACCCAAGCAACACGCACCAATCACGCCGATTAAGCCCACAGACATGAATGAGTGGTTGAAGTACCACTTACCAATCTTAGTTGTGCCCGAGGTATCGAAGTTCACAGTCGCGATATCTGAAGGGTAGTTTGGAATAAAGAAGTAGCCGTATACCGCTGGCATCAAGCCGATAAGCAGCGCAGGTTCCAAACCTAAGCCGAGACCAACAGGCAGCATCATGCGAGCCGTTGCAGCTTGAGAGTTCACCACAACCGACACAATGAATAACGCAAGCGCGAATGTCCAAGGATAGTTGGTTACCATCTCAACGATGCCAGATTTAAATTGAGGCATAGCGTACTGGAAGTAGGTATCTGACATCCATGCAATACCGAAGATAGCAATCGCCGCCACCATACCAGATTTAAATACCACCCCATTTGGTACGTCACGCGGGTCAGTTTTGGTCGCAAGCAAAATGATACCGCCGAAGCAGAGCATCATCATTTGAATCACAACTGCCATGCTGATTGGCTTCGAGCCATCTACGATGGTACGAATGTCTGGCCACATCGCGATAACGACGATAACCAAGATAGAAGCAATGAACAGCAATACAGAGTTACGAGCACTTGTTGGTAGTACTTCATCAAGAGACGTTGCAGTTGTGTTGAGGATTTTTTCTCTCCACACAGGATCTTTCAAACGCTCTTGGTATTCTTCATCGTCGTCTAGCTCTTTACCACGCTTTAGGCTGTAAAGTGACATCAACAACGTACCGAATAGCGTTGCAGGTACGGTAACGAGCAGAATTGAGAGCAGAGTGATCTCGTGTTGAATGTCGGAGAGTTGCGCCAAGTAGTAAACCACTGCTGCTGAAATTGGCGAGGCTGTGATTGCGATTTGAGAGGCGACAGAAGCGGCAGCCATAGGACGCTCTGGACGAATGCCATTTTTAAGCGCAACGTCGCCAATGATTGGCATGATAGAGTAAACCGCGTGACCTGTACCAAGTAGGAAGGTCATAAAGTAAGTCACGAACGGAGCAATAAGGGTGACGCGTTTTGGGTTCTTACGAAGCACACGCTCGGCAACTTGCAGCATGTATTTCAAACCGCCAGCGGCTTCAAGAATGGAAGCACATGTTACCACCGCTAAAATGATCAGCATAACGGTGACAGGAGGAGAGGTTGGCGGCATCTTAAAGATGAAGACTTCAATCACCAAGCCAATTCCGGATACGACCCCAAGGCCTATACCACCATAACGTGAGCCGATATACAGCATCACGAGCAAAAATAGAAACTCAAGATACAACATGTGGATTTCCTTATTCAAAACAGAGGGCTACATAGCCAAATTACCTCTTTGTATTGTCTCGATATTCAGAAAGAAAATACTTCATGTTGTTCACAATCCGCTGGATAAGAAACAGCAATATTCAATTATTGGCAATAACTCACGCTACACAGGGAAACTGTTAACACAGTTTTATCAGGGTGTTTTTATGCTGTGTATTTTTGCGATCATGTGAGCGTTAAATGCGAAGAGGTTTAAGAGTTTGTTGCTATTCATCGCATACGTAACCAGACCTTACAGCTTCACAGAACTCGGAAATACATTCATAACTAACCCTAAGAGTGCTTCTTTGTTATGAAAACACAAAGGATAATAGTTTGCATTGCGATTGGTGCTTGGGTATAAAGGTGTCAGAATGACTACACCAACAATAAGCCATCATGTCTGAGCAATTTTTCCCGCAACTGTTTCAAACTTCGAGTGAGATTACACCTTACCTACACGGTGATATCGGCGAGATAGGGCAAGAAGCTATCCATATCGAGAATGATATCAACCCGATCATCCAAGGCCTTTACCAGCAAATCTCGGAGGCTCATCCGGAAGCGGGAAAAGCATATTGGTTGACAAGAACGTGGGATTTACTTTGTTGGCAGCCAGTTTATGTCGCATTCATCTCTATTTACGGTTACCACACGTTGCCAAACATTCGCGAGATAGCGCAGCACCTCAAACCTTGTTTTGTTTCTGGGTACCGATTCGCCGACGAAGCGCATATACATGGCGAGCCAGAAGCGTTGATAAAAGAGGCGGGGCGTCAAATCCGAGAACTGTTCGACTTCTATCAACAAGAGATGAGTCAATGGACACGCATTCGTCCTGGCTTCACCCATCAATTGATGTCGGACGGAATCATGGCTTGTTTAATTCGTCTCCAACAGCGCTTTCCGCAAATGACTAACTCGACACTTCAGGAGCATGCGGTCTTGTGGCTAAGCGCAATGGGTTTGGATGTTGATAATAGCCGCTCACTTCATGAGACGGAATCTGATCAGCCGCTAAAGTTAGTAAGAAAAAGTTGTTGTTTAGTCTATAAGTGTGAAGGCAGAAAGCTTTGTGCAGATTGTCCTCGTTTAGAGGAAAATCGACAGCTTATGAGCAAGAAGGTTCTTAATTAACATTTATTTAACTTGTGTAACAGTGCTCGATTTGAGAGTGAGAATAAGTATCATTGCATGCTCTTGTTGACAACAAAAAGATAAATACAATGATGAAAAGGACGTTTTCTTTCAATCTCATCGTACTTGCGATGAGCAGTGGATACGCAGTTAGCTCAATAGCAGCAGAAGATCTTCAACAAACATCGACTCCGAGCGATGAGCAATTGGTTGTTGTAGGCAGTGTGATGCCGAAATCGATCTCCGATATTCCAGGAACGGTTTGGTTTGTTGGCCAAGAAGAGATTGCTCAGCAATATCGTGCGGGCAAGACACTGGGTGATATTCTTTCTGCAACCATCCCTTCTTTAGACGTCGGCACCGGTGGTCGAACTAACTATGGTCAGAACCTTCGCGGTAGAGCAATGTTGGTAATGATTGATGGTGTCTCGTTACAATCTTCTCGCCCGATTAGTCGTCAGTTAGACGCAATAGACCCATTCAACATCGAGCGAATTGAAGTACTATCTGGTGCAACCTCCATTTATGGTGCAGGCGCTACTGGTGGTGTTATTAACATTATCACCAAGAAAGCGTACTCGGATGACTTGTCGTTTGAATCCTACGTGAGTGGCACTACAGGCTTTAATAGCAGCGATGACTTTGATTACAAACTCGCTCAGTCTATCTCGGGTGGTAATGAGCGAATTACCGCTAGAGGTTCGGTTGTGTACACCGAGACACAAGGTGTATTTGACGCAAATGGCGACATTGTCACCCCAGACATTTCACAGGGCTCTTTGCAGTATAATTCAACGCTCGATGTTATGGGATCGACCGAGATTCAAATCTCCGATGCCAGCAAGTTAAACCTTGTCGCACAATACTATGACAGCCAGCAAGATTCGCCATACGGTTTGTACATTGTTAACAATAAATTTGTTGATGTACGAGAGGGGTTCGATTCCGACCGTGAACATGGTACAGAGCGAGTTCTCTTAAGTGCGAACTACGCTCACGACAGCGTATTCGGTCATCAACTGATAGGCGAGTTATCTTACCGTAGTGAAGACCAAACCTTTACTCCTTATTACCAAAGTGCCTCTCAACAAAAAACAGAAGTTTTTGCTGGGCGCTTAGCGTTAGCTAAAAGCTGGGAGTCATTCAAACTTGTTTATGGTGTCGATGCGTACTTAGACCGTTTTGAAAGTAACCAGGCTCTGTTCGATCCAACCATTGCGAACAGCTCTGGGAACTTAATTAATCGAACCTATGCCGAAGTGGGGCGTTACCCAGATGTTGATGTGGCGTCTTACGCAATGTTTGTCCAAGGGGATTACCAAATCAATCAAGATTGGTCAGTACAAGCAGGCTACCGCTACCAATACATGGACAATAAGATTGATGATTTTGTTGCCTATAGTATACAAAAGAAGATCGCATCGGGTAATGGTGTATCAGCGGATGCGGTACCAGGTGGCAGCACTGACTACTCTGTGAGCTTATTTAATTTGGGCACCATTTATCAGCTTAACGATGAATCTCAGCTTTGGGCGAACTTCTCTCAAGGTTTCGAACTCGCTGATCCTGCAAAGTACTACGGCCAAGGTAGCTACGATGCCGCGGATGCAAATGGTCACTACGCGTTGAACAATAGCATTAATGTATCTGACTCAAAAATGTCGGGCATCAAAACGGACAGCTATGAAATTGGTTACCGATTAGATACGGATACTGTCGCACTGCAAGCGGCGGGTTACTACTCGGTTTCGGATAACTCAATCAAGTATGACAAGAAGACGCTCCTAATCACCAATGTTGATGACGAGCAACGTGTATACGGTGCCGAAGCAAACATTAACTACTGGGTAAACCGTGATATTTTGTTAGGTGCATCAGGTCACTATGTGGTTTCTGAGCTGAAAACCAACGGTAAGTGGGAAGATCTAAGTGCGGGTAAAGCAAGTACATCAAAAGCGAACGCGTGGGCGGCTTACTATCAGGATGGCTATTCAGTACGTTTACAAAGCCAGACGATGTTTGATTACGAAGATGACGCAAACAATAAACTAGATGGATACACTACGTTTGATCTTCTTGGTAACGTAACACTACCTATCGGGCAGTTAGGTTTTGGTATTCAAAACCTATTTGACGAAGACTACACAACCGCTTGGGGACAACGTGCGCAGATTCTTTATGCAGCACACTACGATGCTGCAGCGTACGACTACAAAGGAAGAGGTCGCACATTCACACTGAACTACAGTGTCGAATACTAAAGCTAACTACCTCCGAATATCAAAAAAGCCGCTTGAAGCGGCTTTTCTTTTAGGCTTGATCTGTCTGCGCTGTGTCTACAACGTTTTCCGTGTGTTCTGAAGCTTGGTTTTGTTCTTCAGCTTCCATTTTCGCGCGTTCAGCTTTGGAGATATAACGTGGCTTATTGCTCTTATGTAGCTTAGCGTTATGCTTCTTCTGCTTCGCTTTCAAGATCTGATTGATTTTCTTCTTGCGGTTCATGGTGGTGGTCCTTTAATTTAGCGAGGCAGGATAGTTACTTTTTTATCAAGTTACAACTAAATAAGCGCCGGTATCGGTCGCAAAATTCAAGTACGTTCCTATGTCCAATCATCTATCGCGTTTTAATGGAGCCCAAATGAAAACACTGTACACCGAACGTTTGATACTGCGTCTTGTGAGTGTAGATGATGCACCATTTATACTAGAACTTTATAACCACCCAGACTTCTACCGTTTTGTCGGAGACAAACAAATTCGTACCGAATATGAAGCGGCGCGTTACATAAAAGAAAACATGCTACGCATGCAACAAATTAAAGGCGTGAGTTTACTCGTTGTAGAGAAGAAAGAAGATGGGCAACCCATCGGGATTTGTGGGTTGGTTAAACGTGACACATTACAACACTATGATCTCGGATATGGATTTTTACCTTCCGCTTATGGCTTCGGCTACGGAACGGAGTCTGCAACCGCAGTGCTGGAATACGCTAGAGAGGAAATGAAACTCGATAATTTGGTTGCCATCACCAATAATGACAATATTCGTAGTATAAGTTTGCTCAAAAAACTGGGCTTTGAGTTTGAACGAGTTGAGCAGCAATATGATAATGGCCGCACGTTAGAACTTTACACAATGATGTTGTGATTTTTGGATAGCGCATGAGCGATATTTTACTTGGCAAACTCGCCACTGAATTTAAGACAGTAAAAGCCATGGTAGAGGTTTACTGTCATGACCATCATGGAACAAAACGTGACTTATGCTCAGAATGTCGTGAGCTGCTTGAATACGCAGAAGTGCGCCTCGACCGCTGTCCTTATGGAGAGAATAAACCGACGTGTAATAAATGTCCGATTCACTGCTACAAACCAGAGCCGAAAGAACAAATGCGTTTGGTCATGCGTTACTCTGGCCCCAGAATGTTACTGAAACATCCCATCTTGGCGGTTCGTCATTTGCTTCATGAAAAGCGCATGGTACCGGAAAAGCCTGCAGCGAACGCGTCAAACCGTCACAAGCGTTTATCTAAACAAAAATGCGAAGAATAAAAAAACGAGGGCGACATGCCCTCGTTTTCGTTGAGTAGAAGCGGCGTGATTAGAGGTCAGCGGCCATACGCTGCTTGGTTTTGCTCGCAGCAAGTAGCATGTATACGCCAGTCGCAACCAAAGCGGCAAACAAGTAGCCTAGTAAGCCGTGTTCTTGGCCCATAAATTTATCAGCGACAACTGGGCCAGCAACAGAGCCGATGCTGTAGCTAAACAGCATGACTTGTGTCGCAGAGACAATAAAGCGTTCATCAAGTCCTTCGCAACCTAAGTTGATTGCTATCGGGTACAAGGCAAAAGTAGCTGCACCTAAAAAGAATAATGCAGCAGCCAATACCACGGCTGACGAGGAAATAAAGGTCATACCGATCGAAAAAATACCCAAAATACAGAAAAACGCCATTAGCACTGTGCGGCTCATGTATTTGTTTAACGCGGTCACCATTGGTTGAACTAGCATGCCACCTAGAATCACTAGCGCCATCAATGTACCAATGTCTTGATGGCTAATTTTACGGTTAGTTAACTCAACTGGCATTAATCCGTAGATCGCACCTAAGGTCAAACCTGAAACAACACAACCAATAATTGCTGCATGGTTTAGTTTGGCAATTTGCTTAAATGATAAAGCGGTTGATTCATGGCTGTTTGGCTGCTCACACTCAATGAACATTAACACCAGCATAGCCATTAGGATCAACGTCGTGATCGCAATAAACGGAACGCCGCCACTTACGCCAAGCACGCCAATACCAAACTGACCTAATGCTGAACCACCATAAAGCGATAGCATGTACAAGCTCAAACGTTTCGCACGCGATGCTTCGTCTCCAGACATTAGCCAAGACTCAACAATGACAAAAACACCAGCAACCGCGATACCCGCAATAAAGCGAGCGGCAAGCCACATCAATCCGTTAGCAAACACGGGTAGTGTGACGATAGTTAGCGAAAATACGGCCAAGCAACCAATAAACGCGTTACGGTGACCAACTTGACGTACGATACGTTCAATAAAAATAGCACCGGTTAATAAGCCGCCATAAAACACACTCGCCAACCAACTCGCGTAATCTGCTGAGATGTTGTATTCACCGAGCATGAGAGGGATCAAGCTCATTAAATAGCCCGAAGCCACCGCATAAAGAGACAGTGCGACGACTGGAACTGTAACTCGTGGTGATGCTGCAGGAACGACTGTGTTTTCCACTGTTTTGCGCCTATAAGTTAAATGAAATCTAAGGGTTATTCGGCGCGAATATGAGGCTAATAGTTAGGCAAGTAAAATGATAAATTTAAGTCGTTTCGATAAATAATATTTGTTAACTAGATAGGTTGATAAGTTGCATAAAAACGCCAACCTACAAACAAGGTTGGCGTGGAAGATTATTTAGTAAGTGCTTGATTTAACCATTGATCGAATTGAGTTTTAGGTAACGCACCATTGATCATATCAACGCGTTGACCATTCTTGAAAACCATAATGGTAGGAATACTGCGAATACCAAATTGCGCCGCAAGTTGTTGTTGAGCTTCGGTATCAATCTTAACAAAACGAGCCGTTCCGGCTTGCTCATGAGCAACATCAGAGAAAACAGGAGCAAAACCAACGCACGGGTTGCACCATGGGGCCCAAAAATCTACTACAACAGGCATATCACTTTGTAATAGAGCAGAAAAGTTATCTTGTGTACCTTCGATAGGCGAGCCGTCTAAAAGTGCACTTTTACATTTACCGCAAGTTGCAGATTCGGCAACGCGCTCATTAGGGACACGATTTAGACCGCCGCACGAAGGGCAGCGAGTTTTAAACGATGACATGACTTCTTCCTTTATTACGTATTGATGAAAACATGACTTACCAGTCAGCCTCATTATTTGTATACTTATTTTTTAACCTGCCGAAATAACGCAGCGCAGGTTTGTATTTGAGCCTAAGGTTCTAAGAAATTTTATTAAAATACAACAATAAATAGGTCTGCGATGACAAATTACTACGCTGAAATTACAGGTTGGGGGAAATGTGTTCCGCCAGCCGTGCTCTCTAACGATGATCTTAGCACTTTCCTCGATACTTCCGATGAGTGGATTCGTACCCGCACTGGTATCGAAAACCGCCGTATTAGTCATGTAAACACGTCAGACATGGCGACCGTTGCTGCTAAACATGCATTAGCTCGAGCAGGCGTCGATGCAACAGACGTGGATTTAATCATTGTGGCGACTTGTTCACCAGATTCATTGATTCCAAATATCGCGTCTAAGGTACAGCAGAACCTAGGTATTCGTGCAGCCGCTGCCTTTGACTTAAATGCCGCATGTACGGGATTTGTCTATGGCCTAGAAACGGGCACACGTTTGATTCAATCAGGTAACTATCGTAACGCGATCATTATTGGTGCGGAAAGATTGTCTTTCTACATCGATTGGGCAATGCGAGATACCGCTGTTCTATTTGGTGATGGTGCGGGCGCCGTTGTGTTATCAAGAACGGAAAAAGAAACGGGTTTACTACAGTCTCAAATCGGTTGTGACGCAAAAGGCCGCGATATTCTGTCCGTACCAAAGTTTGGTACTTGTATGGATCGCTTTGCGGAAGACAACGGTTACTGGGATTTCAACTTTGTAGGACAAGAAATTTTCAAACGTGCAGTAAAAGGCATGGGGCTAGCTGCGAAAACCGTACTGAAAGCATCACAGTTAACGACGGAACAAATCGATGTTGTGATTCCGCATCAAGCGAATATTCGTATTATTCAAACCTTGTGTGACCTGTCTGGAATTCCACACGACAAAGCGTTTGTTAACATTCAAAACTATGGCAATACTTCAGCTGCGACGGTGCCAATTGCATTGTGTGAAGCGGTAGAGCAAGGTCGAGTTAACCCAGGTGATAATATGCTTCTTGCTGCATTTGGTGCAGGTTTGACATGGGGTGCGGCAGTATTGAAATGGGGTGACCGCGTAACGCCAATTGGTGAAAGTGATGCGGTTCTGCCTGAATGTGAGCAATCCGCGCTAGAATTACTTGAGCGTGCCATTAAGCTGTGTAACGAACGCCGTCGCGACGAGGTGTAACGGACACTTTGCAAACATAAGATGAGTAAGGGAGCGCGAGGCTCCCTTATTTGATGATGTGTTCTACAGCTACCTGTAAAATATCTTACGACATAAAACCCAGGTTTGAATGAGTAAAATTACGGATGTTCGGGAAGACGTATTCCAGTGCAGCGTTATCACTCACGCCCATCCACTGTGCTAGTGTTGAACCAACTTGATCAGCGGCAATTTTGGGTATGAGTCGGCCTTGAGAGTAATCATCGTTTCCGCCCAGTATTAGTTCCGGCCATGTACCGATAGGTTGTTTCCCATTTACCGCGCCTCCAATTAATAGTTGATGGCCACCCCAGCCATGATCGGTACCATTTCCGTTGCTCATCATCCGTCGACCGAAGTCAGACATAGTGAAAGAGGTGACTTGCTTGTTTAGCCCTAACCGTTCGACCGCACGATACATTGCTAAAAGGTTTGTCGCGAGATCCTCAAGTAACACTGGATGACGTGCCAATTGCGAATCGTGCAGGTCATACCCAGAGTGTTTAACGAAAAAGACTTGTCGTTGCTGCTTCAGGACATCTTGGCTTGCTATCAATTTGTACACGGTTTGCATCTGCTTGCCGAGCGTCGATGACGTAAACAACGGCTCGTCAGCAATGTGGTTGAGTTGCTCGCTCAGTACACTACTCATTACCATCGACTCATCAACCATCAAATTAAAATGACCATTAAATGGATTGTCAGTTTGATGAGAGAGAAGGCGATCATAGATCCCCTTGTATAGCGGGTTATCAATCGCGGTAAGCTGAACTGCGCGATCTTTTTTCAGGACGGTTTGGCGGTGTTTCATTGCCCGTAACCAAAGCGAGTTGCCATGCACACTGTATAGCGGTGTTATTTCTGATTCAGAGTTTAATACATCCAACATTCTGCCAGCCCAACCAAGATTTTTAGACTCGCTCATTCCACCAAGTAACCAAGCGTCTGTTTGAGAATTATGAGAAAACAGTTGCTCGGGAAGTGATGCTTCACCTTGCTCAATAGCTTGTTTGGTGACGGGATGGTTGAGAATGCCACTATTGAGCACGATGCTGGCATCGCCTTGTTCGAAAACGGAAGTTAACGCATTTAACTTTGGGTGTAAGCCGAGCTTCACTGGGTGATTTGAGCTATCGACAGCACTCAAATTGATAGGGAGTATGTCTTCTTTGGCGACAGAGAGTGGCCCTCTGACTTTGGAATATTGACGATAGTGCGCCTCCGATAATGGCAGTATGGTGTTGAATGCATCGTTTCCGCCTGCTAAATACACACATATTAATGCTCGAAAGTCATTGGATGGCGCTGCGAGAGAGTAACCTGGCAGACTAAGAGAGGCTAGTGCGCCCATCGATAGCGTGCTTTGTATAAAATGTCGTCGTGAAATATCCATAATTCACTCCTAATCCTGAATATAGAATTCGTCGCCAGAAATGGCGGTAAATATCACTAGAGCGAGTTTTGTTGTTGGCACATAGTCCCCACGATAATCATTCAGGGCGGTGAGCATGAGCTCTTTCAATTCAGCAGAAGCCGTTCCAGCAAAGAAACGCTCGTTAACCAATTCGACTAAGGCACGGTGATCGTCCAGAAGAAGATAAAACTCGTTAAGATCGAAGTGGTAGGAATCACCACCTCCTCTACGAGTGCTGGTTAACATATAGTTGACCAAATCGGTATAAACAGACCAATTGAGAAGTTCATACTCTGGAGAGTTAATACCAGACTCCGTAAACTCGTTAGACGGCTGATAGTCTGGAGAGTAAAAATTAAACACGGAAGGAGAACGAAGCGGCCCTTGATTAGCGATGTTCATCATCGTTGTTGCGTCTTCGTAACGTGATCCTTTAACCGTAAAACCTGATGCTCGATGAAAATTAGTCAGGACCAGTATCGGTTCTTTCACTTTTATAGGCGGTGTATCCGTCATCCCTAATGCTTCAGGATCGAGCAATATGGCTCGAACAACGGCGGTTAGATCGCCTTTTTCTCCTTCCCCATTGTTGTTAAATATCGTAGCAACACGCGCGACGTACTCTGGGCTTGGATTTGAACTGACCAAACGTTGGATAAGTAATTTTGAAACAAATGGAGCAACATTTGGGTGAGACATCAACATATCAATCACTTTTGAAAGCTCTTCTTGTGCGGTTAGACCCGATGGGATCACGTTCCCTAGAAATCGCTTCTCGCCGGTGTCGTGTCGCTGACTGATAACTCGCATCGGTTTCACGAATGCGATGTCGGAATTTTTCCATCCAGTTAATGCTCGCGCGAGCTCTTGAATATCAGTTTGATTGTACGTGGGGATAGGTTTGCCTGTTGCGTGGTTTAGTTTTTTACTGCCATCTAAATTGAGTTCATACAAACCGATAGTGAATAGCTGCATTAACTCTCGAGCAAAGTTCTCATCGGGAAGCGTTCCTGTCGCACTATTTTCTTTTGCACTACCGAGCATAGATAAATAGCTCCCCATGACTGGATGGATGGAAACGTCATACAACAGGTCTCGGTAGTTGCCAAACGCATGTTCAACCAACAGATCGTAGTAATTCACTAACCCTGTAGGTTTGCTGGAAAGAACGCCGCCATAACGAGAAACGACTACGATCTGACTCAATGCATAAGCCATTCGCTGTCTGAGCTGATCTTCAGCAGTAACAACAATTTGATACCAAGCATTTTCGCGGTTTGACTGTAGGCCTTTAGAAAAAGGCGTTTGATAAAGTGGTTGATGGTAGGTTGCTGGCAGGTTGATTTGTTCCTGTATCCAGTCCTCTAACCCGTTTTCCCTAACCTCATTAATTAACGCAGGAGTTGGTCCAAAAGAGGTTTGATAGAGAAAACGCGCAACGGTTTGATCGGATGGGGATTGCTGTATTTGTGCTGATACATTAGGCACATGGCTCAGCAATAAGATAGCCAATCCTAGTACCCAAGCAGAGATTTTATTTAGCTTCTGACGTCTCATAGTTAACTCGCTTACCCGAAGTAACGATTTAAGTCCATTTAACGGGAGTTATTAAGCTCTTTTGAGCTGTTTAGTAAATTTATGAAAATCAAGCAGCTGCATAGGCGAGTATAGTAGCTATAAGTGGTGAACAAAAAACTCAAACGGTGAATTTGGTACTATAGTGCTAGAAGTTTTTGATGCTATTTTTTCTAAGATACTGATATTAAATATGGCCAGTGAAGAGTAATAAGAAGAGATATCGCAATGGATATAGAAGGGGGACAGCTAAAGTACTGTTAACAAGAGATTGGTATGTTTGTTAAGGCTTAAGTTAGTTTCAAGAAATTATTGAGCCAATAAATAAAGTCCATTGGTTTGCACAAGAGAAAACCACACGGATGTTCTCTTGTACAAAGCAACAAAGGTTATTTTCGGGCAAGCTTATGGTGAGCACGAGAAAAGTGATCGGCACAAAATGCGCCAACAATCGAGAGTTCGCCAGCCAGACAAAGCGCAGCTGCGACTTCGGCTAACGCTTTCGCTTTGCCGTTGCCGTGCAAACCCAAAATATCCAAACATGCTTTTTGTGTTGGAAGGCCAGTACCACCACCAACCGTCCCCACCATGATGTTTGGCAAGGTCACGCACGCGTACAAGTTGCCTTGAGCGTCCACATCCATACGAGTGATTCCAATGGCAGACTCTGCAACGCAAGCGGCATCTTGACCACAAGCAATGTACAGCGCGGCAAGCGCGTTTGCGTAATGCGCGTTGACGCCAATTGTCCCGCTGAGTAAACCGCCCACTGTGGTCATTTTGCCAAATTGAACCATAGACTCCGGCGTCGTATGCAGATATTTTTCCACCAACTCAGCAGGAATGGTCACTTCGGCGGATACTTTCTTACCGCGTACCGAGCGCAGTGTGTGTGCGTTTGGTTTTTTGTCGCCTGATAAGTTGCCATCCAAGAATGCTTGAGTTGGTTTGATTGGGCTGGTCGCCAAAATATGATGGAACACTTCGTTTGTTGCGATGGTCACCATGTTTTGTCCGGAAGCGTCACCAGTCACGTATTCAAAGACCAAATAAACATGGTTTCCTTCGATATTTACATTGATGTCTTTGAGTTTGCCATGTGAGGTGGTGGATTCCGCTATTTGACGAAATGCGTCAAACTGGGTCACAACCCAACTGACGAACTGGCCAGCGTCGGCAAGGTTATTAAAGGCGAACACTGGCGTTCGGCTCACCCCTTCACTCAGCAACAATGCGCTCGCGCCACCAGCGGCGGTGATAAGATTTGCGCCACGGTTGTAGGAAGCGACTAACGCGGCTTCTGTCGTTGCGAGCGGAACCAAAAAGTCATCGTTCGCATACAAACCGTTGACGCGCAAAGGGCCTGCGATACCGACCGGCACATTGACAGTACCAATGAAGTGCTCGATGTTGTTGGAGTAAGCGTCGCAATGTGACTGTGTGAAAGGATCAAGAAGATGATCTTTATTGGTCACTTGTTCCAATACTTGCCAACGGCGCGCCAAATGCTTATCCGATAGGCCAGGGCTTAAGCAGAGACGTTTCTCTGGCTTGTGAAACTTCGGTTCTAATGCCGATTGAATCTTACTGCTGGTTTCGATATCGGAAAGGGCGGAGCTTTGAACAGGGTTATCTTGGTTTAACTTCGGCATACAAACGTTAACTGAAAAATCGAACCAGAGATTGTAGTGATTGAGGCTTTGATTACAACGTTGATTATACGTTTTGCAACAAATACCACTATGCAAGCGCCTTTATTATCCAAGTGATTTGATATTGGAGCGACGAATTTACCGGACATAAATGGGTTTTGACAATGAATGTTGCAGTAAATGGCAGATCCGGGAGGTTATGGCTTTTAGAGAAACTGGCCTGTAGGTGTTTGGATTCGGCAAGGTGTAAGCATGAGCGCCTTAAAAGCGGAATGGTTCAATCTATGAAAGGAATAAATTGTCTAACCCAGTCCCTTGGGTCAGACGTTAGTTTGAATCGGTTGTTCAAAAACTAGTTGAAGGCGCGAGCCACACGTCCCGCACTTTGAATACGGTAATGGCCAACGTAAGCAGGAACAAATACAGATTGTCCCTTCGCGGCGGTTAACGTCTCACCGTTATCACTGATGAGTGTGAGGTCGGCATCAATCGCCATCAAAATCTCTGCGCTATTGGCATCAACCACTTCATTGTTCGGTTGGTTAAGAATGCTGAAACTAAAGTCTGCCACTGGGACCGGATAAAGGCTTTGGCAACCATTGGCATTGGGTTTAAGAACAAGGCTGTTAAACGGCTTAGGCACAAAATCTGTGCATTTAACCAGTTCTTCAACATCCATATGTTTCGGCGTGAGTCCTGCACGCAAAACGTTATCTGAGTTCGCCATGATCTCTAATCCCGTACCTTTAATGTAAGCGTGTGGCGTTCTTGCGCTCAGGAACATCGCTTCGCCAGGTTGCAGCGTGATGACATTCAACAGTAATGGCGAAAACAAGCCGACATCGCCAGGGTATTGAGTGGATAGATCCAAGATGAGCTGGTAAACGTCGCTGTCAGTGCCTTGTTCCGATTGACGTGAAGCGTGGGCAAGAAGCTGTTTCAGTGCTCGCTCTTTTGTTTCTCCTTCCATGGTAAGAATGTGCACAAAGAAATCGCGTAAACCTTGTGAGTTGATTTCGCGTTTGAATGTGTCAAGAGGCGCGCGTAGCTCATCGATATCGCAAAGGCTAAATGCCTCAATATCTTGGTATGCGTATACCGTTGACCATTGGTCGATACCGATACGCACGATGTAAAGGAAGATGTTGGCAAAGCAAAGTAGCCAGATAACTTTGTTTTTAAGAACGTATTCAACAAAGATTTCTTTTTTGGTCATCTGGTTTTCTTCAGCGGCGGTGTCTTCTTCACTCACTGCTTCATCGAAAAGTTCTTCTACTTTACCTAGACCGTAAGCTTCTGGAGAGTCGCTACCAAAGCGCATACCGATAAAGCCGACGATGATCGCGATGATAGAAGGGAACACGAACATGCCGATTACGTGCCCGTCGAATAGGTAGTTGGCACCGAAAAGAGCAACACCCGCTGCGCCCGCACCACCAACGTTGTGTGACATGTTCCACAAGCCGAGGTAAGAGCCGCGTTTGTTACGAGGTGTCCATTTTGTAATGGTTGAGTAACTAGAAGGGCCACCAGTACTTTGGAAGAAACCACTTAGAGCGTAGAAAGCCACCATCAAGAACAGGCTTGCACTACCGCCGCCCATGCTGAAGCTGAAACCAAGCATTGCAAGACCAGAAAGGATCAGCATAAAAGGGAGGAATTGCTTGGTGTTCTTACCGTCAGCGTAGTAAGACACAACGGTTTTACCGATGCCGTATGTGATGGAGAAGCCAAGGCCAATAAGACCTAGGTCTGTCATGCTCAAACCGTAAGTTGAGATCATGTCGTTTTGCGCGACATTGAAGTTCTTACGAATCAAGTACATGGTTAGGTAGCCGATGAATACGACCAAGTAAGATTGGATGAACGGTTTAAACCACATCTTTCTTCTAACTTCGACGGGAAGATCGAGGGTCGGCTTCCGCACCTGTTCGAGGAATTTTAACATGATGAACTCTCTTGTAATTGTTTTAGAAACACAACGGAGACCGTTATGCGCTCTTGTTACCTTTGACTGAGCGGAATTCTAGAGAGTGGTTTTGTGAGGCACATGAGATGGTTGCCTAGATCGGCTAGGAAAAATTCCTAGAAATGCCTAGTAAGGCGGAAAAGCGTGAAAAGAGTCACACAAAATCCTTACTAATCTATGGGTCTTTGACAGGGTTCTATCGGATTGGAAAGCGTTCAAATGCAAGCAGGTTAATATACGCAAGCTTAGTGCTGACAAGGGGTGAGCACGTTTGGTTGGAGAGAATAGTGGCTTGTCGCTAAGTATCAATTGGGAACGAGAAGCAAACAACAGAAACCCGGAGGTCTCTGTTAGAAATATTAGGAATTTGGCTAGGTTGACGTGTTAAGGCGCAGGGCTGTATAGACGTGGCGAGCCGTGTTTTGGTAAGTGAATTAGGTTCAAATGGTTTCTTCTTGCCCATTCGACAGTTAACGCTGTAGGTGCAGATAAGCAAACCAGAGTGGGGATACGCGCGCGAACGGCTTTGTGGATCAACTCTAAGCTGCAACGGCTTGTCATGATAGCGAAGCCACTTTGAGGCTCGATGTGATTGTTGGCCAATGCGCCAATCAACTTATCTAGCGCGTTGTGACGGCCGATGTCCTCTCGGCACAACTTGATGTTGCCTTGTAAATCTGCAAATAAAGCGGCGTGTAACGCGCCAGATTCACGTGCGGCTTCTTGATGCAGTGCGACTTTGTCTCGCAGCCCTTCAAATACATCGGAGCGCGGAGGAAGAGACGGTGTTAGCGGTGCCAAATCAGGCAAAGCTTGTTCCAGAGCCTCTACACCACAAATGCCGCATCCGGTTGTGCCGGCAAGATTTCGGCGCTGTGTTTTTAACGCCCAGAAAGCGCGGTTGCTGATTTCCACTTCCGCATAGTGAGATTCGTGATCGCCACCAATTTCAATGTCTTTAATCTCTTTGAAATCGTGGACGATGCCTGTGCTTAGGCTAAATCCTTTCACGAAGTCTTCCAGATGGCCTGGCGTCACCATCATGACCGCTTGGCTAATGCCGTTATAGCTGATAGCTAAGGCGGATTCACTCGCCAGCGACATTTGTTGCACTGGGCGGCCATCAATCAATTCTCGGTAATTGAACGCACTTGGTTGAGGTGGTGCTTGATTGAAATCGGACAGTTCAAAATAAGATTGAGTAGTACATCTCATGAAATCACCTCATAAGCCGTTATGTATGCCAAAAATTGACGTGTGGATTCTTGTTATCGATTGAATATGTTTTTTGCTTCTGCGAAGCACTGATCGGTTAGCGCGGAGAAGGGTTCTTGTTTTCGCTTTAACAAACCTAGCGGGGCGTGAACGGCGGCTTCTTCGATAGGGATAATGCGAAGCGTATCGTTCAACTCTTCCAATCCACAATTCAGCGGCATAATGGCGCAACAAAGGCCACTGGTTACTGCTTGGATCAAGTGAAAGGTGGAGTTACTTTCAATGACGGTTTGCGGAACCAGCCCTTTACTCACAAAGCTAAGATCAATGGAGTGGCGATAGTGCATGCCCTTCGAAAGCAGCCCTAGCGGAATGTTATTGAGTGACTCCCATAACACTTCAGATTCGGCAAAATCAAAATGACGCTCATCGAATAAAACGCCAAGTTTGGTCGAGTCGAGCTCGATAACATCGAAGTAAGCGGTGTTAACTTGATCGACATAACACATCCCCAAATCAAGTTGATTTCGATTGAGTTGGTCTATGATCTGTTCGGTCGTCATGGAGAGTATTTGAAAGCGTAACTCAGGGAACTGTTGAGCTAATGGTTTGAGCAATTGCATAGGGTTTTGGCTGGCGAGTGGCACCATTCCAAGCCGAAGAGAGCCGACCAATTGACCACGGCAGTTGGCGGCTTCGGCTTGCAATCCATCATGAGCTGCTAAGACGGTTTTTGCCCAAGCCAAAATGCGTTCTCCGGCTTCTGTAAATCCTTCAAATCGTTGACTTCTTTGGATTAATTCGAGATCGAGTTCTTCCTCTAAGCTTCGGATCCTCATGGACAAGGTAGGCTGCGTAATGTGGCACAATGCGGCGGCTTGACCAAAGTGTTTGGTCTGTTCAAGTGCGATGAGATATTTAAGTTGTTTGATATCCATAATGGCTTGTTAACCTTGCGTTGTGAGTCACATGTACGGGGAACTCCCTAAAAAGGGCACAGCACTACCGTACTTTTTAAGCGCTGGAGCGTTTTAACTAGGGAATGGAAAACCAAAACCAAGTCAAGAATAAAACCACACTCAAAATTGATCTGAATCAAGGCTATTCCTGATATTAATTAGGGTCAAATTTAAAGTATCTATAGTGTGATAGATATTATCTATTATCAAGAGTGCCGATTTTATTGAGTTCGTTAATCGAACTAGGTGGAATCGAATGGGAAAACGATTAACCTCATAAATTGTATTGATTAAAAATGTGATGACCGTCAGTGGAAAAATTCGTCATAGATTTTGTTTATCACTCGGTCAGGATTATCAATTGGACGCATATTGAATATCGACTTAATCTTTGATTTAGATCAAGACGCAACAATGCAAATTGAATCTAACAGTCTTAGAAACAGTAGGCGGGTATCCGATATCAAGAATCTAGATAAGTAAACGCTCGGACAAGCGAGAGCATGTTGAGTGGTTACTTATTTGGATTAAAAAATACATGGATTAGAAACTAAGCCCTTCAATACTTCCGCATTATCTCAATAAATAACGCGCTTGTTTTCACGGGCACCCTGCTTGCTGGTATATCTGCGAGGAGTAAAGTCGTGAGCCAAAAAGAACAAATAAAAACATACAAAGGTCCAGCTGGTGGTTGGGGTGCACTGAAAGCCGTAACCAGAAGTTGGTGGGGCAGTGAAAATGCAGTTAAAAACATTCGCACTATGCTCAAAACCAACCAAAATGGCGGTTTCGACTGCCCGGGATGTGCATGGGGCGAGTCGCCAGATAGTGGTAAAGTCAATTTTTGTGAGAATGGCGCGAAAGCGGTAAACTGGGAGGCGACCAATCGTCTGGTTGATCCTGAGTTTTTTGCCAATCACAGCGTTTCTTCTCTCTCAACGCAAACCGATTACTGGTTGGAATACCAAGGCCGTATCACGCACCCAATGCGATACGATGCAGAATCCGATCACTATGTGCCAGTCTCTTGGGATGAGGCTTTTGCACTTGTCGCGAAGCATCTCAATCAATTGGATTCACCGCACCAAGCGGAGTTTTATACCTCTGGTCGTGCAAGCAACGAAGCGGCGTTTTTGTATCAGCTATTTGTGCGCGCATTCGGTACCAATAACTTTCCAGATTGTTCCAACATGTGTCACGAAGCCAGTGCAATAGGGATGAAAGACACCATTGGTGTTGGTAAAGGCACAGTGATCTTTGATGATTTTGAAGAAGCCGACGCGATTTTTGTGATTGGTCAAAACCCGGGCACGAATCACCCACGAATGCTTGAACCTCTGCGCGAAGCGGTAAAACGTGGTGCACAGGTTATCTGTCTAAACCCGCTCAAAGAGCGCGGATTAGAGCGTTTCCAAAACCCACAAATGCCGATTGAGATGTTGAGTAACGGCTCAGAGCCTACCAACACGGCGTACCTGCGTCCTGCTTTAGGTGGAGACATGGCAGTGTTTCGTGGCATCGCGAAATTCTTGTTGCAATGGGAGCGCGAGGCATTGCAAAACGGTGGCAAAGCGGTATTTGACCGCGAATTCATCAAACAACACACGATAGGTATTGATAAGTATTTGGCTGAAGTGGATGCAACGTCTTGGGAACACATCGCGGAACAATCGGGTCTTGATTTAAGTGAAATCGAGATGGTGGCGAGCATGTATCGACGTGCAGAACGTGTGATCATGTGTTGGGCGATGGGGTTGACTCAGCATCGTCACTCTGTGCCAACCATTAAAGAAGTCGCAAACGTGCAAATGTTACGAGGTAACGTTGGTAAGCCGGGAGCGGGGCTTTCACCAGTGCGTGGTCACAGTAACGTTCAGGGCGACCGTACGATGGGCATTGATGAAAAACCTTCAGATCTGTTGTTGGATCGCATTGAAAGTCGATTTAACTTTGACGTCCCGCGTGGTGAAGGCCACAACACTGTGCAAGCCATTAAAGCGATGGAAGAAGGGCAAGCGAAAGTATTTATCGGTTTGGGCGGTAACTTTGCACAAGCAACGCCAGACACAGAACGTACGCACAACGCGATGCGAAACTGTAATTTAACCGTACACATTTCGACGAAGTTAAATCGTTCTCACCTTGTCACAGGTAAAGATGCGCTTATTCTTCCATGCTTAGGCCGTACTGAGATTGATCAGCAAGCGACTGGCCCACAAGGCGTGACGGTTGAAGATACCTTCAGCATGGTACATATCTCATTTGGTCAGCTAAAACCGCGTTCGGAGCATTTGCGTTCAGAACCAGCGATTATTGCCGGTATTGCCAATGCGACACTCGGGGCAAAACCAATTGATTGGTTGTGGGCGATTGAAGATTACGACCGTATTCGCGATTTGATTGCCGACACGATTCCGGGCTTTACCGACTTTAACCATAAGCTTAAACACCCGGGTGGATTCCACTTGGTAAACCCAGCTGCCGAGCGTCGATGGAATACACCAAGCGGCAAAGCACAGTTCAGCTCTAGCGAGTTGCCGAAGCAGTTGATCAGCGAAGCGATACTCGAAAAAGGCCAAAAGCCAGATTTGATCTTGCAAACCATGCGCTCACACGACCAATACAATACGACACTTTACGGCTTGAATGACCGTTATCGTGGAGTATTTGGTATGCGCGAAGTGCTGTTTATCAATGAAGAGGATATTCGTAAACTCGGTTTTGAACCGGGAGACAAAGTGGACATGGTGTCATTGTGGGAAGATGGCGTTGAGCGCCGTGTGAGCGGATTTACGCTTGTTGCCTATGATGTACCAGCAGGTCAGGCGGCGGCTTACTATCCAGAAACAAACCCATTAGTTCCTTTGGACAGTTATGGGGATAGAACGTTTACGCCAACCTCTAAGTTTATTGCGATAAAATTGGAAAAATCGATATCCGATAAGATCGCTTTGGTGGAAGCGGAATAGTGACCAAACCGGCACAACGACATTTCCGATAAGCAAACGGCTGATATTAATTATCAGCCGTTTTTAATTGCGCTCAGTCTGCATTTAGTGCGCATAGCTTGTGTATAATGTTAATGACATTATGCTGCTCGATAATAGACAGATAAGGCCGATTTGAATCTAAATTCAAGTAGTAAAACTAATAAGAAGATGCTTATGACCTTGAAAAATATAATTAAATTAACAATCAGTCACTTAGTGGCAGTTTCTATTGGCATTGCGATAGGTATCTATACTTTACCGATCCTTATTGCACCACCTGCGCCGACCGATGAGCAAGTTGCTAAGAGTAAGCAAGGTGCAGAATACAGCGCAGTGTTTAAGAGGGAACTCAAAGGTAGCGATGCTTTTCATTGGGGAGAGGGAGAGATTCATTTGAGTTCTGAAGTCATTACGTTGGTAGGAAAACTCGCTCCCGGACCAGACTATAAACTCTATCTATCTCCTAAGTTTGTCGAAACGGAACAAGAGTTTAATGACCTTAAATCTGAGATGAGCTTAATTGGTGATGTCAAAACGTTCGATAACTTCGTTGTTGAGGTTCCTCAAAGCACTTCAATTTCTGAATACAATACGGTTGTTGTATGGTGCGAGACATTCGGTGAGTTCATTACTTCGGCAAAGTATCAATAAACCTTAGCAGTAGAGTGAAAGGCTTTTCTTTTCACTTTACGCTAGGATGTTGTTTCGCATAATTAAGAGGCAAAGACTCTTAAACATTCTAAATTTAAGAGCCTTTATTTAGAGTTATTGACAGAACCATTCGACTTGTAAGTCGTTTGCACCTTTCAGGCTACGTTCTGGAAAAACAAGATTTCGAACTATTTAGAGTTATTCTCTGTTTGGCTTGTTTCGTTCGATGACGCTAATCGCAATGGCTAAAAATAGAATATCTTTTACTAAAAAGAAGTTTGTCACCAAAACCCCATCAGACACTTTCCATGTATTCGGTGTCGTAATTAGAAAGCTGAGTGTCGCAAGAAAAATAATTGCGGCGGCTATGCCAGAAAAATAAGCGACTCGTGTGCTTTTAAGGCCAACGATTAATCCAATAGCGACAATGATTTCTGTTGCGCCAATGATGTTTGATACGGCTTGAACTGACATCACATCATACAACCAACTCATCAGAAAATGATTTTCAACGAGCGGTTGTATAAGCTTGGCCTCTGTAGGTGTGAATTTATAAATACCAATCCATATTAGAACTAAAGAAACGCCGAAAACTCCGATAAGATATCCAATTGAGTCACATTGATGATGGCTTTTTACGTTTTGCATAATTAACTACATTCTCCTGTTTGTTAGCGCTTCCAACAAGACCTATAAGGTTGGTAGAAAATTTCATAGGTTTTTTTCGCTCAAACAACAGATATTAAAAATCACGTGATACAGAATTACGTGTTTGATAGAACTTAAGGATATTTCGTGGAAGTTAAAATTTTTCAGGTTGACTCGTTTACATCAGAGGTTTTCAAAGGTAATCCCGCGGGTGTTTGTATCACAGAGTCAAGCCTTGATGAGGAAACGATGTTGGCCATCGCGGCCGAGATGTCGTTATCTGAAACGGCATTTCTGTCACTCAATACAATGCAACTTCGTTGGTTTACACCGAGGACGGAAGTTGCTTTGTGTGGACACGGCACACTTGCAACGGCGCACGTTCTGAAAGATCAGGGGTTATATAATACTGGAGATACGATTGAGTTCGTTACGCTATCTGGGGTTTTAACTGCACAACTCGATCATGAAGAAATTCATTTGGTGTTTCCTGCTCCAACTTTAGATATGAGAGCGAGTATTAACAAAGACTTACTTCATGGCTTGGGGCTAGATGCCGCCAATGTAGTCGCCTACGGTCAGTTTGATAATAAGCAGTTGATCGTCATTAATGATGAATTTGTGCTTGAACAGCTCGACCCTGATTTTGGTGCGCTGCTTAAACAAAAAGGCCGTGGCGTCGTCATCACTGCTCAATCAAGCACTGACGCCGATTTTGTCTCTCGATACTTCGCGCCTTGGGTGGGTGTTAACGAGGACCCAGTTACAGGCTCTGCACATTGCGCTTTATGTGTTTACTGGGCTAAAGAGCTCAACAAAAAGCAACTGAAAGGCTTCCAAGCCTCCAAGAGAAGTGGGGTCGTCCATACAGAGTTGTTAAGCACTGAGCACGTTAAGCTTTCTGGAAATGCGGTAACGATATTGCGAGGATATATGAGAATCGCGTAGCGGTCCTTGTGGGAATGATTTTATTTTCGTGTTACCCAATGCTCAATAGTGAAAACGCTTGAATGCTTCTTATTTAAGTGGTTAATTTTGTTTGTAACCCCCCTGACACGGTGGTGTATAACGATTGGAGAGTTATATGAAAACTATCGGCCTTCTAGGTGGTATGAGCTGGGAGTCGACGCTTAGCTATTACAAATTGATCAACGAAGGAGTCAAAGAGGCGTTAGGCGGCCTAAATTCTGCAAAAATTTGTATGTATAGCGTGAATTTTTTAGAGATAGAGAAGCTTCAACATCAAGGTAAATGGGAAGAAACGGCAAGCATTCTATCTGATGCTGCATCTTCAATAGAAAAAGGGGGCGCTGACTTCATTCTTATTTGTACTAACACAATGCACAAAGTTGCGCCTCAAATTGAAGCCAGTACTAATATCCCTATACTACATATCGCAGACGCGACTGCTGAGTTACTTCGTGAGAAAGGGGTTCAAAAGGTCGGACTCCTTGGTACTCAATTCACAATGGAGCAAGACTTTTATAAAGGAAGGCTTTCCGACCGTTATGGGCTTGATGTCGTCATTCCCGATCAAGACGACCGCTCTAAAGTACATAACATTATTTATAAAGAGTTATGCCAAGGTGAAATCAAAGAGGAGTCAAGGACGATATACTTGCAAATTATTGAAAAACTAAAATCGCAGGGAGCTGAAGCTGTGATTCTCGGGTGCACTGAAATTGCCTTACTTGTAAACCAAAGTCACACCGATGTTACACTACTCGATACCACTTCTATCCATGCTCAAGCAGCAGTCCGTTTGGCGATTGAAGGTGAATGATCTACGCTTTCTTTCCTGCAAAAAAAGAGAAAACCAAGCACGTGGTTTTCTCTTTTTTATTATCAAGTTATAAGCGAGCAAATTTGAGTGTTCTGTATCCACCAATCAAGTTGCGGGCTTTGTAACCATTGTTGACCAGCTGACGGTATGCTACGTTACCGCGTAACCCAACTTGACAGTAAATCACGATCTCTTTGTCTTTCGGCAGTTCATTCATACGTTGGCGAAGTTGGTCGACAGGAATATTGATTGTGCCATCAATGAAGCCGACAGATTCCAATTCCCCCGGATTACGAACATCGAGCAGAACTTGGTCCTCTGAGAGGTTGTCGATTTCATCAAAATGAATCGCTGTTGCGTCACCTTTAATGATGTTATTCGCAACGAAAGCCGCTTGGTTAATCACATCTTTCGCTGAACCATACGGTGGCGCGTAAGTGAGTTCAAGGTGTTGTAGTTGTTCTACTGTCATACCAGCACGCTGAGCGACTGCCATTACGTCGATACGTTTATCAACGCCATCTTTACCTACTGCTTGCGCACCTAAAATCTTTCCAGTTGCTGGATCAAACAGCATTTTGAACGACACAGTTTCTGCGCCAGGGTAGTAACTCGCGTGGCTGGCTGTGTGGACATACACTTTTTCATAAGTGATGTTGTCACGTTTTAGCTGTTTCTCGTTTTTACCAGTAGAAGCGACGGCTAAATCAAAGATCTTGCAGATCGCCGTGCCTTGCGTACCTTGGTAAGTTTCTTGGCGACCAAGCATGTTGTCTGCAGCCATACGACCTTGACGGTTTGCCGGACCTGCCAACGGAACAAGGGTTTGTTCGCCAGTGACAAAGTCTTTCTCTTCAACCGCATCACCAACGGCATAGATAGAAGGATCGCTGGTCTGCATGTACTCGTTGGTGTAAATACCGCCTAGTGCACCAATTTGAAGACCGGCTTCTTGCGCGAGTTTTGTTTCAGGGCGTACACCAATTGCCATGATCAGGATATCGGTATCAAGCTGGTCACCATTGTTTAGAGACAGCGTCAGTTTTCCTTGAAGGTGTTGGTGTGTGTCATCTTCACCCGCTTCTATGTTAGCGACAGATTGGTTCGCCACAAATTCAACAGAAGATAGAGCAACGCCTAAGCGCAGGTCGACGCCTTTCTCTCGGATTTCTGCATGAGCAAAGCCAGCCATTTCTCGGTCAACGGGCGTCATCACTTGATCCGCCATTTCAACCAATGTGGTTTTTACGCCAAGCTGGTGGAAGGCTTCCATCATTTCCAAACCGATGAAACCACCACCAACGACCGTAGCGTGTTCCACTTTGTTGGTTTCGATCGTCTTAATGATACGATCCATATCTGGGATATTACGCAGCGAATGCGTCAATGGGTTATCAATACCCGGAATAGGCGGCACAACTGGACCTGCACCAGGGCTAAGTAGAAGGAAGTCGTAGCTCTCTTGGTATTCAGAGCCATCAAGTAGGTTCTTAACCGTAACCGTTTTATCTTGGCGGTTAATTGAAACCACTTCGTTCATCACACGAACATCAACATTGAAACGCGCTAAAAAGCTTTCAGGCGTTTGAAGAAGCAGTTTGCTTCGTTCTTGGATATCGCCACCAATGTGGTAAGGCAAGCCACAGTTTGCAAAAGACAACTACATGTTATACTACATTTTATAACTCCTAGGAATGTGTAAGAAAAAGTGAATAAGTATCATCTATATCAACGTGTTAGTAAGCAAATTCAGGCTGAGGAAGGACAGGGTATACAAAGGCAGGAACAGGCTTGTGAGCATTGGATTTCTGATTACAACAAGCGCCTTTTAAGTGAAGGGAAATCGGCATACTCAAAGGGATTAATTTATGAAGATCGTGGTAAGAGCGCTTACACAGCCGCGAACTTTAAAAGAGGTGAACTGGGGGCTTTGATTAATGATATTGAAAATGGAAAGATCGAGAAAGGCGACCTTATTGTTATAGAGCTAATAGATAGATTTAGTCGAGCTAATGTTGACTTTGTCAGAAGTCAATTTCAACGGATTATCGATGCTGGTGTTAAAATTGCTATCACGAAATGGAATCTTGTTTTTGAAGAAAATATGGAATCTGTATCTAGTGTAACAGGAAGAATACTACTTGAAATTGGAATGTACTTAGCATATCAAGAATCTAGTCAAAAAAGTTCAAGAATAAAAGCCAGTAGAAAATTGCTTGAAGATTCAGGAAGGAAATCTATAGCGAAACCACCTTTCTGGTTAGCTAGAAACTCAGATTTAAAATCTTATACAATAATTGAAGAGAATGCGGAAATTATTAGGAAAATATTTGATTTAAAACTTAACTTCAATTACGGGCCTCAAAAAATTATTAAGAGTCTCGGTGACTTGGATATCTACAGATACAGTTTTGATGAAAATGGAAATCTAATAAAAACAAAAAAAAATAGTCCTCTTAGTGAATCATCTATTAATGCATACATCAGAAATACGAATGTAATTGGAAAGTTAGATGGTAAGGATTATTATCCTAGAATTATTGATGATAGAACATTCTATGCAGTTCAAAAAAGAACTCGGGAAAATACAGGTGGAGTTGGTGAAATTTTCCGTAATGTGTTTGTTGGTGTTGGTAAATGTGGTTGCTTAATACGGAAGGAAAATGAGAACGGTTGTGGTAGTTTAGCTAAATGTGGTTATATAATGGCATTCTCTAGTAGGAAAGTTAAGAATCCAACTAAAGGTATGTATTTAAAGTGTAACAGAAAAAGAAAAAGTACTAAATGCGACTCTGTAAATATAAATTATTACTTGGCTCAAAATAAAATTTATAATGTGCTTAAGTCTTTAAAATTTGACATTGACCAAAGTGTAGACATTTCTCACTTAGAGGAGAAAATCAATACGATCGATAAGAGCATGTCAAAGATACGTGAATATATGACACAATATTCTGATGATGAAGAATGGGAGAATCAATATAAAATTAAAAGAATGGAAAGAGAAAAAATTGAAAATGAAATTAAAGCTAGTAAATCACGTATTACAGGAAAATTGTCTAACCTTGATATTGATTTTTCGAAAGAAAAGGATAGAGTTTTATTCAATCAGTTTTTGAAAGATAATCGTATAACAGTATATTTCACAAAGGAGAGAATGGAAATAATTATAGGTTCTTTAAACAACTTTTCGATAAAGTGTGGATATGATGATAGTAACCGTGACATAGATCATATCATTGAATCTTATTCAAAAAATGGTTTAGTTGGAATAGAAGAAAAATCTGGTAAATCAGAAGGTAAGGGATTACTTAGATTTAACCTACCCACTGTACCAGGATCGTAGGAACATTCGAATATGTACAAGATACAAGACTGTTATACGATTGAACCAGCCGTATCATTGTTTTACTCATAATAAATGAGCAGTATTTCTTCTGCTCTAATTTTATATAGATTTATAACCGCTAGAGCAGAAATCTCACTTAACGTTTGGGATAGATGAGCACTCCTCAACGCCTTGAACGGAAGGTGTTGAGTTAAGTTAGAGTTCTACATAGGACGTTCGATTTCGCTCTAAAGATAACTTCAAGTATACAAATCTTAGATATATATGCATAATTTGGTAATAAAATTAATAGTAAACATAAATATTACTATTAATTATATTACAATGAAGAATAGAGCTATACCTATTCAATTCTTAATGAGATATTCATTTTTAGTAAGTAAAGTCTATTTTATTTTTAATTAGTCTTGATGTCATACTACTTACGCAACAAAAATAAATTACACTAAGATTACTTAATATTTAAGTAATTATCTATTAAATCTACTTACATGATAAGAAAATAAAAAAATTTAATTAAGATATTATTTTATAATGTTGAATTTTATGAGGTTATTTATTGATTGTATTTCCTATAAGTTTATTTTAAATGTGAACTGTGCTTTTGTTTGTGTAAAAATAAATATTGAAAATCTTATCATTTAAATTAATAATATAATTATCTAGTTTTGAAGCAAGCTGTGTCTGCGCGTTTATTTGTCCCAAATAAAATCTCCGACAAATACTCCGCCCATTCTGGTTGGTTGCACTAACCCCCTTCGGTGTTAGCGCTAGTTTATCATATGCTGTTAGTCTTAGATCTTAATAGCTATATCTAATTATTTGAGAGGTGAGTATAGATACAATAAAAGGTAATAATTATGAACAACGATGTGTTAGACATTCTAAGAAATGTAGGTGCAAAAGATTTTAGAGCTATTGAAACTGCCGTTAAGACAGTAAAAAAAGAGAAATACAAAGCTCGTAAAGAACCTGCTGATTTACAGATTAAATCAGTAAAGACAAATCTCACTGAAAAAGAATATCAAGAGCTAGTTAAAAAGCAATGTGTGGCTGGTTATTCAAAGCTTTCAGCATTTACTCGTGACATCATCAATAATGCTGTAAAAGTCAAACCTATCATTCTAGAGGCATCTAAAGAGTTCTTCTCAGAAACTTCAGAACTCAGAGATCAAATTAAAACAATTGCCACCGATATTGAGAATAGTAAAGCTCTCACAAGAGAAGAAATAGAAAGTACTCTTGTAGTACTAGCGGGACTATTAAGAGAGTTTCAGGCCACTCGTCACTTGCTAGTGAATAGCTTTACTCAAGAAGCGGCTTATGAAATAGCAAAACAGCATTTAAGTGAAGACAAGCTTGTTCAGGCACTGAAAGAATTAAGAGGCTCAAGTCATGATCTATAAGGAACCTGCACAAAAAGGCGGTAAGCATACTAAGCTAACCGCAGATGCTCTCATAAAGTATGTTGCTGGTGACGATGAACGAGTGGCTAAATATTTAGTAAATTATGGTGCAGGAGCGACTAAAAGCGCTGATGCAGTAACAGAATTTATTTATGCAAATAATATTATACATATCCCTGTAAATGCTAAAAACGCACCAGGGGAGATGTTAGATATGGCGCTTGCGATAAGGGAGATGCAAGAGTCTATAAGGCTTAATCCAACCGCCAAACAGCAATTTAAGCACATGATTGTAAGCTTAGATACTAATGAGAGTTTAACTAATTTCCAATGGTGCAAAACAGCTAAAAAGTTGATGAATCATTTGGGTTACGCAAATTGCCGATATATTGCTTTTAAACATAATGATACCGATGAACAACATATACATGTAGTCACATCAACTATCGATATAGTAACAAGAAAACGCATCAAAGACTCTTATAGCAAGATACGAGCACAAGAAGTAATGAGGGAGCTAGAGATAGAGTTTGGTCTGCGACAATTAGTAAGTAGTAATAAGATTGGTTACGATTCCTATGCTGATATTAATGACGCTAAAATATTTAACAAAAAGGCTCAAATAGCTCGTCTGGTAAAAACTGGTATCAATAAGTTAAAGCCACGCTCTAATCTTGCAGAGTTTGTCACTGCTGTTGAATCAACACATTCAAGCCTCAAAGTTGAGCTACAAACAAAGAAGGGGGTTGCGGTGGGGATCGTATTTAATCTCGACGGAGTTCGAATGTCTGCCTCCCAGTTAGGTGGAAATCGAAAATATACACTCGGAAAGCTTATTGGAAACGGTATTCTACATGACGCCTGTAAGGACCTGAGTAACTATGAAGAAGAACTAGAAAGAGCGGCTGCGCACGCTCAAGAACAATCAGATAATGCGCTTAGAGTTTATGAAAGTAAGCAAGATCAAGATATGAGGACTTATCTTGTGATGCTTTCTGTGAATGTTAGATATCGCAAAGAAGTGGAACAATTCATAGATGACATGAAATGGAATCTGAGAGCACGTAAAAGATTAAAAGGCGCTTCTGATGTCGTGTATGTCGTTGAGATGATTTCTATGCTTAAAGATGTCGAAATGGGTTTTGAAACAGTTATTGAAGCGCTATTTTTGGATACTCTTGATAAAGCATTTAGCTGTATCACTAAGCGAAAAACAATGGAAAATGTATTTGAAAATTTAAGCACAAAACAGATTTCTGAGAGTGACTATAAGACTTTTATTGATACTGATCATGTTGATATCTTACACAAGAATGATAAACCACAACGAAGTTCGGTGAATAAACTATTAGAAAGTATCATTAGCCAGGATCACAAAGGTATAAATAAGTAGCCTAATATTTATAGCTGTCATTAAATGTAATTATATTACTTTCTATATATAATTAACTAGTCATTGCTTTTTAATGCCTCACTAATTATTAAAAATCAATGATTCGTCATAGTTAATAAATATTTTATTAACTTTATCTGTCAATAATAATTAAAATTAGTTTATTCGTAATAGATAAAGTTTATGAATCAACCTGTTAAAATTATATTTTTTGTAAATTCCAGTTTGTTTACTTATATAAAGTTAACTGATATCTTGTATTAAAAGATAAGAATAAATTGTAAGGTTTAAGTTATGGCTAATTATGCGGATGCAATGAATGTCGCGATTGATAAGAAAAGAAATAATATACTTGATGATGGTAAGAACTACACCCCGTATCGACATAGGAAAGGAATGACTGTTTACCTTCGACTAAATATTAAAAGATGTGATGAAGAAGTAAGAAATGGCTGTCCTAAGAATAAGGTGGTCATTGTTGCCAAAAAACGTATTGATGACATTCCAAAATATACATTTGAAGAGTTTCTAGAAAACGATGTAACTGAATGTGTAAAGTCAGGCGAGTATAATGTTACTAAAGGGGCTTACGACAAGTTTATAGCTAAGCACAAATCTTATTATAGATTATATTATGAAGCAAAAACAAATGAATGTCGAGGGTACTTCGATATTGATAGAGCAGGGATTAAGAAACAAGCGGCAAAGGTTTCAAAGCCTGTACATGAGGTCGCGGACATTGTTACAAAATTGGCTTTAGAAGGTTTGTTAACTGTAGTTGAAGCACAGGATTTGTATCAGGCAATGTATAGAATTAAACAAGTGTTAGATGCTTATGTTATGCCTGACGTACTTTTTCATAATATGTTGTTTTCTGATAGAGCACTGGTCGAAAGAATAAAAAATATTAATCATTTATCAAGTGTTAAAATTTCAAGCAAGCTTAATGCTACACGATTTTTAAAGCATAAGGATAAAATAGATTGCTTTGATCAAGGCGATAAGCCTAAAAAAATGAATAGTCAAAGAAAGTCGATAGAGTGCTTCTTTTAATAACTATGGTTCAAAGATAACTTTGACAACTACCAGCTCAAAGAGCTGGTTTTTATTATATAACCTTTTTACTATACTTAAAAACCAAGTGGTTAACTAAACATTCTTGTTTAACTATAAATAAAGGGTTAATATCATTGAGATATGTTATAGAGTAGTATAGGAAGATTCCATATGGATGACATACATGAACAACTTGGCGTCAATAAGTCATTTCTTAACGAAACATTTGCAATGATCCGTATATCAAAAAATGGTGAAGTTTGGGTTCAATACCAAGATAAGATGGATATACCATCAGGCTCTAAAGCAATTAATATTACAGCTGATGTTCTTAAAATTATTGCGCTTTATAAAAGTAGTGAGTAATAATAGTGCGGTTTAATGAAATTAGATTTAGATAATAAGGTTTGAGAAATCGACTGTAATTTATCATTATTATCACTGTTTTCTCTTTCCATTAAAGGGAAGTATTATATTTTATAGATATGGATAGACTATGAAAGCTCGAATTGGAATAGCCGATGAAGAACTAGTTCGTAAGTATATGTTGGATGTTTCAGCTGGTA
This sequence comes from Vibrio sp. Y176, assembly GCF_033438945.1. Classification (NCBI taxonomy): domain Bacteria; kingdom Pseudomonadati; phylum Pseudomonadota; class Gammaproteobacteria; order Vibrionales; family Vibrionaceae; genus Vibrio; species Vibrio sp. Y176. The sequence continues at coordinate 917,647 of NZ_JAWOQS010000001.1, read as the reverse complement.
AATTAAACCATGTAGAAAATTTTCCTCATTTGTGGTTTACATCATTAACGGAGCTGGCCCAGGTTTTAACTAACGAAAATATTAAGCTTTTGTATATGATTTCTCGTGATAGAGCAAATAATGTAAGGAAGTTATCTGAGATAACAGGTCGCAGTGTCGAAGAACTTTCGATTTCTATTGACGACCTTGCATCTAAAGGTTTTGTTCGTATTGATAAGTGTGGAAACGAAGAGTGTCTTACAGCAATCTATACATCTTTTGTGATACTAGTGGGCAAAGAACTGGAAGAGCTGCTTCAATAGCTACTTTGATACTAAAATCAAGCGCACTGATACTTCTTTTGTTGTTCCCAAGGCATAGAACAGAAATGGGGCATGCGAAGAGAAATGGCTAACTCCGCAATATACGACTAACTGGCGAGATATTATACTTAAAGTAACGTGCTAAGAGCTTAATTCGGGACATAGGTATTTTTATCATGCACATAACACCGACGTGATTACGAGTTGCTAAGCTAGCTAAAACGAATGGCGATATTTCTGAGCCAAAAAAAGCTATTTACGATGTGGAAGAAAACTATTATCAAACTTGTTTTCTCAGTAAGGCTCAGTTTTAGTCCTAATTATCACGAAGCGAATCGATTCACGATGGCTTTACCGACACCACTGGTAAGGGGGGCCGTGTAAACAGTTCCATCCATAATAACATGTTCCTGCTAAGGTTTAAATTTAGAATAACGAGCCGAACCTCGCACTAAAGGCTCCTCTAATATGAAGGGAATATCTTTGATTTATGCCAAAATCGATCTCTTCTTCACGAGTGAAGTCTGCCATAGATTCAAATGTAAGTAACGTAGCATCAAAAAATAGAGCGTTAAGAACAATAGGGAAGTTCTAGGGGCAGGATTTGCTTTTTCAGCAATTAGATAATCTAATCGAATTAAGAAACTGTACAAATAAAAGAGATGCTAATGAGCTTCTAAAGTCGGTACATGAAAAACTACAAGATCGTGTTCCTAGTGAAAGTGAATTTATTCCCAAGTTTGTGCAGAACTTGTCATTTACAAATCAAAAAACGACAAACAGGTGAGTTAACTGCACACTTGTATACACTAGAGCATATTGCTCCTCAAAAGCTAGGTCACGAATAGATTGGAATGGTGGGTAACATATTGCCTCTATGTGCTGAGATCAATGGTGATATAGCTGACAAAGATCCTAAAGAAAAACCTAAGCTACTACAGTAAGTCTGAGCTTATTTTAGTTAAAGAGTTTGTTGATGAAGTGAATAGCGATGATTTTGATCTGGACAATTGGAATGAAGAGCAGATTAAGACAAGAACAGAATCGATCGCTAAATTAGCTTATGAACTAGTCTAAGACACTTTAAGCTATAGTCCGCATACTACGAAGTTACGTTGAATTTACCCCGTGATACAACACGGGGATTCACGACTAACAGTGTCAGAAGAATGGATAACTTCTAGTCGGGCAACACCCCATGAACCAGATGCGAGTGAGTAAAAGGTCTAAGCAACTTTGGGGCAATTTCGTGTTTCATGCACTATCAGCAAACCACTGGACATAAGTTCGTTAGAATACATACCCCAAAGTAGCCATAGATTTATTCAACCCTGCCTGAAAATGAGCAGCCGCTCCTGTTAATCAGAATGATAAATGCCCAATAGAGATACATGAAAAAGCCAACTGTAATCACAGTTGGCTCAGTATTCCCCCTTGAACTTTTAAGCCTTATATTGACTAGAGCTGTTAGTTCGGAAAGTGTTTATTTAAGAAGTCCAAAACATGAGTAACGTACTTCTCGGTATCAAAGACAGGTGCACTGTGTCCTACACCTTCTTCAATGAAAAGTTGGTTAGTGACTCCATGCTCATCAAGCTTAGCCTTAAGTATCTCACTTTGAGATAGAGGCACTCGCTTATCCAAGGTGCCGTGTAACTGAATATATGGTGGAGTATTTTCATTCACATAACTCGTCGTTGATGCTTTCTTGGCAAGCTTTGGAATATTGTTTGGAACATCTCCTAAGAAACGAGATACAGACGATTTTTTGCTGGTTTTCTTGCCACCTTTATTACTTAACTCAAGTAAATCGGTAGGGCCAAAAAAGCTCACTACGGCAGAGACCTTGTACTTTGGTGGCTCATAGAAATCTACTTGGTCGTATGCCGAGTTAGTCGCACCAATAAAGCCAGCGAGATACCCACCAGCAGAGCGTCCCATTATCACAAGATTGTCCGCTTTAATACCGAGCTTTTCAGCATTGTCGTACAAATAGTTCAGTGCATCAGTGATGTCTTGTACTGGTTGAGGAAAGATCGCTTCTCCACTTAAACGATAATCAACTGAAGCTAGCGCATAACCTTCATTCAACACAGACTGAAGTAATAATGGGTTCTTTTCTGGGATGGCGTCTTTGCTTCCACGTTTCCATGCACCACCATGTACCCAAACTAATAGCGGGTACTGAGTATTTGATTCAACCGAAGGAGTATAAAGATCGAGTTTAATCTCTCTTTCACCTACAGTTTTGAACAAGATATCCTTCTCTACATTGAACTCCCCAGCCAAACAGACAAAGGGCATAAGTAGCAGAGAAGTCATCGCAGACTTAATTTTCGTATTCATTGTTTTATTATTCGCTTAAAAAAGTGAGTAGATTAGAAAGTCGCTTCAGCCGCTAACCAGTAGCGTCGGCCATCTTCAATGTAGCCAAACTCTTCCTCTGTGGTTTGCTCATCGAACAAGTTATAAACCGCTGCCATTAACTTCACATTCTTAGTTACACGCCAGTTCACACCGAGATCCACGTAAGTAATAGAAGGTGCCAACGTTCTTGTGCTATCACTAGTAATGTTGTTTTTCTCTTTGCCTTGATAGTTCATACGGGCCCATGAAGCAACATCATCACGCACTGCCCAATCACCATTAAGTGAGAAGATATGTTCAGGTGCTTGTACAAGAGGCAAGCCATCATCATCGTCATTAGTGCTCTTTTCACTACGAGTATACGAGTAGGTCGCACTTAGTGTAATTGACTCTGTAATACCCTTAGATACGGAACTTTCTGCACCATAGCTGATCGCATCATCAATGTTGACGTAAGTGCGGTCGCAACTTCTACTATCAGTACAAGTCGGATCGACAAACTCACTTTCGATCTTGTCTTTGAAGTCGCTGTAAAACAAAGTAATGTTTGCAGAAAGGTCTCGCTCATTAACGTAATACAGTCCCATCTCTGTATTGATGGAGGTTTCTGCTGTTAAGTCTGGATTACCGTAAATAGAACAACGTCCTCTACAGCTCTCTTGAACCCACTCTTCGTCCATTTGTGTCAAACTAGGTGCTCGATAACCCGTAGACACACCACCTTTTAGCGTCCAACTAGGGTCAATAGACCAGACCCCGTAAGCTCTTGGGCTAAATTGCCCGTCAAAGATCTCATTGTCGTCGTAACGTAAACCAAGGGTGAGAGCGAATGTATCCGTGAGATACCACTCGTCCTCAGCAAATACTGCCCATTGCTTGTTTTTAGAGGTCAATGACAGTTTATTATCAGTCAGATCCTTTTGCTCGAAAGATGCGCCCAGTGTTAAGTAGTGAGCATTAAGAGGCAGACCCCATTGCGTATTAATTTGACTATTCTCGACTTCTTTATCTGCACCGATATTTTTTACTGTTTCATTACTGATAAATGAAGAACTTGTACCCCAAGAGTAGTTTCCGTCGTGGCTAAAACCAATAGATTGGCGTTCATATTCTCGTACTGCAACTTGAGACTCTCGCTCCACTGATTTACCTAGAGTGGTCTCTCGCTCTTGGTTATGATTGGTGAACTCAAGAGTAAAAGTGTCATCCAAGGTAGGTGTGAGATACAAAGAAGCTCGATAGTTGTCGAGTGTCTTACCTGCATAACCACCTTCAATTTCATCTTCTTTTCTTTCCTGATACAGTCCAGTCAAAGAAGTACTCAACAGACCATCAATGACAGGGCCAGCAAGGTAAAGTTGCCCTTGATAGCTATTGCCAGATTTTGAATTTTCTTGAAGCGTCGTTTCTGCACGCAAGCTTCCGTGCCACTCTTGATAATTTTTACGCGTAATAATATTAATAACCCCCCCCAAAGCATCAGACCCATAAAGGGTTGACATAGGGCCACGTACAACTTCAATACGTTCAATTGCACTCAACGGGGGAAGCCAGTCTTGTTCAGTAAACGTACTACCATTAGTTTGAGTTTCTCGACCAGACTGCTTCCTGCCATCAACAAGAATGGCCGTATATTGAGCAGGCATACCTCGAATTGAGATATCTTGGCCATCACCACCTCCTGTAACGGTTACACCAGGTATATCACTTAAAGCATCAGTCAAATCTTTATATGAGCGATTTTCAAGTTGCTCTCGGGTGAGAACACTTATTGTTGCTGGCGCTTCTGTGACATTCTGTTCGTAACCAGAGGCTGTAACCACTACGGTTTCCATTGCTGTTGTATTGATACCAGTCTCAGGTAACTGGTCATTTGCAACAACGACCATAGGTACAGTAATACAAGCAGAAATAACTGATGTAGAAAATAGAGAGTATGTGAAAAGAGGCTTCATATTGAATAGGCTTAAAATGTAATTGCATTTAATAATTATTATCAATTAAACCTGATTATCATAATCACTGACAAGTTAATCACTATCGAGAAAAGAGAATGTCACTATCCAATATACGAATAGTTAACCACGAATTACCCGATATAAGCATTTAAGCTAAAGTATCGGTTCCAACATAGAGCTGTTTAAAGATCTCTCGTACCCATTCACACATAGGATCATCGTTAAAGCGTTTGTGCCAATATAGGAAGACTTCTTGAAAGTCCAACTGTAGCTCGGCAGGTACTTCTCGAACGATCAAGCGAGGGTCTTGACAAGCTGCCTCTGCAAAAGGTGTTGGTAGATGAAATATAATCTCAGTCTCGGCTGCGATACTTGGAGCAGAACTAAAGTTATTCAGTTGCACTGGTGCTGATAAACGCTTTTTTTTGTTCGCTAACCCTAGCTCTTGGTATTTATGCTCAAACGACAATCGCTTCTCACCCTGCAAAGAGACTTGTCCAAAGTCAAATTCGGCCAAACGCTCTGGAGTTAGCTCTAAATCGGCCAGTGGATGATAGCGGTTCATAAGCAAACGGAAAGTGCGCTTAGCAACAACCATTCGATAGATATTTTGCTCAGAGCTTGGCGGTTGATGAGAGGAAAGTGCGAAATGAACATCTCCAGCCACCAACGCATCAAAATGACGTTTTGGTGCTGAGTCCAAACTGACCTTAAGGTTTGGAGCCTCTTGCCGAATCTTAGCGATAACCTTAGGCATTAAGGTATTAATCTGAGGAAGAAGGCCGTAAACCTTAACGGTGCTTGATACAGTGCTCGGATCAAACGAGTCTCTATGGGCAAGTTTTTCTAAACTGGTAATCACATTATTGATGTCTTGCCTTACTGACTCTGCTTTTGGAGTCAGTTCATAGCCGTATTTCTTGCGCACCAATAATTCGTCATTAAAGAAAACTCTCATTTTTTGCAGTGCTCGACTTACCGCTGACTGGCTCATATTTAAAGCCATAGCGGTGTTAGATACATGCTTTTCTTCGAGCAAGTGCTTTAAAACAAAGAGCAAATTCAGATCAATTTGAGATAAGTTCACGTCAATACCACCCATCAAGCTTCCAGTAGGTGGTATAGTACATAAATCTCTAGAGTTTGAGGTAAGTATTTTCGATACAACAAGGCACTATTGAAACACAATTCTGGTAACAGGACTGCCTCCGTGCTAACACGAAAAGGGGCACTTCTGTGCTACGAAGTACCAACTGTGAAGGTTCTGGACACAAACGTGTTATATATTTCACTAAATTAGCCAAACTTGAATTAATTGAGATAAAGCTATCTCAATTAATTATGGCATTTCAGTTTCCATAAAAAGGATCTGAAAATCTCAAACTTTGCTATTCACTCAGATGCAGTGAACCAGTCCTCAAGATAATGGAAAGGAACTGGATATCGGTAGCAGCGGCAAGCTGTTAGTACTAACGGAGCCTTTCCTTCAGTTACAGCTGACATTTTCTTGAATGAATCTGCCTCGCTACATTCTTGTTTTATATGCTCTAGTGCTGAACTACTATTCATAGGAAAGTCAGTTGATGCAGAGCCATGCGTATCAGAGTTAGAGTACATAGCGTCCTCACTATGTTGGTTTGGATACCAATATTGTAACGTGCTATGTGCCAGTTTTTCTGTGGCAAACTTTTCCAAATCTTGGCTTACTGAATCTAGTTTATACAGAGAGCAAAAAACCGTTAACAGCGGGTACAAAACACTAGCCTCCGTAACTTTATTTTTATAGTTAGTGTCGGCTTTATCTTTATTTCGATGTTCAAGCAGCTTTTCGTAAGAGTTGTGAACGATTGGATACATGCCATTACTTTCAAAACAGAATATGCACCTATTGACCATTTCCGAGAGCCAACTTCGTACAAAATCATCAAGTTCTGAATTATTTGAAAGCAAAGTTAAAGCGAGACCAAGATCAATTGCTTGTGAGTCTTTGTAAGGCGATAGCAACATTGGATTATTAACGACCAATAGGTTAATTGACCTCGTTATTTCTCTGAGGCGAAGCCGTAATTTTTCCTGTTCTTCGCTTTCTCCAGCTATAGGTGGAGTTTCCACGTAATTCTTGGACAGTGAGTCTAAAATCCAGTGCCCTTTAACCGCTAAACGTCCTAAAACATCAAATAGCTTAATATTTACATCAATAGAACTTGGCGAATGAACAGCATGAGAGAGAGCGTATTTAAATTCAACATATGGAATTAAACATCGATCTACATAACAATCAGTAATCTGTTGATATGTATCTAAAATGCTATCAAACGATTTCGAGGACTTGTTCCTTCCTGTGTAGTGATCTTTGACCTTATTCCAAGCCAACAGCAATGCTAGCTCCGACGAAAGATATGCTGATTCTAGATTCCCTCCATCACGACACCATGAGTACAGAACCCATAAACAAACGTTTACCCGCGTTATGGCCGATGCAACAGAATCGGAATCAGTGGCATTTGACAGAACTTCATCAACTAATTGTGAAAAATGCTTATTTGAACTCTCGGGTTCTTCGAGTAAAGCCAAGGATTTTCTTAACAAAGCCTGACAGGAGCTAGGCAACAACTTCTCCTTCAGCAAGTACTTTTGAATGAACTCTGAGAGTTTATCTCCATTCCACTCCTCAAAAGAAATATTGTCTCGTGTATTCCGTTTCTCATACCCAGAGACTTCCTGCCTAATACCAGAGTTAACATCCCCGCCAAAACATAAACAGATGACTATTTTTTTATCCCGATGTTCAGGAGGCAGGCGACTAGGGATAAATGAGTCTTGAATCTCATCTAACGAGGGCCTAAGAGCTTGATCTGTATTCCCATTCCAAGTATCACGAGTAAGGTTTCCAGACTTAACAGAGAACAAATAAACTTTTTCTTCCTCCGCCTTAACATGTCCAACTGCTGCTATATCAACGCCGTATTCTTTAACCCCACGAGTCGGTGAAATGAACACATTCATTCCCATGCTACTCAATAAATCGGGTAACACAGCATCTAATTCCTTACGCTCTTTCAGAGAAGCTAAGTATTGCTTAAGAATTAATTTCATTTTTCATTCTCTCACAACGGTAAAGTCGTAACATATAATCTAGTGACTCTGGATCCAGGACGTCTAAACTTGGCATTTCAGTAGAATGAGAAAAAGACTGCATTTGCATCTCTTGCCGAATTGTCTCTCCGTCCCCCTTATGTACATAGTAAATTGAGCTATTACCATACAATAAAATCTGCTTTGTTGAGCACAGATGGTCAATAAGCGATCCTCTAGATGCTTTTTCGTAGGCTGTCTGCATATGCCTGTTGGATTCTTTCCAGTAAACATTTATATTTTCGCTGGGTGCCATTAGCTCCTTTAATTCAGATACTTTCTCAATATCAGAGTGGTAAGACTGTAGTCTACTGAGAAGATGTTCACATAGATGTGCTTGAAATCCTTTATCAATGCATGATTGGAAGAATCGCTTAAGCTGTCCAGGATAACTCAAAAGCAAGGGATAGTATAAAATCTGTTCAAAATCTTTACTTATAGCTGTCGAAGCAGTTTCGCAAATAGATAGAATGAAGCTTGCTGCTGATATAGGGCGCATAAAGAGCCAACCTACAGCCTTGTGACTCACAAATATCTGCTTCACTTCATCATCTAGCAATGCCATATCAGCCTTTAGTTCAATGTCCTTGCCCGTTACATCATGAAGTAAATCCAGAGCACCATGACAAAGTGATACTTCTCCAGATAGGAACCACCTTGTAATAATGTGGTTAAGTAAATCTCGATGTTTACGCAGTAACTCATTAGATAAATAGCCTAAATCCGTGATTTCCACACCTACAGCTAAGATTGATTCCAATAATTCGACTGCAACTGAAGTTGAACCGCTCTTAACCAATTTAACTAACACATAATTAATATTGCTGACGGTGCTATTATGCTCAGGTGAAACATTGAAAAGTTGTTTTACCAGAAGCTCAAGAACACTCTGCGGTAGGGCGACTCTTTGAAAGGCGACAATATCTGATATCTCATAGATAACCTCTGGAGAAGCTCCCTCAACAAACGTCAGTAGAATATCTTCAATCGGCTGCCAATAAGATGGGAATGTTTGTCCAAAACAAAGCATTGATTTCAGTATCGAAGCACAACAATCGCTGTCGCACTCATTTCTAGCACTGTTGTTAAGTATTCTCCAAATGACATTAGCCTGAGTTTCACCTACATCCAGCCTCCCCAAAGTAAAATATGCTTGTCTCCTGATCAGCTCATGTCTATCAGCAATCAAATTTTCTATCGTCTGGATAGCTTCGGTTACATGATTTGAGTCGTATGCGAGAATTGAACTGGATAGAAAAGGGGCATATGTACTAAGCTCACTTTGTGCCAAGATAAATCCAACACTATATCTAGGACGAGAGGCTTGCGCTCGACAGAAACGTTCAAAGGCCCCATATACGCCACTACTACCACCCTGCTGCGTAAGATGAACTAAGCAACGTAGAACATCGTCAACACTTGCATTTAGTAAAGGTAACGCGCTTTCAAAGGCATGCAAAGTTGTGAAAAAATCGTATCCGTTGGAGCTTTTATCAACTCCTCTTACTATCTCGACAAGATCAATCTCTCCTGAGTTATGTAGCTCAGACAGTGCCTCCTTTAAGATTTTCTCTTCAGTTCGTATTTCTTGGATATACAAATCATTAATCTGTGCCAGCAAACCATCTGCTGTTTCGCTTGCAGCTAGCAAACTAGCTTTTGTTTCTTCTAATGACATTTCATGCCCCTAACTAGACAGCCACTAAACACTTTGTTGGATAAAGAAAATTAGGTCAAATAAAGGTGTTATAATTGAGATTTAGAAGGTGCCTAAAACGTTTTGGGGCACTTCTGTGCTACGAAGCAACAATGAATACTGCAAACAATGAATACCAACATTTACGGACTACGCAAGGATTTAACTAGCTGAACGACACCTGACACCTTTGAAACGACAATACCGTTAGATAGCCTTCATTTTTGCGAGGAGGTTGAGGAGTAAAGCGTCTACTTCTTCCGATTGAGGGGGTAAACGTGTCTCTGACGGTAAAGAGCTGTAACCGTAGGTACTTTCACACCACTCATTTGAAGCTAAGGCCGCACAAAGGCCGCTATCATGTGTAAAGCCAATAGTCTCAAACACAACCATCGCTCCAATGAGTACCAATGAGAGTAAGCTAGTAAAAAACTGAAGGCGTATCTTCCAAAATAAGGATTTCTTAGCCTTATCAGTCAATGGCGCTTTATTTTTCTGTTTTTCATTATTGTATGATTCTTGTTTTATCTTAGAATCGATTACAACTTCAAATGCTTTGTAGCAAAAGAATGCACTGATCATGACAAATATTATAGCCAAGATAAGCAGGACACTTGTAAAAAAAAGCTTTGCATTTGCCCCTATTGCGGCAGTAAAGGCGAGTATGGCAATAAGAGTTAAAAGTAAGTGTTTTGAGAAATCGAGAATGCTATCTACCACTATGCTACCTCATTGAGATCGCTTTGATTCAATTTCAGAGCAAGATCCACTACTACCTTTTTCATTGTTCTTGCGTCTTTACTGTTTTTTATAAGAAGCAAGAGTCCTCCTAGGCGAAAACTATCCTCAATACTCGCTTCCGCAAGTACTTCGAATATTTTATTGAATTTACTAAAACCGCGCTTCTTAAATCGCTCCAGATCTCCTTCATCTGTATGCTGAAGGACAAGTTCACCCACTTTGTTAAGATTGACACCTTTATCAACGGTATGAGCTTTTAGCATCCCCTTAAATGGCGTAGTCATATGACCATATATTCTAGTGAAATCAAAAACATTAGCGTAAAACCTAACGGTTTTTCTTCTCATTTCCTTTGGGCTTACTTTGCTTTGAATACCATCTGATGTTAAGAGTGCTTCCTCATTCATTACATCGATAGAATTGATGATGAACGCTCTTACAATTTCACGGCCAAGAGAGGAGTGCTTGTTCTCATCGTACCAAAGTAACCAGAGAGCAATCACATAGTAATACTTGTTGCTTGCCTTAAGAACTACATCTACGTAAGAGGTGCCCTTGTAGTGGATATAGCATGTTTCAGTAATAGGAAAGGGAGCAACAGAGATTTTAAAATCATCTTCGTCTGAACACGGGAAGTAAGCTGAACGATTTGGGTCTATCCTACCAACTACTCGAAGTCGTTCTAACACTTGAGGAGTCAGCTTATGGAAGTGGAACTGAATGAACTCAGCGTGTTCTGGGTTAATGTTTTTGAAAAGTCTTAGCTGAAGTTCTTCGTATAATTTACTGTATAAAACTGCCATTGTGATGTTTGTGCTCCACTCTGAACAAGTTGATTATAAAACCGTATGTCTTATCTTATGCGGTCATATGCAACCAAGTCCAAGGTGATTGCTAGAAACTGTTACCAATGGCTCGAAACAGCAATACATTCCTCTCTTTTTCTAAAAACTTCAATTGGTGGTTAACCCATTAGCTAACCTTATCTCATTGGAGACAGGCTCTAAAACGGTTTGGGCATAAATTTGTCAAGGTTTTGCTGACACATCCTTGAAGTTTTTAAGTAACAAAGTACGTATTGTGATGAAGCGATCAATATTCGTATGTCTTAACTCTTAACTTACCCAGGTAGTTCCTAGTTTTTGGATGGTTCGTTAACGAATGCGACCACCTTTCTTTTGATACATATCGAGGTCAACCAAACTGATTAATTGGTTCGATGTTAATCTCTCATCGCCTTTCATGTTGTAAACATAACTTCCAGTAGTGACGGTGATGGAAAGTGATGAACGAGCAAGTGGTAGTCGTTGTTTTGCGAGTGTTTCGTGCAGTTGTTTACACCAAACATTGATTTCTTGATGTGTTGCATTGGGTAGCACCGCAAGGAATTCGTCGCCGCCATAACGTGAGATAGATTCGTAAGGCTTCTGAATATTCTTGAGTGTACTACCCACATAAGACAAAACTTCATCCCCGACCACATGTCCTTCTGTATCGTTGATTATTTTAAGATGATCGACATCTATAAAGACTAGCCCTAGTGAGTTCAATTGTTCATTTTTTAAAGACATTTCTAAGTATGTCATCCCGTACTCACGAGTTTCAACTTTAGTTAAGCAGTCCGTTCGAATCTGATTTTCTAAAGAGCACACCTTATCCTTGAGCTTCTTATTTTCTACTTCTAAGAAACGTATCTGATTGATTAGATCCTGCCATGTCGCTTTACTAATTGTGCTGATATCAAGGGGTTCAGCAGAGACATTCTTATCACACGTATTAACAGACATTATGCACTCCAATGTTAAAAGTGTCCTTAATAGAAGTGATCTTAAATTCAAGTACGACATTATGTGTCACATAGAGCAAGGGATTTTCTGTGCGTTAGAAATGGCTCTATCACTCAAAGTGATTGTTTTTTAAGCGGTTTGGTGCGACACAATTTGACATATAACACGTTATAGTCAATTTGTTAGGTATATGGCTGCTTGTTTCTTAACTAAAGGTTGCATATTGAGGTATAAGGAGTTCATTAAAAGGTATGACATTACAATATGAAATATCATTTCTTTTCAGTTGTATCAAATAAAGACATCAGTTTTTGAAAAATTAGGTAAGACTAAGTATGGCCAAACGAACGAGCACTCACGAGTCTCTTGTTGTAGCGTTTGAGTTGCTAAAGCGGATACCAAAATCACATCAAGTTACGGCACGAGAGCTTCACCAGCAACTAGAGCATATCGGTATAGAGAGGGAACTCCGTACAATTCAGCGGAATTTAGAACTGCTTTGTGAACACTTTGACATCATTCGTGATGAAAGAAGTAAACCATATGGATATCGCTGGAACAAAGAAGCTGGGGGGGTGACGCTACCTAAGCTGTCAGCACAAGAGGCATTGCTTTTAAACCTAGCAGAAGAGTATTTGATTAAGCTCTTACCAGTTAACATAACAGCGTCACTTGATGGTTTTTTTCAAGAGGCAAAATACAAACTCAACCCAACGAGTGGAAACTCTAGAGAAAGAGAGTGGCTAAAAAAGGTGAGAGTAGTGAGTGAAACTCAACCACTATTGCCACCCAAAATTGCCACAAATGTATTTTCCGCAATTAGCGAAGCTCTATATCACGATCGTTTGCTCAATATTGATTATTACAATACTAAACAAGTTCAAAAGTCTGCATTGGTGATGCCGTTAGGTTTGGCTCAGCAAGGCCAACGAATGTACTTAGTTTGTCGATTTGATGGCTATGACAACGAACGGAGCATCGCAGTTCATCGGGTAAGTAAAGCCTCTGTTTCATCTTTCGGTTTTGAACGCCCAAAAGAGTTTAAGCTAAGCCAGTATGATGCTGATGGAAGGTTTGGTTTTGGCGAAGGACAGAAGATCTCCCTCGAACTTGAAGTTAAAAATGAGTTAGCGTTGCTTCTTTCGGAAACACCAATCTCGACAGACCAAAACATTACCCAACAGGGGGATATATACAAAATTTCAGCAACTGTAGTTGACTCAAAGCTATTAGCTCAATGGCTCTCTGGCTTTGGTGACTTAGTTATAACACAACGCATAACTGAGTATTTGAAAGGTTAAATGAGATGGATATAGATAGCTTGATGAATGGTCATTTAGCATCACTAGAAGAAAAGAAAGAAACAACGCCTTTGGTATCATCAGGTAAATATAATCGTTATCTTGAAGATTCAGATCTTGGGTTGGAACTATTTGCCAGCTTAGTCGCAAAACCAGAGGTAAGAACTCCGAGTGATCAAATTTTAGAAGATATAGATAAGCTAATTAATCAAAAGTTTTTATCGCACACAGAAAAGAGTGAAAATACTAGCGGTGCAAGTGCTTATGTTCGACTTCTTGAGTGGTTTGATTTACTTAAAGAAGCGGTGTCATTTCCTCAGTTACAACAGAGTCATACTGTGGCAGTTGGAGGCTCTTTTAGTGCAGGTAAAACACGTTTTCTCAATACTGTTTTAGGTTGTCCTTCACTTCTTCCTGTAGACACGACTCCAACTACGTCCATACCCACTTTCTTATTCAAAGGGGCTTCGAACAGCATTGATGCACTGAATTTCTTTGGAAAGAAGACCGAAATTGACGAACACGCAGTCAAAGCGATTTGCCATGCATTCAACAAAAAGTATCGAGTGACCTTTAGTCATATATTGCAAATGATTGCTGTTGAGAGAGAGGTTTTTCATTATGGCAATCTGATCTTTTTGGATACTCCAGGATATAGCAAATCTGATAACCAAAAGAAGATTGATGAAAATATTGCTCGCACTCATTTAAGAGCGGCAGATTATCTAATTTGGTTAGTAGATAGTCAAAGCGGTACCGTTCCCCAACAAGATATCAACTTTCTTCAAGGCCTGGAGCTAGAGCAGCCAGTCTTGGTAGTAATGAGTAAGACTGATAAGAAATTGGAATCAGAAGTCAAAAGCATTATCGAAGTAGCCAAAGTTGATCTTGAACATGCCGAGATAAGTTTTGTAGATGTGATTGGGTACTCTTCGGTAGAAAATATGGAGATCTCAGCGCACGGTGATCGACTAAAAGAGTTTTTGGCTCAAGTAAACCAGGGGAGTGACGGCTCAACATTGAAATGGCAGCTTTCAAAAATCTTTGAAGAATATCACCGAGAATACTTGGCTACTCAACAAACACTGAAACTAACGATTGGTACGTTAAATGAGCTTATTTTTGATGAAAATTTAGTTGGGGACAAGAAAAAGCACTTAGCTGATTTTCACAGAAAGGTTAAGTCTCAGCTAGATATTCTTCATCACCAAAAACGTGACTCAGAAAAAATTTATGCCCACATCGAAGGTTTACTGATTGAGGTGTGTAGGTTAAAAGAAATTGCATTGGCCAGTAGTCCAAGTGTGATGCAATTAAACTCGATGAAAATAAAAACAGATCGGATACAGAGAGACATAGTGACTTTTGACGCGCTTCTTCAAGGTGACCTAAAGGTTCTTTCTGGAATGGCGAATCTTAACTCCCTGCAAGGCAGAGTGGTCAAGATCAGTCCGATTGGCGTGTCTATTCAATTGGATGATGCTCCTGAAATAGAGATTATGGTGTTAATGATAGTTATAGCCAAGACTGCACCCGCTATAAAATCGGAGCAGTTCTACATATCACAAGAAGTCCAAGTTCAAATTATTAGTGATAAAAAATCATTAGTATCAGTCAGTTTCGATTAATAAGGTAAATAATGAGTAAATTAGGTATTGTCTTCTCGGGTGGAGGTGGCAAAGGCGCATATGAAGTTGGCGCTTGGAAAGCACTTAGAGAGTTTGGTCTAGATAAAAACGTTGAAGCTGTGGCTGGTACTTCTGTTGGTGGCTTAAATGGTGCGTTATTTGTTAAGGGTGATGTGGAAGCAGCCGAAAAATTATGGCGTGGAATATCTAAAGATCAAATCATGTCTTTAAATAAAGACAACCTTGCAAGAAAAGCAGCATCTTTTGCTAGTACATTGTTTACCCCTTCATTGGCTGCTAGAGCTGCACTGGCGATAACAGGGCTGAGCCAATCACAAGGTTTGTTTAATCAAAGTGGCTTAAAGCACTTGATTGAACAAAGCGGTGCTTGTGATGGTGTCTGCCAAAGTGATATTCCATTCCATGTTTGTGCGCTGAACTCTAGTACCAGAAAGCTTGAATACCCTGATTTAACGGATAAACCCCCGACAAGTATAGTTCAATGGTTACTCGCGTCAGCAGCGATTCCTATTGTCTTTGATGGCATTGATATTGATGGAACAACTTACTTCGATGGTGGGGTGTTGCCTGGTGAATATAGTGATAACACACCTTACAAGGTGTTGATTGAAAAGCATAACTGTACTCATATTATCAATTTATATCTAGAGAGAGACCCACAGTTAGCTCAAACGGTAAAGCAGTACCCTAATGTTCGTTTTTGGAACATCGTGCCCACGAGAGAGTTTGATGGATTAATTGCACCGCTTAACTTCACTCCAGAAAATGCAGGGAAATTGATAGACGAAGGCTATGAGGACGTGAAGCGTATCTTAGAGCAGTTTAAAGATTTCCAGGATACTGAAGAGAGATTTGTTGCTGTGGTCGATAAGTTGGCTGATGCCTCAAAAGATTTTGATCAAAGTGTCGAGCTAAATAAGCAGTTAAGAAGTGGGCACTTTGAAACCTATGACAGCCTTCAACAAGTCACACAGCAAGTTGCAATGGAAATTGAAGCTCAAGAGCAGACCTTTATTGATAATAGTATCGATACGTTGATTGAAGAGATGAAAGGTAATTCAACCGAGTTACTTAACGAAGCCTTTTCATCAATTACTGCACTTGCGTCAACCGAAGGGACAGTAAACTCTCAATTAGAGCAAAGTCGGTTCGGTCGAATCATTGGCAATCTTACGGGTAGTAATAGTGTACGACAGTCTGAAGTGAATCATGGGCTAAGCAGAGCAATCTATGCTAATCAAAGACTGATACAAAAGCTGAATCATAAGAATATGCTCACAATGGAGGTAGTCGCGTCCCTATCGAATAAAACCAGTTATCTGATGAAGCATGTTGATGTTTTATATGGAAGTATTCAGATGACTGAGCATAGACTTAACCGCTCATTGACCCTTATGAAACATGGTTTCGAAGTGCTAGAGTCTGAACTGTCTCAAAAAATAGTCAATGTTTCACAAAGAGTTGACGCATTGGAAAGAAATCAAATTATTAATGATTGGTTTCATACAGCTACAGCACAAGGCCTAGCATCCAACCCATACCAAACACTTCTTAATTTGACGAGCAGTTTCTATGTGACATCTGGACGTACGTGGGAGACTAACGAACTTGCTCGCTATATAAATGCGTTAAAGTTATTAAAGCTTGATGAAGAAGAGTTAGTTCCAGCGACTCTAATTTTACAGTCACAAGAATGCAACCTTATTGATAATGTTGAAGGTGAGTACATTCTTCCAATCGCTAGCAGTAAACAAAATGATTACCCTCTTTTGAGAGGTATTCAAATGGCTAACGAGATTCAGAGTGAGCGAGATATTATCGGTGAACTTGAGTTAGATCTAAGTTTGAACTTATTTACTCCTCGCCCAGCTAAAGAACTTGGTTTGGAGCTGCTACACGCATTACGCCAAAATGATCGTAGGGCAACCACGATCCACTCGAGTTGCAAGGATACGCTATTACTTGAGCATGGTGTCGTTGCCTCAGAGCTACAGTATCAATGGTTATCTGTTGTCGAGCAGTTGGAAGATATCAATAGTCAGCACTTGAATGATGATAGTGTGAAGGAACAATTACAGTTTGTACGTTCTCGAATTAGCAACTTCAAAGTTGTCATACCAATTATTGGGAAGTTTTCAGCAGGTAAAAGTAGTCTATTAAACAGTTACCTTGGGTATGACTATCTTAAGGTAAATATAGCAGCAGAAACAGCTGTTGCAACTGAGCTGACGTACGGAATGACAGAGCAGTTCACCGTTCACTATGTTGATGACACCCCTGTATCCGTCTATCCACTTGACACCTTACATAGTTTTCAACCAAGCGACCATGTTGCCCACATCACAGTTGAGTTAAATAACCAACGTCTAAAGAACAGAAGGGGGGCTATATTAGTTGATATGCCAGGGTTTGATGCTCGTAATGTAGCGCACCAGAAAGCAATAGCGACGTATCTAGAGCGTGGTGATTACTTCGTAACGTTGTTTCCCGCAGATATACCGTTTGATAATAGCGTGATGGAGCGCCTTGAAGAGATCTACTATGACTACAGTAGAGATATAGGGTGCTTAATTTCTAAATCTGCTCGTAAATCGGAATTTGAACTAGTGAAGAGCGTGGAGCAGCTCAAACTAACGTTAAGTGAAAGATTGCAAGATAGTTTTGATGTCATGAGTATCGAAACACAAGATAAACAGCTCTACTCAATTAAGGGGTTTGAGGTGATGATTGATAACGCTGTAAGTCAGTTCGACCACTTGTTAAAGCACCGCTACCAGTCTGCAATATTAGCTTTGATAACGAGCATCGAAGAAGCACTGAAAACAAAAAATTCATACATGTCAAATAGTGCTGTTGAAATTGAAGAGAAGATCAACGCATTGGAAAGAAGCTTTAATGAAGAAAAGCAAAGTCTTCAACTTATGCTAAATGAGCTTGAGTATAACCTGTGCAGTGTTGGTAAAGAACAAATAACGTCAAAGGTTAGCTCTGAGTTATCTAACAATACGCTTAACCTAGTAAGTGCCGCAAAAAGTAATACACTGTCCGACTCTATTGTAAGTATTGTTCGACCTGTGGTGCAACTAGAGATAGATGAACTAATCCGAATAGAGCTAGAGCGTTTTAAACGTAAACTAGAAAGTAACGTTACCGTCTCTTTAGAAGGAATTGGTGTTCATTTAGACATCCCTCCCCAAGAAAAAGAAAAGTTCTCGCTAATAGCAGGCACAATCGCTGGTGGAATTAGTATTGCAATGTTAAATCCAATTGTGGGAATTTTTGTTGGAGTTTTTGGTGGATTACTTGGCAAGAAAAGAAGTAATGAAACAGAACGAGACCACCAGATCGAGCAAGAGATTCGTGGTCAGATTATCCCAGAGGCGACAAGCCAAATCATTGATATGGTCGCTGAGCATCTGAACCGAGTAATGAAGAACTTCAGTGAACAACTCAATATTACTCTTGAGCAGAAGCTGCGAGCACATAATGAACAACTTATGTCATTGAACAAGCAACACAAAAAACAATCAGACATATTGGAAGAAACAAAGCAAAAACTGACGGAAGCTTTAGTTTATGTGTCTACCTTAAAACAACGTATCGATAAAGATTAATTGCGAGTCTGTTATGCTAGATATTTTAGACATCATCAATGAAGCGACGAAAGAAGCTAATTCCTTTGAAAACCATCCAGCAAAAGATCTTAGTCTAGAAGAGCGCTTACTTTATTTACAAGGTATAGCGCTTGTAATGAATGCTGATGGTATGATCCACCCTGAAGAGAAAGAATTTATCCGTATTCTAATCAAATCATTTGAGATGGATGAATCGATTCTTGAAAGCGTTGTCGAGTTTGCGCAGTGTCCTGACAAAGATACTGTTCAAGCATTTTTCCGTACATTTAGACGAAGACCGATTTCTCAATTGTTCTTATTTGATGCATTAGTGATGACACGAAGAGATGAAAATGTTGATGAGCGTGAAAATGCAGTAGTTGATAAGATTGCAGAGCAATTAGAAGTCTTAAAAGGGACATATCAAGATATCTTCGACTTATTCTGCCATATTAAGAATAAAGACTGGGAAGAAAGTTCTTTATATTTTTCGAGTCACTTGTTAAATCCAGAATATTTTAGGCATTTGTTAGATTATTATGAGGTCGATTTTGAGGGTTTATTAGAGCGTACTAAAAATATTAGAAATAAAAGAGTTTTAGAAATCTTCAAAAGCCGTGTAAATTCTTTATCAGAAAGCAATGAGATGAAGATAACACTTAATAATGATGTTGTATTACCGATAATTCAATCTGGAATCGATAGAGGTGAAGTGAAAGTATTCATGGGAAAAATCATATTTCCAGAGGAAAAAGAATGTGAACTTTCTACAGTAGGTTTTGGTTACCATCAAGAAAGCAAGAGCTTATATTTGGTTAATGATGAGAATATTTCAGATAGAATAATAATTTCATTTGTATCAAATTATTTGAATATTAGTAATATTGAAATGTTTGAGTTTTTATTTGATAGTAATAATATAATTCATGGAGAAATTGATAAAGTATCTAATCGAAAGTTGAAATTATCTACAAACTTTGAAAATGGCAAGTTTATAGCTATTGCTAATAAACTTTTTCAATATATCAATAATGGAAAATATGACATTTTCGGGAATGATGAAATTTACTCATCAAAAATAGGAGTTGATTTTTATGAGTATATTTACCAGGAAAAGAAAAATGAAAAGGGGACTATGGCTAGTCTAATCTCGTCCTCTTTCTTTAGTAGAGATGGAGATATTTTTCTTGATTATGGACTCGATGATCAAGATTCTAAAGGCTCATTAAAAGAAGTGGATTTGTTATAGTTTTTGTCGAATTGTAGATAACTATAGTTCTCAGTAAAATATATAGTACGAGTTTCATGGTTAGGTTAGAGTTAAGAGAATGATAGATATTTTATCAACAATAAAAGAGGCTGCTAAAGAAAGTAGTGCATTTGAAAGTCATGCAGCTAAGGAGCTATCCCTCGAAGAGAGGTTGCTCTATTTACAAGGGTTAGCATTAATAATGAATGCTAACGGTGATATGCATGAAGAAAAGAAAAACTATTTATTAACTTTAATTATATCTCTTGAGGTGGACGAGTCTATTCTTGATAGTTGTATAGATTTTGCTAACAAGCCAGACACAAACATAGTTCAAAGTATTTTGAAATATTTTAAACGTAAACCAATCGCGCAACTTTTTTTATTCGATGCTTTTATGATTAGTGTTCGTGATGGAGCTATTTCAGTATCAGAAAAAAATATTATAGATGAGTTGGCATTGCAATTTGAAGTTTCTAAAGGTCTCTATAGCGATATTTTTGATTTTTTCTGTCACGTCAGAAATAAAAATTGGCAAGATAGCGAATTATACTTCAATACTCATTTATTACAACCTAAATTCTTTAGCCACATTCTTAAATACTATGAAGTTAATTTCAATGAGTTGACACAGAGAAGTAAAAAAATCTCTAAGAGAAAAATATTAGCTAATACTAAAGATAAAATTAAATATGGATTTAATAATGAAGTCTTACTGCCATTGTTACAATCAAAAATTAGTAGAAGGGAGGCGACTGTTCAGAACGGAATTTTTATTTCAACTGATATGAATGATGTTAATTTAAGAACAATCAAACTAGGTTATGATCAGTTAAATGAAAGTTTGTATATAGAACTACCGCATTTAATTAACGATAATGATTTAATAGAATATTATTATAATAGCCTTGGGATCACTGAGGTAGAACGCTATATGTTAGAAGATGGTTCTAAAACTGTTATATCCTCTAATGTTGATAAAAATAAAAGAATTCTAAACTTAGAAAAAAAATATACTGAGGGTAGTCTAATTGATATCAATGGTATTCTTTTTGGATATAAAAAATATAAAGGAAGACCAGATATTGTCGGGTTGAGTTCTATTTATAGTACCACAATGAAAAACTTTGATCATATAAAAAAATATAAAGAATTAATGTTACATAGTTCTTTGACGGATAAAACTATCCAAGGGACATTATATAGGGTTTTTAATAAGTAAGTCTATGAAAGATAAAATAAGTGAAGTCTATTCACGATATGAACATCATAATACAGTGATCGATTCTAAGATTCTTGAAGATGTAAACCAGTTGCGCACCACATTCGAAGCTGACCTCTTGAATGCTCAACAAGAAAATCGCATTTTGAGGATTGGTATTGTAGGTCAGATTAAGCGAGGAAAGTCTTCTTTCCTGAACAGCCTCCTATTTGATGGTGAGTCAGTTTTACCAAAAGCCGCGACACCTATGACCGCTGCGCTCACTAGAATTAGCTATGCACAAGAGCCAAGTGCCAAAATTGAGTTTTACAGCAAAAATGAATGGAACAAAGTTCTAGAACAAGCACTACGAGTTGAACAAGAAGAGAAGCATTATCAAGATTTGATAGCAGATTTCCAAGCCTCCCAAAGCTCAAGTATAAGCCGAAGAGGTGTTCGGCCACCACAGAAGCCGAATCATCCAGAAGAGTCTAAGGCATGCTTTGAGCTTTATCAGATGGTAAAACGTTCAGGGTTGAATGTTGATAATTATCTTGATCAGGTGCAGGTTATTGATGAAGTTAGCTCAAACGAAGTTCTAATTTCTGACTTAACACCTTATGTGGGAGCTGACGGAAAGTTTACTCCTATTGTGAAAAGCTCTTCATTAGCGCTGAACTTACCTGGTCTTAAAGATATTGAAGTAGTTGATACCCCAGGGTTGAATGACCCAATTGTGTCTCGTGGTAGACGTACACAAGAATTTTTGGGGCAATGTGATGTTATATTTTTATTGAGCTACTGTGGTCAATTCCTAGACAGCCAAGACATGGCACTGCTAGCACAAAATATCCCGAATAAAGGTATTGAAGAGATCATCTTAATTGGTTCTCTATTCGACAGTGCGTTGCTTGATGAGTACAGCAATTATGAGTCAATTCAGCAGGCTTTGCCTGCATTGACGCAAAGTTTAAATGACCAAGCACAGTCCGAAGTTAGTGCAGTCTGCCGCCAAGATGAGTTGAATAATTGTGGTCAATCACACTTGATGCAAACACTGAAGAATGCATTACCTCCTATTTTTGTATCTTCTCGTTGCTATGATTTAGCGAGAAAGGGGAGCGATTTGAGTGAAGAAGAGCAGCATACACTCAGTCGTTTGAACCAAATGTTTGACGATTTTACTTTTACTCCTGAAATCCTCGCAGCGGTTGCAAATTTCAATAAAGTTCACTCTAAATTGGAGCTTGTCCGAGAAAATAAAAATGCAATTATGTCCGAGCGACTCGATAACTTAATGAAAGGTGCCGAGAGAGAGTTATTGCAAAAGCTAACAGCTATTTATGATGATATTACTCATAAGAAAAACAACCTTTTACAAGGTGATTTAGCCGTAATTGAAAAGAAGCAGAAAGAATTAGCCGAGCGAATCAATGCTGGGAAAACAAAGGTGAGTATGGTTTTCGACAAGTACCGAGTACATATCGAAAAAACACTGCGAAAAGTGGAACATGGAATAGGGCAAGACTCAGTTTCAGTACAGCGTATTAACTCTCAAACGGGCAGCCGAGAAGAGTCTTATACCACCTATAATAAGGTCTATGATCCAGAGTTATTCAGTCCGTCTACTTGGTTTTCAAGGAAAACTGTGGCTAGTACAAAGTATAGAACTGTCAAATATACCTACGCAAATGTTCAAGATGCTGTACAAAAGCTAGAAGATTTTGTTATTGAGACAAGTGATAGGCTTTACCAGGTAAGCTCACAAGCAATTAACATCAATCAGTTCCGTGAAGATATTAAGCATGCAGTAAAAGGTTTATTTGACTTTTCAGACCCAGATTTCGACCCTGAAATGATACTATTGCCTCTGAGTAATTCTGTTGATCGAATTACGATTTCTGCAATTAGTTTAGACCTAGATCATCACATCAACTCGATCAGGCAACAGTTTTCTATAAATGAAGTCGAAGGTGAAGAGATCCAAAAACTGAGACAAGAGCAGGCTAGGGTGGTTGGTTTGTTGCTAACGGAAATCAATGAGGAAGTTGCAAAGTGCAGCTCTGAAATGCTCGGAAAAATCTCAAAAGAAGAACAAAAGTTTCTTCCCACGCTTATTAGAGATTTAGAGTCTAATGTTGAGCAGCTGAGAGCAGACTTAGAGAATAAAGAACAAGCTCTGAAAGAGTACAGCGATATTCTTCAGATGGTTGAAGAGGATAAGCTTAAACTTTGCGTATGACACCTGTTTATCAAACTTGACAAAAAGAATAAAGTAGTAAAGTGACTGAGGGCACATATAAATGCCCTCAAGCTCAACTCAACTTTTAATCTTGTATTAACGGATAGACAGGGTCTCCCCATAATTCATTGCTAGAATCCATCATAACTTTAATTATAGTTGGTAATAGCTTTTCCAACAGATTAGTACAATCTCGGAGTTGTTTACGGTTCGCTGAGCTACCGTAAGTTGCTCCACCATGAATAATTTGGTTACGTAGTGTATATAGACGGGCAAATACGATTGAAAGAACTGAAGCGGTATTGTCCTGTCCAAGAGCTGCGTTAGCCGCAATCTTGGATCTACTTCGGGCTGCCTTCCATTCACCTTCGGTGATCCTCCCTGCATGATAACTCCAATAACTTTCTAGAATAAATTCATTGTCCAATAAAGATCTTATAGCCCCAGAGTAATTATGCCAGACGATGTGTGATAATAAATTTTCAGTATCCAATTCAACAAGTCGTGTCAAAAACTCTTGATAAAGTCCTCGTTCCCCATAATTAACTTTTTGTTCAAACTCTTGTGCGTATGCAGCATTGAAAGCAATCCAAAGGAAAATAAATTTTGAGTCTTCGTCATCACATGACTTAGCTTTCTTAAGCCAGCTCAGTGAGCGATGTACTCTAGTTGAAAGAGCCTCAGAGTAGTATTCCCTCTCATTGCGGTGACGTTTTTTTAAAGTATCGAAAGT
The DNA here is from genome assembly GCF_033438945.1 of Vibrio sp. Y176. Taxonomy (NCBI): domain Bacteria; kingdom Pseudomonadati; phylum Pseudomonadota; class Gammaproteobacteria; order Vibrionales; family Vibrionaceae; genus Vibrio; species Vibrio sp. Y176. Next base: position 893,672 of record NZ_JAWOQS010000001.1, on the reverse strand, counting down.
AAGCATTTGTTCCTCGTTTACTATGATTATGGGAGTGTATTTTTTATGACCAGCCATCACTGTGACTAGACATGGACTAAAAGATTTTTAAATATGTTTTTTATATTTGATATTCTCCCTGATTGCGATTTCATAGCAAAGAGCGAATAATCGTCTGTAGTATCTAAATATTGAAAAAGGTCAAGCTTAAATACACATATGAAAAACTTTACGATTTTATTGCTAAAGTTTTATCTCAGTATCAGGTTAATCGCAGTCGTCTGATTGTTGTGTAAGCTTGATTTTTTAATACAACTACACTCATTTGTCTGATCACAAAGAATAAAAATCTGAAAGTCTCTAATATCGCCGTCATTATAAACACTTTTCTACTTTGGAAACCTTCGCTTGTCTGAGATTTATGATGTAGGATGTAAGCGATAGTGATAGTTCTTCAATGATTCATTAAATTGAAAAAATTCATATTTAAAATGGATTTGTTCATCAAGACATTGAGTAAACTTGTCTAGTTGTTCTGTATGAATGAGTAAAGAAATTGGTGCGATTTGGTGATTATCGATCTCATCGAAACAATGGTTAATGTGTGCTCTATCTAAATAAACAACATCTTGATTCTGTGTTGGAGTTTCTTCAATCAGCTTTGTTTCAAATCCTGCCTTCTCGAACTGCTCAAGCAAGTCATAGAGTTTGTCTACATCATTCATGCTCTTGATTAAACTATATTGTTGAACAATCCCATTTAAGTGTTTCTCGATTGATCCAAATTTGTTTTTCATTAAGCAGACGGTTTTTAGCTTTTTTTTGATAAGTGAATAGCGTTGATCTCTCAATTTTGGTTTTAAGAAGTCAATGAGGATTTTGTTGCGCTGTACTTCTTTGACAAAGCTTTGAGACGCACTGACCTTAAAGTAGAGATGAAGCAGTGCATTTTCAAAAGTAGATTTTAAAAGCTTGTGATATGACTGTTCTGACATTGTAAGCGTTGATTATTTACTGGTGTTGTTATTCTAACATACAAAAAGAAATGCAAACGAACACAGCAATTGGATTACTGTCATTTTTATAAGGGGGGGCCCGATTATCTGAGCGGATGTCCACTAAAAGGTGGTGTGGATCAGTCTAGTAGTAAGTGTAATGGAACTAACTAAGTCAGTTCTGCCCTTTCCATATTAAATGTTTGCCCAATGTGGTACTAAGCGTTTTCGTTCAGCACTGCTTTCGCAGTGCATTAATCGATGTTTGATTCATAGTCAATAAACCATCTTTACCCCTTATAGAGGGTAGTCTGTCGTTTACCCCCGATAAGGGGTAAAACCGATTCTTTGTTTTTATTAGATATAAATAGCCTTAAAAGTAAAGAATATGTCTTTGTTTTTATTGAAATAAATTGTTGACGAAAAGGTTTTCATACGTTTTAATAAGCTTGAACACTCTCTATCTCAATTTGTATAAAGATTGAGTTAAATAAATTAAACAATATCAAAGAATTCATCACCTTATCGGTGAGAGGAGGGAATTATTTTTTAATAAAAGGAAACGCCAAAATGGCCAAGCAAACACTTACTCTTGTGCGTGGATTACCAGGCTCTGGAAAGTCTACATACGCAAAAACTCTCGATGCTGTCTTAGTTGAAGCTGACCAATTTTTTATCGATAAAAACGATACCTATCAATACGACCCCGCTCTAATCAAAAATGCTCATGCCTGGTGTCAACTCGAAACGAAGCGCTTACTTCGTGCAGGATTTGACGTCGTGGTTGCAAACACATTTGTAAAAAACTGGGAAATGTCATTTTACAAATCACTTGCGGATGAGATGAATGTATTATTCAAAGTCATTGAGATAAATGGGAAATACCAAAATATTCATGGTGTACCTGATGCTGTCATTGCTCGAATGCGTAAACAGTTTGAGAAGTTAAATCCTGCATTGATGTCTTCACCTGCAATGGAGGCGTCACAATGAGTTCAATAAAAATTAATGGGTTAGACAAAGCACTCGAGTTAGTGCAAAAGCGTACAAGTGCTAGAGAATTAACCAGTGAAGGCGTCTATAAAATACTCAACGAAGTGCAAGAGACTTTAGATACTTATCTATTTAAAAAGGATCAGGTAGGTATTCGAATCTTAATTACAGTTTATACAAGAGTTGCGAGTTCATATTCAGGCATACCGTATGCAACTTTCGTTGAAGTTGAACGCGGTAAAACCGTGTGGAAACTGATCAATGTGTATCGTGATAAAGGGATAGCAGCGGATGCAAAGATCCTTAATTCGGAAATATTTGCTGATCAGATTTATTGTAAAGCTGAAAAGGAACTCAATAGACTAGTGTATCGTGACATCGAATTGTAGATTGTGGGATAGCTAGCACCTGATCTTCGGTAAATCGACCCATTGGGGTCGTATATTGCGGCGTTAACATCTGACGCCGCATTTGCACTTCTGCGATTCCCCCTTGTTCCACACACCCAAATCTTTGGTTTAACGTATCATAAACATCCATTAATTTTGGACCAATCGTGATTCAGATTAAAGAGTTCGACTGCTCATGTTGCTCACCCACTAAGTCAACCAGTTCCAATACCAATTTTATAAAATCTTATCTCGTTTGAAATAACAGGTCTGATAGTTTAGAGGATACTTAGTAGTTTTAGTTCAGCATTGTAACTCGTTTTAGGTATTACCGCTCAGTGTCAAAATGCCCTAGAATTTTTGCTCTGTAATTTATTACGATAAATTACGCTAAATAAGTAATTACATCTCGCTAGGTATTCTATAGTCTATAAATCAATACTTAAGGAGAACTTATGAGCAAGAAACGAGATACCATATTGTGGATAAACCACGCTATCAGCTACTTTAAGAGTCAGGGTAAAACGCAGAAAGATATGTCAAATGTACTCTGTATAGAAGAGTCTCGCATAAGTGAGATGAAAACGGCCAAAAGACTTTTGTCGCCATCTGAAAGGCAATCAATTATCGACTTTTGCGGAGCGCCGCGTCGTGAGTCTGGACGTTTTGAGCATGCTTTACGCTTTAACAGCGTAGACACCTTTGTCGCGTCGTTTGATGAGTTAATGGAAAATCGCTACTTGCGGGAACTCATTCGCTTTTTCCAAGATCATGAAAATCAGGCCAATTTATTAAGTAAGTGTATTCCAATAGAAGATGAGAATGGTAACTATATTGAAACTATTCGCTTGTCAGATATAGATGAAATGATTCGTGATGATGACTTAGAAGATACCTTCCAAAGATATCATCACTGGTTAAAAAATCAGAATGAGGATTCCTGTCTTAAGATGCCTGTGTTCAACAGCTCTGTGTTAGTTGAGGATAAAGATGTCTTCCACTTGATATACCAACTGTGGATGCTTGTTAAGCAATGTCCGACATTTTTACTAGCTACCGAGGAGTCTTTTAACCTAAATCCTGTCGTTGATGTTGAAGAGGTCGTCATGACAGGAGAGAAAGTATTACTAATCGAAAACTCGAACAACCCCAAACCTGTTAATCAACCGATTATCGAGCGTTTTGGCGATGGCAGTCGCTATCCAACCAATAAATGCATCAAACATGATTTATGGCAATCGGTACGATGTGAACTGTACCTAAGTGAAGACATGAACTACCACCTGCTGATTCATCTTTCTCATGAGTACCAGATTTGTTCTTATCCAGATACTGAAAAATACGGCGATGGAGCCGTACATATGAGTGAACTCACTTGGCAAACTGATGTGGATGAGAATGACTTGTTAGTCGTAGTCGAGAACATCAATTCACTGAAGTTATTCTCTATCATTGAAGATGTCAGAAAGTGGTGTGGACTACCTGTTGATAACCACCTCGAATTAAAACGTAGGATAGCTAAAGCGGGCGGTTACGTACCAGGTGCAAGGGTATTGGTGTAGGAGAGTTGTTGTGAGATTTGTTGCATTCTTTCAGGTTTGCCATTAAATATTTACATTAATGAACAGGTGAATTCCGAGGTTGACAGTGAGTCAGTGCAAGCGAAGTTTATATAAGACTAAATGATAAATACTGAGTAGCATAATTGTATTAAAGCGGCATAAAGCCGCTTTAATACCTCATAAACAAATATCAACTAACCCCGAGAGCCTTGTAAACATCATCTACAGGGGCACCGTGAAAGCTAACTTGAAACTTGGTAAATGTTTCAGCAGGCACCGTCGGAATATCTGTAGCAGATGCCATAGGAATGAGAATCTTGCGTGCGCCAGCTTCGAGAGCAACTTGCATTGAACCTGCCAAGTCCTGAACTGGATGCAATACGCCTCCTAGGGTCGTCGAACCCAAAAACTCATTGACTCTTGCATAGGTTTTACAAGTAAAGTAGAGCAGTTAGCAATCAAAGCTGCTAAGGGGGCTTTAATCGAAGGTAGGCACAGACGATAAAAGCCAGCGATTACACGCTGGCAATAGTCAACTTGGGAAAGGGTTAACGTAGAGTAAAGAGTATGGTTTTATGAGATTTGATTGGTCTTAACTTGTTTTAGCCAGTCGTTAATTGAGAAGGAGCAAAAGAAATCATCCATTTCGGAGTTTTTATCAACATCATCAAAAAGATAAAGTTGAAGTTCCCCATTATTAATTAGATTTCTAAAGTGAGATTTATTGAGAGCAAACACTACGTTTAAGATGTCCTCCTCACTTTCAATCTGACTTAGAAGCGTGCTTGAAAAGGTTGCCATAATAGCAGAGCCATCATTCAGCTTTATATACGAAAGGAGTACAAGCTCCATGGATTGTGCAAAAGTAAGGCATAGATCTAGTGGGGAAGTGATATGTAATTTTCTTCCGTTTAAACGAATGTTATGACTAATGGATAGAGGGCGGTCAATCAAAGAAAGTTGATTATTTGACTGTTCTTGATAGTTCTTCAAATTTTGCATAATAAATCCTTAATAAACTTACCCCAAACTTCGTTTATTGTAGATTTATTAAGTGACACGTGGGGTATTTAACGTGTCTTTTTTTAATTTATAATTTATTTTGATTAAAGTCAATTAACTTCTATAAAAAGTAAAGGTTTATGATTTTAATTATTTAATCATCACAATAGAGTTCTTCGTAGTCGATAAGATGCATGTTTCTATCAATCCGTTTTAAATCTTCAAAAGCAAAAAATTTCTTAGCTAATCGAATGGCGTAATACGGTTCGGTCGTATTTGAAAGTATTAACTCTCTACTATGGGGAACATGGACAAACTCAATACTGCCAAATCTAGTCTTATAAAAGCCCGATTCACCCGTTGTACCGAGAATTAAAACCATCGGAATTTGAGAGATAACGCTCCAGCGTGATAGGGCATCTTCGAAAGAGATGTAACACAGTTCATGCTCACGTAGCGACAGAGCAAGTTTGTCAAAAAAGTCAGGCGGCAATGTTGAACGCAAGTAAACAAATCGTTCTAAATCGATACTCACGATATAATCGTGTTTTGCAATGATCTGCTCAATATCATCATTTCTAAAGATTGAGCAGATCTCTTCACGTTTATAGATGAACTTTTCTTTACGCAGATACTGCATTTCGAAAATCATTTTCATAGATTAAAAGGTAGAGTTACTTAAACCGAAAAGAATGATTACATAATAGCTTGTTTTACATCAAGTGAAGTTTCATAATAATCATGTCGATTGAGTATCGATGGATACGCGTGTGAATTTAACCAAATGTTATACTTTCTATAATTCCCGTTTGTTTTATGATCAACTTCAATGTCAAATCCGAGTTTAGAAAGAAAATTATTTATTGCCCGTGTTTTATAGCCTTCAGAATGTGATTCTGAAGTGATGGGTTTCAACATTGTATTCATCGAACTCAGTTTTTTACAAAGTGCGGAATTAGTATTTAATAACTGGTTGATAACATCATAAGCTTCATAATAACTGGATTTAGGGATAGAATGCTTCTGGTCAATACTTTCAATAGATATGTTTAAAGTGTTAAAAAGAACATTCATCAGATTAAAAAGAGGCTTGTCTGGTGTTTTAGTCTGGCGCCACTCAGTATATTCTTGCAAATGTTCTAATAACGAAGCTTTGTTTCTAGAAAATGAGATTGCGTCGTCAGTCAAATAATCAATTTGAATATGCAACCTTTCTGAAATCACTCTCTTTTCAGCAGCACTTAGTTGCAAGTTGTTTGCTTGGCCTGATTGAATGACTTCATTAGCTTCATCCAGGTCAGTGACATGTTCAGGCGCGTTATAAATCGATTCGTTAACTGAGGCTCTGTATACTTCTACAAGCTGCTTTTGCAGCAGAGATTCATTAGCATCTTGTTTTGCGTAGTATTCTTCAGAGTTAACTCGAAAACCTAACGCTTTCGCGGTGCGCTGTAAAGATACAGGCATATTATGGCGCGTATGCGTCGAGATATGATGGATAACGTGCTGCATGTGTTCGAAAGTAAACGAACTATCGATTGGTTTACCAGAAGAATCTATGTTTTTGTACTCATAGGGGATAACGTTGTCGGTTTGAACACCGTAAGTAATTTCCTTTGCTTGGCGAAACCTTCTCCCTATCTGAATGAGTCCCTTAGGTGTTAGTATACTATGTGATATAACTAAAACCTTATCTGTGTAATTGGTTTCGATACTGACTGCTGAATCGATGTAGGGCGAGTATAAGATTTGCTTGTACAAGAAACTTGAAACGTTTGGGGTAGCTAGATATTTACGTACAGCATCAGTATTACAAGTATCACGTGTAACCACTAGATACCCAGCTTCCAGTGCTTTTTCAGCACAGCCTTTACCTGAAGATTTAAGGCCTATCGAAAACAAATATTGGTACAAAGCTTCTTTCTTATCAAAAGCAATCACCTGATAATCGTTATCTTCGTTCCTGATTGCGTTCAGTATGGTATCTCTATTCACCAGGTTGATGTTGATGTCAGAATATTTTCCGCCCTCGACTTTATAGAGCTGATAATCCTGAATTCCTGTAGACTTAACTAATTCAGAAGTGATGCAGTTAGTGCTGTCAGCATCCATCATGATAACTTGCTTAGCGTAGGTGATGACCGTTTTTAAAGCGTTAAATGATTTTGCTTTCAGTCGTTCATTTTTATAATGATTACCGTCGAGTGACAAGAAGCCTTTTTCGCTCTCATCGAAGATAACTAAATCGCAGCCGAGTACATATTGCAGCATGTTAGGCAGTGAGTTTGTGGTTGAAACGATGATTTGTGCCTCTTCAAGCTTTCTTAATGACTTAGTGTTGTGATTTGCTTCCTTTGCATTGGGTAGCAGTGTTGAGATCTTATAATTTATGTTATTGTTGATTTCGTTTTTATGAGCAATGATAGCAACTCTTAAGTTCGAATCCTTTTTCAGAAGATCACGAAGATAATTATCAATGACATACGTTGTTTTCCCCGTCCCTGTTTCAGCAGAGATAACATTAACTCGGTTTAACGATAAGTCGATGTTGTTTAAACAGGAAACCGTCTTTGCTTCTGAAAAGTTCAGGGACAGAGTGATCGCTTCATTCTCCTTTAGCCTGACGGAGCGTAAACGCTGATTGACCTCATCGTCACTGATCTCAAAGAATGTTGAAGCAAAAGACTTCACAACATCAATAGATGCAGTAGACGTTTGCACAGCTTGTCTGAGCAGCTTGAACGCATGTTCTATCAACTCATCATTGTTGATGTCTAGCTTACATGCCTGAGACGTTAAGTAGACTTCTTGAAATATAGGGTGCATATCGATCAAATCTATCGGGTGGCCTGAGATGCGCAACTCCTTTTTAAATCGGATGGCTGTGGCTATGGCATCGATGATTTCGTGTAAATCAGTCGATGCGTAAATACAGATTGAACTCACACAACGGTTATAGACGTGGTTATTAATGAGTACTTCACTCGGAGATCGTATAGCTATGTCATCACGTGCTTCGGTGTCTTTTATAACATCCTTTTCATTCTTAGTAATGTGAAGTCTAATATTTTTGTTTTTTAAAGGTGTAGCTGTGCTGATATTTTTATAAAAATATTCCATGATTTAATCTCGATTAATTAGTTTTTTAAAATTCTAATTAATAAATAACGACAAGATCAATCTGTTTTTTAATGTTTTTTATAATGCCTATTTATTCTTTACATTTCAATGATTTAATCGTTGCTGGTTTTCTATTATAATTTTAATATTCGATGGTATTTAAATTATAATAGAAAGGTTAAATGAGTCATTACGTTGTTAATAATATTATTTAAATAATATTACTTACATGTATAACAAACTGTTCAGGTTGTAACTTAGAGTATTTAAGTTTAGAAATATGACTTGCTTTGACTTATGATCGTATAACAATGTGTCCATTTCTGTATTGTATATATAATACAGAAATGTAGATGTGGACACTGAGAGCCTGTATTCCTAAACATAAACTCTTAATTGACATTGAATTATGCATGCGGTAGCATGCTAAACTTGCTGGTTGTTCATTTTGAGTAAAAGTTAACCTTTGAATGGCTATCGACCTATGTGTCCACTTCTCAATTGTATATATAATAATAAATGGAGAAGTGGACACTCAAAATTAAGCATTAAATATATATGCCACTTGCGAGGTACTATGCATCAGTAGGTAGACTCGCTCTTTGAGCGAGAGTTTCAATAGATGAGTACGTGATAATAACTCCAGTAAACGAATGGCGATATTCTGTCCGTAAATTGGAAAGGCCATTAAGAAAATTAATGGCGATTCACTAGAGGTTGTCATCCTCAACGATTTCATCGGTTTTAAAGTCTTTCTTAGTCAGTTTTGTACCATTTTCACTATTGTATCTTTCTATTGCTGCCGCCAGTTCACGTGATGCTTTACCTTGGGATCTTTCTTTAAAAACATCTTCTCCTACTTTAAATTTAACGAGTGGTGCTGGTTTTCGCTTCGTTGCGGTAGAAGACTTTGAACCTGTTAAAGTTTTATACTTTTTTTCGAGTTCGTGAGGTATTTCAAAGTCAATTACTTGTAAAGCGTGTATAGCTGCTTCAACAGCCTTCACTTCTTGCTCAGTATTAAGCTCATCGATAACGTGGCTAACTCTATCACGGATTGCTTCTAGCTCACCCAGAGATAGTTCTAAGCCTCGGATATTATTGCGACTATTAAATATTTCTATGGCTGCTTCTTGTTTTTCAGTCAATGTCATTAGTTTTATTCCTATTAGATGTACAACTGCTAATGCTCCAATTTTAAACCAAACTTAAAAAGTGTGGAAGTTTTTAATAATTAAAAAATTATTGTTTGACTTATATTTTTGTTTTTATATTTACAATAGTTTTTAAATGTGGTTTATTAAAAAGGTATTAAACATCTTCTTGATTTAAAGGTGAACAAAATGAATCGTCGTAAATATATATATAAAAACCCAAAACTAAACTTTGTTAAAAGTCGTTTAAATGATGGTTTAAATCCCAGTGTTTATTTAAATCCTTTTGATGATTATTTAATCGAAGATTGCGAGGCATTACTTAAAGCGAACAGTTTAACTGTTGAAGAACAGCAGCATAGAATTAAACCAAACGCATCATTCTCCAATAAAAAATCGGATAACTGTATGTTGTCGAGTCAATACCATACTAAAACGGATAGACTCCAATCAGCGCAAAGCAACCAAACACAGAAAGAATCTCGTGTCCCTGGACTCTATGGTTGCAATCGTTACAAATCAAAACGAAAAGAGCAAGTCAAAGAAAGCGAAATGTTTTGTTTCTTTTAACGTGAATCGGGATAGATATTATGACGAAGCGGCATCAATGTGAACAAATGCCTAAGGAAGTTCAAGTGTACTATACAGATCACTACACAACTGAAGAACAATGGTTTTTGTTTGTCTCTGAAACCGCAACAGAAATGGATCTAGAATTAAGCCATGAACTTAATGAGGTAGGAGAGTTGCTGTGGCAAACTGCTTTTAACATCATTCATTGCCCTTATTGCAGCTTGAAGTTGAAAGAAATAGATAATTATACTCTCCACTTTCATAAGGCTATTAACTATAAATTTACATAGCCACTTTACTTCGAAATTGTCATGCTTTTCAGCATGACTGAAAACCTAATTTTGAGAAGCGGTTAGGCCTTGTTCGAGCTTTATTACCTAGTCGCGACCAAGGTTGGGCAGCGAAATGTTCCACAACTATTCAACGTTTCGAGGATGTCAAGTGTTGAACTGCTTGAGTCTAAAATTGAAAAGCCAGTCACCTTTGATCTTGGAGAGTACAGCTTATCGAACCCCACAAGTTGGCTGATCAGTAGCAATATGGAACAAATCAAATTAAAGGTAAGAGGCTTTGTATACCACTGGCTTATGCACAATGAACTCAGCACGACTCAGCGAATTTCTGCTACTGATAAAGAGTGGACAACAGTAACTCCAGAGTCTCATGTTACCTATGACTTAGTGGGCTGGATTTTACGCTTCTCTACAGATGTAATTACAGTCAAGCCAATAATATTGGTAGATGAAGTCCTATATCGACTCAGTAGTTTGACCGTCCTTTACGAATAAGAAGGTTAATAAATTGAGATATAAAAGCCGTGATTTCAATAAACTCAGCGTAAGGCAGCGGAATCGCTTACGGAAAAAGTTGATTGATTTGGGGCACAGTATGATTTCAGTTGATTATGCTGGTTTTCGTTGGCTTGAGCGCGGTGAAATAATGCAATTTGGTCGAGTAAAGCTAAGGTTTTCGGCTTTGACACCAGATCTAAAGGAAATTGAAAATTTTCTGTGTCCGTTTACGGCAAGAATCATCGTCATCAGGTCTGGAATATAGATGTCATATGAAATATATAGCTTAATTGAAGATGCGTTTTCAGTTATCAATTCCTGTTACTCCCCGACTGGGGTATCGAGGACGAAATTGATGTTCGATGGGTTAATTGGAACCAGAGATAATAGGCTTTTTAGTATGAATATGAGGTAGCGTGATAGTGCAATGGATATAAATAAAAAAACAAATCCAACCAGATTTTTATGCTTACAAAGCAGTATGAAAAATACACAGATAGAAATGCCATAACGTTTGATAAGGAGAGCTAGGGTGCCGATTATATCGGAAATGAAAGTTCCACACTATCTCAATAAACAGGTGACTAAGGTTATTGAGTTACTGGCACTAGACAATTTAGTTATACCTAAATACCAGCGCCCCTATAAATGGACGCAAGCCAATCTCGCGGATTTACTCAATGACTTAAAGGTGTATCGTGATAAGTCTGCCTATCGTTTGGGAGCGGTCGTATTTCACCGACATTACGATGGTGGCAATGACCAAGAGAATGTCGAGCAGCTAGACATCGTCGATGGACAGCAACGTACGCTCACCTTGCTGTTGTTAGTGCAGGCGTTAATAGAAGAGCGGCTGCTAAGCACAAGTGAACAACAAGCGATAAAGCGCAAAGATGTTCGGGATAGCCTACAGAAGCTTAAAGCCCCACTTGCAAGCTTTCTAGCAGGACAACGCTTTAGCAGCGATATTTCGCACCACAATCTGCATCAAAACTTTATGGCGGCGAAAAGAGCGGTCAGCCGCAATGATTTTACTGAAGCGGATATCGATTATTTACTCAACCGCTGTGAAGTGGTTACATTTGTGTTGGATGACGTTTCAGAGGCGTTTCAGTTTTTTGATTCCCAAAACGCCAGAGGGAGAGATCTCGATCCTCATGATTTATTAAAAGCGTTTCACTTGCGCGAGTTCTCTGTTGCAGAAAGCGAACTAAAAGCCCAGTCAGTGAGCCACTGGGAGAGTTTGCAAAGTAAACAACTAGCAAATCTGTTCGCCAATTATTTGTTTCGTATTCGTAATTGGGCGCAAGGCAAACCCGCACAATACTTCGGTAAGTCACAGGTGGGGTTGTTTAAAGGGGTAAACCTTGAGCAAGTTGGCTTGTACCCTTATGTGGAGCCATTAAGAATTTCCCACCATTTTGTGGACGACTATAACGGCCAATACCAAAGACAGATAGATCATCAAAAAATGAGTTTTCCATTTCACCTTGATCAAATGATCATCAACGGTCGCCGTTTTTTTGAAATGACCAGCCACTATCAACGTACCATTAGTGCCATTATCGAGAGTGAGCACAAAGGTGATGATAACCAACCCATTGTCATATTGGGGCATGAACTAGAGCCTTTGCCGAGCAACATTTTACACACTCTAAATAGCTACTCATCGCGAACTCGCACTGGTGATGGCTATGTGCGTACTTTATTTGATTGTGGAGTAATTTTTTATTTAGATAAGTTTGGGGCGAACCAATTATCCCAAGCCATTGAAAAATTGTTTATTTGGGCTTACCGCTGCCGTTTGAAAATGCAGGTGGTGCAGTTGGTAACGATGGATAATCATGCTCTCAAGCACAATATGTTCGAGCGCATCAAGCAAGCGATACAGCCAAGTGATGTTTTAAATTGTCCGCTACCTAGCATTAAACAAAGTGAGGTCAAAGGCACCAAGCTAGCAGAAATCGAAGGGCTGTTTCAGGAGATGAAGTACTATGAATAACAGTCTTGGCGCAAAAGCACATGATGGTATATACAGCTTTAGAGTGAAAGAACTGCTCGCGGATACTAGTCGTTATCTCGTGCCTATGTATCAGCGCAACTATGCTTGGGGTGAAGGAGAAATCAATCAACTTATTCAAGATGTGCACGACTACCAGTTGCATAAGCCTAACCAGCCCTATTATATTGGAACTTTGGTGGTCTTTGAGCGCCCTAATGGTCAGTTTGAAGTGATCGATGGTCAGCAGCGTTTTACGACACTGACTTTGCTCGCGTTTGCGCTCAAGCGTATTGCAGAGGGCAACATTTCAATTGAAAGTAAACGCTCAGCGCCACAATCCATAGAGATGGGTTGGTATGACGTACCCAATCTCGACTTTGAGAGCCGCCAAAAATCTTCTGATACTTTTTCTGCTTTGAAACAAGGTGTTGCATTAGAGAACTTGAAAAATGATGAGTTCAACATTGATGTTGTTGAGGGATACCATCTTCTCGAAAAAGGCTTATTGGCTCTAGGTGATAAACTGGGTGACTTTTGCTCCTACCTTTTTAATCAAGTGGAAATTGCTCGTATTTCTGTACCAAAAGACACCGATTTAAATCACTACTTTGAGGTGATGAATAACCGTGGTGAGCAACTAGAAAAACACGAGGTAGTCAAAGCTCGTTTGATGTCAGTATTTAACGACATTGAAGATAAAAGTGAGCGCGAGCAGAATATTGATGTCCTGGATAAGGTGTGGGATGCAACAGCCAACATGGAGCGCTATATTCAGTACGGCTTTAGTAAGTCAGTTCGCCACGAACTATTTGGTATCAATGATTGGGGGCAGTTTACCCAGAAGAGCTTTGAAGATGTACAAAAAATAATAGTTGATAATGAAGCTCAAAAAGAGAACGAGGAAAAAGTCGCCGTTTCTCTAAGTTTGAGTGATATGTTAGCTAAGCCTCCGTCTTCAAAACACACTACTGAAAAAGAGTTTCCCCCAGAGCGGTTTAATAGTGTCATTAACTTCTCTAACTTCTTGTTACATGTACTTAGGGTTTATACCAAACAAGATGTGGCTTTAGATGACAAGCGCTTACTTGATCAGTTTGAACAATATCTATTGAATAAAGACCTGTTGGACAAGAACGCACGAATCGAAGCAGTAAAAGATTTCGTATTTGCATTGCTGAAGTCTAAATACCTATTTGACCAATACATTATCAAACGTGAATATGCTCAGGGTGAAGATAAGTGGAGCCTTAAGCGCTTACATTTTTACAATGATAAGAGCCAAAGCTACATCAACACCTTTGACAGTAGCGCGAATAATGACTGTGAAGATGGCTTCGAGGGAATTAACCGACGTATTTTAATGCTGTTGAGCGCACTTCACGTGTCTACTCCAACTATGGTCTATAAACACTGGCTCAATGGTGCGCTGTATCAGCTTTACTATATGGACGAAATAAGTCCTGTCGCTTACCTTGAAAGCCTTGAGCGTCTGGCTCGTCAGTTTGTCTTTGGCCGTTTTTTACAGCCAGAAGGCGCAGAGTATTTCGCCATGATTTACCAAGGTGCGGGTTATCAAGCCTTGGATAGTGATGATGAATCGGTGATGGACTTACTAAGATATGGCGAGATTGAGAATAACTTGGTATTCAACTACCTAGATTACCTACTATGGTGCAACGGATTAGAAAGCAGTGCCGATGCTGTTATCAACGAGTTTGAGTTTACTTTCCGAAGTTCAGTCGAGCACTTTTATCCACAGCATCCATTGGATGGCCATAAAAAACTGGATAATAGTGAACTACACCGATTTGGTAACTTATGCCTTATTAGTCACAGTAAAAACTCGAAGTTAAGCAACGTACAACCTTCGGCAAAGCGTGATCACTTTAAAGCAGCCATTAACGCTAAAAACATCGATACATTGAAGCTATACGAAATGATCCAGCACCTAAATAACAGCGGGGAATGGGGTGTGAATCAAATCCTTGAACATGAACAGCAAATGATAGAAGTATTGACGAAAGACTCTAGAACAGGGGCAAACGGATGAGCAGAGTTGGACATAAATAACGTGTGGCGCAACTCGTTTCAATAAATTCTCTGTAGTTCAATTGGATTCTAATTAGTTAGACATTTGAAAGTGCAGAGAAGGTAACCTGTAAATCAAAATGGCTATGTAAGCCGTTCGTTATATCGGTTGGAGCATCCGAAGCACATATTAAACGCACACTGAGAATATTGTGTGCGGAGCGAAGGTAACTGTCAGATAGGTTCTGAATTAGTGCATCTAACCTGATAAAGACGGTTTAGTAAAATAAGCCTAAAAAGTTTTTGTCCAGAACCTTCACAATTGGCACTTCGTAATTCAGAAGTGCCCCAAAGTGAGTTAGAACGAAAATACACCTCATTCTGCTTGTCGGTTTTTTCTACTAAAAATAATGGACAAGCAAAAGATCTGTCCCCCCTGCGCTTTTTTGATGAATGCCTATGAACACACCTTTTTCTATTCAATATATTGATTAACAGGCTTATAGTTGTCGGATTACCATTCTGTTTTGTAAGGAAATTTGCATACATGTCAGTTGAATTAGTTAAAGAGCAAGTTCGAAGGTTCCTTTCCACCGATACTCCCGAAGTACTAGCTATCAAAGGCGATTGGGGGGTCGGTAAGACTTATAGTTGGAAGCAGTACATCGAAGAGTTCAAAATCGAATGCGCTTTAAAATCATACTCCTACGTTTCATTGTTTGGGATTAATTCTATTGCTGAGCTAAAGCAAACTACGTTCTTAAACACTATTGATACAAATCGAATTGGAGAAGCGCCTAACATCAAAGGCTATTCAAAGAAAGTTGCTGACTTGGTGAAGGATACAAAAATTCCCTATGTGAGTAAGTATGTTGGAGGTATTGGCAGTCTTATTGATTCAGTTTCTCAGCTGGCGATGAACAAGACAATAATTTGCTTTGATGATTTAGAGCGTCATAGCAAGGGAATCACTATCAAAGACTTCATGGGGTTAGTTTCTTTCTTCAAGGAGCAAAAAGGTTGCAAGGTTGTCTTGTTGCTTAATGAGGAAGCTGGTGACGATACTTTCAAAGATTACAGGAAGTACAAAGAGAAAATCGTAGATAGACAACTTCACTTCGAACCAACCGCTGAACAGTGCTTCGATATAATGTTTGCTGACGACTTCGAGTTTAGAGATTATGTTCGTGATTGCTGTATTGGATTGAACATCAAAAATAAACGAGTCATCAGAAAGATAGTGGAGCACACAAATGAGTTTTTGGAGCTTGTTGATGGCTTCGATGAAAGCATCAAGAAGCAAGTGATTCACTCCACTATATTGCTCAGTTGGTGTTACTACTGCCATGGTGCTGATGAGGTGCACATTCCAGAGTTTGCGTTTGTAAACCAATCAGGGACTAGAAAGGAAAACGAAGAATCGGGATGGACGAAAGAAATAACCGATCATTGGAATATGACGCTAAATCGATATGGCTACAGATATACCGATGAAATCGACTTGGCTGTTGCTCGTGGTATTGAGCAAGGTTTTCTTGACAAAGAAAAGTTGATTCCTCTTTGTAGACATAAGCAGAAAGATTTAGAAATTCAACATGCTAGTGCTAAATGGGATGAGGCTTGGAAGCTTTTTCATGGCTCATTCGATTCTAACGAAGAAGAGGTTGCTGAAGCAATGGAAGCGGGTATGAGGGATATCGCACGCACAACATCATGCTCACAATATGCCACTGGTTTAGCTTTGCTAAGAACTTTGGGGAAAAATGAGAAAGCTGATGAGCTTATTGAACTCTTCATCGAATCTAGAAAAGATAATCCAGAAGTGTTTAATATTGATAGCATAGATGCAAATCCTTTTGGTATTAAAGATAAGAAGTTCGCAGAAAAGCTAAGGAAGCAGTACCTAGAGTTAAAACCTGAACCAACGGTTATGGATATTCTTGAGTTGAGGAAAGGCTCTAATAGCTATAACTCGTCAGAAGTTGAAGTGCTGAATAAGCTTTCTCAGGAGCAGTTTGTTGAGCTATTCAAAGGATTTAAGGGGGAAGACCTAACATCATATATCAGAGCCTGTATGTTACTATCCTCTGGTAGCCAAGAGCTAGCTGAGAAGATTGGTGGGGCTATAAATGAAATAGGAGAGTCTAGCCCATTGAACGAATATCGAATGGGTAAATTCCGAATTCGATAATTTTTGGAGAGCTATTCGAGCTTTACTACTCCATAATTTAGCTAATCCTGAACTATCTAAATTAGGTATTTCACTGACTCACTTTTGTCCAAAAGTGAGTCCAGCAATTAGGTCATGTGTGTGATCACCAAGCGATTCTGTCGTACCTTAATTACCAAGCGACTTTGTCATTAGATTAACTACCGAGGGAAAATGTCGGGAGTGATTTAGCGTATTTTTTTAAGTAATCAAATAAGCTTTAAGGGGGCTAAGGATGTTCACATGGATTCAAAGTCCCAGCCCACTGTGTAAGGTTCTTGATGGCAAAATCGCTATCGATAGTGCTACTCAATTGCTGCAAAAATCTCGAAGAACCGTTGAGCATTACTTGAGTTTTTATCGCAAAGAAGGTAATCGATTCGCTTTTCATGGTAACAAAGGTCGTGCTCAAACCAATAAGATCCCAGAACCGCTCAAAAAAGACGTGCAAAACTTCTTTCAAATGCAGCGAGCTTGTAACGAACTCGGTATCGAAATTATTTTCTCCAACTTGCCTTAAGTTAAGGGATGTATAGAGCGATCCTTCGATACCTTCCAAGATAGGCTGGTAACAGAACCTCGATTGCTCAAGATCACGGATATGGAAAGTTCGAATCGGTATTTGCAAAAAGAGATCATAAAAACTACTGGGTAAAAAAACGCCATGGTTAAGCCTACAGGTTTGCGTTCGGGCTGTTAGTGCATACCTGATGATTTAGACCTCAATACTATCTATGTGCAAAAAGAGTATCGTAAGATGCGGCGAAACCATACGTTCAGCTTGATAATAAGATGTATGTCATCTATTCACCCGTTCGTTATTCAATCGTCAACCAACAAGTGGAAATCCGTTGTAAGTATGATGGTAAGTTCGCAGCCTATTTTGGTCACCGTCAGCTCGATATAACGGAACTTGTTGAGTCTCCCAAATGCAGTGATTAAGGCAAAGAGGTTGAACGGCGAATAGAAGCATTAGTGCTTGTTGAACAGTTTGGAAGTATAACTAAAGCCGCTCGTATCCTTGGTGGCCCTCGCCACCCACTCTAAACCTAACAGAAAACAATGGCAGAAGGAGCGATGGGGATAAAACGGGTCCATAAGCCTCTCAAACGCAGTAAAAACCGCATACTAGAGCAAGCAGAAGACAAGATTATCGAGCTGACGTTGCAAAATCCCCACCACACTAAAGGAGTCAACTAACTCATTAAGTATACTATGCATTCGGATTGTGCAGAAACCAACGGTTTCTGCTGTAGCAATAAAGTTACAAGGGTAGAGCCAATTATTACCAATTGGAGTGGATTTGAGAAATGCAGTTACTATTATAGTCTACGCGTGTTAATAACTTTACCACTTGAAAAGTTTTTAGATGGTTGATGGTTGAAGAAACTAACTCTTACTCAAATCAAGGCTACATAAGGTAGTTCTTATTTGATTTGAAAGGTTCGTGATGCGAGCGTTACTATGAGTAGGTCGTAGAGGGCATTTATAGCTGATAAATCGTAGGTAATGATTTGAGTATAGACTTAATTTGGGTGAGTTAGTGTCACGAACCTTGTAATGAACATTAATGAGAGTATAGTGCTTCAGTCAATAGGTGATTCTATTTTAAAGTCAACTATAGATATCATCAGAAAAAATTCTAAATGATAAAGGTATTTAAATAGCGAAGTCGTCTAAAGTGGCACCTGAGTCCAGCGCCAATTGTATCACTTTAGGTGTACGTCCTTGTCCAGTCCAAGTCTTTTCAAATCCATTTTCATTGACGTATTTATATTTGGCTGGCAAAGGTTGTCGTTTATTCTTGCTTTTGGCTTGCTGTTGGGAAGATAGGGCAGAAATTACGGCATTAGCATCGAGTCCTTGCTCACGAATCTGTTTAGCAATTTCCTCAAGTTTTTCTTGTTTTTTCTCTAGTTCAATCTTTATCTTGTCTTCTTCTGTACGGCGTTCTTCTACAACCTTTGAAAATTTACTTAGAGCTTCTTCAAGCTGAATTAAAGATAAATCGCGAGAAAATACTCTTAAACTACGGATATTAAGTAGAGTTTTTTCAAATTCTTTTGTCATGATCTCTAGTACCTCATTTTTATATTTTTCTTTAAAACTATATGCAGCTTATCACATGAGTGTTCCTATTCGATAATAATTAATAATAAATTGTGAGTGGAATCATAACAAAGAGTTGGCAATAAGATATATAAATTTATAAAGAAAATATTTTAACTCCCTACAAGAATATTGTAGGGAGATTTTTTTAGAAATTGTATTTAATATTTACACTATAAGTATCTAGTGTTACGGAGTAGTCTTTGTTATTCGCTTTTGATTCTAAATCGAATTGTTCGGCATGATATGCAACATTGAACGAAACTGGACCTAAGAAATCAGGAGTAAACTCTAGCCCAAGACCATAGGTAAAAGTTGCACCAGTATCTTTATCAATGGAATCCTGGTTCTCATCTAAAGAGATATAGCCTACACCTACAGAAACGAAAGGAGATAAGAATTCTGTAATCGGGTAAGATACATTAGCATTAAATGATAATGACTTCGGACTCCATTTATACTCATTTTTGGCAAGGGGAGATTTAAAAGAAATATCACCATGCTTTTGTAGCTTGGTTTCGAAGGAAACATAAGGGTTTAGCTTATACCCTGCATTGATAAAGATAGGTGTACCTTCTGAATCAATAGTCATTGGAATAGGTATATCTTTAGCTATATCAGTATCTATACCGCCTGTGCCTAGGCCAGCACCAATATAGAAGTCACTTTCGTTAGCCGACGCAGATAGTGCAGTAAGTAATGGTACTACCAATAAAATAGACTTTATCTTCATTTTAATTTCCAAGTTTTGATTGATTGAGTTTATTATCTAGTTTTTTTATGATAAAACTTTCCCAGTCCGTAGATGTTATATTAGTTGCAATTGCTCTTTTACAAGAAATTCTAATAAATGATTCATTCTGATTTCCATATAAATTTATAAATACATTCTCTCCCCAACTGAATGCATTTATAGGTGTTTGAGCAAGTATATTTCCGTTAGACTTATCTTCGTAAACAAGTTGAAGATCAGAATTGTTAATTATTTTTATAGTATCAATCCATAGGGTTTCAATACTGACAGAGTACTGATGTGTTTTCTTTTCATTGATCGAGCTTCTAGAGTCCTTAATTGTCGAGCAACCAGTAACAAAAATAATTCCAAGTACAATTAATAATTTAATTGTTTTTATAAACATAAAAACCTATATCTATGATAATTCACTTCATGGTTGTGAATTCTATTGAATTAGATATCAATAGTCACTGAGAAGTGGCCGATTATAGGTAAACAAAAGTAATCATTTTTCATTTATGTAAGCATGTGTAAGAGAAATGAATGGTCTTTATTAAATAGTCTATAATTATGAGTTTATCATATGAAATAGTGAACAACATGAGTACAAAGAAAGTATTGTTAGTTGAAGATGATCATGAAATCGCTCGATTGATAAAGATGTACTTAACTACAGAGGGGTTTGAGGTTGATACCTTTGATCGGGGAGAGGATGCATTAAAAGAAATTGAAGAAAATGCCCCTGATGTTTTGATTTTAGACCTTATGCTACCTGGGTTAAATGGTAGTGAAGTATGTCAAAAAGCTAGATGTTTCTATGATGGAGCTATATTGATTTTGACTGCGTGTTCCGATGACTTGAATGAGGTAGCTTTATTGAGGCTTGGGGCAGATGACTTTATCTCAAAACCAGTTAAGCCACATGTGTTAGTAGCTAGAATTGAAGCATTGATAAGAAGAGTACTACCCAAAGATTTGCCCTTAAACGGAAAAGAAACACCGCTAAAAGTGCGAGATATTGAGTTAGAGCCGCATTCAAGACGGATTATCTTTAGAGGGAATAGAATTTACTTATCGAATGCAGAATTCGAAATGTTACTTCTACTCATGAGTAACGTAGGAAAAGTAGTGACTAGAGAAGATTGTTGTAGATCATTGAGAGGGGTAGAGCATGGATACAATGATCGCTCCATAGATATGAGAATATCTACTTTAAGAAAAAAGTTACAGGATAACAGTTCTCCACACAGGTACATTTTGACCATAAGAAACAAAGGGTACATGATGATCGATGAATAACTTTCTTCCTCCAATGTTTACAAGAATCTATATAAGTATGATCTTGTCGCTATTTACCAGTGTAGGATTCACTCTCTTCCTCACTACTGAATACCTCAGTAATGATGAGTTAGTAGATTTTCATAGAGATACAAAATATGTATTTAATACTATTAAAAATCAATTAGAACAAGATAGCGTATCGTTCGAGAGCTATTTTGAAGATTCCAAAAATCCAATGCCTTACCAACACTTCGATGTGAAGTGGGTTCCAAAATTGGACGAGGATAATTTAGAACATCTAACTTATCTATCAAACGTAAAAGGAATTGATATCTTTGAAAAAGATTCTGAAACTCTGTTTGCGATTTATGAAATTGGAATTGACAATGGTTTTCTTTTAATTAGTGATCGACCACCTTTAAAGCTAAGTGAAGAGGCTTTATCCACAACTCCAATATATAAAGATCCAGAGGTTCTTGTACCTTTACTAGTTTGCTCAGTTATTCTAATTGTTATCGGAGTTTTACTGTATTACCCAACGTATCAACTTCAAAAGCAGATTGAAAATCTAACCCTTGTACAAAAAAAGTTTGGGAAAGGAGAACTATCCGTAAGAGCTAATGAAAACATACCTAAGCCATTAAGTAAATTGGCTTTTTACTTCAATGAAATGGCAGAGGAGATATCTGGTAGTTTTACAAGAAGCCAGATCTTTGCACAAGCAGTACCACATGAAGTAAGAACACCTCTTAGTAAAATTCAATTAGCTGTCGGAATAATAAGAAAGGGAAAAATAGATAAAGATACAAAAGAGTTACTTGATGATATTGATAGATATATTGATGATTTAACGGATTTAAGTGATAAAGTTGTTCTTCTTTCTAAACTAAATAATCTTAGTAAATGTCAAAAAAACAATAAAGAAGCATGTAATGTTATAGCTTTAGTCAAAGAAAGGCTGAACTTTTTGGATAATTGCGATAAGAAAGTTAAGGTACAGTCTGATGATGAAATAACATTATTTTGTTCTCCTATACTTTTGAGGCTTGCATTGGATAATTTAATTTCAAACGCGATTAGATATTCATGTGATCATGTACATGTAGAAGTTACGACTAAAGGTGGATTCATTAGGATTACTATCAAAAATGATGGGCCTCCAATCGAAGATAATAAAAGAGAAGAGTTATTTATGCCTTTCTCTCGATTAGATGATAGTCGAGCATCAAAGTCGGGTGGATTTGGCTTAGGGCTTGCAATTGCAAAATCTGCGGCTAATTCTATGGAAGGAACCTTAAGCTTAGTTAAAAGTGATGCTTTAGAAACTGCTTTTGAACTTAACATTCCTGTTAAATAGTGTATGAGTGAAATTTAAAATGTACGTCTACTTGAAGGTATTTTATGAAAAATTCTTTTGATTTCATAGTGTTCTACTGTGTCGTAACAAGTGGGTCTTTTAGTCAGGCAGCCATACAGTTAGGAATTGCTAAATCAGCTGTTAGTAAAATTATATTTCGAATGGAAGAAGAGGTTGGCGTTCAGCTTTTATATAGAACTACTAGAAAACTTTTCTTAACGGAGGCAGGTAGCAAGCTCTTTGTAGGAGCGAAGAAAGTATATGATGCGGCAAAAAAAGCAGACGAAGCACTGAATGGACTGGAAAAAAACTTATCAGGTACTATTAAATTAACTGTTCCGACTATATCAGGTGAATTAATTTTTCCTGAGATTATATACGAGTTTAATAATAAGTTTCCTACAATAAAAATAGATATGGATTTGGATAATAAATATTTAGACATCGAAGATAACGGATTTGATTTAGCAGTCAGAACAGGTTCATATCCTGATTCTTCGTTTAATGTGAGAAAGTTGGTTGATGCAAAATGGACTACTTGCTTATCTCCTATGTATATAGCTAAACATGGACTACCAGATTCTCCAAGTGAACTCAATAGGCATAAATGTTTGACGTATTCTTTTCAGGAAGGTGGAGCAAACATTTGGAGTTTTAAAAACGCTAAGAAAAGATATAAAGTTGAGGTCAATAGTACTTTTTCTTCTAACAACTCTTCTGTTTTACGAAATCTTGCTATTTTGGGTAATGGGATAGTATATGTTCCAAGAATTCTTATTTATGACGATATAAAAAATGGGAGTTTAGTTGAAATCTTTAAGTATGATACAGCCAAAGAGATAGGTATATATGCAATTTACCCAAAATCAAGAACTCAATCAGAGAAGGTTGAGTTATTAATTGAACATATATATGAGAAATTTAATCAAAGAAACTCCCATTTTTAAAACGAGACTCGAAAGTCTCGTTAATATTATATAAAGTAGCTCATTAATGCTGCAACTAAGCCATAAATAGTCATAGGGACGATAGTTCTTTTCAATATATAGCCTTCTTGTCTAGATATTCCTAATATTGTAGATACAGCAATTATGTTATTTATACATATCATATTACCCATAGCTCCTCCGACAGATTGAAGAGCAAGAACTTTTGACTCTTCAAGACCTACATTTATAGCAATACTTTGTTGAATTCCTCCAAATGTTAAGTTTGACACCGTAGCAGAACCAGAGAAAAACGCTCCTAATGCTCCCAAATATGATGCTAAATATTGCCAGTTTTCTCCAGTAAACTCTGAAAATGCCGTCCCAATAGTCATTATTGGAGATTTACTTCCTCCAAGCATCATCAACTTCACCATTATTAGCGCACCAACAAGAGCAATAAATGGATACTTGATTCTGTCAGTAGTATCACTGCATATTCTTTTCAAACTGGTTGAAGATATATTAAATATAAATATGGAAATAACAACTACCAAAACGAACGGTATTAAAGCTGGAACGTAAAGCAATTTATATGACCAAGAAGCGCTTGTTCCAAGAATATTGCTAACTTTAATTATAAACGCCTGACTGATGCTTAAATCACCTATCAATCCTAATGATAAATTAAGCATTGATGTATCATCGAGTAATAATTGTTTGATACCAAACTGTTTAACACGAGTAATAATTAGAATAAAGATCAACAATAAAGTAGGAGATATTGCTTTCAAAATCTCAAAATTACTAACAAGATTACTATTTGAAATCTTACTACTTGTATCCGATTGTTTTTCTAATCCTAACCCTTTTTCTGCTATAAAAATTGTTATTAAAAGTCCAATTGCACCTCCTATTAACGCTGGGAACTCATAGTTCCACTGTGCAATATGAAAGTATGGGATAGTACAGGAAAGAGTACTTGCCAATATAAACTTATAGTTTGATTTAATCTTCTCCCAAGGTACAACAAACTTAAGAGCAATTAGAGGGATTATAAATGCAGAGACTAGGTGAATTAATGCAGAAAACTGTGCTGTTTGAATAATATCTTCTTCGGACAATCCTAAGTTTGAAAAACCAAACCAAGTCGGGGTACCTACAGCTCCGAAAGATACTGGAACGGAATTCATCGTCAGTGTAAATAGAACTACTTTTATTGGTGAAAAACCTAAGCCAACAAGAATAGGTGCTGCTATAGCTGCTGGTGTACCAAATCCAGAAGCCCCCTCTATCATAAATGCAAAAGCCCAGCCAATTATCATTAGTTGGGCAACCTCATTTCGACTAATGGACTCTAACCAAACCTTAATTGTTTTTTCAGAGCCAGTATAGTAGAGCAACCTATTTAATAAGATCGCACCTGCTACAATCGAAATCGGAGTTGTAGCCGATAGCATGCCAGAGACGCTGTATGCACCGATTGTGATCATGTCAGTATCAAAGTGAAAAAACTGGATTAGAGCAACCATAAAAGCTGTAAGCGGTAGTGCTATATGTGAAGGTACCGCATTTTTCTTTGTCATCATCCATATCAGAAAAGCGATAGGAATGATGGATATAAGTAGGGATATCATTATTATACTCCGATGCTTAATTTCAACCTTGAAATTAAGCATTCACATTTTGGATTTTTTGTAAGGGGTATTATCAAAATTTGCTTAATTAAAAGCGTAAAAATAATACCTTAAATGATTCATTACTACACATATAAAACATAGTGTATATATCTCGGAAAAATTATTTGTGTAATATATTTTCAATTAATTAATAATTGTTAACAATATAAAACCCATATAAATCATATAAGTGCTTAATTATGAAGTTTGAACTTTGAACTTATTGTTTCTAATTAGAAACAGTGTTTTTCTTAAATTTGCTATTGATGTTAAAGTTCATATTATTCAATCGTTTATCTATGTTTCTAATTAGAAACAGTGTTTTTCTTTTTTGTCTCATTCATTTAAGTATCTGAAAGTTAAGTTATTTTTTGTTTGTTTGGACTTGTTGTCTTTAATTTCATTCACTTACAATAGATTTGATTTTCCGAAGAGTTTATATTCCCAAATCCCTACATAAAGTGAGAAATGATGATGAATAATAAAAAAATAATCGATGAATTTGTATCTATTGTCGGAAATGATAATGTTCTTACTGATTCTAATAAAACCAAATATTTCCGTTCAGGATTTCGTTCTGGATGCGGAAAAGCAATAGCAATTGTTTTTCCAAATTCACTCGTTGAGCAATGGCGAGTAATCCAGGCATGTGTGAATAATAACTGTATTATAATCATGCAAGCTGCTAAAACAGGACTTACAGAAGGCTCTGCTCCTAGTGGAAATGATTATGATAGGGATGTTGTTGTAATAAATGTTACAAGAATAAATCAGGTTCAGTTGTTAGATGGCGGCAGGCAAGCATTATGCTTTCCAGGAACAAGTTTGTATTCATTAGAAAAGAAACTTAAATCTGTAAATAGAGCACCACACTCTGTCATCGGTTCATCTACAATCGGAGCAACAGTTATTGGTGGTGTTGCAAATAACTCGGGTGGCGCTTTGGTCAAGCGAGGTCCTGCCTATACAGAGCTTGCAATTTATGGTCAAGTAGATAAACACGGTAAATTACATCTTGTAAATCATCTCGGCATCGATGGTTTAGGTGATACGCCAGAAGAAATTCTTCGAAATCTTGAGTTAGGTAATTTTGATTCTACTCAGATTCAATATGATGAGAGGATGGCTTCCGACAAGGAATATGATCAACGTGTGCGAGATGTCACTTCAGAGATCCCGTCTAGATTTAATGCTGACGAACGTCGTTTATTCGAGGCAAGTGGTTGTGCTGGTAAAATAGGTGTATTTGCAGTTCGTGTTGATAGTTATCCTGTTCCAGAAAAGGAGCAAGTATTTTACGTTGGTACAAATGATCCTTCACAACTGACTAAACTTAGAAGAGACATCTTGACGAATTTTGAAAACTTGCCAGAAATGGCTGAATATATGCATCGAGATATTTTTAATATTGCAGAAAAGTATGGCAAAGACGTATTTTTATCAATCGATTTGCTAGGTACTGATAGATTGCCCAAGATGTTTGCATTGAAAGCCAAAGTTGAAAATATCTTGGATCGCGTTCCATTCGTTAGCAAATATCTTCCCGATGCAGTCATGTATTATGCAAGTAAATTATTTCCTCAGCATCTACCAGAAAGGATGTTGGATTTCCGTGATAAGTACGAACATCACTTAGTTCTTAAAATGAGTGAAGCTGGAATCAGAGAAGCACAAATCTATCTTCGTGAAGTCTGGGGAGAAAAGCGAGATTGTGATTTCTTTGAGTGTACACCAGAAGAAGGTAAAAAAGCTTATTTACATCGATTTGCAGCAGCAGGAGCGGCTATACGTTATGAAACGATCCACCGTAAAGATGTAGAAGATATAGTTGCTTTAGATATTGCGTTGAGAAGAAATGACGAGGAATGGTTGGAAAATTTACCCGAAGAGATTAGTAAGAACCTTATCCACTCGCTGTATTACGGTCATTTTATGTGCCACGTTTTTCATCAAGATTACATTTTCAAAAAGGGTACTGATACAAAATTGATGAAAAAGTTGATGTTAAAACACCTTAATGCACGGGGAGCAAAATATCCAGCAGAGCATAATGTAGGACATCTGTACGAAGCTGATAACTCACTTCAGAAATTCTATCATGAGCTTGACCCGACCAATACCTTCAATCCTGGTATTGGTAAGATGGAAAAGTACAAGCGCAACTGTAGCTGTTGTGTTTGATAACTCTCTTATTGAAAAGGCCACCTTATTAATCTCAGGTGGCCATTTTTTTCCTAATTTATGACTTTTGTAAAATTTTTTTAGAGTTGTAAGCACTCGTAATCTTAGTCTAGTAATCAAGTTATCATTAATGTCTATCTAGTAAAGTAAAGGCTTTGTTCGTATAAGGAATGATTCATTGAAAAGTACTACATTAGCGTTATCTTACCTAGCGATCGTCACTGCGTTAACGGGCTGTAATTCGAGTAGTGAGAAAAACACTGATAAAGATGTTACGCATAAACCCGCCGCTAAAAATGTTTTTATTTCTGAGTGCTCAACTACTGTCACGGGAATGACTCCTTTGCAGTTCGAAGTTCAAGGTAAAACAGCAATCATCGATGGTGTTTCATGCGATGGTTCAACTTCGGCATTCAATAACATGTTATCTAAAAATCCATCGGTAAATCGGCTGTATTTGAGGGATATTTCTGGCTCTATTGATGATGATGCTAACTTAAAGCTTGGACGGTTAATTAGAAGTAAGAAGATGAAGACGGTTGTAGATAGTAACAGCCATGTAACTTCTGGGGGCGTTGATTTATATCTTGCTGGTGCTTCAAGAAGTTGGTCTGCTGGAGCTAAACTTGGTGTACATTCATGGAGTGACGGGGTGAAAGATGGTCGTGAGTATCCATCATCACACAGCTCACACGATATTTTCACGTCTTATTACCAAGATATGGGCATTAACTCTGATTTTTACTGGTTCACATTGAACTCAGCTAAGTCAAGCTCCATGCATTACTTGACGCTTGATGAAATTGTTAAGTATGAAATAGTCACTGAGGAATCTAGTTTTTTAGGTATAACAACGGTACCTAAAGAGCTAGCTAAAACTTACTCTTTACAGTTAGGATTTGACCGCTATACAGAGGTTAAAACTCCAAACGGAAAAAGAATACCGATATTAGCCCAAGACGAGTTGACGGATGAACAAATAATTAGAGCAAGGAATGTATTATCGCATTACTTGACCAACTTTGATGGTTCTGAGTATGGGGATAATAAATCAGAAATCGCGAATAAGATGGCAGAAAATAACGCCAAACTATTACTGCTTAATGGCAAAGATGACGGATCTAACCCAGCGGTAAAACTTGATGGCCAACCTCTATACAAGGAGGAAATCCAAGTCGAGGGCGGTAGCTGGTACATCGAACAAAATTATGACCATAGAGATGCTACCTTTGAAGAAATATTGCATCTTGTCCATGACTACGGTATTGGCGTGGATCAAAATGAAAAGTTTATGGGCGCATTACCAGGTTATCAAGCGGAGTTAAGAAGTGCTCAAGTCAACGCTCTTACAGGAAAAATCTGGGGCCTCGGAGAAGATAATCAGGCATGGATACAAGAGCTGACTAAAGAGAACAGCCTGTCTCAAGAATACTATGCTGCTGTTGTTGATTCCTATTATGGCTTGTGGGGAGCTTGGGGACAAAAAGAGATTGCTAGTGTAAGTATCGAAGGAAGTACTGATGTGGCTGATACTGAAACATCCACATTAACTGACCTGTTAGATGCGACAGAACTAGCTCTCCTAGAAGAAAGAAGAAAACATTTAGAAGAGAAATTCAAAGGTGGTATGTGGGGCATTTATACAGCTAAGACAAGAGCAGAAATGTCTACTCTTGATCCGTTGGGCCTAAAAGCTGTACAGAAATTACTTCATCCATACCTTACCTATAATGCAAGAATTTCTAAGAGCTTTGAAGGAACGTTTAGTTTAAAGTTTGACACTAAGTTGCCTTATACACACCACTCACAATATCTGAAGAATATTACATTAACTGGCAGCAATAATGTAAATGTTATTGTAAATAAACTCGGAAATAAAATTGTTGGTAATAAAGGTAAAAATACAGTTATCTTCTCAGGTGATGAGTCAAATTATACAATTACTAAATTAGGGGATGGAAAATACTCTATTTCTGATAATCGAGATAATGGTGATGGTGTTGTCTTATTAGAAAATATAGAAAAAATAAAATTCACTTCTTCTGAACTAGACCTATAAATAAAAAGCCACCAAATTATGGTGGCTTTTTATTTACTTAACTAACTCAAGGATGAGTTTATAATAGATTGTGTGAAAAATTGTAGATATGATAGCTCTTGTTCTGCCGAAGATGGGCCTGATTTCAATCCTAATTGTGTTATGCAATCAATGTGTAATGCCGCAATAGAACCTGCTACTTGCTCGATAGGTATTATCCAAGAATCTTTTCCAAATACTTTTAATAGTTGATTTTCCACTTCACTTGATAAACAATCTCTGATTAACCTTGAAGCAATTGACCAATCATCACCCATTTTGTAAACCATAGAACGACCTATTCCATTCCGCCTTGACGCCAAGCTAGCCATATTAATGAAAGATTGTTGTGGTAGGCTACTCAGCCAAGCGTCTTTAGTATTCATTTGTGTAAATAATTTTTGAAACAACAGTTTATGCATTTCAATAAAAACACAGAGCTTTCCATTATAGTATCTATAAAATGTACTTTTACTAACATCTGCTTTAGATATTATTTCCAATACAGAGATTTCACAATAATCTTTTACTAATAATAAATCTCGAAAAGCAACTAGAATTCGTTTGCAACTTTTGTTTCTATACATTAGGTTTACTCCTATCTTATTGAATAGGATAGTGTGTTGAAATTTATAGTCAATATTAACATTAACGGTTTGGGACTATTGTTAAAAATAGTTCCAGATCGAACAGTTTGACTCTTTAGTTTCTAGTGTTTGATTTATAAAAGACTAAAATGGCTTCTCAATCATTTTATTGAGGCATTGATAATGGAAAATTTGAGTAAGAATCTGAATGTTGGAATATATATTTACCCTGGTGTTACCATGCTTGATGCATATGCTCCGTTACAAGTTTTAGCTGTAAGTGGATTAGTTAATGTTTTTACTTTTTCAAAAAGTATTCAACCTGTTTCTTCAGATGCAAATGTTAAGCTTTTACCAAACTATAGTGTTCATGATCTTCCCCATGTTGATGTATTAATTGTTCCTGGCTCTGCAAACCCGATAGAGCAAATCAGAGACAATGAAGTCATAGATTTTCTGACAAAAATAGGCAGTCATGCAAAGTACATAACATCTGTTTGTACTGGCTCTTTAATCCTAGCAGAAACGGGGTTACTAGATGGTTATAAAGTAACTACTCATTGGGCATACAAAGAAGCTTTAAATAAATATCCTAAATTAACGTACTTAAATCAGAGAGTTGTAAAGGATCGTAATAGGATAAGTGGTGGAGGCATCACATCTGGATTGGATTTTTCTCTGGAACTTTTAGCTGAGTTATCTGGGGATATTAAGTCAGTCGAAAGTCTAGAGTTACTCTTAGAGTATGACCCGCAACCCCCTTTTGGCTGTGGTAACCACAACGACGCCAAAGATGAGATGAAGAACTCTGTGCAGAATTTGGTTAAGTCAATCGCGTACGAAATGTTTAATTAAATTCAATTGATGACATGGTGTCTATGTTGTGCATGAAATTGTTATCATAGGCATCAGTAACACTACGATTTAACTCTTGTTTCACATATTTATAAATTTTTAAAATTTGTTCAAATATATTAAAATTTTAATTTTTCTTTAAGCGTGCTTAGATCACAAATATACATAAAGAAATGGATATATGTTGTATTAAATATATAATTTATCTTTATCGCTTTCATTGGGTCACTTTGGTTAGATATCCTTTGGTTTGATAAGGTATATGTAGAGTGAATGCAACCGAACACATTTCAGATTTCTTAAACTGTCTTTCTGATGCAAATATAATTGTAGATAAATATTCTAATATTGTATTTGCAAATACCTATTTTTTTAAATTGTTTGGATTTAATAAAAACGAAATTTTTAATAAAAAATTGGACGTTATAATTCCCAGTTACTTTGCTAAACAGCACCATAAAAAAGTTGATGATTTTATATCCAACAAATGTCAAAGTAGAAATATGACTTCTAGAGGAACAATCCTGTGTGTACGTTCAAATGGGGAGTTTTTTAGAGCAAGAATTTCAATAGCAAATATCTATTTTGATGGAATGGACTGTGCTATTGCAACCATTTTTGATGTTACTAGCACTGAGAAACTAATTGAGGATCTTCACGTTAAGGCCTTCAAAGACCCTCTGACTGGGTTATTTAATAGACACGAATTGGATCGTATTATTAACAAAAGTTCTGATTTGTTGTTCAGTTCTTCTTCATACATAGTGACTTATTTAGATCTTGATGATTTTAAGGTTGTTAACGATACCTATGGACATAATGTGGGAGATTTATTACTTAAAGGTGTCTCCTCTAGACTTATAGAAAGTGTTCGAGAATGCGATATGTGTTTCCGTGTTGGTGGGGACGAATTTATAATTCTATTTAAGCTGACGGATTCATATAAAGAAGAATATCAAATAGACGCTATAAAGTGTAAAATTACCAATATATTATCTAAGCCTTTCTCTATCGATGGACTTTCATCTCAATTAAAGGTTGAATTTAGTATGGGGTTCTCAGTATATTCTAAACATAGTTGCCATCTTAATGAAGTTATAAAAAAAGCAGACAAAGACATGTATAAAATAAAATTTAAAGACAAAAACTTTAAACGTATTTTTTATAATTAGTATTTTTATTATTAAATTTTAACTGGTCGGTTTATAACTAAGAGTTTATTATCTAATGACTTGTACTAGTTCCGACTAGATCTGATACTTAAGTTTGATAATAAAATAGTTACCCACTTTTATTAAAGGAGCTTAATCCGTAATCAAAGACAACAAGTGGTAACGCTCATGCTTCTTACTAGTAATCCAATCATCAAATACAAAGTTGGGCTTCTCAATCTTGCAGAAGAACTTGGCAATGTATCTAGTGCCTGCAAGATTATGGGTATCTCACGAGATACGTTCTATCGCTATCAAGAACTAGTTGAAACTGTGGTATCGATGCTTTACAGAAGAACACCAAACTTGAAGAACCGAGTTGATGGTTAAACAGTACTAGCCGTTCTCAAATAGGCCATTGATTTTCTTACTCACGGGCAATCAAGTCGCTGCTCTTGAGTGTAAGAAGCGCATGATGAAGCTTGTGATGAGATAGAAACAGAACACCCAGGCTACCTAGGATCTATTGCCATGCAAGAAATTGAGAACCAAATTATGTTCTGAATCCTACGCTAACTTACCTACCAAATCAGTCATATCACAGCCCGCTGACAACGGGTGTTATAGCACCAAGTTTTTAACAGGTTTCATTCAAAAATACCTTGTAGTATTTCGGTAAGAGCAACTCACCTTTTTGCCATTCTAATTGAACGTGTTGGCATCGGCCTTGGTAACGATAGTTACCGTCGGCGTAGATTAACGTGCCTTTATCTATCAACTCATTAAGGAACACAGCTTCTTCGATTTTATCGTCCATTCTGATTCTTGTTTGCAAGTCTCTATCATCATCTATTGCTATCGTCAGAATCCTATTTTTGGCGCTGAACTCTACAGATCTAAGATTACTAATTTTGTTTTTATCGCCACTGGTGAAAAAGTAGAACGCTACTTCAATTAAACTCAGAATAACAAATATTTTCTTTTCATCCCCATAAATAGTGCGTTGTATAATCAGCTATTTTAACACGGCGTTTTAGATAAAAATTGATTGAAACGGCAGTCTTGTTGGAGTATTCAATAAAGAGATATGTTTCAAAGGTCTTAGTAGAGTAAGAGAATTTTCTTCACGTTAGGGCGTTTGACTCTAACGATCGTAAAGAAGTTTAAGACGGGGCTGCTGAAGAGTACATGAAGGCAATCCAAATGGAGCCAGTAGAAGTCGCGTTATAAGACAGAAAATATACCTAAAGTAAGGTGTTAAGAATTGAACTGTTAACACCTTACTTTAGGTATATCTAGCCAGTTAGTTGTATATTGCGGAGTAAGCTTTTCTCTTCGCATGCTCCATTTCTGCTCTATGCCTTGGGAACAAACAAAAAGCGTATCAGTGCCATAGCGATTATTAAGACCATCAAACACTTTCATTAACTTATCATTACTCGGGGTTTGATTTAACAGATCTAATTGTTCGTGCTGCCCATTAACTAGATCGATCAAGCCGATGCCAATTTTGTAATAACGTACACCAGGTTTGAACAATTGTGTTGCTGCATGTGTAGCAATTTTGACCAACTGCATTGAGTCAGCAGTTGGATAAGCAAAATGATGAACTATACGGAAGCTCTGAGGTTTATCATCGAATGGTGAATTGGAAGCAAAGCAGAGCATAGCTTTACACAGCGACTTTTGATTTCGTGCTTTATGTGCTGCTATAGCGGCGTGTTTACTTAGTGCTTGCTTCAGTAGTTCAAGGTCGGTGATTCTTGTTCCAACGCTACGAGTTGAGTAAATCTGTTTTTTATCAGCTCTAGCTGTGTCCCAGCCCTTGCAAGCGAGACCATTTAATTCACGAACGGTTCTTTCAATTTCGACTGAAAATTCTCGACGTGCTTGTTCTGGGGCATACTGAGACAAATCATAAGCCGAGTTAATCCCCATATGTTTTAATCGTGTTGATATTTTTTTGCCCACTCCCCATACATCACCAACTTCTAGCTGCTTTAATATAGAGGTACGCTGATGTTCATTGTCGATAACGCAAACGCCCTTACAGCCTTGAATTTTTTTAGCTGCATGATTGGCAATTTTGGCGAGGGTTAGCGTTGTTCCCATACCTATACTTACTGGTAATCGACACTCCTTCCAAACAGCTCGTCGGATTAAAGAGCCATGTTCTCGTAAGTCTTTAATGGCAGGAAAGCAGCGATGAAAGGAAAGAAATGATTCATCAATGGAGTATACATATTGCTCAGGCGCAAACCGCCCGATAACATCCATCATTTTGGACGACAAATCTGCGTAAAGTTCATAATTAGATGATAGAGCAATTACACCTTTCAACTCACACAACGCTTTGACTTCAAAGTAAGGTTTAAACTTTGCTATACCTGCTTCTTTAGCTTGACGATTAGCTGCAACGACACAGCCATCATTATTCGACAGAACGATTACGGGCTTACCTCTCCACTCTGGTCTAAAAACTTGCTCAGCACTACAATAAAAGGAATTAGCATCAACTAGGGCAAACATTATTTTTTACGAGATGAGAGTAAATAGCTTGGGCGGTGACAACGGATAGAGCGAATCACTACACCTTCAATCGAAAATGTATCTTGAGCATGAATAAAGATAGGCATCATTGTTTCATTTGCAGATAAGAGTGATCGACGTGTCATATCTAGTATTTTACAAACGAACTCACCATTATAATTGGCCACGATTACATCAAGGTTTTGGACGGCAACGTGACGATCTACAATCAACAAGTCACCATCAAAAATGCCAATCTCTTGCATAGATTCCCCCATTGCTTGTCCGATGAATGTAGCACTTGGATGCTCAACTAGCAGTTCATCAAGGCTCATTCCTAGTTGTCTGTATTCAGCAGCAGGGCTTTCAAAGCCTGTAATACCAGCGCTTGCTAAGATAGGGATAACTTTCATAATAAAAATGCAGCTGTACATATATACAGTTATTTTGAAACTAAACGGTTTGATCGTCAAGGACATTAGAAAGAAAATACCGCACTTATCCTACTAAGTGTTTTAGGATGTGTCGGGTCGGCAGTAGGGCTACCTATCGTGCATAATTCGCCAATTTCATATACATACACCAATAAAAATGCTTGAAAAGAGGGTAGGGTGTAAAGGGACTTTCTTTACGCTTCGGGTTAGTCGTCGATTGCTATTGTAGAGTTTTGATACTGCGAGTCTGGCTGAAGCATTTATGCCCCATTCCTTGCCAGTAACCTTCTACCTCACAAATAACAGTGAGGTGATTTGACCTACTTCTTCTAATCAGCATAGTGTCTATGAAAGTGGGGGGCTTACCCACTTAGCCAACTAGTTCGAATAGGCCGTCTTATTTCCATTTTTTAACCTACCGAAGAAACGTGTTCTCTGTTAGAGTCACCGTCAACTACGCTATTGAATAAAGACACCCACAGATCACATGTAATTGATGGATTTTTATTCACCCTTAGAACTCATTTTAGGAATCCCTAGTGACTAACAACGAAATTTTACGTCGTATCCAACACGCGTTAAACCTTAAAAACGCACAGATAATGAAAGCTTTCGGGCAGGCCGAAGTCACTGTGGCTCACGATAAAGTGGCAAACTGGTTAAAAGATGAAAGCGAAAAATCTTACGTTAAGATGAAGGATCAAGAGTTAGCGGTATTCTTAAATGGCTTTATTAACCTCAAGCGAGGAAAAAAAGACGGCGAGCAACCTAAGCCAGAAATCTCGTTGACTAACAACATGATTTTCATGAAGCTGCGCATTGCACTAGACATGAAAGCAGAAGATATGTTGGACGTATTAGAAGTGGTTGGTATTAGTTTAAGTAAATACGAAATTGGTGCGTATTTCCGCAAGCCAAACAATAAAAACTACAAACAGTGTGAAGACCAACTACTGTGCGACTTCTTAAATGGTGTGCAGTTTACCAATCGTCCTGATTCTGAAGAGTTTACTGGGTAATTTTTATCTCGAATCGAACGTAGCAATTGATTAAAAAAAGCGAGAACCATCTTATTTGGCTACTCGCTTTTATCATGCTAAAGACCGATATTAGAGCTTCACAATCACGTCTACTCTTTGTCTTTCTTCAGTAGATACCTATCAAACCACGCTGAAATCTGGTCGGCTTTTAGAATCCAGACACACCGTCCCCTATGACCCTACCAAGATAAACTCAAGCTAAAACCTTAAGCCAGTTAGGGGCCACTATTCTGGTCAAGATGTTCCAGACATCTTGTAATGATTAACTAAAACTGGCCACGTATATAGAGTTTTTCCATACTTTTGGTCATGCGTGCAGAGTCACGACTAACGCCATTGGTAACACGAATTTGCCCCATTCAAAGTTAGAAATAGGGATCATGCTTGTATCGAATATCTGTTTTGCAATAATTACTTTTAATGATGCTGTTGATTTCAATTCAACCTTTCACTTTTTATGTCATTGATTTTATGGACAATAAAAATCAATCAAGAAATAGATATCTATTATATTCATATAGTGTATAGTGTCAGAAGCTCAAACGGTGAGCTATTAGTAAAATATTTAGTTCAAGATCTTCTCAGTTTTTATTCGATTAAATTCGTCATATTTATCCTGCGATACCTTTTTCTTCATTCCTTATTTAGTAGCTTTCTTTTTAACTTAATCAATGTATCGAGATATATTATGTCAAATAAATCAACAGGCTTAGTAAAATGGTTTAATGAATCCAAAGGTTTTGGATTTATCACCCCTGATAACGGCGGTTCTGACCTATTTGTTCACTTCAAATCAATTGTTAGTGAAGGCTTCAAAACATTATCTGAAGGTCAAAAGGTTTCTTTTGTTGTTGAACAAGGTAACAAAGGCCCTCAAGCGGATAATGTTACGTTAGTGTAAGATATTTCTAAAAAGTCTCTTCTGTCGAGGAGACTTTTTACTTTATGTTTAATAAAGATTCTGAACGTTCGAAATACGAATAAAAATAAATGTTGGGTTCGATAAGATAAGAAGCAATATGAGAAAGCCAGTAAGAAAATCAAGCAAGAAAACACAGAAAAACAACTTCGAAGAACGATTCGCTGCGATGGTAAAAGAATATCAAGAAGCGAAAGAAATTCTCGACTCTATGACTGAAGGTTCATCAGAATATTTAGCACAGAAAAAAGCATGCGATAAAATTTTTGCAAACGCGGAACGATACATTAATAAGAGATAATGAATTGAGATGGCTTTATTCTAATCTGAATAAAATCATCTTTCTTAGCATCAATAGGATGATGTATGAGCAAGTTACCTAAACCGACACAAAAGCAGAAGCAATTTAGTATTAATCAGAAAGGGATTAAACGGATACCAGAAGAGTTGAAAAAAATGGGTGTTCGCAAACGCATAGAAGAGATTGAAGAACAAAAAAAGTGGGATAAAGAGTGGGGACTATGAGTTCACGAAACCTCTCTGAGCTTATCAATACGACACTCCTCTTACATTCCGAAAAGCTGAGCAACTTGGACCGAGACATGCTGACAGGTTTACGAGATCAACTTAATCGTGAGCAAGTCTTGTCAGACAAACAAGCCAAACTGTGTCAAAGGCTACTACGAAAAACGAATCATGATTGCTAACCAACGTCAGCCTTCACAGCTATCTACCCAGCTATCATCAAGCATCAAGCGTCATTCGACTTAGCATCTGATCCATTAAATCTCTAATCTCAATTAGTATTGCACCCTCTGGCGCATGATGTTCAGCTGAGCGCTTGGCGTTCGTTAGACTTTTCATGAAGATAGCTTCGCTATCCATCACGGCGTGTTTCGCGTTGAAGTAAGTGACTTAGGTCGGCATGGTCCTATTCCTTTTGAGGAGACGTAGTGGTATGACGCTTTCAATATAACATTGTTTCACGCTTAAACGTTCGAACTGACTTGGTTTCTCCCTAAAAGCTGACTAGGCAAGCAACTGATTATCAAGGAGTATGGACGGCAAAAAACCATCACAGAATGGCTATTACCTCATCTCACAAGCCTGAGCACTACGAGTATGTTTCATCGCTCCCTACAGTTTAAGCAACTTAACGTTCCACTTGTCATAATATGATGTGTGCCCCAGATATTTCGTGGTTGCGACTCCCAAAGCTCATCTGTTGAAGAGCATAGTCTTTCTATGAGCAACCTTTTACAAACCTTACATTCAATATGATAAAATTTTTTTAGTGTATGATTCGCACTTTTTTAACTTAAACCAGATCTTCTTTCTACCATGCTTTTTCAAAGTAATTCCTCCAAAACAACACCAGCCTCACCATTAGCAATCCTTTGGAGAAGACTATTCATCTTTGTTTTTTTATGTATTGATGTTTCTTTATTTTGAATAGATTTGTTTTTATTATTTCTATTCTCATTATTAAATATTTGATTAGACATATTATGCCCTTTATAAAAATTATAATTAAGGTGCACTGAACATAAGTATTTTTAGGATAGGTAATTAAGGAGATTACAGAGATAAACTTGCTAGGGATGACGCTGGAAAACTTTCTTTATATTTTATCTTGAAACAACTCTGTGTCAGAGCAAAGACCACTATACAGATTAATTAAAAAAAATATATCTTTATTTTAAATTAATTTTCATATCATCTATTCACACGCATTTTATCACAAAGGGTTCATCTTGATTCCGACGTTTTACAGTTGGGAACATTAAGCAATAAATCAATACCGCTAAACGGCCTTTTTTGAGAGAGACTTGCTTGCGGCTGTCAAACTCGCCTTTGTCCAGTCGTGAGCTACAATTTCGGCAGCACTCGATTTTGTTAAGCATACCGACTTAGGTGTATTCCCATGCATGGGAATGACTTGACTCACCATTTCTCTCCGTAATCATCATACGACTTCGGATAGATACTTTCGCTTTTCTGAACAATATGCATTTCAAGATTTAGCGACGATAAGATGCGAAACAATGTCTGAATGCTGGTTGTTTCTGGATTAAGTTCAAACTTAGAAACGGTGTCCTGCTTAAGTCCAACTGGATCAGCAACTTTAGTCTGAGACAGCTTTTTGTGTCTTCTTTCATCACGAAGATGTATCGCTAACTGCTTCGGCGATGTTATTAACATAACAATTTCTCGTATTTACCCACTATCGAGGGTAGTTTTACCCCAGTCAAGGGTAAAAGGCAACTTTAGCGTGTGAGGGGGCTGTTGGTTCTAGTTTGTGTTTGCTTATGCTTTCGCTAAGTATGCGATTAGCTTTTGAGCATCTTCTCCTGCTTTTTTCGGTTTGGGCTTGTAATCGAAAGGCGTTAAAGCACTAGCGTGGGGTGCAAATCTTTTTAAGTTTGATGCATGAGAGATTGATGCAATA
The DNA here is from genome assembly GCF_033438945.1 of Vibrio sp. Y176. Lineage (NCBI taxonomy): Bacteria > Pseudomonadati > Pseudomonadota > Gammaproteobacteria > Vibrionales > Vibrionaceae > Vibrio > Vibrio sp. Y176. Next base: position 854,565 of record NZ_JAWOQS010000001.1, on the reverse strand, counting down.
CTTTTTCTTTTCGCTCTTATAGCTTGTAAGTTATTACTGTCGTCAAGACTGAACACATGGTCATTGAACATAACAGTAGGGAACTTCGCTGCATTTAGTCTTAAAGTCATTCTGTATAGCGCCTGATGGAGTTCTTGCGCTTCTTCAGCATTAATCTCATCTTCACTATCTAGCTCGTCAAACATCTCTACAGCTTCATGCAGTTTCGCAGCTATTGCACAAAGAGAGTGTTTATCTTTATTGATAACAACACTTTGTTTTTCATGCAACTCTACTTTTCTGTACTTCTTGTATGGCGCATTTGCGGGTTTGAAGTGAGACATGATTTCTTCAAAGTTGTGCTCAGTGATTTCGTACTTTCCTGATTTCGCTTCTTCAGTGCCATGCTTGGCAATTAAGTCCTTAATTGAACGCGGACATGTAGGAGATGTGATTGATAGCTTTATTAATATTACATGCGTTGCGTTGCCGCTCGAATTTGTTAGCTCAGGGTCTTGGTTGATATGCAATGACTATAAAACAAAAATTTAAAGCGAGCTTTGAAGCTCGCTTTTTAGTTCTACTATTTAGAACGAATAGAGTGTCTAGGGGATATTAAGCCCTTGCAAACTTGTAAGTACGATAGCCACCTATAAGGTTACGAGCTTTGTAACCATTGTTAACTAACTGACGATAAGCAACGTTACCACGTAACCCAACTTGACAGTAAATCACAATCTCTTTGTCTTTTGGTAGTTCGTTCATACGATGACGTAATTGGTCAACAGGAATGTTGATTGCACCTTCAAGATATCCTACCGACTCAAGTTCACCTGGATTACGTACATCAAGAAGGACCTGGTTTTCAGACAATTTATCGATTTCATCATAATGAATCGCAATCGCGTCACCTTTGATGATGTTGTTTGCGACAAACGCAGCTTGGTTGATCACATCTTTTGCACTGCCGTAAGGTGGCGCGTAAGTCAATTCTAAGTGTTGAAGTTGCTCTACCGTCATACCTGCGCGTTGAGCCACGGCCATAACGTCGATGCGTTTATCGATACCGTCTTTACCAACTGCTTGAGCGCCGAAAATCTTGCCCGACTTTGGATCGAACAACATTTTAAATGAAACGACTTCTGCACCAGGATAGTAACTCGCGTGGCTTGCGGTATGGACGTAAACTTTTTCGTATTCAACGCCAGCATGTTTCAATTGTTTCTCATTTTTTCCTGTTGAAGCCACAGCAAGGTCGAAGATCTTACAAATCGCAGTACCTTGTGTACCTTGGTAAGTTTCTTTGCGACCTAGCATGTTATCGGCAGCCATACGACCTTGACGGTTTGCTGGTCCAGCTAGAGGAACAAGTGTCTGCTCGCCAGTGACAAAATCTTTTTCTTCAACTGCATCACCAACAGCGTAAATTGAAGGATCGTTAGTTTGCATGTATTCATTGGTACAAATACCACCTAGAGCACCGATTTCTAAGCCAGATTCTTTTGCCAATTTTATCTCAGGGCGAACACCAATTGCCATAATCAAAATATCGGTGGTGAGTTTTTCACCGTTATTTAGAGTGAGTTCCAGTTCACCTTCTAAGTGTTGGTGCTTTTCGCTTTCACCAGCCTCGATACTTGCAATATGCTCGTTAGGTAAGAACTGAACAGATTCAAGCGCCACCCCAAGCTTCAGGTTGATCCCTTTTTCACGGATTTCTGCGTGAGCAAAACCTGCCATTTCACGGTCAACAGGTGTCATGACTTGCTCTGCCATTTCAAGCAAAGTGGTTTTAATCCCAAGTCGGTGGAAGGCTTCCATTACTTCTAAACCAATGAAACCGCCGCCTACAACCGTGGCGTGCTCTGGCTTGTTCATCTGGATCGTTTTAATGATGCGATCCATATCAGGGATATTACGAAGTGAATGAGTCAACGGGTTATCCAGACCAGGGATTGGTGGAACGATAGGGCCTGCACCTGGGCTAAGTAATAGGAAGTCGTATGTCTCTTCGTATTCTGAGCCATCAAGAAGATTTTTTACTGTCACTGTTTTGTCTTGACGGTTTATCGATACCACTTCATTCATTACACGAACATCAACGTTGAAACGCGCTAAAAAGCTTTCTGGTGTTTGTAGCAATAATTTACTTCGATCTTTGATGTCGCCACCGATGTGATAGGGAAGGCCACAGTTAGCAAAAGACACGAAATTACCTCGTTCGAACATAATAATTTCTGCATCTTCACTTAAACGACGAGCGCGGGCTGCTGCTGATGCACCGCCAGCCACACCACCGACAATGAGAATTTTGGTCATATAGACACTCCAACTTAGCGAGTAAAAAACAAACAATAATACACTCGAAAACAAGTGAATTTTTGTTTGTTTTTAAGATTATATTAGGAGTAGTACTAAACTATTTTAATGTCGTCTATCATGTAGTTGACTAATGACACAAATGGACCGCGTTCAAACATAATGATTTCTGCGTCTTCACTAAGACGACGAGCGCGTGCTGCTGCAGATGCACCGCCAGCAACACCACCAATAATCACGATTTTGCTCATGGATTTCTCCTACTGATGATCGAAAACGCCTACACCTTACTTAAATAAATTAGTCATGTCTAATGTTAATTTGGCTACATTAGCATTGACTTAATAATATTAATTAGTAATATCTAATAAAACTTAACGTATTGATGAAGAGGCATAAGAATGGGCGACAGTATGCTACAAAGTGCGACCGAAGCGAGTGAGCTACTTAAAATAATGGCTCATCCAGAGCGCTTAATCGTGATGTGCAAGCTTATTGAAGGCGAAAAAGGGGTCGGTGAACTGTTTGAAGGCTCAACATTAAGCCAATCAGCCTTTTCACAACACCTCACCGTATTGAGAAAACACGACATCATCAAAGCTCGAAAGGTGTCTCAGCAGGTGTTTTATTCGATTTCTGATGGAAGAGTCGCTCCACTGATCGAAGCGTTTAACCAAGTTTTCTGTAAGCAGTAATTCAAAACTTTATACGGGTGATTGTTATGTTTGAAGTTCCTTGGATGTCGCTTTTGGGCGGCGTAATGGTTGGCGCATCAGCGGTAGTATTGATGCTTTTCAATGGCAAGACAGCTGGAATCAGCGGGATCTTAAATGGTGCCGTTGAGAATGCGGACCGAGTTTGGCGAATTGTCTTCTTAATTGCGATGGCATTGGGCGGTGTGTTTGCTGTTTATGCTCTTGGTGGGTATGTACCAACTGAGTACAGCGGCTCTCTTCGTTTGGTTGTCGTTGCTGGTTTACTGGTTGGGGTCGGTACACGTATCGGTAATGGTTGCACAAGTGGTCATGGCATTTGTGGGATGGGGCGTTTCTCTATCCGTTCTGTAGTCGCAACGTGTACTTTTATGGCAACCGCCATGTTAACCGTCTTACTAGTCTCGTAAGGAATAGTGTCGTTATGAAAACTCAGGTAATGAAAAGTATTAAGCAAATTTCTATCGTTGCATTTTCTGGTGCGCTCTTCGGTATTGGTATGGTGATTTCCGGTATGGCTGATCCGGCAAAAGTGATCGGCTTCCTCGATATTACCGGCGCGTGGGACCCAAGCTTAGCCTTCGTTATGGGCGGAGCACTTGCGGTGTTCGTTCCTGCTTATCTTTTATTAATAAAGCCAAGAAGCGAATCTGTGTTTGGTGATGAGATTGTCTGTCCAACTTCTAAAGCGATAGACAAAAAGTTAGTTGGCGGTGCAGCACTGTTTGGTATTGGGTGGGGCTTACTGGGTGTGTGTCCTGGACCTGCGGTTGCCAGCCTTTTTACTGGCAACACACAAGTTCTGCTATTTATTTCGGCAATGTTGGTTGGGTCATTCACCGCTAAAACAATAGTTAGTCGGTAAAGAGCGAATTTCAATGCTAAAAAGAGTATTTCAACGTTAAAATGAGAGCGTCGTAGAAACTGGGCAATGGTCACTCAGCTTATAGTCGAGCACATCTTGTGTTTTGAAAACGGTTTGAACACCAGACGACGCCTTTAAATCACCACTCACAATAATGTGGTCTATCACCGAGCGGAATTGGTGGGTTTTATTCGGATTACGATTAGAACGCACTTTACATTCCGCTTTGGTATTTTGGGTCACTAACTTAGCATCGGTATTGTCCGATAGCACGTCCCATAACCAATCTCTTCGATAACCCAAATTGTGGTTAAAGTCGCCAAGCACCACATATTGTTGTTTGTTGTCCTCGCGCGCTTTTATCCATTTGGCTAGTGCCTGTCCTTGTTGTTTCACGATCTTACAATCGCGATTATTGCGATACGCACCACTGCATCCCGCTTTTAGATGTACAGAGAGTAGGTGAGTCTCGTTGTCTTGGTTTGGATTCAAGACAAGGTAGCTGGCGAAGCGGAGCTTGCTGTTGCCTCGTGTGATAGAAAAGTCTGGTTTGTCCAACACGCTCATACCATTACGTACCGCAAAACCGGTGTATTGATTGGTGTCATTGAACTGAAGGTGTCGGTTGGAGGCGTTTGAACGATCGGACAGATAAATAGTGAAATCATTGCCAACGGCTTTTTGGATTGCGGCGACACTTTCGACTTCTTGAAAAGCGAGAATATCGACTTGTGTTTTATCCACATAGTGGGTCAGTTTTTCAAAATCTTGTGGTGTTCTAGACACTTTTCCACCATCTATAGATAGCCATTCAATATTCCAGCTGGTTAATTTGACGGAATTTTGAGCAAATGAAAGAGAACTAAAAAGTAATATTACCGTAACAAAAAGTGATCGCATTTTGGTCTATCGCACTCCTATAATTTAGCGCATTCCTTTCCATCCTTTATCCTATAAGACCTCGAAAAAAAGCAAGTGGATTTCGCTCCAATTTTGCAATTTTCACAGTTTTCTTCGCAACTGAGATCAACGCCAATAAGATCGATTTGTTCTTGTTCGCTACCCATTTTTTATTGATCAAAATCAATGTTTTCAATTGGTGCTTCTCGTTAAATACGCCACAATATATTGTGTCAGCAGAATAAGAAATAACCCCATATAGTGTATTTGTGGATAAGTCTGTGAGTATTTTGGGGTAAGGAGAAAAAGTGAAACCAATCGTAATCAAGCGTGACGGCTCAAGAGCTCCGTTTAACAGGGATCGTATTCAAGCAGCAGTAGAAGCAGCAGCGGAAAACAAAGACAAAGATGTCGCCATTTATGCACTAAATGTTGCTCTGGCAGTTGAGTTACAGCTTCAGGATCACGATGAAGTTCACATCCATGAGATTCAAGACTTAGTCGAAAATGAACTCATGCAAGGTCCTTACAAAGCCCTAGCACGTTCTTACATCGAATACCGCCACGATCGCGACATCGCTCGTGAGAAACAAAGCGCACTAACTCGTGAAATCGAAGGTCTGATTGAAGAAAGCAACCTAGACCTAATCAACGAGAACGCGAACAAAGACGGTAAAGTAATCCCGACTCAACGTGACTTGTTGGCGGGTATCGTAGCGAAACACTACGCGAAGACACACATCCTTCCACGCGATGTGGTTCAAGCACACGAAGTGGGTGACATTCACTACCACGATTTGGATTACGCTCCGTTCTTCCCAATGTTTAACTGTATGCTTATCGATCTTAAAGGCATGCTAACGCACGGCTTTAAAATGGGTAACGCTGAGATTGATACGCCAAAATCAATCTCGACTGCAACAGCAGTAACGGCACAGATCATTGCTCAAGTAGCGAGCCACATTTACGGCGGTACAACCATCAACCGTATTGATGAAGTTCTAGAACCGTACGTAATCACAAGCTACGAGAAACACCTAGAGATCGCAAAAGAGTGGAACATTGCTGAGCCAGAAGAGTTCGCAAAAGCACGCACTGAGAAAGAGTGTTACGACGCGTTCCAATCTCTAGAGTACGAAGTAAACACGCTACACACTGCGAACGGTCAAACCCCATTCGTTACGTTTGGTTTTGGTCTTGGTACAAGCTGGGCATCACGCCTTATCCAGAAGTCTATTCTGAAGAACCGTATTGCAGGTCTAGGTAAGAACCGTAAAACGGCGGTATTCCCTAAACTGGTATTCGGTATCAAAGATGGTCTGAACCACAAATCAGAAGATCCAAACTACGACATCAAGCAACTTGCGCTTGAGTGTGCGTCTAAGCGTATGTACCCAGACATTCTTAACTACGACAAAGTAGTAGAAGTAACGGGTTCATTCAAAACACCTATGGGCTGTCGTAGCTTCCTTGGTACTTACGAAGAAAACGGCGAGTTGATTCACGAAGGTCGTAACAACCTTGGCGTAGTGAGCTTGAACCTTCCTCGTATCGCTATTCGTGCAAACGGCAGCGAAGAGAAATTCTACGAGCTTCTAAACGACCGTCTACGTCTTGCTCGTAAAGCGCTAGAAACACGTATCACTCGTCTAGAAAACGTGAAAGCACGTGTTGCACCAATCCTTTACATGGAAGGTGCGTGTGGTGTTCGCCTGAAAGCTGACGACTCAATCGCAGATATCTTCAAGAATGGTCGTGCGTCTATTTCTCTTGGTTACATCGGTGTACACGAGACAATTAACGCGCTATTCGGTACAGAAGCGCACGTTTACGATGACGCTGTGCTGCGTGAAAAAGCAGTAGCAATCATCAAGCACCTGAAAGACACAGTAAACGGTTGGGCAGAAGATACTGGTTACGGTTTCAGCCTATACGCAACGCCAAGTGAAAACCTATGTAGCCGCTTCTGCCGCATCGACGCGAAAGAGTTCGGCGTCATTGAAGGCGTAACAGACAAAGGTTACTACACCAACAGCTTCCACCTAGATGTTGAGAAGAAGGTGAACCCATACGACAAGATCGACTTTGAGATGCCTTACCCAGAAATCTCAAGCGGTGGCTTTATCTGTTACGGCGAGTTCCCGAACATGCAACGTAACGTTGAAGCACTAGAAAACGTATGGGATTACAGTTACACCCGCGTACCTTACTACGGTACAAACACGCCAATTGATGAGTGTTACGAGTGTGGCTACAACGGTGAGTTTGACTGTACAAGTAAAGGCTTCACTTGCCCAAGCTGTGGCAACCATGATTCAACCAAAGTGTCAGTGACACGTCGTGTTTGTGGCTACCTAGGCAGCCCAGATGCACGCCCGTTTAACTTCGGTAAGCAAGAAGAAGTGAAGCGCCGAGTTAAACACCTGTAAGGTTAACTACCACTCGTTTTACACTTTGAAAATCAACTTTAAACAGGTTGATTTTCTCTTTCTCGATAACACAGAGACGCATTATGAATTACCACCAATACTATCCAATTGACGTTGTTAACGGACCGGGTACGCGCTGCACGCTGTTTGTGTCGGGTTGTGTGCATCAGTGCCGTGGGTGTTATAACCAGTCGACGCAACGTTTGGATTCTGGTGTACTTTTCACGCAAGAAGCGGAAGACAAAATCATCGCTGACTTAAACGACACGCGTATCAAACGCCGTGGCTTGTCGTTGTCGGGTGGAGATCCGCTTCACCCTGCTAATGTGCCTCATATTTTGAAGATAGTGAAAAGGGTGAGAGGGGAGTGCCCAGGTAAAGACATTTGGGTTTGGACTGGCTACACGCTGACGGAACTGAATGACGCGCAAAGGGAAGTGGTGCAATACATCGATGTTTTGATTGATGGTAAGTTTGAACAAGACAAGAAAGACCTCAATCTCGAATGGCGTGGCAGTTCAAACCAAATCATTCATCGATTTACGGACATCTAATCAAGCATTCTCCGCACATAAAAAGGGCTCACGCGTGCATAACGGGTGAGCCCTTTTGGTGTGAGTTCGTTAATGTCTTTTTGGTTACGCTGTCACCGATTGGTCATCTTCAACCATATTATTTATCCAACGTTTAGATTGAATACGGTAAGTCGTCAGTACGCCTTTCACTAACTCTTCCGCGAGCAGAGACATCAAGACAAAATGCAAAGGCAGCCCTAACACCATGCCTGTGTAATAAGTAAGGGGGATGCCAATAGCCCACTGACCGAACGTGTCGATGAAAATGCTATAGCGAATATCAGCGCCACTCTTTAGTACGCCGCCAATCCCAACCATGTTAAACACCCTCAAAATCATACCTAGCGCCATGACTAAACATACGTTAAGTGCCATGTCTGCATCGGTTAACGGGCTCAGTACCAATAGGTGATGAATCATGGGCGAGCTCAACCACACTAGGAAAAACAGCAAGGTGGCTAAGATTGCGCTGGTTAACACATACCACCACGCCGTTTTCTCGACTCGGTCATAATGTTTTGCACCAATATCATTCCCAAGAAGAACGGATGCAGCGACCGCAAATCCCATAAAGGTTGAAATCAGTACCCCTTCAATCGGTGATAAGAATGAGATGATCGCCAGTTCTGAAACGCCCAATTGACCATAGATGATGCTGTAAACGATCAATCCACCAGTCCAAAGCGCATCGTGGACCAACATGGGTAAAGAAACCTTAAAGTACTTTTTTCGATACTGTTTTAAGCGGCCTTGTACCCAATCGAACTTAGTCGGAATTAGGTAAGCATATCGTTTGTAGAAAAAATAAATCAAGACGGCGGTTTGGAAAAATCGAGAAACAAAACTACCTACGGCTGCACCAAATACGCCCCATTGAGGGAAACCAAATAAACCAAAAATCAAAACATAATTAAGCGCGACGTTAACGACAATGGCGGAGATACTAACGTTGGTTGCCAGTTTGGTTTGGCCCACGGAGCGCAATACCGCTTCAATCGGTACTACTATCGCCGTAGCAATGAGGCTAAAGCCCGTAACCACAAGATAATCACGTGCATAAGTGACGTATTCAGGATCGTCTGACATAAAAGAGACGATCTCTTCATCAAAAATCGCATAAAGAACGATAAACGGCAGCGTCACCAAAATGGAAATAAACCAAGATTGCGCCAACGTTCTGCGAATTCCGGCTAGGTTTCCTGAGCCGTAGTATTGAGAAGCAAGTACGGTAACTGCACCGCATAGGCCAAAGACAACCGCTAGGTTGAAGAAAAAGATACGATTTCCAACTCCAACTGCTGCCGTTGCAGATTCACCGAGTAGGCTTACCATGAAAATATCCACGACGCCGAGCAAAGCAAAAAGCATGGACTGAAGTGAAACAGGTAGGCCAATCGTAATCAGTTTTTGCCAAAATACTTTATCGATGTATTCGCGTGTTAAGAGCATCGTATTTCTCCTTAAAGATTAATGCGAGTAGTTTATCCTCATGATTTGGCGGTGTATTTTTCAAAGGAATCCAAAACCTTTGTAAAACTCTCTACTAACGCACATGTGAGCCAATAAATCATGGAAGATAAACAAGAACGCTACGCGATTTCAGAAAAAACTTATCAAGAGTTTATTGATCACAGTCGAGTATTAGCACTTGAGGAGAGAGGCATTGTGCAGTGCGGCATTGCCACTTGTCGTGACTTCTTCTCTGTTTATCGTAAAAACCAAAAGAAACACATGCTGCTCTATACGGTGCGTGGTAAAGGGTGGCTAGAGAGTGGGACTTATCGATACGATTTGGAACCGGGCTCGTTGATTACAGTACCCGCAGGTGTTGAAAACGGTTTTGGTATAGAAGAAGAACCTTGGCAGATCGCGTGGCTTTTTCTTGCTCCTGATAGAGAGTGGCCGATATTAGAATGCGATGTTCGCTACCAGCTTTCATCTACACCTGAAGTGATGTATGCATGTATCCAAACACTACTACGCAGCATTCACCTTCCAATCGATTATGGTGGTGCGGTAGGTGAGCATAGTGTGGCTCAGTTAGAGCTGATGTTAAACATGCCGCCCTCAGAGTCGATATCACGCAGCCAATTGAGGCTTCGGCGTGTATTTGACCTTGTCCAACGTCAGCTCCATAAGGATTGGAGCGTTGAGCAGGTGGCGGCTCTATATCCATGTTCGGAGCCTCATTTGCATCGACTGACTCAAAAGCAGTTTGGTCGAAGCCCAATGGCACATTTAACGCGTATGCGCATGGAATATGCTGCTAGGTTACTTCGTTCAACAGAATGGCCAATTCAGCATATTGGAGAAATAGTCGGATATCCGACAAGCGCTAACTTTAGTACACGTTTTAAAGCGTGGTCGACCATGACACCAAGAGAGTTTAGAAAAAACGGTAGAGTGGATTGGTACGACAAGGAGTGAATCGTTCTTTTTCTGAACGATAGAGCGCACAAAACTCACCGTAAGCCAGAATTTTGTTCTCTAATTGATGAAATAAGTGAAAAATCATTTCGTCATTTTTTGCGATGGTGTTAACGTGAGGTTCGGTACTTGAATTTCAAAGGGTTATGACTTTCATGTTTTCTAATCTCCCAACTCCCGTATTAGATCCTATTTTATCTCTATCCGTTGCATACCGTAACGATGAACGTCCAAACAAGGTTGACCTTGGCATTGGCGTATACAAAAACAGCGCAGGCGAAACGCCGATCATGAAAGCCATTCAAATGGCGCAGGATGTCGTTGTTGAAACTCAAAAAACCAAGTCTTATGTTGGTCTTGCGGGTTGCGAAGAATTTAATAAAAGCATGATCGATTTGCTGCTGACGGGAACGTCTGCAATGGATCGTGTTGCAGCAATTCAAACGCCAGGTGCAAGTGGTGCGCTGCGTATGCTCGGTGATCTGATGAAGATCGCACAGCCAGATACGACGGTTTGGATTTCCAACCCAAGCTACGTAAACCACAAGCCAGTGATGGAAGCAGCAGGCCTTAAAGTTAAGTTCTACCACTATTTCTCTTCGGAAACGAAACAAGTAGACACCGCAAAAATGATGGATGATCTTGCGAAAGCTGGGCCTTCAGATGTGGTACTTCTTCATGGTTGTTGCCACAACCCAACTGGTGCGGATATTGACTTCTCTGCTTGGCAAGCCATTACAGAATTGTCGCAGAAGAACGGTTTCATCCCATTTGTGGACATTGCTTACCAAGGCTTCGGTGATGGCCTAGAAGAAGACGCAAAAGGCCTTCGTTTTATGGCAGATAACGTTGAAGAGATGTTGATTACTACTTCATGTTCGAAGAACTTTGGTCTGTACCGTGAACGAACTGGTGCAGCGATTGTGGTTGGTAAGAACATGCAAGACGTGGCCAACGCAAAAGGCAAGTTACTTACGTTAGCGCGTTCTACTTACACGATGCCACCCGATCATGGAGCAGCTTTGGTTAAGACGATTCTTCAAGATGACAACCTGACTTCCGTTTGGAAGCAAGAGTTGAGTGAAATGCAACATCGTTTGGTTAGTCTTCGTCAAAGTTTGTGTAACGAATTGAGAAACAACCATAATACAGATCAATTTGATTTCATTGAGGGTCACAAAGGCATGTTTACTGTGCTAGGCTTTAGTGGAAACCAAATGGCGCAACTGCGTGAAGATTATGGCATTTATGGTGTTGGCGATGGTCGAATTAACATTGCCGGACTTACCGAAACTCATATTCCATACGTAGCGGACGCAATTAAGAAAGTATCTCAAGCTTAATTGGAGTGTGGATGAAAAACTGGAAACTGATTCTGCCGCTTATGATGAGCGGCAGTTTAATTGCTTGTACGTCAACTCAAACGACGCAGGAACCTGTTGAGCCAGAGTCGCCAAAGGTCGAAGAGCCCGTTAAAGTAGAGCCAGAAGTGAAACCTGAGGTAGATCCAAAGCCAGAGGTGGAGCCCAAACCAGAAGCGAAACCTGAGAAAAAGCAGGAACCAAAGCCTAAGAAGCCAGTCAAGGTCACAAAAACACCCGATGGCATGTTAATTCTCGGTTCTGAAGAATGGGTTTATGTTCCTGAAATTGACCAGACTTTCAAGGCTAGAGTCGATACAGGTGCGACAACATCATCAATTAGTGCGACTGACATTGTTCCGTTTGAGCGTGATGGTAAAGACTGGGTTAAATTTAAGATAGATTTAGGTGACAAAGACACCAAAGAATTTAAAGTACCCGTTGAGCGCTGGGCTAAAGTTAAGCAGTCTTCGTCAGAAGAGGTGGATAAACGAGCGGTGGTAAAAGCCTACATTACCGTTGGGGATCACAAAGAAAAGACAGAGTTTACGTTAGCGGATCGCGGACATATGACGTTTCCAATTTTGCTTGGTCGAAGCTTTTTTAGAGATATCGCCGTTGTAGATGTATCGAAAAAATATGTGCAAGATAAACCTAAAAAAACCGCTAAAAACTGATGTATTACAGCTAGTTTCTGCTACAAGCTAATAATTCGTGATTAACAAAAAATGGCCTCCAAAATTGGAGGCCATTTTTATTGAATCATATGCTTGCTTGTGATGCCCTGGTAGTCATAGTCATGTCCACTAAAATGCAAAACGAGCAGACATTACAATTTGCTGGCCATAGACACCATTATTTTTGAAATCTGCACCAAGTGATAGTTGCTGAGTTGAGTGGAATCGTGCGCCCAGATTGTAAATGGTGTTCGAATCGTCATTATCTATGATTTGGCCGATACGGCCATGTAGCTCAACATTTTGCATAAACCAAATACGAGTGCCAATATTCACTTCCGTGCGCCACTCGTCGCCGACTTTATCACTGCCGTTCTCTTTAATGTTGTGTACCAACATTTGGCCATAAATATCTGCAAATTGGCCTGCTGGCCCATTAAAGCCTATACCACCAGCAATGTCCCAGTCTCCGCTGAATTCACTGTCTGCGCGAGCAATGAAATGGGTATTCTCTGTAAAGTAGGTATTGAACTCTCCACCAAATGTACCAGGGCTAGTGCCCATGCGAAATTCCATCGTGTTGTAGTTGAAATTATTTGCATGTGCGGAAAGTGGCAAAATAGCACACAAACCAAAGGCTGCAACCTTTAGAGCTTTACCTAGCATGGTGTCTCCGGGCAAGATGATTAAAATGAACAAAAAATGGTCTGCAAAAAGCAGACCAAGATTGATAAAGCTATCATTTTAAGTGCTTGCCGTCACTATTTAGCTGTAATCGTCACTACATCATGTTGATATGCACAGCAATCGGGGTTTGTTTTACATGACCACGAGTTGTTCGACTTCAATCTCTGGTTTGTTCCCGCCTTCAAATTCGCCAAACAAACGGACTTTAGTCTTGTGATCAATCGGAGTATTTAGCTGAATATCATCATCGAGTTCGACTATCACTTCACCGGAACCATCGCTAAAGACAAACTTATCCGCGCGAACTTGACGCAATAAGTTACCTTCAACGACCACATCTTTTTCAGTAAACATATTGGAGTCGTTTAGCAAGGCATCCAATTTTTCCACAGTGACAGGACCGTTAAACTGCAAGTTTGATTGGTTTTGAGCGTTATCTTTCGCGAACGCGATAGAAGGAGCAATAGCTAAGGCGGCGATTGTTGCGATAATTGTATTCTTTTTCATGTTACATCCTCATCGGTTTGTTTTGATGGGGTCATTAAAACAGGGCTTGTTTGAACCAATGATGATTTCAACATTCATATTCTATTCATTTGCTTGAGTAAGTGGGGACGATGACGTTATGATTGTTCATCTTCCTCTATTCCTTACAAATGTTCATGAAATCAGCGATCCCATCTTTAATGGTTCAAGGCACCACTTCGGATGCCGGAAAAAGTGTCCTTGTGGCAGGTTTATGCCGTGTATTAGCACGAAAAGGGATAAATGTTGCCCCATTTAAGCCACAAAACATGGCACTAAATAGTGCGGTAACCAAAGATGGCGGTGAAATAGGTCGAGCACAGGCCGTTCAGGCACAGGCGTGTAATATTGAGCCAACCGTACATATGAATCCGGTTTTAATTAAACCTAACAGTGATACAGGTGCTCAGATCATTTTGCAGGGTAAGGCGATTTCCAATATGGATGCGGCTGGCTTTCATGATTACAAGAAAGTGGCGATGGACACGGTGTTAGATTCCTTCTCTCGTCTGACTCAAGAATTTGATTCGATCGTTATCGAGGGCGCGGGGAGTCCTGCTGAAATCAATTTACGAGAAGGCGATATTGCAAACATGGGTTTTGCTGAGGCCGCTGATGTACCAGTGATCATTGTTGCTGATATTGATCGTGGTGGAGTGTTTGCACATTTGTACGGAACACTTGCGTTACTTTCTGAATCTGAACAAGCGCGAGTAAAAGGATTTGTTATCAACCGTTTTCGAGGTGATATTCGCTTATTGCAATCGGGCCTCGATTGGCTAGAAGAAAAAACAGGTAAACCTGTACTTGGTGTACTTCCTTTTCTTCATGGTTTGAATTTAGAAGCAGAAGACGCGATCACTGCGCAGCAAGAGTTGCACTCTGAGGTAAAACTGAATGTTGTTGTGCCTGTTTTAACCCGGATTAGTAATCATACTGATTTTGATGTGCTGCGATTGAATCCAGATATCAATCTACGTTATGTAGGTAAAGGCGAAAAAATAGATAAAGCCGACCTTGTTATTTTGCCTGGGACCAAATCAGTGAGAGACGACTTAGAGTATCTAAGAAGCCAAGGGTGGGATAAAGATATCTTGCGTCATATTCGTCTTGGTGGAAAAGTGATTGGTATCTGTGGTGGCTACCAGATGCTTGGATACTTGATTGATGATCCAAACGGCGTCGAAGGCCAACCAGGTCAAAGCGAAGGACTTGGCTTGCTTGATATCACTACGACGCTAACTAACAGCAAACAGCTTACAAACACACAAGCACAGCTTTCTCTTAACGGCAAAACAGCCAATGTAAAGGGTTATGAAATCCACGTAGGGCGAAGTGAAGTACGGGGCCTGCAACCTCTTACATTCAGTTCCGGTGAAGCGGAGGGGGCGATCAGCGAGTGTGGCCAAATCATGGGAACCTACCTTCACGGGTTCTTTGACGAGGCAGATGTCTTAAGCCTGGTATCAGAATGGGTAAACGGCACCCAAATCAAACAACAAGACTTTGAAGAGTTAAAGGAGCAAGGCATTAATCGCATCGCAGATGCGATAGAACAACATATGCGCCTTGATTTTTTGTTTAAATAGCACATTAACTGATTGAACTTTATATTCAAATAACCTGTTCTTTCGCTTGCCTTGTATTGGAGTATCTCTATGAAAGCATGGAAACAGCATGCTTGCCTTGCGGCAGTATTAAGCATTTCATTTTCAGCAAACGCAGCAACGAACCTAAAAGTGTATGCAGCCTCTTCTATGACGAATGCGATTAACGAGATCGCGCAAAACTTTGAAGAAAAGTATGACGTTTCTATCACTCCCGTTTATGGTGGTTCTTCTTCTATCGCTCGACAAATTATCAATGGCGCACCAGCGGATGTATTCATTTCTGCGAACACGAAATGGATGGATTATTTGGTCGATAAAGACGTCATTTATCGTGACAATGTCACAAATCTAGTGCGCAATAGCTTAGTGTTGATTGCTCCCCAGTCTTCAGAATTAACCTCATTTAACTTTTCTGATGCAAAGGCATGGGAGAAGGCATTGCATGGAAATCGTCTTGCTTTAGGCAATCCGACGTCAGTACCTGCTGGTATGTACGCGAAAGAGTCATTGACTACACTGGGTGTATGGAAAGCGGTTCAAACTCACGTCGCACCAGCAAAGAATGTGCGCTTAGCTTTGGCGTTGGTTGAACGTGGAGAAGCGCCTTTAGGTGTGGTCTACAAAACCGATGCTCAGTTAACTGATAAAGTCAAAATTCTCGGCGAATTTGCGAGTGATACGCATGCGGCTATTGTTTACCCGGCTGCAATTGTGAATGATTCTACTGAGTCGGAGCAGTTCTTCCAGTACCTAAAATCGGACGAAGCCGCACGCGTTTTTGCTCAATATGGCTTTCAGCAATAAACCGGCCTTCAATTATAGGAACGAAGCGTGACAGAACTGGAATACCAAGCCTTAATGTTAAGCCTCAAAGTAGGCGCGTACGCAGTACTTTGGCTGATTCCTCTCGGCGTTTTTCTTGCTTGGCTACTTTCTCGAAAAACGTTCTTTGGTAAATCGATTCTCGATAGCTTAATTCATTTACCACTGGTATTGCCGCCAGTGGTAATCGGCTATTTATTGTTGATTTCTTTAGGACGACAAGGGCTCCTTGGAAAGTGGCTCTATGAAAACTTAGGGGTAGTATTTAGCTTTAATTGGAAAGGGGCAGTAGTCGCTTGTATTGTCGTGGCTTTGCCTTTGATGGTTCGTTCAGTACGCTTAAGCTTAGATAGCGTCGACCCTAAATTGGAGCACGCAGCCTCTACGTTAGGCGCTTCTCCTTTAAAAGTGTTTCTCACCGTCACGTTACCACTGACCATTCCCGGAATTATTACGGGCACGATGCTGTCATTTGCTCGTAGTCTTGGCGAATTCGGGGCGACGATCAGTTTCGTCTCTAATATTCCGGGTGAGACCCAAACGATTCCGCTGGCAATGTACAACTTTATTGAAACGCCAGGTGCAGAAATGCAGGCGGCTCGTCTGTGTATCATTTCTATCGCGTTAGCCTTGTCTACATTAATGATCTCTGAATGGCTAAATCGTAAAGCGGCAAGCAGATTGGGTGCGAAGCAATGACGATTAAAGTCCAATTTAAACAAATGCTTGGTGAGACTGACTTCGACATCAAACTTAAGTTACCCTGTAACGGAATTAGTGCCTTGTTTGGACGATCTGGTGCAGGTAAAACGACGTTGATTAACATCATCAGCGGATTGGTCACTCCAAGGCAAGGGTATGTTGCGGTTGGTGAGCATGTTTTGTTTGACAGTGAACAGGGAATCAACCTACCAACGCACAAGCGTGGTATTGGTTATGTGTTTCAGGATTCACGTCTGTTTCCTCACTATTCGGTTCAAGGCAATTTGTTATATGGCGTTAAAGAAAAAGATGACGAGTATTTTGATGCAGTCACCGAACTCTTGTCTATCAAACCGTTACTAAAGCGCTTTCCGGTATCACTTTCTGGTGGTGAAAAGCAACGTGTTGCGATTGCGCGCGCATTGCTATCTAAACCCAATTTGCTTTTGATGGATGAGCCACTTGCCTCACTCGATATGCCAAGAAAGCGTGAGGTAATGCCTTTTCTTGAGGAGTTGTCGGAGAAGGTAAATATCCCTATTATCTATGTCACACACAGTCTCCAGGAAATTTTAAGGCTTGCTCAGCACCTTGCAATTATTGACCAAGGTAAAATTTCGAGTTCAGGTAAGCTTGAGGAAGTGTGGGCTTCTCATGCTATGCGTCCATGGCAATCTTTCTCAGATCAAAGCAGCTTATTTGAAGGCCGGATTGCTGAACATCATGAACGTTATGCACTGACTTGTATCAGCCTTGCACCTAATGTATTCCTGTGGGTGCAAAAGATCGACGGAACACCAGACACGCCAATACGCTTGCAAGTGCGTGCCAACGACGTTTCTATCACGCTCGAGCAACCCAAGGCGACGTCGATTCGAAATATTTTGCCTGCTATTGTCGATTCCATCGAAGTGTTTAACGCAGCCGATGACAAACAGAGTATTAATGTATCACTCAAGCTAGACGAGAAATGTTATTTGTGGGCAACGATCACACCGTGGGCCCTTGACGATCTCAACCTAAAAGTTGGTAGCCGTGTTTTTGCACAAATTAAAGGTGTCAGTGTGACACAAAAAGATATGGCACTAGCGCCTCATTAACCGTTTAGACTGATTTACGCTTCATGATCAAAAAAGGCCGCAAAGTGCGGCCTTTTTTACTAGAAGAATGCCGGAATTACTTCGCGAATACTTCTTTGAATTCACGCTTAAGAAGTGGGTCACGACGTGCTTTCTTCAGTTGCTTAACCATGTCTTTCACGCAGTTGTGAAGCACATTATCAAGTAGTTGAGCACGGTATTCTTCTTTATCTTCATCTGTCATGTTTTCTGGCAGATTAAGAGTCGGAAACTCTTCCATCACATTAATACCAGCGAATGCTTGGCCTACAGAAACTAGAGCATGAAACTGTTCAAAGTTGTCTAGAATGTTCTGTGCACTTGCTGGCATTTCGTCCCATGATTCACGTACCGCTTCTTCAGACACTTCATGGATAGAGGTAACCATTTCGAACATTTGCTCTGGAACTTCGTCAAATTCGATAACTTTACGTAGCTCTGGAGAAATGCTGGCTAGATCGATTTTTTTGCTTTCGCTGTTAGTTGCTTCTGACATGGTGTGTCTCTCATTACAAAAAGGCGGGAATATTAATACCAAATGCATCAAATAGCTATACCCATTAGTCCGCAAGATGACCAAAGTGAATGAGTTTGTTGAACTTCTGCTCACAGGCCATGATTAGATAGGGTAACGTTCAGTCTAACTGCTTTATGCAATGGATTCCGTGATATTCAAACAAAAATATAGCACTTAATTATGAGTCGAATGCAACAACTCTATGAGTATGGTATATGTTTAATAAAGACATAATTAAAAATGGAACGCGTTATGCAACCGACAGGGACATCGATGCGAATCCTTCTGGTTGACGATGTTCAGCTAGACAGGATGCAGTTGGCTATTCGTCTAAAGCAACTTGGACATATTGTAAAAGCCGTAGGTAGTGGACTAGAGGCGTTAAATACCTACGAGAGTTTTGATCCGGAACTGGTGTTACTCGATATATCAATGCCAGATATGAACGGTTTTGAAGTCTCTCTTCATATAAGAGAAACGTTTCCGGATTGGATCCCAATTATTTTCTTGAGTAGTCACGAAGAGCCAGAAATGATTGCTAAAGCCATAGATGCGGGCGGTGATGACTATTTAATTAAGCCGGTAGATAAACTGGTACTGAACTCTAAACTTATCGCAATGCAGCGTATTGCTCATATGAGACGAGAGCTTAAGCAAGCGACAGCTCAATTGGAGCAGGTTAATCAACTTTTGACTCAGCAAGCGAATGAAGATGGCCTAACCAAACTCTATAACCGCCGTTATATCGACCATAAGTTGGAATCGATGGTTGCATGGCATGGCCGTCACAACATGCCAATGGCTTTGATTCTATTGGACGTCGATTTTTTTAAACCGTTTAATGATAATTACGGTCATATTGAAGGCGATCGTTGCTTGCAAGCGATTGCGAATCAACTCAAGGCTACTTTTTGTCGCTCTGGGGAATATGTAGGTCGATATGGTGGAGAAGAGTTTGTCGTGTTGCTAGGGTGTACCGACACTCAAACAGCAGAAAGAGAAGCCGAGCGTATACAAGAGGCTATGTATTTTCTCGATTACCCACATGAGTATTCTAGTGTGTCAAATAGAGTGACAGTGTCACAGGGTGTTTTTGTTTTTCAACCGACAGGGAAAGAAGTGCAATCAGACTTGTATGCAACCGTTGATAAAGCACTATATACCTCGAAGTCTTTGGGAAGAAACACACATACTGTAGTTCATTCTTTTTAAAAACAAAATCTTATGAATGCTACTCTTTTTGTTGCGTTGTCACTTTTTGGTGGTTATTTTAAAGCTAACTCAAAGTAAGATAGGCAAACAGTGCGAACGGAATGTCGCAATCGGGCGTATACCTTATACCTTTGATTAGATAGATGACATCGGGATAGTGGCAACGATGAGTGCAGTTATTATGCTGATGGGGAAGTTCGGTTTTGTTTTAAACCCAGACAAGCTTGTTAACTTTCACGATTGGTTAGGGTCTAACGAAGCTTTATGCAGTTACGTCCGGCCTTTTTCGCTTTGTAAAGTGCTTCGTCCGCTGATTTAATAACGTCCAGAGGGGCTTGCCCATTCCGGCTATCAGCAACTCCGAAACTTGCGGTAACAAAAACCGACTTTCTTTTCGAACTGTTGCTACCACGACGTTTTTGTCCTTGTTTATGGTTCTCAGGGCGAGATTCTTCATCGCGTAATATCATCTCGTATTCTGCAATCGATTTGCGAGCTTCTTCCAAAAAGTTCTTACATTCGTCAGCGTATTTGCCTTTAAAAACGATGGTAAATTCTTCTCCGCCAAATCGATAAACTTTTGCGCCGCCTGGGGTTTTAGTGAGGCGCGAAGCGACCATTTTTAGAACGTCATCACCAGTATCGTGACCGTAGGTGTCGTTAAACTTTTTAAAATGGTCAACATCAAGCATTGCGATCGTGAACTTCTTACCCATGTGTTTTAGATCGAGATCAAGTGCACGTCTGCTCGGAATCAGCGTTAGGCTATCGGTGAAAGCCAGTTGATGGCTAGCGGAAGCGGCATAAATAATGATAAGCAGCCCTGTTAGCGTAAACATGGTGCTTGATATGTACTGCACATCAAAGAAAATGAACGTCGCAGACGCCAATACCATGGCAGAGTAGGTCATCGCATGGATAATTTCATTCTTCTTTAAAACAAGGATTCCAAGAAAACAGACAATACCCACGCAATATAAAACAAGAATTAAAGGCAGTTTAGAGACCGTAGGTACAATAAATAAAATACCGCTTGTCCATTGTTCAAACCCTCCTTCAACGTAATATGCTAGCGTTAGATAAGACCAAAGAACGAACATTGCTAACATCAAGATGTAAGTCAACATGGCTCTAGAGTCAAAACCTTCTTTACTAAACAAAAATACCGTAAGAAACGAGACAGGAAGTAACGTGGCTAAAATGGTTAGCTCAAGTAAAGCGGTACCACTTTGAAGCGGGACTTGTAGGCGGTGCTGTATCACGAAGTAGGCTAGTAACATTGCCAAGCACACCATGGACTCTCTGCCTTGCTTAAATGAATAACAAAGGAGTAGCGCACAACCTAATAGTATGTACGGCAAGTTTGCGGCAATGCCCCAGTTTGCCTGAGTCATCTGAATAATGCTGTCCATGCCCGAACTCACTATGCCCAGTAGCAAAAAAGGGAATAAGAATCTGAAGCCTGATGAAGTCATTGACGATGAGGACATCTATTACAAACTGCCTGAAAATAGTTGACTATATAATTGGTTAGGTAAATCGTTTTATCAATATGGATATTTATCCGTTATTGAATTTCGAACTTTGAGAACTAGCAAGAATACGTCTATTTGTTCCTTTTCCCAAGTATTTTGGAAGACATTACGGCAAAAAGAGAGAGATTGATTAAATTAAGAGCAATCAATAAGTTGTTATAAACAAGTCGTTGCTATACTCATTTCATAGGAAAAAGGAGATTTACAGATGCAGATAAGCTCAGATGTGCACAATTACATGGAAACATTAGTAGGCCAGGTTCTCAGTTTGCCCGAATTTTTAGAACAGTATGACAACGAACAGTTAGCCGATATTGCTTGCCTTGCGCTTATCCAGCTCAAGCCTGTCTATATCCGTCATGATATTGATTTTTTGTCTTCACTTCCTGAACAAAAATTAAGCCAGTTTAAGCAAAGCGCGGATATAGCGGTGAAAAACGCCGCAGAAATGGTGAAAGAAGACAGGCGTAAAAACCGAGAGTATGATGTGCCTGTAATTTTTTCCCATACTAGTTATGATGATGACAAAGAGTTGGATTGGTATGAAAAACCGATCCTTAACGTTAATATTAAGTAAGAGTCGCTCAGTTGACTAGTGAGCTGACCCAAGGAGGAATCGTGGGATTTTTTTCGCGTTTGTTTGGTGGTAGTGAGAAAACGGTTGAAGCCAAAAATATCGAGCCAGTTGAGTATAAAGGTTTCTTTATTTACCCAGAGAGCCTTTCAGAGGGCGGACAATATCGCATCGCTGGTCGAATAGAAAAGCATGACAATGATGAAGTGAAAACACATCGGTTTATTCGCTCCGATTTACTTGGCTCAGAGCAAGATGCCAATGACCTTATGTTGAAGAAATCTCAAATGTTTATTGATCAAATGGGCGATAAAATCTTCGACTAGCAATTTACTGCAATTTGATTCCAGTCATCTTAAAAAGAGCCATTAGTGTATATGCTAGTGGTTCTTTCTTTTTAACGCTTAAATCTCTGTTAAGTCAGTATTTAATCGTTACCTGGTTAGACCTCAGTCTAGTACGGTGTTGCGTTGTTATTTTTCGAGCACAGAGCGACAATCATTCATTACTTAGCGTTATATGTAATGAAATTTAGTATTTAAATTACAAAACACTTGAAGTAATGAGACGCGTTCGATACAAACAGAATAATAACAGGGCTGTTAGTCAAGGTGTTATTGTGCAAATGGGTGTCCCCAAACATCATCTTTCGTTTGCAATTGTCTTGCGTGGTAAACAGATAGAAATAAAAAAGAATTAGAGTAGAGCGACGCTCTGTTTTGGGACTAATTTATTGATATGTATACAAGGAGTATGCGTTTTGCAAATCGGTGTACCTAAAGAGATACTCGCGGGTGAATCGCGAGTGGCTGCATCGCCGAAGTCGGTTGAGCAGTTAATAAAATTGGGATTCGATGTCGCGATTGAATCCCAAGCGGGGGTGCTAGCGAGTTTCGATGATGCCGCTTATGAAGCAGCTGGTGCGAAAATCGTTTCTAGTGAAGAAGTTTGGGCATCTGGCCTTATTTTAAAAGTTAATGCGCCAATTGTGGATGATGAGCAAGGCATTGACGAAATTGCGTTACTGCAAGATGGAGCAACACTGGTTAGCTTTATTTGGCCGGCTCAAAATGCTGAGTTGATGGAACAACTTTCCAGTAAGAACATTAACGTTCTTGCCATGGATTCCGTTCCTCGTATCTCACGTGCACAAGCCTTAGACGCGCTATCTTCGATGGCTAATATCGCTGGTTATCGTGCAGTGGTTGAGGCAGCTCATGAGTTTGGTCGTTTCTTTACAGGTCAAATTACGGCTGCCGGTAAAGTACCTCCAGCGAAAGTATTGGTTGCGGGTGCTGGCGTCGCTGGCTTGGCGGCTATCGGTGCTGCAGGTAGCTTAGGTGCTATTGTCCGTGCGTTTGACGTTCGCCCAGAAGTAAAAGAGCAAGTTGAATCGATGGGCGCTGAGTTCCTGACCGTTGACTTTCAAGAAGAGTCAGGCTCTGGGGATGGCTACGCAAAAGAAATGTCTGATGACTTCAACAAAAAAGCGGCAGAGTTATACGCAGAGCAAGCTAAAGATGTTGATATCATTATTACGACCGCGCTCATCCCTGGTAAACCTGCGCCGAAGTTGATCACCAAAGAAATGGTCGACAGCATGAAAGCGGGCAGTGTAATTGTCGACTTGGCAGCTGCTAATGGCGGTAACTGTGAATATACAGTGAAAGACCAAGTTATCATGACGGATAACGGCGTAAAAATTGTTGGTTACACTGACATGGTTGGTCGTTTGCCAACACAATCTTCTCAGCTTTACGCGACAAACCTTGTTAACCTTCTAAAACTGCTGTGTAAAGAGAAAGATGGCAACATCAATATTGATTTTGAAGATGTTGTTATCCGTGGCGTTACCGTGGTGAAAGAAGGTGAAGTTACTTGGCCAGCGCCACCAATTCAGGTTTCAGCTCAGCCGCAAGTGAAACAAGAACAGCCTGTGAAGCCAGAGCCTAAAGTAGAAGAACCTACGTCTCCAACGAAGAAAATTATTGGTGTGGCAGCGGCTGTTGGAGCCTTTGCATGGGTTGCATCGGTTGCTCCGGCAGCGTTTCTTTCTCACTTTACTGTATTTGTTCTAGCGTGTGTTGTCGGATACTACGTAGTATGGAATGTTACCCATGCACTTCATACTCCACTAATGTCAGTAACGAATGCTATCTCTGGCATTATTGTCGTTGGTGCATTACTGCAAATTGGACAAGGTAATGGCGTCGTTTCATTCCTATCTTTTATTGCCGTATTGATCGCGAGTATCAATATCTTCGGTGGTTTCACCGTCACCAAGCGTATGCTTGAAATGTTCCGCAAAGATAAATAGGAGTCACAATGTCTGCAGGATTAGTACAAGCAGCTTACATTGTTGCTGCATTATTTTTCATCATGAGTTTGGCGGGGCTTTCAAAGCAAGAGTCTGCTCGTAATGGTAACTACTACGGTATCGCTGGTATGACGATCGCGCTGATAGCGACGATCTTTAGCCCAGATGCGCAAGGTTTTGGTTGGATCATTATCGCGATGGCGATAGGTGGTGCGATCGGTATTTTCTATGCGAAGAAAGTGGAAATGACCGAGATGCCAGAACTGGTTGCGATTCTACACAGCTTTGTAGGTTTAGCTGCGGTTTTAGTTGGCTACAACAGCTACCTAGATGCGCCAGAAGCAGCAACACATGCTGAGCATGTTATCCACCTTGTAGAAGTATTCTTGGGTGTGTTCATCGGTGCCGTAACTTTCACCGGTTCAATTGTAGCATTTGGTAAGCTGCGTGGTGTGATTTCTTCGTCGCCACTTAACCTACCTCATAAGCACAAAATGAATCTCGCAGCGGTTGTTATCTCTACGCTTCTTATGATCTACTTCGTAAAAGCAGATGGCAGCATGTTCGCTCTTATTGTGATGACTTTGATCGCGTTCGCATTCGGCTACCATTTAGTCGCTTCAATCGGTGGTGCTGATATGCCAGTTGTTGTCTCTATGTTGAACTCATACTCAGGTTGGGCAGCAGCGGCAGCAGGTTTCATGCTCGCAAATGATCTATTGATTGTAACAGGTGCTTTGGTAGGTTCATCAGGTGCGATTCTTTCTTACATCATGTGTAAAGCAATGAACCGTTCGTTTATCAGTGTTATTGCCGGTGGTTTTGGTCAAGAGATAGTGATTTCAGGTGACGAAGAGCAGGGCGAATATCGTGAAACAACGGCTGAAGAAGTTGCAGAGATGTTGAAGAACTCAAAATCAGTAATCATCACTCCAGGATATGGCATGGCAGTAGCTCAGGCACAATACCCTGTTCATGAAATTACTGATGTACTTCGTTCACAAGGTATTGAAGTTCGCTTTGGGATTCACCCAGTAGCGGGTCGTCTACCGGGGCATATGAATGTGTTACTCGCTGAAGCAAAAGTACCGTATGATATCGTTCTTGAAATGGATGAAATCAATGATGACTTTGCAGAAACCGATACCGTATTGGTTATCGGTGCTAACGATACGGTCAACCCAGCCGCACTGGAAGATCCGAACAGCCCAATCGCTGGTATGCCCGTATTGGAGGTATGGAACGCGAAAAACGTAGTGGTATTCAAGCGCTCAATGAATACTGGTTACGCAGGAGTACAGAACCCACTGTTCTTCAAAGAAAATACATCAATGCTATTTGGTGATGCGAAAGAAAGTGTTGAGTCTATTTTTAAAGCACTTTAACCATTCTTGATTTAAAACTATACAGGGTCAGCAATCGCTGGCCCTTTTTTGTTCCGTTTCAATGTTATAGTAATGCAAATCCTTCTGTTAGCAGATGTCAATTGCTTGTAGATTGATGTATAGTTTTGGCTAATGTAACAAGTGACGGTAACAGTTTGATTAAAAAGTTTTTGCTCGGTTTTGCAACTGTATTGCCGCTTTTTTCGGCACCTGCATTTTCCGATTCACTACCAGAAAGAATAGATACGTTTACAGAGCTATTTAACTATGAAGTAGCTCTTAAGTCGTACGATATTCGTATTCTGCAATCAAATTATCCTACCAAGTTACTTGCGCCAGATTCGCTTCTGCCGCAAACGTCTGACTATCCGTTAAAAGATATCCAACAGCTTTACAGCTTGGCGAATACTTGTCGTGGCAAATTACCATTAAGTCCTTTAATTACTGAGCCTTTAGTATTTACAAGGGCGATTTGTAAAGGGACGCAGCTGACACCTCGTTGGTTCTCGCGTAGTGGTCTCATTCACCCTGGTGGTGGGACGTATGCGGCACGTTATGTGGATAAGTATCCAGAACTCAAACCCAAACTATCTCAGTACATGCATATAAAAGAGCGTGATAACGAGGAAGGGGATGAGTTGCTAGAAAGCTTGAAAAACATGGATGACGACGCCATTAATGCTTTGATTGCAGGCGCGAGCATGTTTATTGAAGGTAACGAACTTTGGTTAAGACGTGGTGACCGTTACTTTGTTTTCGAGAAAGATATCTGGCAAGAGAACGTAGCGAATGCGGGTCTGTCATACGCTCTAGCGTCTCAAAGCAAAAGTTGCTTTGTTAAACGAGGTAATATTTGTTGGGATGTAGAAGATCACTCGCAAGTTTTGCGGATCAGTATGATCATACTGGTAATCGCCAATATTCTTTTGGTGATTGGTTGGGCGGTGTACCGTTGGAATAGCAAGCGAGAAGAACTACGTAGTAGAATGCTCGTGTTGCAAATTTTAACGCATGAGCTCAGAACACCGATTGCATCTCTGTCACTAACGGTTGAGGGCTTTCGTCGAGAGTTCGAGCATTTGCCTGAAAGTGTGTATGACGAATTCCGCAGATTGTGTGAAGATACGCGCCGCCTGCGTCAATTGGCAGAAGCGAGTAAAGATTATTTGCAATCTGATAACCAAATGCTTGCAACAGACTGGGTACCATCCGTTGCAGATTGGTTAGAATTTAAGATCGAAGAAGAATTTGATAGTGCCGTGCTTTTTAACATCAATGAAGATGTGGCTGCTAAAGTTAATGTGTACTGGTTAGGAACTTGTATCGATAACTTGCTTCGTAATGCGCTTAAGTACGGTGTCGCACCGGTTGAATTGGATGTCTCAACTAGTGAAGAAAAAATAGTATTCCAAGTCCGAGATGCAGGAGGCCTAACGGCTAAAGATTGGGCAAATTTGAAGAAACCGTTCGTAAGTAAGAGCGGGTTAGGACTTGGATTAACAATCGTTGAATCTATGGTAGGCCGCATGGGCGGAAAAATGTCCTTAATGGGACCACCTACAACTTTTATATTGGAGATACCTTGTGAAACAGACACTGCTTCTCGTTGAGGACGATAAAAACTTGGCTGACGGCCTGTTAGTAAGCCTGGAACAAGCAGGATATGAGTGTTTACATGTGGAGCGTATTGCAGACGTAGAGCCACAATGGAAAAAAGCTGACTTGGTAATTCTCGATCGCCAACTCCCAGATGGTGACTCTGTACAATGTCTCCCAGAATGGAAACAGATTAAAGACGTACCAGTTATCTTGTTAACGGCACTTGTTACCGTAAAAGATAAAGTTGCAGGCCTTGATTCCGGCGCGAACGACTACTTAACAAAGCCTTTTGCTGAAGCGGAGCTTTTTGCGAGAATCCGTGCACAGCTACGAGCACCGGATTCAGCAGAACAAAGCAACGCTGATAAAGTGATTACGAAAGACTTAGAGATTGACCGCTCGACTCGTGAAGTGACTTATAAAGACGAGCTAATTACGCTTACTCGAACAGAGTTTGATTTGCTGCTATTTTTGGCGTCAAACTTAGGTCGCGTGTTTACTCGTGATGAGCTACTTGACCACGTTTGGGGTTACAATCACTTCCCGACAACACGTACGGTTGATACACATGTACTGCAGCTTCGTCAAAAACTGCCAGGACTGGAAATTGAAACACTTCGTGGTGTTGGCTACAAGATGAAAGCATAAGTCGTAATGAAAATACTACTCCCTGTAGTTCTCTCATTAGCGTTAGTGAAACCAGTCCATGCGATGGACTGGTTTCAAACTAACACGCCTTTAACACAGGCACATCAACACTTACTTGAAGATGATCTTGCGGGTATGTTCAACTCTCTTGTTGAACTCTGGCAAACTGAACCAAGTAAAGATTTGACTCCTCACCTTAATGATCTTCTTGGTCAGTCACTATCTAAAAACTGTGGCAAGGCTCTCACTGGTGTAACGCTGCCTGATTGGATAAGTGGTGTGAACGTTATTCGTCAGACTATTCAAAGCCCTGGGCGAGATACATTTAGATTGGTGATCAAGCTAAGAGCTACAACTGACATCGAAAATATTTCATTTAATCGATGGGTGGATGATTCTATATCCGCGGACAGTTCATTCAGCTATGAACAACAGCCGAACGGGACAGAACTTGCCAACGAGCGTAGTTACTCGAAACGCTATAACTTAACAGGTAAGCTTGAAGCTGGTTTATATCACTTAACCGTTGTTTCTACTGATAAACAAGAGTATCGAACTTGGGTAATACTTGGAGATTCAAACTCTTCTCAATATGTTCGTTGGACATCTAAAGAGAATTGGAAAGTAGAAAAGAGCGCACTTCGTAATCCCCATTGTCCATTACCGCAACTTGAAGTCGGTTTGTATGACTACATTGATGGCCAGTACGAGCAAATGTGGAAAAAGACTTACGAGTCTAACTATCCAAATTCATTGGAGCTAGCGGGTGTCCCAAACGATAGATACGTATTGGCGGTAAGTATCAATAGTCGCCGTTGGCAGGGCGATATAATTGTTGAGCAGGCTCAAACTATTAGCCGAACCTATGATCTTTCCCAGGAAGAATAGTTAAAGAAATACTACTTGTGCCGATAAAGGTTCAGGACGAACTAAAATCACAAGTGTAGTATGAAAAACAAATATAAAATTCTTGCCACTTCTGTTGCTACTATTCTTTTCGCTAATGCTGCCTCTGCTGCTACTTATGCGATAGAGGCTCGTAGTGATGCAATGGGTGGCGTTGGTACCGTATCAGCAACTTATCTAACTGCGCCTTTTTTCAACCCCGCTCTTACTGCGATTTATCGTCGAAATGACGATGCAGGCATGATCGTGCCAAGTTTTGGTGGCAGCTACGATGATCAATATGATCTAGTTGATGAGATCGAACGCATCAGCAAATTAACAGACGTCGATGAAATCAAAAAATCGATGGATGCTATCGATGGGAAAAAGACAGACTTTGATCTTGGTGGTGTCGTTGCCATTGGTATCCCCAACAAATTCTTATCTGCAACTGCATACGGTAAGCTATACACTGAATCATTCGTACAACCAAATGTTGATACCTCAGGTACTAATCCATTAGATGATAGCTATGTACAAGGTGTTTCTATTGGCGTGGCTGAAGCTGGTATTTCACTTGCTAAATACACTAATTTCATGAACCAACACCTTTCTTTTGGTGTTACTCCTAAACTTCAGCGTATATACACGTACTCATACGCCACAAGTTTTCAGAATTTTGATACTAAAGACTTACGTGAAAATGAGACCGCGGAAACGATGTTTAACTTAGACGCAGGCGCACTTTGGTTCTTTGGCCCATATCGTCTCGGTATTTCAGCAAAAAATTTGATTGGAAGAGACGTTAAAACAAAATCATTCCAGTATGGCAGTGATACGATAAAATCATACGAATATAGCATGCGTCCTGTATACACTGTTGGGGCTGGGATTGTTGCCGATTACTTTACGATGAGTGTTGACTACGATCTCAACGAAGAAAAACGTTTTTCATCCTTTGATGATAATACGCAAATGATTCGAGCTGGTATTGAATTTGATATTTTGCGTCAAATGGCATTACGAGCAGGGTATATGAAGAACTTAGCTCGAAGTAATGACGAAGGAACCATTACTGCTGGTATCGGGTTGTCTCCACTTAAGTTGTTCGAATTGGATATCGCAGCTCAGTACACAAACGAGAACGCTATGGGGGCATCCATTAATTTCCTTGCTACCTATTAATTGAATCGTTATAGTCAGCTCCTCAAAATGAGGAGCTTTTTATGTTTGACGATTTACCCCCTCTATCTCACCAAGAGCAACAACAAGCTGTAGAGAGAATTCAAGAATTGATGGCGAAGGGCACAAGTACTGCAGAAGCTATCAAAATTGTTGCCGAACGGATTCGATCTGAGTACGCAGAAAAACAACAACAACAAAACTAATCAATTCATGGACAGGGCATACGCCCTGTTTTTTTGCCTTTCTATTTTCTATTCCTTTACATTCCCAAACACCACCCTAATTACGCTGTAACTACAATTTACTAAACCTATATGGTTTTAATCTTGTTCAATTGCCTTTAAGACTAAATAGCGAGTTGGTAAAATTTTACCTAATCGTGTTAACCTTAGTTTTCGTAGCACAGGTAATTAGGCATTTTTTAAAGAACTCATAAATTAAACTCAATAATATCAATTATTTACCGCGGGCATTTAATCTGCCAACCATATTGGTTGCGATTGATCTTGTAATTTAATTACAAAGCCCAAGAGAGCTTCGTTCTCAGACAGAAGATTATGCTAAAAAAAGAAAAAAGAGACACCGTAACTTATAACGATAATTAAACTAGAGTTATTAAATAAGCGATATAAGAACAGTAAGCACTCGCAGACATATGTAATAGATGAATCGAAATTCATCTTATTGAGCTGCTTTTTTAGCCGAAATACGTCTCCTGGATTTGAGCGGAGCGTTACATATTGAATATGCTTAATCTAAAGTAGTTTTACTAAACTAGGCGACGTTGAAGTGGGTAATATGAATCCTCAAGAGTAGTAGAAATCAAGAGCAGTAACGCGCATTACAACGTAACGTTTTCTGGCATCCTTCCTGTTAAATAGTCCGATAATTAGAGAAGAAATTGGAAAAACATCGTTTATCTTTGGATGAGAGGAAGCAACAAGGTTGCAATGAAAACTATTTGCCTGTTTTAAACTAAACTCCTTTAACTATCATGTAGCAGTAGTTTTGATGTTGTGTTCGCTCTATGTGGACTAGACTTAATATGAGAACAAAAACTAACCTAGGGAGGAATGATGGGTTATAAGCACGTTTTGGTTGCTGTCGACTTATCTCAATCTAGCCAAGCCGTTATCGAAAAAGCAATAATGCAAGCAGATAACTCAAGCAGCAAACTCTCATTTGTTTACGTAGATGTTGATCGCATAGTCATGGAAGCGAAGGAAGAGCAAGAATTGGAAAGAAGGCTGCAAGAGCTCGCTGATAAATGCTTATATCCAGTAAACGAGACCATGGTAGTAATCGGCGATCTTCATATAAAACTATCGGGAATCGTCAAAAAAGAGGGGATAGACTTAGTTGTATGTGGTCATCATCACAACTTATTGAGTCGCTTTTTTTCATCGATACCAAAGGTTGTGAACGAAGTTGAAGCTGATTTATTAATCGTCTATTTAGACGAGTGATCGACAACTCTTGTTCGCACTCATCATTTTTTGTCACTAAAAAGCCGAACGTTTATGTTCGGCTTGGTGTATCGGTGATAATAAAAGTTTTTAGCCAGGAATGATTGATGCCTCATGAGATAAAACAGATGCAGACTCCGCGTTTGACTGCAGATCAAAATGTACGTTAACTTGCACGCCTTCTCGCTCAAAAGTGACATCATCAAAATCGGTCATAGCGATTTTGAATCCATTTCTAGCAAAAAAGCCAGTCACCATAGTTCGCTGCTTAATTTCTAATGCAGACGCGAGTAGCTTATCCATGGCATTCTCCTTGGTTATTGTGGGGATATGGGTAGAAGATACACATAGATTGGTATGAAATCAATTTTATATAAAGTTGCTTTTGATTAAAATTTTAATGTAAGTCAATCTATCGTTTACCCCACGTGATTTATTCCACGCAAAACCTTGATAACAAGACGGCAGAGCATCTCACATTGTGATAGCAAGCATAAAGATGGTGGTGTTAATAAATACCGCCGAAACAATATGTTACAAAGATTAGCGTTAGGCCTAGTTGAGTAGACAACGCAAAATTCTAAACCTGAACAACCGCCCTAAAATGACTCACTCTTCAATACTTGTGATAACTCAGACCTAATAAAAGTAGATATCTCAGCTAGCTTTCTTGGCAAAGGGTTTTGATAAGGGTAGGCAATATACATGGAACGTTCTATATCAAAAGTTTGCGATATTCGGATATTTTTGTCTATATAGTTACTTTTAATAAGATAGTTTGGAATGACACCAACCCCAACTCCCTCAGAAACAAAGTTTATTAAAATAGAGGTGTTATCAACTTCGATAACATCAGTATATTGATTTTTAATTGATTCCTTATTCGAATGATGTTTGTAGATTAATAGTGTTTTGTTGTTGGCATTACTTACCCTAGATATCAAAACATCACTATAATCACCAATTTTATGTGCAATAAGAGTGTCATCAATAACATTATTAAGCCTAATCGCTAAATCTACGTTGCTTTCTAATAAATTTTCTACATTGTTACTTGACGATATTTCAAAATCAACTTTTGGATATCGTTCTTGTAAGTCTTTAAGAACAGAACCAAAAATAGAAGAGGCTATAGAGTTGGGCATTGTGATTTTAAACTTTCCATCAATGCATTCACTCAACGAGCTAGCTCTGTAATTTAACTCGTGCAAACTCTCTAACGTCTTGATAGCAAGCTCTCTAATGCTTTCGCCATGATCAGTTAAAACGAGTTTCCTTGTTGTCCTGTGGACGAGTGTTACGCCAAGTTGTTTTTCTAATGCTGCTAGCTGCCTGCTGACTTGAGCTTTCGACTTTCCAAGTTCTTTTGATGCCTCTGTAAGAGAGAGGTGTTTACAAATGGCAGCAAAGCAGATCAGCTCATTGTTCATCAATTCCATGATTGTTACCTTTTTGCAACTCTGAGTCACGTTGTCTTTTAACTGGTGGGAAAGTATAACTTGCATCATCGGAGGGGGACAATGATATTTAAAATCCGCCATGAAATAATGGCAGACTACTATCTTAATAAAACCATATTGGATATTAAGTTAAACCGATATCCTGAAGGAATTAACTCAATCGGATTAAATATAGAAAATAAAGATTTAAAAATAGAAATTTTGTCTCGTGAAATTACTAAGTTGGATTCGGGTGATTTAATTGTTGATTGCGCATCATTGATAATGACTCATTCCATATCGAAAAAATTAATAATAAAAGTTGAAATTGATTTTTTAAATTATAAAGTTAAACGTGTAAGGATATTAAAATATGAAGACTGCAATACAAAATTCGAAAAGATCTGTTTATCAGAAAGATACATTGTATAGAATAATAAATAATATTAGTACTTTGTATACCAAATCACTAGTAAAATTATTTGGTGAAGAGTTGAGAATCCATCATTGCAAACATAAGATTAATGTAAGAACCACTAACGAGTTGAGTGAACATATGAAGAAAGATCTAGGTATAGATTGAAAAGTAGAGAGTTTACATCTGTTAGATTCCTTGTTCCTATAAAGATAATCTAGTACTTACACGTTAGGGTTAAGCAAACGCGTATCCATGTTGACTCATATTGAATGAGCAAGATGCAAAACCAACGTGCATGGTGTCGGACGTAACCAAAGATACAGTTCAAGTGGTCGCTGTGGTGGAATCGAAGTTCATGGCCCAGACAAGACAGCTGATGAAGCTTGCAAGGAAGCAAAAGCCAAATACGGTGTAACTAAACTGACTTCACCAATGCTAACCTTCTAACCCTTAAGTTCGCATTATATGTGAAAGGGTTAATATAGGTTAGACAGGGGCGCCTGCTTGTAAGGCATTGATTAAGCGGGGATTATTGTACTTATCATCTATCAAACCGAACACCAAATTTTGATCGTCTAGTTCCAGTAAGTCAGCGATTTTAAAGGCTATTTCCCAATCCATAGAACAGCTACCCGCACGCCAGTGGGCTACGCGACTACGACCAACGCCAAGTTTCTGAGCTAGTTTGTAGTCTGAGCCCAGTTCGTACTTAGCTTTTACTCTGTCTAAAAGTATGTTTGTGTAGTTCATTTAGTAACTGTTTAAAAAAGAAACAAGATTGTTAAATTGTAGAGCATCTTACGTGCTATTTCAGTAGTTTAACTCGTTTGTACGTTTAAAATAATTCGTTTACGGTTGCCATGTTCAAAAAAGAGACAGCTTGCGGAGGCTATGAACATGGAACGTATAATCTCAAACCCAATTCACTTACCTTGCCCTGATATGGCAGGGTGTGCAAATCCAGACCCAATCAAAACGGCTAAATCACTGCGTAAAATCGCAGAATTACGCGAGAAGTTCGCCGAGCAATTCCCTAAAAAGAAACAGACCTACATTCCTACACGTTTTCGTCAGGGGGTTGTAGCATGAATTTGAGTATCTGGAAATCGCGCCGTAATCAGCGCCAACTTGTTGCATCACAAGACAACGGAACTCATATCTACTTCGATAGTTTTGAGCTTGAAGCCGTTGAAGCCTCACTTTGGCTTTACCAAGGGATGACGCTTGTCGCTTGCATCAAAGCACAAAACGACACCTTAGCCGATATTACGACTACCGCTAACCGTATGGCGACACTTGGCGCGCAAAACAACGGCCAACCACTACACGAAATCCGCAAGCAAGATGAAGCGCCCCAAGTGGGCGCGGATTCTTCCCTTTAATCAGGGGGATGCATGGACTTCGACACCAAAGCCATAGAAATCAAGATGGCGGGCAAGACGTTCGCCAATGATGCTATTCATCAAAGCGCCTTTTCACGCCGATTCTTCCCACGCTTACCCGCGATAGTTCGCAATGATGTGCGCCGTAAAGTTGAGGCGCGCACACAGCGCCAAAACGCCACACGTGAAAACGTCATTAAAACCGCCAAAGACGCGGTGAAATTTGGCTTGAAGTGCGCTCACCATATCGAGAATCGTTACTCGTTTGTTGACAGTCGCAAGGGCGCGCATAGCGAGCCATTAACGCACAAGATTTTGATGCGTGACGATGCGCTGACCAAATTCGCGGAGAAGTACGCCGACCAATGCGCCGAGATTTTATCAAGCCTAAATGCCGAAGGTTACGCCTCTTTTGTCGAGGCGTTAGCCGCGGTTTATTCTGAGCAAAAAGCGTTACTTAAGACCATTCACATCAAGCCGCCTTACGTGAATTTCAAAGTGAAAGACGTTGAAGTGTTAGAGCAAATGCTAACAGCTGCGGTACTCAAAATGCAGTCGGAAAAGTGGGTCGAACGTCGTTTGCTGCGTCTGCGTGGTGACTACATCGAGTACGCCCAAATCACGATGAGCCGTGTGGGTGACAAAGGCCATCAAAGTAAATACGTGTCAGAGATTTCCTTTAGTAACTGGAAGCGCAAGCAACGCGAATCCGAGAAATACATGAAGTCGATGAGCGTGTACAACGAGGAAACAGGCGAGCACTTTCCATTAGAGGAAGTGGCAAAGCGCACCATTGCTAACCCTGAGAACCGCCGTATTGAAATGATGGTTCGCTCTCGTGGCTTTGAAGAACTGGCCGACGAACTGGAATACACCGCGCTTTTCATTACGTGGACACTGCCGAGCCGTTATCACCGCAATTCACCAAAGTGGGACGGCTCAAGCGTCAAAGACGGACACGCCGAGTTAATGCGCCAATGGTCACTTGCTCGCGCTAAGTTGGCAAAGTTAGAGATTGAATACTTTGGTTTTCGTGTGGCCGAGCCGCACAAAGACGCAACCAGTCACGCGCACTATTTCTTGTTTTGCTCTCACAAAGACAAAGCCAACATCATTCGTATTCTACGCGGTGAAGCGATTGCGCCAGACCGTGAGGAACTGGGCGACGACATCACGCCACGCTTTGACGTCAAAGAAGCCGACCCAAGCAAGGGCGGCGCAACGGCGTACATTGCCAAGTACGTCTCGAAGAACATCAACGGTAAACACATGCCAGACACCGAAGCCGAAGAAAGCGCATTTAAAGTGCGCGCTTGGGCGTCGGTGCATCGCATTCGCCAATTTCAGCAATTTGGTGGTGAGCCTGTTTCCTTGTGGCGCAGTTTACGCCGAGCGACAGCCGAACAAACCCAAAAAGATGATCAGCTAGAAGAACTGAGACAAGCGGCAGACTCATCCAAATGGGCGCTGTTTTGTCAGTTAGCTAAGGGCGCGAAGTTGGCTTACAAAGAAAACAAAAACGACTACGGCGAGCCAATCAAAAAAATCATTGGTTTTGAGTGGTGCGGTCAAGTCATCGAAACCGCTAGCGAGTGCTATTCGCTCGTGCAAACGAAAGACGTAAAGCGTCTTTTAAAAAGTCGCGGAGCGACGTCTTGGAGCACTGAAAATAACTGTAACTCCCCACTCATTACGGAGTTGAAGAAGCTCACCGGATGGAGCTTTGAGGGAGTGAAATGCCTATTAGAGCCGTTGGCGAATGGGGCGACGGTTTCCATCGACCAATATTGTTCAATCAAATTACAAAACAACACATTACGACTGATTTAACCCGTTTGGGATATTGCTTGCGACAACGATTTCAGCAACTAGGTAAGGACAACCCAATGAGCACCATCGACAAAATCACCCAAGAAATGGAAGCCGAAGTGAAGCGCAGCAAAGGCGGCGTGTTTTGGCGTCTATTGCTGGTCTGGATGAAGGAAGTCAACAAACAGATTCAGAACAAACCGAACACCGATGAAGAACTAGCCGAGGCTTAATTAATGGAAATGCTATCTCTTAAAGAATGTCAGCAAGCAATGGCCGCGCTCGATGCAGCCGACAAACTCAACGCCAGTGTGGAAAAGGAGTTGAGCCAGTTCAAAAACATGGACACCAACGCGATTATCAAACGTGCAAGCAAGATGCTCATGACGGGTAATTTCTCGCTTGAAGCGTTTGGTTTGAATCCGACACTGTTCGACCAAATCGAGCAGCTCACCAAGCTCAATAACAAGGTGCGTGAAAAGTATCGTGGTTGTGTCAAAGGCAACATGCAGCAATTGGAAACCGTCGAGGCGGCCACCGATGAGTAAACACCCAAACCCAATTCGCGGGCACGTATCGTGCCCCGTTTGTAGTTCGGCTTCTACCGTTCACCGAGTGGGTGAAGGCAAGCTGATTGCCGAGGGCGAACCCACCAAAAACGGGCGTAATTTAGGACTGCTGTATTACAAGTGTCCGAGCTGTGGCAACAGCCCAATGAGCAAAAGCATTAACGCCTTTGTTGAATCCAACATGGTTGAATCGGTTGAACAGTTAGAAGCGAGTGACGCCGTCACAATTGAGGCCGAATCGCCAACGGTTGAACCAGTGACCGAAACCGTTGTAAGCACTGATACGTCTAGTGTTGAAGTGATTGAGCAGGTGGAAGCGCCAAGCGTTGAAAGCGAGCAAGCAACCGAACCGGAGCCCGCACCAACGCCCGTTAAAAAGCCGCCGTTTCCGGTTAAAAAAGTCTTAGCGGGGATAGCGTTTGTCGCCTTGCTGATTTGGGCGATTCGCCAACTGATGCCAACCAAGAAACCAACCGAACCAGACACCGAACAGGGAGAGCCAGTCAATGCAGGATGAAATGGAAAACCAACCAGAGCTAGATGATTGGGGCGACTTTTCCGCGGTTATCAGTGGACTCGAACAAACCGAAGTCAGCGAACTAACCGACTTACCAACCGAAGTGGCCAATGATGACAACCACCAACCCGCGTGTGAAATGTTTGAGGGCGCATTGTCGGTGCTGTTCACCATTGCCGAACAAGCCACGTCGATTATTTCCGGTGTGGATTTTGAGTTTGATGAAAAAGGCAAGGCGGCGGTGATTGATGCGGCGTTGCCCGTGTTGGAAAAACACAGTGATAGCGTGTCGTCGCTGTTTGGGGATTACATGCAAGAAGCCGTTTTAGGCTTGGCGGTGTTGTCGCTGGTCTACAGTGCCAAGAAAACCATGGCATATCAAAAAGAACTATTAGCCATCGAGGAGGAAAAACAGCGTGAGCAAAAAGAAAAAGACGCCGCTTAAATTCCCCAATCCGGTCAACTCCAATCCGTCACACGATGCCGAGCATGTCATCTATGTGGCGGGCACGGGCGGGGGTAAAACCTCCGCCGTTAAGCACTTGGGGTTAGTGCCAAAAGCCGCGCAAGCGGTTTTTTTTGACCCTTACCGCAACTACGCGGGGGCGAAGTTCCGCGGCCAACAATGCCTTGAAACCAACTCGCGTGTGGCGTTTGTCAAAGCCTTGGTGATGGCACGTAAACGCGGCAAGTCGTTCAAACTGGCGTATATCCCCAAAGATGGGGCTTGCTCGGAGGAATTGGAGTTCTTTAGTGCTGCGGTATGGGCGGTGGGTAATGGCGACGCTAAACAACTGCATGTGATCATCGAAGAGCTTGCAAGCTGCGTGGAAACGTCCGGCAAACTCAAAGGCAAAGCGGGCGAATTGTGGCGCGGTGGGCGTCAATATGGGCTTGTGCTGCATTCGATTTTCCAACGCGGACAGGAAGTGCCCAAGACCGTGACCGAGCAATCACCTGTATGGTGGATTGGCGCGGTTAACTCGATGGCCGATGCACGATGGCTCGCGGATAAAAAAGGCTTGTGCGTCGATACCTTGGCGGGCTTGAAGTCAGCCAAGAACAACAAAGCCGCGATTGGTAAGCCGATTGCCGAATATATGCTCGTTCGTGACGGTATCGGCAACGTCGAAAAAGGCGCATTCAACTGTCTAACCGGAGCACTTCAACGCTAAATCCAACCTATAGGTTAACCACTTAACCTATAGGTTGCGCCTGCTTTCGCTTCCTCTCAAATCCCTGTTTCATGAAATCACTTTTTAACCGTGTACAACCGAAAGGGACAACATGAAACAGCAACACAAAAACCTATTGATGGCACTGATTATCACGTTAATCGTGATTGCCGCTATCAACAACATCAGCGTGCTCAATCCAGTGCGTGAAACTCTCAACGGCGAAAATGGGTGGTTCTAATGGAAGCACTAAAACAACCTTTTAACCCGCGTCCACGTGAGCTTGACCCTGTAGAGGGTGTGAACTGGGGCAACCAAGCCACCTTGCGTTTGGTATCGGGTCCAACTTACCAAAACATTGAACTGGTGACGGACATTCTCGACGCGGCAGACATTGAGCGCATCACGGTGAAAGTAAACGGCCGTGAAATCGTCAACGTGACGGGTCAAGACCTGTTCGACTTGCAAGAGCACAAGAAAGAATACGTGCAAGCGGGTCGCTACGTGCTGAACTTCTCGGATTTGTCGATGCGCACCAAACTGGGTATCCGTACAGGTGAGCTAGTCACGCTGCAAGGCGAAATCTGGTTCATGTACATCCAGCTAAAAGCCAAAACGGGTGCCGCGGCACCAATGATTCGCGCTCGTGCTCATACTACGGCGGCGCAAAGCCAACGCATCTACATGCCGCGCATCTATTCCCAAACGTGGTACGCCGCATCGAGTGGTCGCACACCATTTGACTTTGCAGAGCGTAGCGCGGCGCTGTCTATCAAGCGTTTGCACCTCAAAGACAACACGATTGAACGCGTTCGCGTCCTGCGTGATGAACGTGAAGAGCTCAACGTCAACAAGGCCGATAACGCCTACGACTTAGCCGCGGCAGGTCGTGAGCAGAATGCGGGCTTCTTCTCGATGGACTTCACGCGTTGCGGTTTTGGTAGCGAAGCACGTTTACCAACGGCGGCCATGAAACAACTGGCGTTTGAAGTGGAAAAAACGGCACCGGGCAGCATTCCGGTTCTGATTGAAGCCATCGAACAAGTGGCGGTGCCTACCGCGCAGTAAGGGGGCGTTATGGCGCAAGAGCAAAGCATGTGGGGTTCCATTTGGGATGGCGTCTTAGAAACGGGCGGCGAACTGATGACCGACGTCACCGACTTGGGCAAAGACTGGCTCGGCGTGAAGATTGAGAACGAAGCTCAACGCGTCGAGTCCAGCAATCCAGATGAACAGCGAAAGCACAATAACGACTACCAACAACCCACGGGTGAGCCTGTGTACACCTCCGCGTTTGCGGGGGTGACCACCACGCACCTGATGATGGGAATGCTGTTCGTACTGTTGTTATTGGCGATGTTCTACGTCGCTAAGGGGAAGAAGTAATGCCGTTTATTCCATACCTGATTGCAGGTGCGGTGGGCGTATGGGCGGGCATCAAAATCACGGGCGGTTTTGACCGCATCGGATGGGTGCTCGGTCTGCTTCTGGTGTGTTATGTCCTGTACAAGAAAGGATTCAAATTATGATTGGTGGGCTTTTAGGCAATTCCGGCTCGATGCCAATTAGCGCCAACGGTGGTCCCGCGGTCAGCGGTGCCGATGGTGAATCAAGTGGCAGCCTCTCGGTAGGCAATATCAACATGGGCGGCGGCAATTCCACCACGTTGATGATTCTTGTAGTGATTGTGATTGCGGCGGTGTTGCTATGGAAAAAGAAGTAATTGAAGTCGTGACGCAATCGAAACGTGCGCTTGGTGAACTCAAGCCCGCGTTTCGCGCTTGCCCTGATGCGTACGTTGAATTGTGCAAAGCGGTCAAGGATGGCCGCGTGAGTCTGTATCGCCTAATCAGCAATGAAAATGATCTCATCATTGCGGGTGAGCGTGATGGGGATAACTACTTTTTGTGGGGCGTCGCGGGTCGAGGTCTGCGTTCGGGCATCAAACAACTGGTTAATGTCGTCAAAGCCGCGGGGATGCAATCGTTATCTGCGGATACGGCGTTTCAAGGCGTCGCCCGCTTGGTGCGTTCGATTGGCGTCACTGCCAAGCAAGACGGTGACTTTATTCGTTTGGATTTGGGGGTGCTGTAGATGGGTAGTTCTAAATCAAAATCGAGTAATACCAGTAACACCACTAACGTCAGCGGTCAGAATGCCATTAGTGGCGATAACCTCGGTGTGGCGATTTCGGGGGTGAACAACTCGACCATCAACACCACCATGACCGACCACGGCGCAGTGAATGCCGCCATGGAGCTTGGCGAAAAGGCGTTTGATGAAGCCTTTGCGTTTGGCGGCGAAATGCTCAACAGCAATGAGCGTATTTCACTTGAAGCGATGGACACCACGCACGACATTGCCGAAACCGCCATTGATGAAGTGGCTGATTTTGCGGGCGATTCCTTGGCAACGTACGCCTCAACCAACAGTGAAAACCTCGATATGTTGGCGGGACTGGCGGGCAGCCAAGCGGCACAGAACTCGAAGAATCTACAAGCCATGATGAACTTGGCGAAATTCAAACAAGACGGCGGGCAAGTCGAAACAAGCAAGATGATGGTGGTATTAGCAATCGTGCTTGTGTTGGTGCTTGGCTACGTAATGGTGAAGAAACGATGAACACGCAACTATTAGCGGGGC
The DNA here is from genome assembly GCF_033438945.1 of Vibrio sp. Y176. Lineage (NCBI taxonomy): Bacteria > Pseudomonadati > Pseudomonadota > Gammaproteobacteria > Vibrionales > Vibrionaceae > Vibrio > Vibrio sp. Y176. The sequence goes on along the minus strand of NZ_JAWOQS010000001.1, from coordinate 813,581 downwards.
AAGCCATCCCGCTGACGCCAGATGGCAATTGGCTGTATCTGAAATCGGCGCAAGCTGAGATTGAAGTCTATCGCGAATCGTCCGGTGAGCGCGTCACGCTTGGTAAATCGTCGGTGTTTAACGTGGGCGAAGGTAAACACCTTGGGCGTTTGCTTATCTCAAGCCGCACCGATAACCAGATTGAAATTCAGTTTGGTTTTGGGATGTTCACGCCGCCCGTTGAGGGTCAAAGCGTGGTGGTGCAAGCACTGCCGAATGTGGTGATTGAGCGAATGCCAGGGGTGACGGTTGAACACTTACCCGCGGTAGAAATCGCGCCCAATCAACAACTGGCGGTGAATCAACTGCCTGCTGTGAAAATCGCAGCGAATCAACAGCTCGGCGTCACGACGTTGCCACCTGTTGAGTTCAAAGCGCCGCAACCCGTGACGGTTCAATCGTTGCCATCGGTGGAAGTGTCTGCATTACCTGCGGTCACGCTCGAAGCAACGCAAGTGGTCAACGTCGATGCGCAAGTCAGTCGCAACCTCATCACCGAAGCGGTGAGCGTGTTCCCGCACAACATTGCACAAAACACCACGCGTAAAGCCATCACGATTAAGGCGGCGAAAGCCAATACCGCCTCGGTGTTTATTGATGCGTTTGAACTGGAAGCGGGCGAGCGCATCACCATTGAAAGCACGGCTGACATGACCTTAACGGGCGCGGAGGGTGACAGCGTCACACTGTTGGAGGTGTAACCATGCCGTTGTTTATCTTAATTATTTTTGTTTTTGGAATTGGAGCGTTCACCATGACGACATCAACCACATCAAGCGTTCGCGGGATTCGCATTAATAACCCGCTTAACATTCGCATTGCACCAAATGCATGGCAAGGCAAGGTGACGCCGTCACGTGATAAAGCTTTTGAAACCTTTCAAGCGCCCGAATGGGGCTTTCGTGCGGGCGCCATTTTGCTGCGTAACTATCAGCGCCGCCATGAGCTGCACACCTTGACGGAAATCATTCACCGCTTTGCACCACCAAACGAAAACCACACGGCCAACTACGCACGCTTTGTCGCGGGTCGCGTTGGTGTGGGTATGGATGAGCGCATTGACTTGGTGAACAACAAGCCGCTGTTGGTCGAAGTGCTTCACGCGATGAGCATCATGGAAGTGGGTCGCCACTACAGCAAAAACACGGTGCTGAAAGGCGTCAATCTGGTTTAGGGAGAAACACAACATGTTTGAACGTTCAACATTAAAAGGCTTAACGCTTCTCGGTTCCGTTATCGCTGCGGCGACGGGCTACGGCCATTTATTCAGCGTGGAGCTGACTGATACGGGCGTGAATTTTGGCGGCGCGGTTGGCTTAGCCATTCCCGCCGTGATTGGCGCGTATGAGTCGTTGCCGGACAAGTGGAAACCAAGCAAAAAAGTAGGGGGCTTGGATGGAAAACGCCCTTATTAACGCCTTATCGGGTCTGGGGTTTTCGTCCGAGTCGCTGGTCATGTTTGTGCTTATCGGCATGAATCTGAAGTACCAAATCGCCATCAATAAACAGCTTACCCAAGGGCTGCAAGATGTACGCGAAAGCGTGTTGGTGCTCACGGCCAAACAGACAGATTAAAGAGTATTTATCATGACAGATTCAGTTAAACCGCTTCCAACGGGAAGCACGGATAAAAAAGTCGAGCACATTGCCGACTATCTAGAGCGCGCCATGGCAGAAGTGGCGCTTGCTGGCAATGCGCCTGACAACCTATTGCGAAACCCAAGCTTTGCGGAGTATTACAGCGCAACGCTTTCGAATGATATTTTGTACGGCCACGCGGTAGATAAAGCCAAATCTTTTAACTTCATGAAAGGCATTGCAAAACCCATTTGTCCATCGTGGAGCATTGAGGTTCAACACGGCGGCAGTATCAGTTATTGCAAAGTGAAATCCGGCCGATATAGCAAAGCCGACCTGCACCAAAACAAGGATGGTAACGCCGTTATGTTTGGTGGTCTTGGTATGACGGGTAACGGTGCCAATGCGGTGTTGTTCCAAGAGTTTGATACACCAACGTTGATTGAAGATGGCGAGCAAAACTATTACGCCTACGTGCGTTGTTGTCAGGCAGGTGGCCCGCAAAAGATTCGCTTTGGTATTTGTGATTTGGACGGAGACGGCAACGCAACCAGTGTCCGAGCGTCACGCACCGTTGAACTTCCGGCGGGTTTGTACGACGTAAAAGAGTTCTGGCTTGAAATCCCAAGTCTGGCCGAAGGTGGCGCGACCATTAACTATCGTAAACGTGCGTTTTTCATCGAAAGCGCCGCGCGGGGCGTGTTGTCCGTGGAAGGTGCGGGGGTTTACTACGGCAAAGCCGGACAAGTGCCAAAACTCAATTACACCAATCAAGGCATCGGAAAAGAGTTCATTATCACCAAGAAGTTCTCAAAAGCAGACCCAACCTTTTTCCTACCTTGCGTTGAGGGCTGTTACCCAATTGATAAACACTTGTCGTTTATCATCATGGGTAACCAAGGTTTTGAGTTTGAGTTTCAGGCGCGGGACACCGATTTCAGCTTGGGTGATGATGGCACCGTCACGATGTCGAACATTGGCATGGTGAGCTCAACGGCAAACGCGCAGGTTCGTGGTTTCTTTAGCCAAAACCTATACATGAACTTTTTCGATGTCGCGCCGCCGCTAGTGTAAGCAATGAAAGCTAAGGCTTAAACCGTGAGAACTGGTTCGAAACGTCATTAATGATGATTTACACAGCGAGTAGGGAGCCGATACTTTTGGCGGGTCGATTGACCTCGATAGGCTTCAAATGACGCCACCAAAGCAGAAGCCTAAAAAGCCGAACCCTTAGCGATGGGGTTCGGCTTTTTGGTTTGTGATGAAAGCTCACTTTTAAGGAAATCAATAAACTAATAACCATCGGAATTGTTTGACGTATTTAGTTTCGTTACTACAATGAAGCTTGATTTATATGCTTGACAAAAAAGAGTTAAAACAATGGCAGAAAAAAAGCTAGGGGCATCCAAAAGCACTGTTAAAGACAAATTAAAAAGCACTACAAAAGCAAAAGCGTTCGCTGAGTATATTTGGAATGCCATAGACGCTGATGCAACTGAAGTCGATATTTTGACAGAATTGGAGCTAGACCCAAATAAGATTCATAGCATTACAGTCACAGATAATGGTACGGGCATCAAAACTAACAATGATGTTACACCGTTTGATGAACTGGGCAACTCGGAGAAAAAAAATAGCAAAAACCCGCTAATTCGAGGTAAGCATGGTAGGGGGCGGCTAAGCTTTTTTAAGTTTTGTGACAATGCAAGATGGGAAAGTAAACACAAGGAAAACTCTAAGGCAGTTCAGATTGAGATCCATGAAGACTCCTTAGACAAATTTACAGTTACTCACACTGAACCTAAACTTTTTAAAAACTCTACTGGTACAAGCGTAAAATTCAATAATGTCCATTTAACTCCAAATGAGTTTAATAACACAATAAAAACGTACCTAATTAACAATCTTACATGGATTACACTATTAAAGCCTAACTTAAAAATCAATATTAATGGCGCGCGATTGCCACTTCCAAAGTATATCGACCATTCTGAAATCAATAAAAACGTGTCATCGCACAGTGTTGATTTTGAATCAATTGTCTGGGAAAGTGCTCTTGATTTAGAAAAGTCAAATATTTACTTTTGCGATAATGATAACAACATAATTATTAAACAGAAATTTAATAAAGACTCATTTAATTGTTCTTGCATTGTTCGCTCTAGCTATTTTTCCCAGTTCGTGCAAAAGGATGATGGTAAGTTGGTTCCATCATTTGATAAATCATCACCTATATATAGTGAAATATTATCTATTGCTAAGGAAGCTCTTAGCACTAAATATTTAGAATTAAGAAAAGATGCAGTCGATGAGTTAATTATCGATTATGAGCACAAAGGTTTTTTCCCTGACTCAAACTCCACTGGTCGACTAGCACAATTTAAGACCGAACAATTAAAGGATGCAATCAGAGTTATATATAAAGCCGATTCTAGTGTATTTGAAGGGCTGGCAAATGATAAGCAAAAAGCCATATTAATCAAGCTTATAGATAGAATAGTAAATTCGGATAATCCAGAGAGTTTGTTTGATGTGTTGGGTGGTGTGATTTCGTTGTCGGAAACTGACATGAGAATACTTTCTAATACATTAGAAAAAATAACCATGTCTAACATTGTAAATACAATCAACAAGTTAGAAGGTCGCATTGAAATACTGGAACTTCTTGAGGCACTTCTTAAAAATAAAAAAGACACTTATGAAGTGGCTCATATTCAAAAGGCTATTGAATCAAATTTATGGCTCTTTGGCGAAGAGTTTGGCGTAGTCACGACAGAAGAGGACAAGTTCGACAAGGCTCTTCGTAATTACCTAAAATTCAATGAAGAACGTTATGACCTTGTGGATGACCATGATAACGAACTATACCACCCAAAACATTACGATAAGTATGAAATTGTTCATGAGCACAAAAATAAAGAAATGGATGTGTTTGCGTGCCAAAAAATGCCTATATACATTGATGGGAAACCCTTTTTTAAGAACCTTATCGTAGAGTTAAAAAGGCCATCGGTTAAGCTAACAGATAAAGAAGTTTCTCAAATAAAGAAGTATATGAATGTAATCAAAAATGAAGAACGCTTTGACACTAAAAATGAGTATTGGGATTTTGTTTTGGTTGGAAACGTGATTACGAACAAGCCTGACAATCGCTTTGACATCGATACACAATTAGATAGCAATAAAATTCATGGAATGCCTGGATTACTTTTACAGTCGGGTAAAATTAGGCTTTGGATTAAAGAGTGGAACCAAGTAATTGGTGACTATAAACTTAAGTACTTTCACATAATTGATTCCCTCAAAAGAAAGTATGGTGAGATTGAAGAAACAAACCCAGACAAGCTCACAGAAAACATTAAGCAACTCGCATCAGTTTAACCTTTATTTTTTGTTGGTATCCATTCGGCGGCTTTCATTCGACGGCCGCCACGAAACGGCAACAGATTTTCCTTAGCAGGATAAATCTTGGGATACTCAAAGTGTCCGTACATTTCCACAAACTGACGATGTTCGTCACGCCAAAACACAAAACTTTCCAATTCTTTAGGGCTAAACTCACGACCTGATGGTGTGATTAACACAGCGCGTTGCTCACAAACTCGAAAACCTGACCAACGGATGTCATTAGGCAAATAACCAAGTGATTTGATGAGTAGCAGTTTTTCCGCCATTGGATTCACCGGAACGGTGCCATCTAACCAACGAACAACCGTCGGCTTGGTAACGTGAAAAAACTCGGCGCCTTGCTTAAGGGTTTTAAATTCGCGCCAGAATAGAGTGCAGAATGATTCGTGAAACATGACAACGCTCGCAATTTGATGAACAGACTAAAATTATTTTTTTCTTGTTTTTTCGCCTTAACCGAACGCCTCATAATGTGGCGGTAAGGGGTTTGGGCGAGTTTTGTAGATTGCGGGAAACAATCGCCAGTAATAGTACAAACGACTTAAACGTTTAAAACTCACAAAATTAAAATTTACGGCTTGGTTATCAGAGACTTATGAAAGGCTTAATCAAAGAGTTAGACTTTGTTAACAAAACACCCCTTGGTGCGCATTATATGTGTTATGTTAAATTCACAATGATTAGTATTCTGTACACGTACTTACCCTAAGGCTAGATAAATTAGAACGTTAACTTTATAACCCCTCTTACTTTCTTGGCAAAATCTATGAGCGTATATTTGTACATATAATGCCCTGAAAGCTGTTTTTCTAATTTAACCATAATCTATTTACCATAAACTACGTTATCAGAAGATCTATTTAACTAAAGTTAAATAGATCTCTACTAACGATTGCTATGATTTCGTGCTCAGCACTTGAAACTTTTCTGGAGAAATGCCTAGAGCTGACACATTAGCGTAAAGACATCATGTTGGTTGTTTAGGTTACAGATTTTATTGTCTGATTGAACTTGGTAAACCTTAGTAAGTCTGCTCATCAAACTTCTTTACAGCTATGAGCTGCGTATATTCGATTTATCATGCTGCTCCAATCGTGTAATTTAATTATTATGAATAGCTAAATTTTCGCCTTTTGTTTTACATTCCATAAAAAATGACATGGATTTGCTGTCATCTTCGATTTGTAGTCACTATAGGACTTGTACCCATGTGCCATAGCGAGCGCCGTTGCTAATAAGCTAGTTCCTCCTGTTGCCATGCTTAGACCCAGACCCGCAAAAGCAATACCAACATCAGTTAAATGGACTTTCTTAATATGCTTCATTTGTGGCGCTATCTGCCGCATTTGAACTTCAAATAATTCATGTTGTGTATCTTCAATGATCGTGCGAACACGGTCTGGGTCAGTTTCATTTCTTGCTGCTCGGAAGCCTTTTTCCAGTTCAGCACGGAATGAATGAAATGCCTCACCATCATTGTTTCGTATTGACATCAAATCCTCCGACAAAACCTTGTCCAAAAATGGTACATCCATTTGTAAAGTACAATTCAAAGTATTTGATTTTATGTCACTTTCGCTAACATTCATGTTCAACAACTTACTTTCAAACGGGTGTTCAGTACCAAACATACACTCCAAAGAATTACTTAATGCAAGTCGTTTGTTAAGGTCAATGAAATGGTTTCTTGCTGTTTGATTCACAGACTGTTTTACCCATTGAGTGAAGTCCTCCTTCTCAGGAGGCACAGATGATAGCTTTTGAATCATCGTGTATATGTTTTCTTTTGCTGTTGGTTTAAATTCTGTTGGGTTAAGCATATAACCCATACAAAATCCCTCCTCCATGCCTTTAAAGTGAATACTAATCTGGCGGCATGGATACAAGTCACGCATTACAAGCATACGACCATTGTCATTTTTAACACTTCTAACATCTGCACTTGCTTTATACTCATACAAAATATGTGTTGGTAGAGCGTCTTCAAAGCCAACATCAGAAGATATGATTGGGATTTCAGCACCTCTTTCTAACTCGAAACTAACAGGATAAAGCTTAACGTAACCACCAACTACCAATGGTCGTAACTCAATAAGTTTTATAGCGGCTTTAGCTAGGCTTTCACGATCAATTTTAGGTGTTGAAGCCATTCCCATGAATGACGTCAAGGCCTCTGTGGCTGACGTTCTGAAATCAGTTAGTTTAAAGACAGGGTCTGTTACAACTGCTTCTTCCAAATACAATGCTGCTTGTTTTAAATGAGAAACTTGTGACATTGTGTCGGTTGCCATGCAACGAACAGTGTCGTGTGCCTTTATGCTGTTTCTGGTCTCAGGAAGCACTTTCAAACAGTACTCGCGGTAATTACGCAGTTCTTTCTCTAGAGCTGCGTCTGAGACTCCAGTGTAGAGCCGAGTAATCAATGAGCTATCTAGTAACAGTGAATCATTCAGATAATCGTATGCGTAACTACCCATCTATTCTTTCCCTAATTTTCTGACGCCAATAGCTGTATTTATGTCCTCCATGACGCTCTTGTATTGTGCCTTATGCTGCGCCCAATCCTTTCGTATGATCATTTTGGATTTGTGAGGTTTCTTTTTTGGGGATGATTTTTATCAATACCAATATAATATTGACTCCCTACTCTCTTTATGTGGCTTTCTTATGGTAGGTAGAGTCGTTTATAACTTTCAGGAAATAATCTAGTAAACCTGCTCTAAATAGACGAGTTGACGCTGCGGCATTTTTATAAATGCGACCTTGAGTGTCCAATTCCATTACCGGACACTTGAACAATTTGTTATGTTCACGGCTACTCTAAATCAACGGTAAGGTTAATATCTTTAAACTGCTCGAACTCTTGCGGACTTAGACTTAATAAAAATTCGAATGGAGAGCTGTTCTTTACTGCTTTTTCGACCGCGTTATCAAACGAGCGAAGCCCACTATTTTTTAGCACCGAGAATTCGGTAACCTCAGCTTTATCATTAAGTTTAAAGTTTACACGGACATCGTACCCTAGATACTCATCTTGCTGGTTCAATTCATCTTGTATTCGAACTTTCATCAAGGATGCATTGTGAACTAGTCTAGCCTCTGGCGAATCATTGAAACCAACACACCCAGCAATAAACATTGATATTAATGCAATAAAAATTGCGTTTTTCATTATTAACGTTCCTTGAACATAACGCCGCATTAAGGTGTGAGCAACGCAACCACGAAACTGAACCAAACCACCGTAAACACAAAACCCAACAATGGAATGAAAAATGCCATGCGTTGGGAATCACTCTTAAATGCTTTGTTATATTCGTACTCAATACATTGAATTACTGTACAAAAACGACTTTCCTATGGTAAGCCAAATACTCCTTTTTACGCTCTGATAAGCCACTAATTTTGACTTTAAGGTCGACTCTCCACTGCTCTAATTGCGCTTCAATTTCAGCACTTGAGATCATTAGTTCTCCAGTATCGGAGACAGAGATGTAACCTTTATCAAAGAGAGCATCAATGTGAGGAGCTAGTAAGAATCCATTTTCTGGGTCTAATCTCTCTTCGTTGGTCGACACTCTCCACGGTTTGATGTGGCTAGCGATTAGAAATCGCGGATCAGTCGTGCCAGTAATAGGACAACTTGAAGAGATTTTGAATAGGTTTTGTCTATATCGCCCCTGACCTATACGTGAAGAAGCTAAGGCAATTCTTTCTGTTGATTCAGTTACTGAAGCCTGAACTTCAGCATCTAGGCTTAACTCATGTGCTTTTAGTAGCTGGACAGTACATAGACCATCTTCGTGGGATACAACAAACTCGCCACGTAACTCAAGACTATTGAGGTGGGATGCAAGAGCCTTAATTCTTGACGGAAAGCGAGTGATATCTGAACCTGAAAACTCACATAGAAACCAGTTATCTTCGATTACAATAACACTTTCTTTTAATGCATAACCACGATCATTAAACTTCACTTTGAGAAGATAGCCATCTAGAAGAGCACCTAAATCTATCTGTGACTCTAAAGCATCATAAAACTTTGACTTACGTTTGTTGTAGTTGATTTTTCTCATATTTTTGCCAAGTTTCCCTCAAAGAATATAACGCCTTGCTAAGGTGTGAGTAACGCAATACAAAAGCTACCGCACAGCGCCTTAATCACCATAAGCCACCGCATAGTAAAAATGCCACGCGTTACGAATCACTCTTAAGCAATTTGTTAGTACATGCGCTACTTCTATTTATGCGCTCCAAGATATTGAAAAGTGGCATGATATGAAAGGCTTTGAACACTGAAGTGAGACGGGCAGCTACAAAACTTTACCGCTATTGAGAGACGAGAGTTGGCTAGAAGAAAAACGCACTGAACTCCCCTACTTTTACTGACTTCAAATTAGAAAAGGATTCTTTCCTCGCACTTCAACAGCCACACCAAAAGTAATCAAGGTTCTCTCAAAAGCCACCACGAAAATGAAGAAGCGCCAAAGAAATAGGCTAAGAGTTAGAAACCGTAAACGATGACATCAAAGCGAACACTCCTCATATAGTGCCACCGGAAAGAACGTGAAAGGTACAAATTGAAAGGTGTAAAGACGAACACCAAAACAGATAAACACCAAAACTAATGACCTTTGATGCTAAACCCGTACTAACGCCCTGTTAAGGTGTGAGCAACGCAATACCGAAGCCTCCGCATACCACCTTAACCACTAAACCTAACGCATAGTAAAAATGCCACGCGTTGCGAATCACTCTTGAACAGTTTGTTATGGTTCACTTTTTACATGTGGATTTAAAAAGTCAGGCATCCTATCCGCTAATGTTTGCGTTGACCAAGAAGCTAATATATCTCCACTGTTTTGGAACAAATACCAGATGGTTTTAACTCTACCTCTTGGACGAGGGAAAACGACGGCTAAAAAACATGTACTAAAATACATATCATCGCTTTGTGTATCTTCATTAGCGCAGAGTGTACTAAGGTCGACATCAAGCTCAGCGCTCATAGGACCATAAACCAAGTAATCATTAACAGCTACGCTTTCGTTTTGTTTTTGAACAGCTTCTTGAGTTTTGAATAAAGCAATTAATTTTGCAGTCTTGGAAGATATTGAAAATTGCTTACCTAGCTTCTTGAGCGTCTGAACTATTTTCCACAAAAGCTGCCCCATGGCTATAGAAGACAACGTGATTTGAACTTCTTTGGACATCAATATATCCACAGCCATACCAGCTAACTCACCAGCCACAGCGCTCTGGTGAAAGTAATCGATCTCAATAGCATCTAATTCTTGTAACTGGCTCAGATAGTTCTGAATTTCTGGAATATCATCAAGATGGCTAGTTTTGAAAATGCGAATTGACATAAGAACCTCTTTTACACTGGATACTTCGGTGAACCATAACGCCGCATTAAGGGGTGAACAACGCAAACCACACGACCTAAACCATTGTGCCGTAAACACTAAAGCCAATTCAAACCAAAACTGCTAAGCGTTGTGAATCCCTCTTAAATGCTTTGTTATGTGGTGGTGTATTGGTGTCGTTTAACATCTCAAATATGCAAAAAATACGCACTAGATGTCATATTTGATGCAATTTTAAACTATGTTGTTACTGCCAATAACGGCAATTTGAATAAGGATATAATATGCCTGTGAAGCACACCCCACCAGATGGGCCAAGCATTGTACACAAAGGACAAAAGGGTGGAACTACCGGTTGTGGATTTAATACAAAGGAAAACCCTAGTCACTGGACAAATACTACTAGCAAAGTGACATGTGAGAAAAATGGTTGTAAAAATTAACTAGCCAATATAACAAGGGCAAGTATATTGCCCTTATTCAGTGTGCTAAGCCACATAACGCTTTCTAAGCGGCTGTTAGCTGCCTTTCGTATTGCTATAATGCAACCTCTTTAATAGCACATCAATGTGTAATCAAGCTGCTAACGAAAGTTAACAGAGATTAGATTGCATGATGCCTTATAGTTTCAGAAGAATGCTGTTACCCAAGTTCCTTCGGATAACTTTTAATAGGGGAAATTACTAGGTTCGAAGTAAGCAAGAGCTTTTGCTCCAAATAGTTTTGGGGCAAAAATTTGTTAGTGGTTTGAAATTAGCAACCTAGTGAATCTGCTATTTCTAATTAGTAACAGCTTCGATAGTGATTTTTTTATAGGTATCATCGATACAATTATAAAGGTCGACCCAATTGTAATCCGGTGCAGTTCCTTCCATTACATCATTTAACTCACTTCTGGCCTTTAGAAGCAGTTTGTTAGACGTATTATGCTTCGATAATGGTCTGCATATATTAATGGCAGCATTAGCATAGCCTCCATTTTTCAATGCAAACTTAAAAAATTCTATAGACTTTTCTTTAGCTATATCATGTTGATTCATGCAACTAAGTAGATCAGGTTGTCCTGTACAAATTTCAGCGTTAAACACTGATTGGTATAGAGCAGTGCCGATACATACTCTCTTAAGCCCTTCTAGTGCGTTGGTATGACACTCATTAACTAACTCTTCACAGCCACCGTCTTTACATACATACGAGATAAGTGACTCAATTTCAGGGAAATATTGTTCAGATAAAAGAGCTAACGTGTCTTTACATTTAGAATAGACAAGTTGAAAAAAATCTTGCATACCTAGAGAGCTAAATCTAGCAGATACGAAAGTATTTCCCCTTGATAATTCGAGATCAAAATTATCAGATGCTACCAACTCTCTGACTTTTTGCACATCATAAGACAGTGGAACAACCTCGATTTGAACTGCATTTTTTCCTTTCTTTCTAACCACGTTTCCTTGGACTCTATATACACTTTTATCGCTACTTAATGTCAATGTCAGCTTTTCAGCAGTATGAAATGTCGAATTATTAGTAACATCAGCTAGAAGGTAAAATTTAGGCAACTCACAACTATCCACTTGCAGTGCGATCCTAAATTCACTTTGCTTGCTTGTTATTTCTCTGGTAACAACTTCATGATATCTATGGTCTGTTTTGTAAGTAAAAGCCCCTATATAGTCTTCAATTATCCTCACAGATCGATTCTCTAGATAAGACTCACACCCATCAACCACCTTCAAGTAATGTGCTGTAAACCCAGCTAAGCTGAACTCTTCAACTTTAATATCGAAGTACTTTGTGTTCTCGCCGATAATTGTGACTTTTAGTCGTTTACCTTCTTTTAAGTCATCTAATAAATTACTTACAGGATAGAGATTTATTGGGTTGAAATTCACCTGCTTGGTAGCCCCGATTTCAAAATTAGACGAAACAACAGTTGATATGGTGTGTATCCGATTTCCAATTTCGAAATTCAGAGTTACAGGTAAACCTTTAGGAGGGAGCACCTTATTCGTTGTAGATAAGTTCAGTAGTATTTGTGGTTGATGGCAGTATTCTTTATTTCTAACCAATCGCAGCGTATGCCCCCATACATGCTTGCCATGAGTAGAAGAAATCAAAATAGTATCTTTCTCTTCATAGGTATAATCACCATATTCCCAAGGACTCTGGCTAGCTGAAGACGACAAAGAAAGAAAGGTTGTCATAAATATCAGCAGTGCATGAGTAAGTTGCTTAATTACTAAAATCAAGTTTAATGTCCTAAAAATTGGGTAACTATCGTGGCTCTATGATGGTTGAGATATAAGAACATCATTACAAAACGCCTTCAGGTAAGTGGCAATATTATTAAATAAATAGTTAGGGTTAGCCTTACCATCAGCTACAAGCTGATCGCATCGTAACCTCGCTATAGCTTTACGTACACCCCTATCTTCAATAGCGATGAACTGGGAATACGCAGCATCAACACAACCATCATATGTTTTCATATCGTCAATAAAAACGCTCATGCGACATGTACAAGGAGTCCAGAAACAATGCGATTTACTATCCAGAATGGACTGTACATGTACAAAAATGGCGTGTTCAGCGCTCAATATGTTTTTATCTTATTGTTATTAATGCAATTTAACTCCACATGATAAGCATGTACAAGGTCTAGTTCGTAGATAAGTTAAATTGTATATCGTCGTACGCTAAATGCTGTCTGAGTATGCTCCTATTCCCCTGCAGATTTTAAATTTAAGGGCCTTACTGTGAGCATTAAACATAATCGTTATTTACCATAAAATAGCTAATATCGATCTATCAATCTACGATTGCTTGCTCTTCAATTAGCAACTTATAAAAAATGGCGTCTATTTCTTTAGACGCCATTTTTGTTTACTGGAAATATTAAATTAGCCACCGGCTAATTTGACTGTCATGCCTTTCTTTTCAAGATGTGCCTTGATCTTGTCTCTAGCATCACCTTGAATCTCGATATTGCCATCTTTTACAGAGCCACCACAGCCACAGACTTTTTTGAGTTCTGCCGCTAATAACTTTAAAGGTGCATCATCCAAGTCTAAACCTGTAACAATGCATACGCCTTTACCTTTACGGCCTTTCGTTTGGCGCTGAATCCGAACAACACCATCGCCTTTAGGGCGAGATACTTTTTCTTCTTCCGGTTTAATTCGACCGGTTTCTGTTGAATATACCAGAGTCATTCTATTGTTTCTTTTGTTGTTGAGCTTGCATCGCTTTTTGCTTTGCAACCAAATAAGCTTCGATATGGCGTTGAATAGCGGCTTTACTGCCCTTAATCAGTTTACCATTAAACATACAGTACCAAGAGTTAGGTTGGCCTGTATCGTTTTGAATAGTATAGCCGTTAAAGACCTCTGATTTTGCAACACCAGTTTGCTGCACTCTTTGCCCGAGTGAAGCAAACTCTTTGGGATCAATAATCGATGCGGTGTCACACCACCAATCAATGCTTTTCTTTACCGCCGTCAAACTGCCCTGTAAAACGTGGTTCTTGATTTTAACCTTCCAAACACTGCCATCTGATCCGACTGACTGCAGGTTAAAACCTCTATAATTTGAAATCGCCATACCACTGAGTCATCTGTTTAATGCGTTGATATAATCATAATTGCTACTGAGCAATATTCAAATACGGCTTGAATAATCCTTGCTCTAGAAAACAACTTGTATCATAAAACGCGTCTCGATAACGTTAATCACTTTGCACTGTTTATACAATCTTCCAAGAACTCATGAAATTTGTGCCCGTTGTTTTGAAGCATTTTAGGGAACATTGAGATCGGAGTCATTCCTGGAAATGTGTTTACTTCGTTTAAGTAAATCTCATCATCTTCCGTTAGGAAAAAGTCGATACGAGATAAATGACGAAGATTCATTTGTTTAAATACCGTCTCTGACGCGTGTTGGATGGAATCTAATTGTATTTGAGTTAGATTCTTCGCCTCAACTTCTGTGAGCGAGTGACTTGAACTGCTGTACTTTTCATCGTACGAGTAAAAAGCACCATCAGGCGCGATGACCTCGCCTGGCTTAGTGATATGTAGTTGGCCATTCATCTCATATGCAGCAACTTCAAGTTCTCGAGGTTTTACTGCTTTCTCAACCAACACTTGGTCAGAAAACCCAAAAGCATCATTTACTGCATTAGAAAGCTTGTCTTTTTCTGTGACACTGTAACAGCCAACGGAAGAGCCTTGGCGAGCGGCTTTAACAAAAACTTTTCCCCACTTTTCAAAGGCTTTATGAGCTTGAACGTGAGCTTCTTCATCGTTTCGCGTTAAGAATAAGTATGGCGTATTGGGTATGCCAATAGCGTCGTACCAAAGCTTAGATGTGATTTTATTGAAACTATTGCTACTCGCTTCTGGCCCGCAGCCAAGATAAGGAATACCTGCGATTTCAAACAGAGATTGAATGTCGCCTGTTTCGCCAGGAAAACCATGTATACAAGGCACGATGAAATCAATGGTTTGATTAGATTCACTTGAGCACAACTGCTTGGTATTGAGATCCAAGTAAACCAACTCACCTTGGTTGGTCATCCAACCTTCGTTTTTTATTTCTACGCGTGTAACGTGAACGTCTTCAATAAGATTTAGTTGTTGTTCGACAAAGTTTGCAGACAATAATGAAATCTCGTGCTCAGAAGAGCCACCGCCGCATAGTAAAAGAATATTTTTAATCATGAATCCATCTTTCCGTGACCTACAAAAGATACTATTTATTATGATAAACCTTTGAAGTGTGACGTACAGTAATTTTAATGTGAGGAATGTTGTTCGAATAGGATTTGAGCAAATAAATAAGGGAGCTATTCGCTCCCTTATTTGATGTGTTAATTTAATTTGTTAAGCGTTGGGTAAGCTGAGTTTTTGATTGCATCAATGCTTTTAACAAATGGTCTTAACTGCTGAAATTGAGCTGGCAAAGTCGAAATCGCTTGCTTGGCTTCTGCGCTTGTTGCGTAGTCTCCGTATAAAACTGAGAACCACTTAGTACCGTTTACAACTTTGTAGTTTTCCCAAATTGGCTGACCGTTCTGTGGCAGCTTATTTGCAAACTGATCGACTTTAGCTTGGCTACCCACAGCTGCGACTTGAATGGTATAGCCGAATCGTTGAATGCCAGCTTGCTTTTTACTTGGTGGTTCGATCTTAACTGGCTTCGCCTGCTCTTTTGGCGTTAGCTTGACTACTTTCTTCTCTTCAGGCTTTGCCGTCATTTTCACAACAGTTGGTTGTACGTCTTTTTCTACTACAGCGTTTTCAGACGCCATAATTGGTTTAGAGATACGATCTGATTTGTAGTCCTCTCGGTAACTTTCTGAGGTCACATCCGTGATGTAAGTTTCAGATGCACAAGCAGAAAGCAGAACTGACAAGCCGATGATTGCGATTTTTTTCATGAAGTAACAAATGCTCTGGATAAATATTACGTTAAATCATGCCGATAGCAGGGCCGTTTATCAAGCATCAAATACAATAATCTGTGATTTTGATGTGATGAATAACACAAACTCCATAAGCATCGTACACATTTTCTGCAATGTCTGGTCTGAAGATGTTTTATCGGTAAATTATTCGTTTATGATTGATATGAAACCGAGAAGCCAACGTGACTTACAAACGGCCAGGAGTCAGCATGAATAAACTACATAAACTCTTTAAACCCAACTCTGTGGCCGTTATTGGGGCATCTCAAAAAGCATTGCGAGCAGGACATGTTGTGATGCGCAACCTTCTACAAAGTGGGTTTGGTGGCGCGATTATGCCAGTAACGCCGCGATATAAAGCCGTATCTGGCGTGATCGCTTACCCCGATGTAGCTTCCCTGCCCTATACGCCAGATATTGCAATTTTGTGTACGAACGTTTCACGTAACGAGCAATTGCTTAAAGAGCTAGATGAGAGAGGCACACCGTTTGCGATTGTTATCTCTGATGACCCTAAGCCTTTAGATATCTCATCATTGAACATTCGAGTCTTAGGCCCAAACAGCTTAGGTATCATCCTTCCTTGGCACAATTTTAACTGCACGTTTTCCCCTGTTGCAGCTAAACCCGGAAAAATTGCTTTCATCTCACAATCCGCGGCGGTTTGTACCACGGTTTTAGACTGGGCAAATGATAAGAACATTGGTTTTTCTTCGTTCATTTCGATTGGGCGCGGACAAGATATCGATTTTGCAGATTTGCTCGACTATTTGAGTATGGATGGAAACACTGAAGCTATTCTGCTTTATGTTGATAATATCCAAGACGCTCGCCGATTTATGTCTGCTGCGCGCGCCGCTTCACGTAACCGACGTATATTGGTGCTAAAAGCGGGCCGCTCTAAAGAGATGAATACTTTTGAGCAGCAAGACGGAGATACACTTGACGTAATTTACGATTCTGCTATTCGCAGAACTGGTATGTTACGAGTCAGCAATACGCATGAGCTTTTTGCCGCGGTAGAAACACTCACGCATTCTGTGCCACTTCGTGGAGAGCGTTTAGCGATCATCACCAATGGCGGCGGCCCTGCTGTTATGTCCGTTGATACTTTGATTGAACGTGGTGGCCAACTCGCAACGCTTGATGACGCTTCCATTGAGCAATTACAAGCAGTACTTCCATCCAACTGGCGTGCTCGAAATCCGATTGATCTGTCTGGTGACGCAACCCAAAAACGCTATATTGATACCATTAACGCACTGATGAATAACGACTGTGCAGATGCGATATTGATTATGCATAGTCCTTCTGCTGTTTCTGATCCTCTTGAAACTGCTCAAGCCGTTATTAATTCAATCAAATCTCACCCTCGGCATAAGCATTTTAATATCTTGACCAACTGGTCAGGAGAACAAACGTCGAGAGAGGCACGACTGGCATTTACTCAAGCAGGTATTCCAACCTATAGAACACCTGAAAGTGCGGTTGTAGCATACATGCACTTGGTCGAATACAGACGAAACCAGAAACAACTAATGGAAACGCCAACGACGGCAGAGCCATTACATTCTGGAAGTGTGAGTTCAGCAAAAGAATGGGTAAACGAACGACTACTGGATAAAAATACAGTCACCTTAGATACGCATCAAACCAGCCCATTATTTAAGCTGTTCGGGTTTAACGTTTTGCCGACGTGGATTGCATCTGACGACATTGAAGCCGTTCATATGGCAGAAAATATTGGATATCCTGTTGCGGTTAAATTGCGTTCTCCAGACATTCCTCATAAATCGGATGTTCACGGTGTCGCTCTAAATTTAAGAAACAGTCGAGAAGTTTCCAACGCAGCGCTATCCATTTTAGATACCGTAAAGCTCAGCTATCCTTCCGCCAATGTACATGGGCTGTTGGTACAAGGGATGGCAAAGCTCGGCAGCGCTGAAGAGCTACGGATTAGTATTGCAGTAGATAAAGTCTTTGGACCAGTGATCTTGCTTGGTCAAGGCGGCTCTGAGTGGAATATCGCCCAAGATGCCGTCGCTGCACTTCCTCCTTTGAACATGACGCTTGCGCGCTACCTTGTCGTTGTTGCCCTAAAGTCTGGAAAGATTCGCCTGCAGAAACACAAAGATGCGCTCGATATTACTGAGTTGTCGAAGTTCTTGGTTCGTATCTCCCAAATGGCAGTTGAGTTACCAGAAATACAAAAACTGGATATCCATCCAGTACTAGTGTCCGGAAGCGATTTAACCATCCTTGATGCAGATGTCACACTGTGTAAATACGAAGGAGACGCCCAAAAACGGCTAGCGATTCGCCCTTTCCCGGCAGAGTTTGTCGAAACTGTAACGCTTCGAGATGGCCAGCCTATCCTGCTTCGCCCTATCTTGCCTGAGGATGAGCCGCTACATGCTCAATTCATTAATAGCGTATCGAAAGAAGATCTCTATAAACGTTTCTTTTCTGAAGTTGGAGAGTTCAACCATGAGGCTTTGGCAAACTTTACTCAAATCGACTATGACCGCGAAATGGCGTTTGTTGCGGTAGCGTTTAATACTGACGGACCGTCTATCATAGGGGTAGCCCGCGCATTGATTACACCAGACAATAGTGACGCTGAGTTTGCTATTTTGGTTCGTTCAGATTTGAAAGGAAAAGGTTTAGGCAAAGTGCTGATGCAGAAAATAATCAGCTATTGCAAAGTTAAAGGCACAAAGCAAATGTCTGGAATGACCATGCCAACAAACAGAGGAATGTTGATGTTGGCTCAGAACTTGGGGTTTGAGATCGATGTTCAGTTTGCAGACGGTACGGCAGATATGGTGCTCCCTTTAAATTGAAAAGCGCAGCATTAGCGATGACTTTTACTTCTTACATTCGATAATCAATGGGAATCTAAGAAGTAAAAGTTACGTTGTTACTTTAGTTTCCAATTCTTTTTTAAGTACTGAATACACCAGGATTTTGCCTCACCCATAGTGTTCCGGCGCCATGCCAAAATAATATCCATCGGCTGTTCTTCAGTGCCTTCGATTCGTTTCAATACACCACTATCAATAAGAGGTTGTGCAATTTGGCTTGGTAATGTACCAATACCTAAACCTGCAGTGAGCGCTTCTACTTTTGCCGTAAAGTTGGTGACGGTCAAGCGAGGCTGTTTTTGAATGATATTAATTGAGAGCGCTGGTTGCTCACGTGCGGTATCTGCAATAGCAATAATCCGATACTTTTCTCGCGCTGCTTCATCAAATTTACCACTGCGCTTGTGAACATAGTGATCAGCGGAAGCTACCCAATACATACTCATTTTACCAATTTTTTCTGACTTAACTTCTTGAGGAAGCGTATCCAGTGATGGGCAAATCAGTAAATCAGCTCTCCCCGTATTCAACGACTCCCAGCTACCAGCCAGAATCTCCTCTTGCAGCCTGACTCGAGTTGAGCTGACCTCGGCCAGCGCATCAACCATCGGGAAAAAGTTGGATATAGGAATAATGCCATCGAAGGCAATGGTAATATCCAGTTCCCAGCCATTCGCCAATAACGTTGCATCGTTCACTAACTTTTCACTGGCTTGTAAAATGGCTCTTCCTCTTTCAAGAATAAGCTTACCTGCTTCAGTAAAATGGGCTTTGTGACCAGAGCGATCGAAGATAATAATGTCTAAGTCTTGCTCGAGTTTCTGGATTTGATAGCTCAGCGATGACGGGGCTCTGTCTAACTCATTCGCAGCAGCAGCAAAACTCCCTCTTCGATCAATAGCATCTAGAATATGGAGTGCTTCTAACGTAATTGGACTCTGCACATGGCCTCTCTTAATGTGACATTCATCACATTCGTTGTGTTTAGATGAACTTATCAAGAACTAACGACAAATAATATAACATATTGATAACTAAAGACTAGGAATGCTCATAGCCTAAGAAGAAGATTCAATACAAATCAATAAATGACAATGGTAATGATAGTAATTACTATTTAGATCCATTAATATCCGCGTGTTGTTACCTATTATGGATCTAAGGTATTGAAGCCAATGTATAAAAAATCAATTTTGTCAGCCTCCATTTTAGTTGCCCTTTCCCATACTGCTTATGCGGAAGAAGCTTCTAAGTTTGAAGAAGTCGTTGTGTCGGCCACCCGTACCAACCAAACCATAAACACTGTTGCTGCTTCTGTTGCTGTTGTATCAGAGAAAGACATCGAAGAAAACATGGTAAAGGACTTGAATGACCTATTCGAGTATACGCCAGGTGTTACTGTTAATGGCACTCAACGCCAAGGCGTCCAAAGTATTAACATTCGCGGGATGGAAGGTAAACGAGTTAAAATCTTAGTAGACGGTGCATCTCAACCAGGTGTATTCAGCGGTGGACCATATTCGTTTATCAATTCTAGTGCCGTTACTGTCGACCCCGATATGCTAAAGAGTGTCGAAATTGTTAAAGGAGCAGCTTCTAGCCTACATGGTAGTGATGCAATTGGCGGTGTTGTCGCATTCGAAACAAAAGATCCGAAGGATTTCCTCAAAGATGGTAAAGACTTTGGTGGTCAAGCTAAACTCTCTTATTCATCGGAAGATAACTCTTTTAGTGAGCATGTAGCTTTAGCAAAGCGTTTCGGTAATACAGAAGCACTTATAGCCTTTACACGCCGTGATGGTGCAGAGCTACAAAACTTCTCTAAGGCGCCTTACGATAACTATTCTGTGGACAACCAAGATTATTACAAAAACGATCTATTGGTAAAACTTCAATCTCAATTGAATGACGCTCATCGCTTGGAGTTTTTGGGAGAAGTTATTTACAACGAGACTGACTCAGAGATCGCACATAAAAGTTACAAAAACTTCAACGCTGAAGACACAACCAAGCAAAATCGCATTGGGCTCAAGCACATTTGGTTTGCAGATGCAGCTATCTCGGATACGATCACGTCCAAGCTTACATGGATTGGTAAAGAAGAAAACGGCGTCTCTAATCGCTTTATCGAAGCCAGCCCTGGTTACCCACCTTACGTACCGCCTAGTGGTGACAACCAACAGAAAAAAGATTACGAATATACTGAAGACAAATTTGAATTCGAAACTCAGTTAGATAAAGAGATTCAAAATCACTATATTGTTTACGGAATATCGTACAAACATAGTGACATCAGTAATACCAATCGCGAGTTTAATTCCGATCCTGGCACGCCAGATACTGTTTACGTTTACACACCGGATGCAAAAGAAGAAAGCTTTGGTTTATTCTTGCAAGATGAAATTTCGCTTCTTAATGACAAGCTAATTCTGACTCCAGGTGTGCGTTACGATTACTTCTCTACTAATCCTTCAAATACTTCTGAAGAGTCATTCGAGAAGTTTAGCGACTCTGCATTAACTGGTCGTTTAGGAGCAACTTACTCTATATCGCAACCTGGCACGATCTTCGCGCAAGTGAGCCAAGGGTTCCGAGCGCCATCGTTCGACGAGCTTTACTACACCTACGATAATCCGGCTCATGGCTATACCAACCGCCCTAACCCAAATTTGGGATCTGAAAAGAGTTTGTCTTATGAGCTTGGTTACCGTCATAACACTGCAGCGTCGGCAACTGAAGTAGCGTTCTACTACAGTGATTACAGTGACTTTATTGAGCAAACGTCATCAAACAATGGTGGTTTAACTGAATTCACAAATATCAATATTAGTGAAGCAAACATTAAAGGGGTTGAGCTCTCTAACCGTCTTGATTGGCATGCTATTGCCGGTCTTCCATCAGGCGTAACAACTCGCTTTGTTGCAGCATACACAGAAGGTGAAGATGGTGATGGTAATCCTTTGAACAGTGTAAACCCATGGAATGCCGTGGCTGCTGTAAATTACGATTCACCAAATGCACTTTGGGGGACAAGCCTAAAAGTAAACTACACGGCTAAGAAATCGAACAGTGATATCAACTCAGATGGTGATAAAGGCGGAATCAAAGACCAAGTTGCTTTGCCGTCTGCGACAGTCGTTGACTTAACGGCGTACTACAAACCAATGAAAGATATAACCATTCGTGCTGGTGTTATGAATCTAACGAATGAAGAATACCATCTTTGGAACGATGTTCGCGGTAAGACTGAGTTAAGTCGAGACAAAACGCAAGCTGAGCGTAATTACAACATTAGTGTTAAATACGAGTTCTAAACCTTAAAAACACAAAAGCCAGCGTAATGCTGGCTTTTTTTATGGCTTTCATTTCAAAAATGTAAAGAAAAGTATGAAAAATGAAAGTTTACTGTTTTGCCATCTCTTTTTTCACCATTACTGCTGCTGCAATGATGAAAGTGATGATCAGACCGAGTTCCATGAACTACCCCAATAGCTATGAGAAAATTTATAACCCAAATTAAGAGTCGGGCATAGTTTAACAGCTCTATATATACTTGCTACCTTTTAACCAGTAATTTACGATTTTTTCCGATTTGGATCAAAAAAGACGCAATCACGCGCCTTTTTGTTACTATTATGTAAATTAAAGATTAGGCGTCTGGATAACCTTGAGGGTTAGTAGACTGCCAGCGCCATGTATCGCCAGTCATTTCTTCTAGAGTGCGAGTTGCTTTCCAACCTAACTCATTCATCGCTTTTGATGGATCCGCCCAACACTCTGCAATATCACCTGGACGACGCTCAACAAGTTGGTATGGGACATCTTTACCACTTGCGGCTTCAAATGCTTTCACCATGTCCAGTACACTGTAGCCGTTACCAGTACCGAGGTTATAGATATGAAGGCCAGCTTTGCTACCTACTTTTTCTAATGCAGCAACGTGACCATCGGATAAGTCCATTACATGAATATAATCACGTACGCCTGTGCCATCTTTGGTCGGATAATCACTACCAAACACAGAAAGGAACTCTCTTCGCCCTACCGCAACTTGAGAAACAAACGGCATTAAGTTGTTTGGAATACCTTGAGGATCTTCACCTAGCTCGCCTGTTGGATGTGAACCTACCGGGTTAAAGTAACGAAGAAGTGTAATGCTCCAGTCAGGGTTCGCATTTTGGAAGTCGGTTAAACACTCTTCTACCATTAATTTGCTGCGCCCATATGGGTTAGTTGCGCTAGTTGGAAAGTCCTCTGTGATGGGTACAGAAGCAGGATCACCGTATACAGTCGCTGATGAACTAAATACCAACGATTTAACTCCGGCTTCACGCATTGCATCAACCAATACTAAAGTGCCATTAACGTTGTTGTCGTAATACTCTAAAGGTTTTGCTACAGACTCACCGACGGCCTTTAAACCTGCAAAATGGATAACAGCTTCAATATTGTGCGACTTTAGTGCTTCTACCATCGCCAATTTATCTCTGATATCGGCTTTAATGAAGGTTGGCTTTACACCACATACCTTTTCAATTCGATCTAATACCGTAGATTTACTGTTGTACAGGTTGTCTAGAATCACTGGCGTCATGCCAGCTTCGATCATTTGAATACACGTATGACTACCGATATAGCCCATACCACCCGTAACGAGTACTTTCATTTTATTATTCCTTCTGACGCGAATTGAGTTAGTTTAAAGCTTTGACGTTACGATTTAAACTGTCTCTTGTAATTCGCATCCCATTAATATTGCTTGGCCTTTCCCGGCTTTCTTTGCTTGATACATTGCCGTATCCGCACTTTTTAAAACTCGAGTAGCATCGCGCTCATTTACGCCGACTAATTTTACGCCGATACTAACGCCAACTTTGAGTAAGTGACCTTTGTACTCAATTGGAGCACATATGCTCTCGAGCAACTGTTCTGCTATTCGGGTGACCACTTTTTGATTGGCGGGATTAACCAACATGACAAATTCATCACCAGAAAGTCTTGCGATTAAATCACTATGCCTCGTCGCAGATGTTAGACGCTCGGAAACTTTTTTCAAAACTTCATCACCTGCATCATGACCGTAGGTATCGTTAACTTCTTTAAATCCATCCAGATCGAGGTACAAAACTGCAAATTCGTCACGCAAGTATCCAGAGCGTTGTACTAGTTGTTCCAACTCTAAATGGAACTTAGATCGATTGGCTAACCCCGTTAAAGCATCGTGATGAGCTAAATGCTCCAATCGTTCCATCTCTTTTGCGCCTGAAAGGTCGGTAAGAACAATAACCAGATCATAGAAACCATAGTCTTCACACTTAACGATACGATTGACTCGAGCAAACATCGGTACAAACTGACCAATATGGTTCTTCTCGATAACTTCACCTTGCCAAACGCCATAATTTTCTATCGACTCGATGATACTAGGCATCATTTCCTGTAACTTGCGCCACTTTAGCGTTTGGATGAATGACTTCCCAATAAGCTGATCCACCTCTAAGCCGACTAACTTAGTGACGGCAGGGTTTGCCATCGTAATGACACCGCGATGATTAAGAACAATGAGACCATCTTGGCTGCTTTCAAAAACACGTCCCGCAACACGTTGCCGGTTTATGGCTTCTTCAATTTCGGTGATATCTTGAATCGAAAACAGTAAGTATTCATGTGTCGAGAGGCGACGACTGGTTAGGCTCAACTGCTGTTCGTTATCTGCATTTTTGAGGTGAATATCATCGCACTCTAGGCCTCGACTCAGGATCTGACTCAGCTCATTCGGTGTTTTGGTTTTAATTAGATCACGAATATTGGCATATTTAAGTTCATCTAATTTTTTTTGAAATATTTGCTGGGTCGCCGTATTACAATGAATAACACGTCCGGAATTGTCTGTAATAACTAATGCATGCTGAACAGATTCGATAACCTCTTCTGAAAATGCGCGCTTTTGTTCTAGTGTGTCTAGTGAATGTTGCCGCTGCTTCTCACGTACTGTTAACCTGTTCATCATTTGATTGAAAGATCTCGCGAGCTCTCCAATTTCATCCTTGGCGTAATAGCGAGCTTGATGTTCCGTGTTTCGTCCGTGTGTCACATTCTCTATTACGCGGTTGAGTTCCATCACGGGCTTGAGAACAAGCCTCTCGATACTTATGTAAAAAACTGTGCCACCAGCGATCAGAAACAGAAGAAGTAAAGCGCCATCTTGAAGTAAAGATTGCATGGCTTCTACGATTGGACGATGAGAAAGCGTGACTCTAATGCTACCAATGACATAGCCATCATGGATAATCGGCTCTAGAACATAAAGAAATTTGGTTGATAAGGCATAGCCTAGAGCGTGCAACCTACTTCTTTCGGTTTGACTGGGAACGGGTGCTAGTGCCCCACTTATCTCCATAACAGCGAATGGTTGGTCATCTTGGTCATAAAGTTTGACCCGCGTTACATTTGGCTGGTTTAAAAAGTTGGCGAGAATAGTTTGAGCTTTTTGCTTGTCCTTTGTCGTCAGCGCATCTTTAATTGAGAAAGAAACGTTGTTAATCAACTTTCTTGTCTGCTCGACCAGTTCATGCTTAGACGATTGGTATACAGTATACGAGGTGTAACCTTTTGAGATAACAAAGATAGCCGTTAAAAAGACCAGAAGAGGCCAAATAAGCTTCGCTCGTAATGACATATATATTCCTGTCGCAGACAACCACAAAAATGACAGAAGAACCATTATGCAATCTATCACCCATGAAGGGCGACAAGATTAACACGATGCTAATGCAAAATAACCTTAAATTCTCAAAAATTGGATGGAAAAGAAACGAAATACCTCAAAATTCGGATCAACTCAAATAACGGCAACATCTTTATGGACTAACGTGATCTTTTTCGTCAGCTATCTGCTCAAAAAGCTTCGTTTTCATGATAGAAGAATGAAGTGAGTCACTGAACCTAGATGCATTTTCCTGCATCGTAAACCCATTGCTTGTGTAGAAATAAAACGTATGACATTGAATAAACAGCAACTTACATTGAACTGTGATATGGGCGAGAGCTTTGGCTCTTGGAGTATGGGCGCAGATGAAGACGTGATGCCCCATGTTGATATGGCGAACATCGCGTGTGGTTTTCATGCCTCCGACCCTAATGTCATGCACGACACCATCACTCTAGCGAATGACAACGATGTTGATATTGGCGCACACCCAGGTTACGCCGACCTACAAGGTTTTGGCAGACGAAGCATAAGCATGACGGGTGATGAAATTACGAACATGGTTATATATCAGGTTGGTGCTTTACAAGCATTATGCCGGGCGCAATACACAGACATCAGTTACATAAAGCCTCATGGCGCTCTATACAACGACATGATGAAAAGTGATGCGATATTTAGAGCGGTAGTAAAGGCGGCAGCACTGTTCAAAGTACCGTTAATGATCCTAGCTTCACAGGAAAACGAAAAATACTTAGAAATCGCAGACGATTATGATGTTCCCTTGCTATTTGAAGCATTTGCAGACCGTTTATACCAAGATGACGGCTTACTGACTCCTAGAACACAGCCCAATGCCGTGTTAAAAAGCGAGCACGCGATACTTGAGCAAGTCCGGACCTTAGCTGACTCTGGGCGTGTCAAAACCGCTTCAGGCGGTTACATATTATTGGAAGCCGACACAATTTGTGTTCATGGTGACAATGAAGAGTCGATCGCGCTGATCCAAAAGATCCGCCAAAGCCTATACGCTGGAGGAAATTAATGCATAAAGAGAAATTTAATATCTCTTTGATCTCCGAGTGCAGTATTTTCATTAAGTTTGATGAGAGTATTTCTGAAAATGCAGTCGGAGAGCTTGCTCGCAGCGTAAGAGAAACTTTCGCTTCAATTGTTATGAACGTTGTCCCCTCCTATCAAACTATTCTCATTGATTACTTACCTTTTCGAATCAACGAAAAGAACTTAGTCAATGAGCTGCAACAAATCGTGAGCCAGTTTGATACTCAATCACTTAAGCTTTCCCAGCCGAATCACATTACTATCCCTGTATATTACTCTGAAGAAACCGCGTTAGATCTATCTCGTTTTCAAAAGCGAGGTCTGTCATTAGACGATCTTATTACCCTGCATACGAAAACCGAGTACGCGGTTTCTGCAATTGGCTTTGCTCCAGGCTTTGCATTTCTCTCTGACGTTGATACTCAATTGTACATGCCAAGGCTTGCCACACCAAGAACACAAGTGCCGGCCGGAAGTGTAGGAATCGCAGACTCTAAAACGGCTGTCTATCCATCAGATAGTCCTGGCGGATGGAACATTATTGGTAAAAGCCCTCTTGCGCTCTTCTCCGACTCTCCTCCTTTTATACCGTTTGAAGTGGGTGACAAGGTCACCTTTAATGCTATTTCAAAACAAGAGTTTATCGATTTAGGAGGCGTACTATGAGTTACGGTGGATTACTGGTGGAAAAGCCAGGACCGCTCTCTTTAGTTCAAGACTTTGGTCGTTTTGGCTTAGCGCATGTCGGTGTGACTCAAGGTGGGCCGGTCGACGACTATGCTTACAGCTGGGCCAACCATTTGCTTGGTAACGTAGTCAATTGCGTTGCGATTGAAATTACTTTGGGTAACGCTTGTTTTATTGCCTTGCATAACTGCCACCTTGCTATATGTGGCGGTGATTTAAATGCAAAAATAGATGGTGAACCTATTTCAAATTGGTCTGACTTTACGTTGAAAAAAGGACAGAAGCTTCAGTTCGGAGTCGCAAGGAATGGACTTCGCTCCTACCTAGCGGTTAAAGGTGGATTCAATGTTGCTCAGCACTTAGGAAGCGCATCGACCGTCTCGCGAGAATCTCTAGGTGGTTATGATTCAAATGGTGGCGCTTTGAAAGCTGGCGATATTCTTCCCTTTGTCCCTCATAACTTACCGAAACGTAAACCAAGGCAAATGACGTTTCGTTTTAAGCCAGATTACAACTTACCTATTAAGTTGAGAGTGATTGAAGGCTATCAGAACGAGGACTTTGATGAAGAGGCTCGCCAAGCATTTTATAACAAAGCATTCATCATCTCCCCCAATTCGAATCGCATGGGCTACCGTCTTGAGGGCAATAACATTCGTCCACCTTACGAAGGCGTCCTATCAGAGGGAATTGCATTAGGTTCAATTCAAGTACCTAGCGATGGTAACCCTATTGTGCTGCTCAACGATCACCAGACTATTGGCGGGTATCCTAAATTTGGCTGCGTAGCTCGTATTGACTTACCTAGACTGGCACAGGCGAAACCCGGACAAAAAGTCAATTTTGTGAAAGGAGATAGACTAGGCTTGCAAGAAGTATGGTGCCAATGGGCTCAGTTTTTTGGGTATTAATACAACCACTGAGCCCAAACACAGCCGATTATGCAGGCATACCATAACGCACTGCTAAAGCTTGTGGATAGCCTCGCTCTTGAGTGAGTTTAATCGCGTACTGCTCGACCTCTTGTTCAGACCACTTTACAGCGACCGGATGCTGTGTTTCCACATTTTGGTTAGGATCGATGTCAAACCAGAATTGAAGCATTTTTTGCGCTGCGAGTAGTGTCGATGACGCTTTTACCACCTCTATTCTCGCGTAGTGGTTATCTTCAAAAGTCACATCTGCCGCTCTGAGTACTGGATCTGTGCCGGGAATTTGCTGAGCGCCAAATAATGCTTTTCCTCCTTTTACAGCAGAGTGATAGTCGGGAATGAACTGTGCCATGTGTTTGATGGCGTTGTTCGTTCGCTCTTCTAACACTTCTTCTCTCCAGCCGTTACGGATCTTCGAGAGTAAAGGCATAGGCAGTTCAGGTTGAGCAGATGAGTTCGTGCTCTCCACTAAACCATCTTCAAACAGCGTGATTCCTTTTGTCATACCATGAAGTTGAAAGTAACCATCGCCATAAGGCGTCAATTGAGCCATTCCTTTATCGGTTCCACGCGGGCCATGAAAAATAACTTCTGGCCATTGTTGTTGACAGTCTGCCCACCTCGTAACGTAAGCGGCTTTAAACTCCACCAACCTGTCTCGCTTGGCACCAACTGTGTTGTCAATTGAGCCTGTTTCAAAGCCACACGCGTTAACCAAGTAGTCGCATGTCATAAGGTAATCGATACCTTCACGTTCATAGCCAAGTTGCCAGTGTTCCCCCATCCAATCGGCTTGCTTGAACGTTGCTTGTGTGAAGACCGAAGCATTAGGAAGCGTATCTAGTGTTAAGTTGGCAATTGCAGCGAGGCGAAAAACACTCCAACCATATTCTTGAACTGCGACAACAGGATACTTTAGCGCTTCAAGATCAGCATGTTGAGCAAAAGGAATACACCACTCATCGAAGTTTGTAGGATGACTTGGTTGAGTACGTTGCGCGAGAGCTTCTAGCTCCGCTTTTGAATACAGTTTGTAGTATTCGCTTGGTTCGCCGAGCACTTTATTACTCTGATCTTTATCAACGAGCGTCTGATAAGCACTTTTCACAACCTCTAATCGCGGAATTAGTGTGGATGGGTCTCCACCATCGGAATGAGGAACCGCGATGATTGTCGGACGAATATTCAGTGAGAGCGGATACAGGCGAACAGTATCAATAGATTGTGCTAACAAGTCTAAGCATTGTTGCTCGGAAATCTCTCGATATAAATTACCACCAGCATGCAAATGACAAATGGGTGGACCATTTACTAGTGATACGCCCTTCTCTATTACGGAAACTTTAAAACCCAGCTCCGCAAAATGAATTGCTGCTGTTGCACCTGCTACACCGCCACCAACAACAGCGATATGCTTATCTTTATAACTTGGAAACTCAGACTTCATTGCTTCACTAAAAATTTTATAAGGAAAATTCTTTACTAACGGTGGATTCTACTCGTGTTTGGACTTGATTAAAATCACAAAAAGTTCATGGGTTTGCGAAATATCCAACAGCGCCTGTAAAGTGCATTAAAGTAGAAAAAATTTGCGAAAAAGTACTTGACTACATGGTTAAGAAGACACTTTTTTGTGTCTATGTGAATAAGAATTTCACTGTAAGACCCATGGCGCAAAGCCTGCAGAAACACCCCACTTTTTACCCCATTTAGTTATCCCAAAAGTTATCCACTGTTTTTGTGGATAACTAAAATAAAAGTGTCATGGAGTGTTCCAAACTTGATAACACTCGCTGCGATTAAGTGTTTACTGGAGTTAACAATCTTTTCAACAAACTCATCACTACAAGTGCCAACGTAACAAATGTTGCAAGCGGTAAAGCTATCCACAATTCGGGGTGAATTTGTGCATTGAGATCGAATCCATATGTCATGACTGCGGCCACACAAACTTCCGCAGCGAATACCGCAACACCACTAGCAATCAACGCCATAATTCCGTACTCGGCCCACAGGGTTGTGTTGATCCGTTTCTTACTTGAACCTAATGTGCGATACAAACGAATCTCTTGTTGTCGTTGGGACAAGCTTAACCTCAGTAGCGTAAAGATGAGCAGCAGACCAGCAACAACGCCTAAAAGAGCAAGGATGGTGATTGCTGATACGATTTGCTGAATCAAAGCCTGAATTTTCTCGCCCATAGTTCGGATATCTAAAACAGAGACCGTTGGGTGAGCACGTGACATTGACGTCAACAACGCTTCATTTCCTTCTTCAATCCTATAACTGATGAGGTAAGAACCAGGTAAATTAGCCATCACGTCAGATGAGAAAATAAAATAAAAGTTAGGCTTCATGTCACGCCATTCGACATAACGGATGGTATCTACTACTGCATCGTAATTCTGGCTGTTTATTACAAAGCGCAGCGTATCACCGAGTTTTATGCCTAAGTCATTTGCTACATCCGCTTCTACAGATACACTCCCTTTGTTTGTCCATTCACCCGAAAGCACATCATTATATTCTGGTAGGGTATCTCCCCATGTCAGGTTTAGCTCTCGACGTATCGCGTCAGAACCTTCTCCTTCGTAATCAATCTCTTTGACGTTTTGACCGTTAATCTCTGTTAGTCGTCCACGAATTATTGGATAAGCTTGTGACCGCGTAACTCCATTTTTATCTAGGGTTTCTAGGTAGTTATCGAGCTCATAATCACCAATGTTCAAAGCGAACACATTTGGCGCGTCTGCAGGTAAGGTTCTCTCCCAATCCGCGAGAATATCGCTGCGCACAAGCCAAATGATAGACAGCAACATCAAAGATAATGCCAAAGCACCAAACTGTAGACCGCTGGTTACTGGCGTCCGGTTGATACGACTCAACGCAAGCTTCATTGCAGGATGGGTTGAAACACGTGCAAACAGTTTTGTGAGTATGACGCTAACTGCTGCGAGTACCACAAACAGTACCGCTATACCAGTGAGCACGATCCAAACTAAGGTGTTGTCTGCATACAGTAAAAGCAATGGAACAACGGGAACTAGAACAAGTAACATTCGCTTCCAAGAACGTTGCGCTTTGCCCTGCTGTAGCACTTCTAACGCGGGAGTTTTAATCAAGCCTAACAATGGTATACCGAGAGCGGGCACCGTAATCAAGACTGCTGAGATAAATGCCACCAAAAATGGTGTGACGCCGTAACTAGGGAGTGGATCGGGTAATAAGTCTTTGAGTGGAATGCGTAATAAATACTCCAGCCCGCTCCCTAGCAGTAGGCCGACGACACTGGCACTAATGAGAAGGATTGTGACTTGAATAAATAACCACTTTTCAATCCATCGGCGGCTCGCACCAAGACTTTTCAACATCGCAATAGTTTGTGTCCGGCTGTTCACGTAATTTTGACAAGTAAGAACCAATGTTGTCGCCGCCATAATGATGACAATTGCTACGGTCAAAGACAGATACTGCGTCGTACGTTCAAAAACCTCATTACTACGACTGGCAGTATCTTGCGTGCGCCAGCGATCGCTCGGAGAAAGCCGCGTATCATCTTGTAAGCTCTTTAGTGTTTTATCATCGGCTTGTAAAAACAGACGGTATTGAACTCGGCTCCCAACTTGAATTGCTCCTGTTTTATCTACGTCACTTTGATGAATGTATGCAGAAGGCATTTGCTGAAATGGATTAAAGCTCAAGCCAGGTTCCATCAATACTGCGCCTGATACAGTAAACTCGGCATCGCCTATCGTGACACTGTCACCTGACTTTACGCTTAGTTGAGTCATAATCCGTTCATCAAGCCAGAGTTGGTTCTCTTTAACGCGACCGGCTGGATTATTTTCAAGAACGAGCTCTCCCATTAAAGGGTAATTATCATCCACCGCCCTTACAGAAATAAGCTGCATACCATTATCGCTAAATGCCATAGTGGCAAAGCGTGTCATCGTCGAACGGTCAAGACTTTCAGTCGAGGCTAACAACGTGTCCGGAATGGGATTAGCAGACACAAACACCGCATCTGCCGTTAATGCGTCCTTCCCCTGCTTGACGATCACCTGCTCCATTCGTTCTGCTAATGCAGAAAGCGCAAAGATACTCGCAATCACGAGAATAAGAGCAACGCTAATAGGCCAAAGATTCCCCTGCCTTATTTCGCCGAAACTCCAGCGTATCAAACTTTTATTCGACGAGTGCTGTGATGTACTGTTTTGCTCTGTGGATGTTGCTTCACTTGATGATACTGCAGACATTACATCTCCTCCTTAAGCTCACCCGCCTCCATACGATAAATACGGTCACATCGGCTTGCTAGATGACCATCGTGTGTTACTAAAATCAGAGTTGTCCCGTGCTGTTCATTAAGATCGAATAGCAGCTCAATCACTTTGTCTGCGGTTTGATGGTCAAGATTGCCGGTAGGTTCGTCTGCGAACAACAGTTCAGGTTGTGTCATAAATGCGCGCGCTAGTGCAACTCGCTGTTGTTCACCACCAGATAACTGGCTTGGTAGATGGTCGACACGTTTTTCCAATCCAACAGCAGCTAATAATTCCGCTGCTCTTGCTTCATCTTCGGCTTCACCACGTAAAAGACAAGGAAGTGTGACATTACGTAATGCACTCAAACTCGGGATTAACAGGAAACTTTGGAAAACGAAACCTAAAGAGTCAGCGCGAATTTTCGCACGTGCTTCATCGTCCAGTTTTGATAATTCATGACCTAATAAAGTAATTTCGCCTGATGTCGGCGTATCAAGACCAGCTAGCAACGTCATCAATGTTGACTTACCTGCACCGGAAGTTCCGACGATGGCGATTTTTTCTCCTTTTCGGATGTCAACATTTACGTCTTTGAGGATTGTTAATTGTTCTTGATTAGTAGAGACTTGTTTAGAAACCAAATTGGCTTGAACAATAGGTGCATTAAGTACAGGTGTTTGCATGATTCGTATACTTTCCTTAGTTCTATTTTTTTGTTTTTCCGCTACTGCACATGCGAGCGAAAAGCTACTTGTCTTGGGTGATAGCTTGAGTGCAGGCTATCAGATGCCGATCGAAGAGAGTTGGCCTAGCTTACTCCCTGATGCGTTGTCAGAACATGGTCAAGATGTAACAGTTATTAATGCCAGCATTTCTGGCGATACAACCGGCAATGGCTTAGCACGGTTACCTCAGTTGCTAACTCAGCATAGCCCTGACATGGTACTTATTGAGTTAGGTGCCAACGATGGCCTAAGAGGTTTCCCTCCTAAACTTATTACGTCGAATCTTTCAAAAATGATTACCATGATAAAAGATTCTGGTGCGGACGTTGTCATGATGCAAATTCGGGTTCCACCTAATTATGGTAAGCGCTATAGCGATATGTTTTACGATATCTACCCTAAGCTTGCACAGCATCAACAAGTTGCCTTGATGCCATTCTTCTTAGAGCATGTTGTCACCAAACCAGAATGGATGATGGATGATGGCCTTCACCCAAAACCAGATGCACAACCTTGGATCGCTGATTTCGTTGCTCAAGAATTAATTAAACATCTCTAATTTTAATGGTCTAGCTCAATAAGTTTTACGTAACTTTACGTTAATCTATTTTCAATTCCACTCATCGAGGATAGATAACAACATGCGAATAGAACCGTTAATTCAAGGTGTTGTTGCTCGCTCTGCGCACCCCAAAGGGTGTCATGCATCTATTAAAGAGCAAATTGAATACGTAAAGTACGCCCCACAGATCAAAAAAGGCCCAAAACGGGTTTTGATTATTGGTGCCTCCTCTGGTTTCGGCCTAGCGGCACGAATAGCCCTAACGTTCGGTGGCGCTAACGCCGATACCATTGGCGTCTCATTTGAGCGTGGCCCTTCAGAGAAAGGGGTTGGGAGTGCGGGTTGGTATAACAACGTCTTTTTTAAGCAAGAAGCAAATCAAGCCGGGCGTACCGCAATAAATATTGTTGGCGATGCATTCTCTGGTTCGGTGCGCAATCAAGTGATTGAAGCCATTGAAACGTACTTTGAGGGTGAAGTTGACTTAGTCATCTATAGCTTGGCAACCGGTGTTCGACCTAAACCTGAATCTGATGAGTTTTGGCGCAGTGTCATTAAACCTATTGGTGAACCTGTCACTGGCGCTTCTATCATGCTGGAGAACGATAAGTGGATAGAAACCACCTTAACGCCTGCAACAGAAGAGGAAGCCAATGCCACCATTAAAGTAATGGGAGGCGAAGACTGGGAAAGCTGGATTGACACACTCATCAATAACGACTCTATCGCAAACGGCTGCAAAACCATCGCCTTTTCTTACATGGGCCCTGACATTACGCACCCAATTTATCTCGATGGTACGTTAGGTCGAGCGAAAATCGATTTACACCAAACCAGTCATTCATTAAACCTCAAACTCGCCAACTTTGACGGCGGTGCTTACGCAACCGTGTGTAAGGCGTTGGTGACGAAAGCCAGTGTATTCATACCTGCTCTAAGTCCTTACCTGTTAGCGCTTTATAGAGTGATGAAGGAAAAAGGTACTCACGAACGCTGTATTGAACAAATGCAGCGACTGTTTACTACGAAGTTATACGATCAAGAGAAAGTGCCAGTTGACGGTGAACGCTTGATTCGAATAGATGACTTGGAACTTGAACCGCAAGTTCAACAAGAAGTCCACGCTCTTTTAGAACAAATGAATGCTGATAACTTTAAAGAGATTGGTGATTACCAAGGTTTTAAAGATGAGTTTATGAAGCTCAATGGCTTTAACTTTGAAGATGTCGACTATTCGCAAGACATTTCTATTGAATCGTTAATGTCGCTTAAGCCTTGATGCTTGTTATCTGTTTCAAGGATGAGATATGTGACAACTATTCCTAGTCCTGAACACTTTTCAGGACTTTTTTTTGTTTCGAGCCCTAGCCACCCTATACTTAATTAAAAAGCGAGAACAAAATAGAGCAGTCTGCATTTTTAATTCACAGGAAGTGAAACCACGTAAAGGATGACCTATATGGGGAGATTGCAAACATTAGACTACGAAATCCCTGAGTCTATGCGAAGAAGTTGGCAGGAAATCGTCAACTTACTGGCTCAAATAACGCACGTACCCACCACATTAATTATGCGTATCCATCCAGATCGCATAGAAGTAAATACATCCAGCGAAACTATAGGTAATCCTTATCGTACTGGCGATACTGAGTTGCTTGGCAACGGTTTGTATTGTGAGCATGTCATAAAACACAAAAGTGAACTTATTGTCCCAAACGCGCTTGAAGATGAAGAGTGGCAAAATAACCCTGATATCAAACTAGGTATGATCTCTTATTGCGGCTTACCGCTATTCTGGCCAAATGGAGAGACGTTTGGAACTATTTGCATGCTTGATTTTAAGGAGAATGAATACTGCGACACTTACCGGCAATTGCTTGGGACTTTTAAAGATTCAATCGAAGCGCAGCTTTCCATCGTGCATCAGCAACACAAACTTCAGCGTCTTAACAACGAACTCAAAAATAGAGTTGAGAATCGCACTACAGATTTGGCGCAGTTAAGTTATTCCCTAACGCAAGAGATTGATCGTCGCAGAGCCGCTGAAAAGCAGGTGAGCTACCAAAAAACACACGATCAAGGAACTGGATTCCTAAACCGAGCAGCACTCGAAAATATAGTCAGTGACACACTCAGAACGTTAGATCACAGTCAGCAATCATTAATCGTAATAAACATTGGTTTTAGCAATGCACGCAGTATCCAAACCCGTTATGGCTTTGAAGCTTTCGACGAAATATTGAAAGAGTTTCGGTATCGTCTTGGTAAGCGGGAGTCCAGACATTTTGTTACGGGGAGGCCTAGCTCCAATGATCTCGTATTGCTCGTTTGGGGCACAGACATCGATATAAAATTGCATCAGCTACTGAATGATATTACCGATATTGGTATGGGAAGTTTTTATGTAAAAGACACAGAGGTTCACCTAAACTCTTACATTGGTGTTGTACAAGCTCACCGAACCAGCAATGCTAAACAACTACTCCAGAACGCATGTTATGCCATGCTTTTGTGTAAAGAATCTGGCGAAGCGTATAGTTATTTCTGTGAAAGCCATTCAAATGAACTCAACAACCACAATCAACTGGAAAGCTACTTATTGCAAGCGGTAAGAAACGACGACCTAATGCTCTACTTTCAACCCAAAGTACACCCTCAAACCCACAAGTGGATTGGCGCAGAAGCGTTATTACGCTGGAGGCATCCAATACTTGGCGACGTATCCAACGAAGCATTAATACATATGGCTGAACAAAACGGGCTTATCTTTGAAGTTGGCTCTTTTGTTCTTCGAACCGCGATAGACAAAGCAAAACAATGGTCTGAGTTAATCGATAACTTCAAAATGGCCGTCAACGTTTCTCCCATTCAATTACAAAACGTAAATTTTGCAGAACAAGTGCAACACCTACTCGAGTCTTTTCATTTGCCAGCACACTTTCTCGAGCTCGAGGTGACCGAAAGCGCCTTAATTGCCGATGAGGTCGTAGCACGCACTACATTAAATAAACTGCACAAACTAGGCGTGACATTGTCACTTGACGATTTTGGTACAGGATATGCCTCGTTCAGCTATTTAAAGAAATATCCATTTGATGCCATCAAAATTGATAAAAGCTTCGTCCAGCAAATGGAAAAGTCGGACGATGACCGCGCGATAATTTGCTCTATCATACACATTGCGAAAAAACTGGAACTCCAAGTCGTGATCGAAGGCATTGAATCTCCCCAACAAGAACAGTTTCTCATTGGTGAGGGCTGTGATATCGGACAAGGTTTTCTTTATGGTAAACCTATGCCTTGTAATGA
The DNA here is from genome assembly GCF_033438945.1 of Vibrio sp. Y176. NCBI lineage: Bacteria > Pseudomonadati > Pseudomonadota > Gammaproteobacteria > Vibrionales > Vibrionaceae > Vibrio > Vibrio sp. Y176. The sequence continues at coordinate 776,608 of NZ_JAWOQS010000001.1, read as the reverse complement.
ATTTGAGCAAAGTTTGTTTAATCAGCGCCTTTCTGGCGGGCAATACGCCTACTCTTCCTAAGCATTCTCTTTACTATGAGGGCGGTGGTTTCTATAATCGCCGCCCGCTTCTATTAAAAGGCCAATATCTTCATGGATCAGTTGACTGCCACGCTTAAGAAAATTGAAAAGCAGAACTACCGAGCTTATCAGCAAATCAAAGGTCAATACGACTTCACTGATTTCACTTTGTTTATCGATCATGTACAGGGTGACCCTTATGCATCGGCGTCACGTTTTCGTGCGACTCGCGCATGGTCTTTGACTGGTCTTGAGTGGCTAAGAGACGAGTCTCCTGCATTTCAAATAGGTGCACGTGATTTTATTGCGCGTAGTTTTGAACAGTTTGCTAAACAAGAAAACTCAGTATCAATTTCACTGACAGGCCAAACTGTACTGGATAGCACCGCGGTGTTGTTTACTGAAGAAGGTATTGAACTGCGTTTTCGAGTTAACTTACCAGCCGAAGGTCGTTCAGTATTGGGGAAAAAAGCCAACAACATACTGACTTTCCACCTGCCTAAGTTTATCCGTCGAGCAACTTTAGAGCGTGAACTCGACAAAGCCGCTTTAATTAAGCACTGCCAAGTTGTTGAAGACCAAGATGCCCTGCGAGAACAGTTGGAGGCCAATAACTTAGTCGCGTTTGTCGCAAACGGCAGTATTCTTCCTCGAATTGCAGGTAATTGCGACCTTCCTATGAAAGAAGCCGTTGAGTTTAAAGCCCCTGAATCTCTACAAGTCACTTTACATGCGCCAAACAAGGGTCATGTCACAGGATTAGGAATTCCAAAAGGTATCACACTGATCGTAGGTGGCGGCTTCCACGGTAAATCTACCTTATTAAATGCAATAGAGCGTTCAATTTACGATCATATTCCAGGAGATGGTCGCGAATACATTGTTGCCGATAACAAGGCTATGAAGATTCGTGCCGAAGATGGCCGATGCGTACACCACTTGAACCTGTCGAACTACATCAACCATTTACCGATGGGTAAAGATACGGCGGACTTTTCTACTCAAGACGCATCAGGCTCAACGTCGCAAGCCGCTTGGCTTCAAGAGTCTATTGAAGCGGGTGCAAGCACATTATTGATTGATGAAGATACTTCTGCTACCAACTTCATGATTAGAGATGAGCGTATGCAGGCATTGGTGGCAAAAGGTGATGAGCCAATTACTCCTCTCGTCGACCGCATTGGTCAATTACGAGATGATCTTGATATCTCTACCATTATCGTTATGGGTGGGTCGGGCGACTACTTAGACGTTGCCGATACCGTCATTCAAATGCACGACTACCAAGCCGTTGATGTAACTGAAAAAGCGAAAGAAGTTATCGCTCAGCACCCTACTCAACGCCATAACGAGTCAGAAGAACGTTTACAGACCTTCCCACCTCGAGCACTGAACCGCGTTGCGTTGATGAATATTCTGACTGACGGCAAGTTCCGTGTGAATGCGAAAGGCAAAGAGTCACTTCGATTTGGTAAAGAGTTTACTGATCTTAGCGCTTTGGAACAGATAGAGTCAGCCGATGAAGTCAACACAATTGGCTGGTTATGGTTCCAAATTGCTCAACTTCCAGGTTGGTGTAATCATCCAGCGAAGGAAATTGAAGAAATGCTGTCTGGTGAGTGGCATGCCGCTCTTCCTAAGCAAGGCGACTTAGCCAAACCACGTACACTAGACGTTATGGCTGCCCTCAACCGCATGCGAAAATCTCAGTTTAAGTCATCATGCTAGTTTTGATACGCTGACAGAGACAGTTCAATCAAAAGGCAGTTATAGTTAGCTGCCTTCCTTTATCTTTATTCTTAGCGAATCATTCGTTTCTCAGTACATTCCACGCTTCACAAAGAACTCTAAATCTTTCTGCATTGCCATTTTCTCGATCAGGATGCCAACGAAGCGCGAGTTTTCGCCATTGTTTTCTAATTTCCGCAGGCGTAGCGTCAGTGTTAAGTTCAAATAGTGACAGTGCCTTTGTCTTATCTACGCTGGCTACTGACGAACCACCGATGAACTTTTGATAAGTTGTCCAAAATTCATTCAACAGTCGACGCACTTCATCTTCGTCCGCTTCGTAATTGCGCCAATCTAAGTAATACTCACGCAAAGGATCATGAATATCGATCTTATGCCTCAAAGCTTCCATCGAAGACATGAGCTGAATATCCATGGCTTCGACTTGAAGCCAACTATCCGGATACAGAGTGTCTTGCAGTTGATATAATGCATTCATGATCAGGAAATTTCTTTTGAATAAATCCTTATCGGGAGAGTCGTCCAGCTTTGAGATATAACCTTGTTCACCCAACGAGCTTGCCAAGGTGTGCACTTTCCAATTAGAGGGCTGTTTTCTCAGAATTTCTAGCATTGGCCAAAGCAGCGGATTTTCTATTGCATGAGGCTCAATACTACTGACAGTACGTTGTCCTTCCATTCATCCTCTCTGACACGAGTTTAGGGCCCCATTCTCGGCACAAAAAACATAGTTTCCATTTTGTAGCATAAATGCAAAAAGGCCGATAGTCATTCACCATCGGCCTTTGTAAGGAGATCACGTAAAGGTTAAATAACCCCTAGCTCACGTAAACGTTCCATAAGGTAGCTATGTGCAGTGTAGCGCTCAGATAACACCACTTCCGGCTTTGGATGCAGGAACAACGGTAATGAGATACGTGACTTTTCTTGACGGCCACCCGTAGGGTTGATTACACGGTGAGTCGTTGAAGGGAAATAACCACCTGACGCTTCTTGAAGCATATCACCAATGTTGATGATTAAGTTTCCGAAGTCACATGGTACATCGATCCAATCACCCTCTTTACTCTTTACTTGCAGTCCAGGCTCATTGGCAGCAGGCAAAACCGTTAACAGGTTAATGTCTTCATGCGCAGCAGCACGAATAGCGCCTGGCTCTTCTTCGCCTGTCATCGGTGGGTAGTGAAGCACGCGTAGTAATGTTTTGTCACTGTTATTGATCATTTCTGACAACGCGATAGAGAACTTCTCTTGAACGTCCTTAGGTGCGTACGCTTCAACCCAACCTAATAGCTCTTGAGCAAATGCATTGGCACGCTCGTAGTACTCTAAGATTTCAGCTTTAAGCTGCTCTGGGATCTGCCCCCAAGGGTAAACATGAAAGTACTCTTTGATGTCTTTCACTTTGTGCCCTTTCGCCACTTCAGACACAGAAGGTGGGAAGTAGCCATCTTGGGTGTCTACGTTAAAGTGAAAATCATTCTTTTGATCTGAACAGAAAAACTCATGCCAGTTTTTGTAAATTGACTCTACAAGCTCTTGTGGAATCGGGTGGTTTTTCAACACACCGAACCCCGTTTCGCGTAGAGAGGTAACGAACTGTTGAGCAGCATCGTCAGCAAGATAATCGACAGTTTCCAGTTTCATGGCTTTACTTCTTTTTTATTAGACTGAATCATGGATTCTATGGATGGGCATGTTGTAAATCAAACTTTAATGAAAAGTGCACGCGCAAACGTTTTAATGTTGAGCAGTTTGCCAATAAATCAACATTTTCAGTGATCAAAAAACCCATTAAAATATCAATTGCACACCGTTCAATTAAGTGTAATCATTAACACAATCTATGGAGTCCCACTGTAAGATAAATTGAAGGATCAAATAACTCTATGAAAAGCACCTCGACACTCTTAGGATTAACGATTTTTTATGCCATCGTGTTTTTATTTTCTGCGTTGGAACCTAACTCACGTGCAGTTTGGTTTGCGGAGATTATCCCGGCGATTGGTATTCTTGTTGCTATTTGGGCGATTTCGATTCGCTATCAGTTCAGTAATACGGCTTACTTTTTAATGTTCATCTGGCTCTGTTTGCACACTATCGGTGCGAAATATACGTTCTCCGAAGTGCCGTTTGACTGGTTTAACGACATGATTGGTTCAGAGCGAAATAATTTTGATCGCGTTGCGCACTTTTCAATTGGCCTTTACGCATATCCGATCGCTGAATACTTGATAAACAAAAAACGGTTCAACAAAGCGTTCTCTTGCTGGTTTGCTTTGTTTGCTATCATGTCACTTGCTGCTGGCTATGAGATTATCGAATGGTGGTATGCGGAGTTAGCTGGTGGCGATGAGGGAATTGCCTTTCTGGGCTCGCAAGGTGACATATGGGACGCCCAGAAAGATATGTTGTGCGATACCGTTGGTGCAGTGTTGTCGTTATTCTTAATGTCGGCTCAACGTCGATTCTCTCAACCATTCTAAATAAGGGTTAAACCCATCAACAATTGGAACCTGTACGATTTGAGCGACCTCGTATTCGTGCAGGTTTTCTATTTTCTCTTCCACCAATTCATAAAGTTCTCGACGAGTTTTGATGACTAGCAACCATTCGTTGTCAGTACAAACCTCCCCTTTCCAAACGTAGTGGCTTTCAATAGGCATTGTTTGAATACACGCGGCTAATTGGGCATCTAGCAAACCTTTAATGATCTGATCTCGATTTTTTTCATTACTGGTTGTACTTAAAACCATGCAATAGTCATGTTTCATACTCATTTTCTAGCCCTTTATTATTTCATCGTCACTTTGCCGCCAATCATTTTGTAAGCGGGGGTTCCTCTTACTAGGGTATCTCTTGCAAACTCTTGTCCGCAAGCGGGGCAAATACATGGGGTTTGTGTGAAATCGTCAACAATGCGCTCTTTGAAGCATTTAACCAGTGCTCCTTTCCCGCCTTTACGGTACTTGAATAGTTGAGTTTTACACTTTGAGCAATAGATATCGACGGTTTTCGTCGGCTGCTTCTTATTCGGTTTCGCCATGGTTACTTTCTATATCCGGTTTGACCCATACATTATTAAAATCAAACCAACCTAAGGCATTACACTTTGCATTTTGTAACGCACCGCTGTGGTCTTTATTCACGCCTAGCCAACAGTGAAACATAGGAATCACCTGACAGCTTTTTACTAACTGTCGTCCTAGCTCACGCGCAGGAAAGTCTGTGTGCATCCCAGCACGCCATTGATCGACAAGTTTAGCCCATTCACTAAAATCGTAACCTGAACTGAACTTCTCAATATCACTGTAATCCAGGAGCCAGCCCGCCAACGCGTCATTTCGGTTCGTTGCAATACCCATAGCTTTCACCCAGATATCCACTTCCTCCGGTGCGGGCGGTTGAGAATCATAACGAATAAACTCAACCTCTATACCGTGCGGTTTTAAGAGTGTCTTGATGGCCTTGGCAACTACTGGAAACATCGGATGCTTTTTCTGATACGCTACGGAAATTACCTCATTAGCCTGTGGTACGCTGCCCGCTTCTGCTGGCCTAAGATCAATCCAACCGGGCTTAAGGCCAAAGGCTTGCAATACTCCCAGTTCCATCACTTTATCTTGTGGGACATGCGCGTAAATCTGGTGACTGTTGAGGGTTTGCGAGAGGAACTCTGCCCAACGAGGATCTTTTGCAATCCCAGTGTTTTTGTTTAGTAATAGGAATGTACAGCCAGGGTCCAGCTCGACTTCATCGGATGAACCTTGTTTATCCATCTTCGGTTTTGACAGGCTTGGATAAACCATTGAGGAATAGGCTTCATCGATTACCCACACCTCCACCTGGTCAAGTAAAGGGCGAAAACCAAAGTAGCCATCAAAAGCAGTCAAAATAAGACGCTTATCATCATTCATTTTAACTTGGAACGGCCCTGTCCCTATCGGTTGTCTATCGAAGCTTTCAGAACGCAAAGCACTCGGTAGCAAAATTTTTGCTTGCGACTCACTCAGAGCCAGAGGAAGGTAGCGATCAGGACGGACGAGCTCAATATCAACGGTCCACTCTTGTGGTGAAGACACCCGCTTTATGTGAGAAAACAAGTTCAAGCTATTTAACGCAAGCACACTTTCAAGAACACAACTGGTTGTTAACGGTTCACCGTTATGAAAGCGTACTCCACGACGAAGATAAAAACGCCAATGTGTATCAGAAATTGCTTCCCACGTGTGGGCTAAATCTGGTTGAAGTTGTTCATTTTCATCAAGGCGAGTGAGTCCGCTAAAAATTTGTCTGGCGATGTGCTGTTCAGAACGCCGCATCGGTTTCTGCGGGTTTAACATCGACAATGGTCGATAATAAGGCAAACGCACGACCTGCTCGCCCTGTCGATGTTGAAGCCCTAAATAACCTTGGATGACCTGCGTCAATCGTGCCGCATCGTTATCAAGCGCATCTAGAGCCTGACCGATTTTCCCTTCATCGAGATAACGCCTGGCGAGGTTTTCGCTGACGTCGCTTCGATTACGCTTAAAAACGAGTTTCGAAAGTTTTCCTCGACCCGCTGCCGGATGCCACTCAATCCAGCCCTCTTCTTCAAGTTTATTTAGAACAATACGAGCATTACGACGTGTACAAAACAACGCTTCGGTGATGTCTTCGAGCTGAACGTCCGTATCGTGACCGGAAAATTTTTCAAACAGTGTTTCGAACTGAACACGTAAACGAGGGCTACTCATAAAGAGGAAATTCTTATCTTGTTGTCGATAAGCTAAGTTTCCTCATTTTTACCAAAAAGTGCAAACATCACACTATAAATTATTGAATATCGATACCAATTTCTCGCGAAAGTTCAGCCAGTTGTTCCTCGTTGTCCAGCTTGATAGACCATTTACACTCTGCTCCATGAGATAAAACAACGTTCGCTCCTCTACCCAGCAACTGAATTGCATCGGTTTGCGCTTGCAAGGTTACCATTGCACTGCCGGAGAGCTTAATCACTATTTCACGCTGGGTTGCAATGATTTTTCCTAATGAAAACTCAATCACCATCTTAGTTTATACCGACTTTGTTTTGTGTTGTTTCACAGCGATGGTCAAGCGACTGGTACACACTAAACGGCCTCGCTCATCAGTGATATCGATTTGCCACACTTGCGTTGAAATACCCAGATGAAGCGGTTTTGCCGTACCAATCACATGACCACTTCGCATGGCTCGCACATGGTTCGCGTTAATATCTAAACCGACGCAGTAGCTGCCCTCATCGACAGAGAAGTTTGCAGCTAATGAGCCTAATGTTTCTGCGAGCACGACTGATGCACCACCGTGAAGCATTCCTAAAGGTTGATGAGTAAAGCTGCATACGGGCATGGTTGCTGTAAGGGAGTCGTCAGTGAAATCTGTATATTTAATTTGTAGGTGCTCGATCAGGGTATTTTTTGACGTGGCATTCAGAATCTCTATGCTTACGGGCTTTTTCCATATACTCATTGTTTTACTCTTAGTTTCACAAACTGGTTTGTTAGGTTGTAACGATGTGCTAGGAAGCTAGCATAGACGCTACTTGGGCATAACTTCAAGACGTAACATCTCACCTTCTTTATTAATCAGATGAATAACTTGATCCATGCATCATGTTACTATTTGGGTATATACTATTGCTTCAAAACAAAAAATTAAATGGAGCCTGTTATGAAGGTATGGATGAAAGCCTCTGCTCTTTTAACTATCGCGGGTTTAACAGCGTGTAGCGCATCACCGACGGGTCGCAACCAGATCCTGATGTTTTCAGATCAGGAAATGTCATCGCTTGGAGCTAAATCTTTCGAACAAATGAAGAAAGATATCCCAATCAGCAAAGACCGCAAAACGAATGCCTACGTTCAATGCGTTGCCAAACACATCACTGACAGCATTCCCGCTCAATCTGGATTTAAAGACTGGGAAGTCGTTGTTTTTGATAGTGAACAAGTCAATGCGTTTGCTCTACCAGGTGGGAAGATCGGCGTGTATACCGGGCTTTTAGATGTCGCGAAAAACCAAGATCAGTTGGCAACAGTGATTGGTCACGAAGTCGCTCACGTCCTCGCTGACCACAGTAATGAACGTCTCTCACAAAGTCAGTTAGCAAATGCAGGGTTGTCTCTAGCAAACGTTGCCATTGGCGCTTCCGAGTACAAACAGTATCAACAAATGACGATGGCGGCACTTGGTGTCGGTGTTCAATACGGTGTTATCTTGCCATACGGTCGTACTCAGGAATCCGAGGCTGATATTGTCGGGCTGGAATTCATGGCAAAAGCAGGTTTCGACCCACGTCAAAGTGTCGATTTATGGAAAAATATGAGTGCTGCATCAGGTGGTTCTCAACCACCTGAATTCTTCTCAACCCACCCATCGCACAGTACGCGCATTAAAGATTTACAAGCAACCATAAATAAGCTGCCTGCGTATAACGCGAAAGCACCAAGATGCGGCTAATTGATTGCTACTATCGTCTACCTACTTACTTGCCAAATAACAAAAAGCTCCCTAGGGAGCTTTTTAATGATTCTAATCAAGTGCCCAATATCTGTAGCGGCAAACTTAACAAACTATCTCCGAGAGTGGCAAAATACCAGATGATAGAAACAAAACCTCCGACAGAGACCAAGTACCAAGCCAGTGAGAATAGCTGCCCATAACGGGTTAATGGCAATAAATGGCTTTGATGTCGAGCTCTCCATTCCATCACCACTTCCAACATTCCCATTAACAATAAAAACCCTAGCAACGTCAGACCGAAATAGTAACTGATAAAAATGCCTAATAAAGCGGTCGCAATACTGCCAACTAACCCGACCCAAGTATTCATTGAGAAGGTAATACTTTTGAGCACATGGCCACCATCTAATGGTAAAATAGGCAGCAGATTAAATAGGTTTAGCAAGGCGTTAAACACAGCAAGCCCAGCGAAGATTACCTCACCAGTCATCCAATAAAGCAAAGTAAAAACAATACTAAGTACTAAACCGAAAAATGGTCCCATGATTGAGATAACCACATCCTGCCAGCGCGTGTTTATCTTTTCGTCACTTAGCGCCAAACCACCTAGGAATGGAATCAAATAGATTCCTTTGGTCTTCATTCCAAAATACTTCATCGCTCTAATGTGACCATATTCATGAAAAACCAAACAAGCGATCAACGCTAGCGCGAACTCGATGGAAAATAGCCAAGAATATGCAGCGAGACTTGCAGACGCTAACGCCACTTTAATAACTTTCGCACTTTTAAGTGCTTTCATCCCAAGAGATACGAGGCCTATTACACTTAAACGCTTTTCGGATGGTGGCGTAACTTCTGGCACTTGGCGCTCGATGTCTTTTTCATTTCGACAACCTTCATTGATGAGCTCACCGTTAATTGTGACCTTGTAACTCAATTCAAAAGGTTGCCATGTTAAAGAACACTCTAAATGACAGTTCAGGATTTCCTCACCCGCAGAGAGCCTAAACTGGTGTAGACAAGTCTCTGCGGTATTGTCACTGGCATCGATTTGAGACACCAACGTATTATCCCAATATAACTGCTGCCACCCAGCCATCGATCCTTCGAGCCTTAGCGAACGACCTAAAAATTCAACATTCAGTAATTCCAATGCGGTTCCTATTGCGTCTATTGAATAACTACATAGCGAGCGCGAATTATGCCTGTGAAGTGAAGAAACAGCAAAGCGAGCTATCTCTTGATTTGATCGTTATTTAACTATAAAGCTCGCAAAACAATTCTGGTCGTACCATCCTCTTCAAAAATATAACGATAATACATGCCCTTACAAGCCATCGTTTGACCTATGCATCATATTTAAAACGCAAAATACGCTCAAACTTTGACAAGTTATTAAACATACAATTAACATTACATTTACATCACCGTTGTATTTCGCGTATTAACAATTGGTGTAAGTACCACACAACAATTACAAGGACTTCGGTCCAGCATTATGACACCCTAGGAGGGTCAAGGATGAACAAGAAGCACTGCTCTCTGCTTACAATTTCAATATTGTTTGCGTGTAATGCCCACTCAGCGGGCTTCCAGGTAGCTGAACATTCGGCATCTGGTCTTGGTCGAGCATTTTCAGGTGAAGGGGCTGTCGCAGATAATGCCAGCGTCCTTGCTCGTAACCCTGCAGCAATGACACTTTTCAAAGAAGCTCAATTTTCGGGCGCGTTATCTATCATCGACCCTGAAGTCGATGTGTACGACACTGTAAACAATGAACACGCGAAAGATGTCGCTCCTTTACAGATCGTGCCAGCAGGTTATTACATCAGCCCTATCAATGATAGCTGGGCTTGGGGTATCGGTATGTTCACAACATATGGTGTTGCCACTGACTATCCAAATGATATTTCCGCAGGTGATATGGCGGGTGACACTTCCCTACTTTCAGTAAACATCAACCCTAATGTCGCTTACCGTATCAACGAGTCTTTCAGTGTCGGTGGTGGTATCAACCTAGTTTACGCTGAAGCAGAGCTGACTCGCCACAAAGGCGCACTCGCCGGTATTTTAGGTGGTAATAAGTCCGATAACCTTGTCGGCATGGAAGGTGAAACTTTCGCTTGGGGTTGGAATGTCGGCGCTTTATTTGAGCTAAATGAAAACAACCGTTTTGGCTTTGGCTACCGCTCTAAGGTTGATCTAGATTTTGATGACGGTGAGTTTAGTAGTTACGACTCTGGTCGAGCTTCATCACCAAAAGTTGATGGCCGTTTAAAAATCTCTCTCCCTTCAATTATCGAATTATCGGCTTTCCATCAATTGAATGAACAATGGGCTGTACATTACGGCTGGCAACAAACCGACTGGAGCACATTTAAAGAACTAAAAGCGACCAGTAACGAATGTAATGACGGAGTATGTTTCTTTAAACCTGAGAAATATGAAGACAACAATCGCTACTCCATTGGTGCAACTTACATACTTAATACAGACTGGACATTCCGTGCAGGCTTTGCGTACGACGAACAAGCAGGTGAAGCAACATTGAGTATCCCTGACAGTGACCGTTTTTGGTACAGCGCGGGCCTAACTTACGCAATGAATGAGAATTTAACTTTCGATGCAGGCTTTGCACTTGTTAAGAGTAAATCAGGCTCTTTCACTGAGAAAAATGCTCTGGGTGAAGAGATTAAGTTTGACTCAGAAGGTACTGCTTACATCAGCGCGGTACAGATGAACTACACCTTCAAATAATGGGATTACGGAGTAAACCAATGAAACACACGTTTAAATTATCAATGCTTTGTTCTGCAATCCTTCTTGCTGGTTGTGGTGATGATACCTCCAGCTCTGGTACTTCCGACAAAGTTCAATTTGAAGATGAAGTCCAAGCATTGCTTGATCGCGAAACATCCATCAGTTTTACGCTTCAAGGAGCGAACGCAGATGTACCGGCACCGTCTTACTTATTAATGGACACAAGCGATGGTACGCTTGGTCTGCCAACTGATGGCGATGATGCTTTAACCAACCCTAGAGCCTCAATGAACACGATGGATGGATGGTCAACGTCTATGCCAATCGTTCTTAACTTCAACGGCGACGGTTTTGCAACGGGCATGCTGTCGTCTGGTGTTAAAGTCATCAAGATTAACCAACGCTTAACCGAGTGGGACGGTAAATCTAACCCAATCGAAGAGGTACTCGTTCAGAATCAGGACTACGTAGTTCAAGCAAAAGGTAGCTCTCTATACATCCAGTTCTTGGCTGCACTTGATGAGTCAAGCGAGTACATTTTTGCGGTTACACAAGATGTTACTGACGTGAATGGTGAGCCAATTGGTACATCAGCCAGTTATGCGACAGGTAAATCGAAAGAAATCGTTTATGAAACTGGCGACCTTGCTTCTGTTCAAGCAGTCACTCAGGCGGTTGAAGGCATTTTTGGTCTAGCTCAAGTTAATCCTAACGACATCGTTTACTCCTCATGGTTCAGTACCCAGTCTGTAGGTGATACGTTAGCGGCAGTCAAAGGAGTAACCGCTACTGGTTTTTCTACTGGCGCAAACACACTAAATACCGTTTACAAAAATGACTCAAACGAAGGTTCAGTAGACTTATCAACGGCCTACACAATAACGCTCGGTGAAACCCAAGACTTTAGCACTGCGCTAGACTCTGACGATGACTTTAGTAAATACATTAGCGATCTAGACGCAGCTAAAACGGCAATTAAAGGCCTTTACATGCAATCAGGTGCCGATGTAAGCGTGACACAAGGTGTGGTAAGACTGCCTCATTACTTGGAAAAAGGCGCAAGCTGGAACATGCAACCAATGGTATCTGCGATGCCAAGCCTAGCGAAGCTAAGCGCAGCATTAGCGGATCCGAACGAGCAAGCAAACATGGTTCAGCAGCTATCAACAGGCGTTTTTGCAAATGATCCTGTTGATGTGACAAAGCTTGCTACAGATCCTACAGAGCAGCTAAAACTTGTTGGAGCTAAGCTTACTCTTACCGATGGTACCCAGCTTGATAGTGAGCGTATTATTACTCGCTACTCGCCTGTTCCCGTAGTGAAATCGGTTGAAGATGTCGAAGTACTGGTCTTCACACCTAAATCTGGCGTCGCGACAGACGTTGTGATTTATCAACACGGCATCACCTCTGCGAAAGAGAATGCGTACGCGTTCGCGTTCAATATGGTAAAAGCAGGTGTGGCAGTTATCGCTATTGACTTACCTATTCATGGTACGCGCAGCTTAGATGAACAACGTTCCGCAAATGCGAATGTACTGGCTTATCTAAATCTTTCCAACTTAGCCGTTGCGCGTGACAACCTACGTCAAAGTGTTCTGGATGTGTTAGGTTTGCGCGCTAGCTTGGTAGTATCTGCTCAAGGCGGTCTTTTAGCTGGAGGTCCTCTGCAAGGCTTCAACCCAATGACGGGTTCAAAAGTCAAAATGCTAGGTCATTCACTTGGCGGTATTGTCGCTACATCTGCCGTCGCAGCAGCAAACAATACATTGGGCAGCCCTACTGCGGATGCACTGTACACCTTTAGTTCTGCATCAGTACAGAACTCTGGTGGACAAATTGGTAATTTGTTACTGGGTTCAGACAATTACGGCCCTCAGATCAAACATAACCTCGCTTATGCAGCATCTAAAGACTATGCGAGTTACGCTGATGCATCATGTGCGGATCTAGAAGATAAAACATGTTACGAAGCATTTGAGGCTGCGGCAACGGAAGCTCAAGTAGCAGCGCTAGAAGCAGGTTTTTCACAATTTATCTATGCAGCACAGACTACACTAGACACTGTCGATCCGTTCACAAACGCTTCAGATTTAGTGGCATCTGGTTCGCTAACGACACCATTCTTTATGACAGAAGTGGATGGCGATAGCACAGTACCAAACAGCGTTCCAAATGCACCATTCGCGGGTACTGAACCGCTCGCTAATAAGCTAGGGTTGAAGACTGTGAACAGTACGGACACTACTGTGAATGCAACTGCGAGCTTTGTACAGTTTAATGCTACTGCATCGCACAGTACTTTTGCTTCGCCAAATGGCACTTTGTCTGATATTGATCATCATGTAGAGATGCAGATGGAAAACACTGACTTCTTAATGGATGACGCACTAACAGGTGTCACTAACACTTCTGTTTTGAAGTAATCGCAACACCCTTCCTACCAAAGCCCAGTTTCTACTGGGCTTTTTCATTTCAATTGTATTCAAACCCACTCATATTTCCTCTGCTATAGTTAAATCGATGTCTTTGCCTAACTCACTTGTTTAAAAGGAAAACTCTATGCGCGTATTGACTGTTATTGCCACTGTATTACTTCTTGCTGCATGCGGAAGTAGCCAATATCTGATGTCGACAAATGAAGGGAAAATTATTACCTCTTACGGTAAACCAGACCTGAACGAGGAAACGGGTATGTACGAGTATGAAGACATGGATGGTAAAGAAATGAGCATTTCAAAAGAGCAAATTGTCCAGATTGTCGAACGTTAACTACAGGCCCTCTGTAAATTAGAGGGCTATGTTCTAGCCACCCTCTCTCTACATTTACCTCTTTTAGGCTTGTAATCGTTGTAGAAATTGACACAACCAATTCATAAGCCAAAACAATTAATAGAGTCTTTTATACTTCCGTATTATTTATTTAGCGAATATTTTACATCTTCACCTTAATCAGGTTGGAGTATTGTAAAATCTAGTCTTTAATTCGCTAACACCCTTTTATTTCTCAGGATAAAGTGGATAATACCGCCACAAAATAACATTACTAAGGTGAGTCCTTATGTCTATTGAAGCTACTCTGCTTGCGCGCTGCGAGTCAAAATGTGAACTGTGTTCTTCTGAATCTCAACTAACTGCATACGCTGTCCCACCTCACGGTAATGTGACGGTTGATACTGCCATCATGGTTTGTGATAAGTGTCTGGGTGAGATCGATGAGCCAAAAGACATTAACCACTGGCGTTGTCTAAACGAAAGCATGTGGAGCCAGGTTCCTGCTGTACAAGTGACTGCATGGCGCCAACTCACTCGCCTAAACACAGAAAGCTGGGCTCAAGATGCTCTTGACATGATGTACATGGAAGAAGAGCAAATGAACTGGGCAATGAAAGGGATGTCTGCTGACGATAAAACGGTTGACTGTAACGGCACTGAACTTAAGAAAGGTGACGATGTAACAGTAATTAAAGACCTACCAGTAAAAGGCACTAACCAAGTAATCAAACAAGGTACAGTGATTCGTGGTATTAGCCTTGGCGATGATCCAAAGCTAGTTTCGGGTAAGGCAAATGGTGGTCAGTCGATGTACGTGATCGCAGAATACTGCCGCAAGAAGTAATATCTCACTTCAGTCAAGTCAAAACGGGGCACCAATGGTGCTCCGTTTTTCTATACAACACTTAATCTACTATCATGTCTACCTCCTCTAGAGTGTTTCTTTTCTAGGGCGTAGGTTGAGTAGACATGTTTGACAAATAAAAAAATACCGGCTCATAGGCCGGTATTTCTTACACTATTTCAATATTAACGGTACATACCGATGTCTTTTTGAATATGTGCTGACAAGTCTTCTGCGTAGTAACTGCGTGGCGCAGTGTTATCTACAAATAGAATGTCCAGTAAGTGAGCAATCAGTCCTTTGAAGTTAACCGCGTAGGTTTTCTTATCCATAGAGGTTGGTAAAGCTACATTTGTCATTTGCATTGCTTGTGCCATGATTGCCTCTCTTTAAAAGCAGTAGTCTGTTTAGTTGGTTGTATATTAGTCAGTTTATTATTGTTTAAGAAATGACAAATTTTACCCATTCAGATTAGAATTTATAATAAAACAAACTCATTACAAAACTCAAAAATACAAATGAATAATAACGGCATAAATAATCACAATTGCTGCGATTACATTGAATAACTGAACATTACCTGCATAATCGCCCCTTAAGCAACAACATATATTTAACAATATTTTTCGTTATTTCTTTTGATTTTAGTGCTTACTTTATATTTTTTGATTAGTAATATTAACGCTAGTTTGACGCTTCGCTTTATTTTTTAGGAGTGATGCCACCACTGCCGATGTCATCACAACAACTAAAAATGTGAGAGACCATGCTGTCGGAATCTCATATTCTGTTCCAACCAATAGCATTTTCACCCCGATAAACATCATGATTACTGATAATGCTGGTTTTAAGTACACAAACTTATCTAACATTGCTTGAAGAACAAAGTACAGCGATCGCAAACCCAATAATGCAAATACGTTCGCGGCTAAGACTAAAAATGGCTCTCGCGTTACCGCGAATATAGCTGGTATAGAATCCAATGCAAACATAACGTCCATTACTGCAATGACACCAACAACGATCAGCATCGGTGTTGCCACCCACTTACCAGCTTGCTTTAAGATTAAGTGATTTCCTTGGTAGTCATCTGTAACTGGCAATACCTTTCGAATCAACTGCTCCGGATATGGATTAACCTCTTCTGCTTCGCCTTTGTCGCGAGCTAGCTTAACACCTGTCCAAATAAGGAAAGCAGCAAATAAGTACAATACCCAGTGATACTGTGCAAGTAACTGAGCACCAACCGCAATCATGACAGCGCGTAAAACTAGCGCACCTATCACCCCCCAAAGCAATGCTCTCGGACGCAAATGCTCCGGCACACTGTATTGTGCAAAGATGATGGCAAACACAAACAAGTTATCAACGCTTAACGACTTCTCTAGTAAGTAACCAGTTAAGAATGAAATCGTTGCTTTGTCGTTCGTATAAGCGCTATGTGGCGCGTAAAAGTCCCAGAATAAATAAATAGAACCTGCAAAAACAAAGGCAAGCAAGAACCAAAAAACACTCCAAACGATGGCTTTTTTCATCGTGATAGCGCCACCACGTGTTTGATAGATATCAAGCGTAACAAGAACAAGGGTAAATAAACCAAAAGCACCATACATCGCTAATGATTCTTGAAGAGGCACCGATTGGCTCAATTGGGTGGTATTTTCGATAAGAGACATATTTCCTCCCATGGCGGAAGGACTTCGTTTGGTGACCTTCCGCAGACAATAACAACCAACAGCCACATAACGATTATGTGCTGCTAGTCAATGAATGCGTTGGTCTCGTTGAAGTGTTGACGTGAATGAACCACGTAACACCTTTACTTACCGGATAAGCTGATGCTTAACGAGATGACGATAAGTAAACTTGCGCTAACTACTCCCCAAACGCCGACATAATAACGCCGAGCGTCAGGCTTTCCAACAAAAAAGCCTTGTCTTATCGAAATAAAATTCTTATCAAAAATCAGGAAGCACTATAAAAAGAAAGAAATGGATTCAACCACCTGAACTTTAGTAAACAGACAAAAAGCAGCAAATGGATCAAGACAAACTCTTCATTGGTTAGAGCCCTAACGGGGAAGATAGATACAAAAAAGGAGCATTACTGCTCCCTTTTGTAACATCCACATTCTTAGCAATTCAAAAGCCGCTTAGAGGCACAAAGTAGACCAGTGTTGACCAAATTGCGATCCAGGCAACCACGACTGCCGTATCTGCCCAATCTTTATTCCACATACTGCCATCCTCATCAACCCATGTAGTAAGTGGAGAGCAGCAAAATCAATACCAGTATCTATTATCGACGTCGCTTTGTGTAAAGTTTGTGACTTTGATTCAAACAGTTTGGCTCATCGGTCAGGAGTTCAATAAAACAATCAGCCATGGACAAACTGGTCACACGTCCTTCTCCTTTCATCTCCTGCAATGCGTCGTACCCCTCTTTCCCTTTCATCGTATAGGCAGAAGAAGTCCCTCGATACCAAACATCATCTTGAACACCAACCCATTGTTTGCCATCAAAAATCACTAATGATTGAACTCTTTCACCTTTTGGGGCATCTGCGTGGTACTCGAAGTTTAAATTGTAAGTGTACGGATAACTGCCAGATCCAGTGCCTTCTACGCCATTGTTGAGTGCATTATTTATCGCGCCTTCAAGTGCACGGCGAATAGCGCTGCCTTTTACATCGTAAAAGCCGATAGGAACGGCAAAAGGCAACAGCCGTCCGGCAATGTCTGCCACTGTAATGTTGCCAGGGTTCAAAGAGGTTCGCACGCCACCCGCATTATGAATTGCAAATTGAACGTCATATCCACGTTTGTTTAAACAGTGCAGAAATGATCGGGCAACGGAGGAAGCCAACTCACTCTCACCAAATTCATCGGGAATTCTCACATGACGCTTTTTGGTGTCAACACTAGCAATGACTTGTGACTGTAACTGCCTGACCTGAGGAATATATTTATCGCTCAGGATCGCTTGAGTTTCCGGGTGTTTCTTACAAACCACGACATTCGGTTGACCATGGATGAAGTCGCACGCGGTTTCGAATACACCTTGGTCGAGCTGTTGGTTTAGCGTCGAGTCCCAAAAAATACGTCGACCAAGCAACAGTTCATTTTGTCCACTCAACATCGTTGCTTTACCGTGTTCATCAAACTCAATGACGCAGTGCCCCATTGTCAAAGCATGGAAACCCGCTTGCACCACATAGGTATCATTAATTTTGATACCGTAGGGATCGTCTTGTCCTAACCCTATTGATGAAAAATCACCTTGCAACCGGTGGCTGTGTCCACCAACAATTATACCAATACCTGCGACTTGCTCAGCTAACTCTAAATCACCTTCATAACCTAAGTGGCTCAGAAGAATAATATTTTTTATACCTGATGAATGGATTTGTTTTACGGTCGCCTTGGCGGTTTCAATTGCTGAGTGAAAAGGCGTGTCTGCATCAGGGTTTGCGATGTCGCTCATTTTATCTATGGATAATCCGAAAATCGCGACCCACTCACCATGGAATTCTTTAACAATGTATTGAGCGCTCTGTGTATCCGGTTGGTAACTATATACATCCTTGCAATCACTGATACGGTGAGGTTTTTTAAGTGATTCATTGGATAAATCCCAGTTGCCAGCAAGCAATGGGAACTGAGTACATTGGCAAAACAATGCAACTGGCTCATTCCCCATATCTAATTCATGGTTACCTAACGCCATTGCATCAATCTTTAATGCGTTCAATAAGTCGGCATTGGCTTTGCCTTTAAATAGTGAGAAATACAGCGTGCCTTGGAAGCAATCTCCGGCATGGAGGAACAACATCCCATGACCTTGGCGCTGAGCATCATCTCTTAACTGCTCGACTCTGGTTGCGATACGAGAAAAGCCGCCAGCACTGACATAGGGTTCTAGCGTGAGTTCATTGTTTATCTTAAGCTTTAACTGTAATGACGTTGGTTCAAAGTAGGAATGTGTGTCATTGATGTGTGCCAGTTTGATTCTCACTGGCTTATGATTGTTATTCATCTTCATCTTCTCTTTTTTCATTCCTTATAATAATAAGAAGTGAATCATGACAGAATCATGAATTTTATGAAACTGCGATTTAGGATTTCATGTTTAAGTGATCACGATGCTGTCCCCCGGCTTTGAAAGCAAGCCTCGCTTGTAACGGTCTCTATTCAGTAAGAGGCTCTCGTAATTTTGTGAACTGAGCTTAACTCAAAAATTTCGAATTCATATATGCTTAGGAGTAGCAAAATAACTCTCGATAATTCAAATAATTGCAAGGAGGATTGAGATGAGACTAGAACGCATCGAAATCTCCGGGTTTAGAGGCATCAAACGCCTTTCACTCTCTTTTGACGAACTCACCACGCTTATCGGTGAAAACACGTGGGGCAAATCATCATTACTCGATGCCCTTTCCATCGCATTACCTGCCAATGGCTCATTGTATCAATTCAAACTGAAAGATTTTCACGTTGACTACTCAATTTCTCATCCACAAACACAACACTTACAGATCATTGTTTGTTTTAAAGCACAGGATAAAAACGAAGTAAAAGCGGGACGCTACAGACGCATAAAGCCTACATGGTGCACCAACGAAGATGGTGAGCAAGTCATTTACTATCGTATTAGTGCGTCTCGCGATGAGCACGGCATTAATACAGAGTACGCGTTTTTGGGTCATAACGGCAAACCCAAAAAACTTCACCACTCAGAGAAACTCGCTATTGAGTTAATGACACTTCATCCTGTAATCCGACTACGTGACTCCCGACGCTTCCCAGATTTAAACCATGTCAACGGCGATGGTAAAAATGCTCGGATTGAAAAACGAATCAACAATACCTGTCGACGCTTATTGGCTATGCCTGGCCATGTAAATAAAGGTGAGATTCGTAGTAGTCTCGACTCAATGCAAACGCTTGTTGAGCACTATTTCGCGTTCAGAAGTGTCAGTAAAGGTAACCCACGCAAACCTCGTGATGGTCTTTTCTATACAAGCCCTTCCTCTGATAAAGGTTTGAGTCAGTTCTTGAAAGAAACCAATGACAAACAAAGCCGCTTGCTCTTAATGGGGTTACTCAATGCCTATCTTCAAGCTAAGGGCCCCACTGATTTAAGGCGCTGTGCGAGACCAATACTGATCATTGAAGATCCAGAAGGTCGACTGCATCCAACTCATCTAGCGAGAGCGTGGTCCTTATTGCAATTATTGCCAATGCAAAAGATATTAACCACCAACAGTGGCACGTTACTCGGTTCTGTTCCACTGTATTCAATTCGACGTTTAATTCGGCTATCAGACAGAACCATCGCTAAGAGTTTAAACTCAACAAAGTTTGGTCGAGATGAGTTGCGCCGAATTGGTTTCCATATTCGTTTTCATCGTTCAGGAGCATTATTTGCGCGGTGCTGGTTACTTGTTGAGGGCGAAACCGAAGTTTGGCTTTTTCATGAACTGGCTCGTCAATGCGGGTATGACTTGGCTGCCGAAGGGGTTCAAATCGTTGAGTTTGCTCAATCAGGTCTAAAATCACTCATCAAAGTAGCAAAAGAGTTTGGTATTGATTGGCATGTCGTTACCGATGGCGACCCAGCAGGGAAAAAGTACGCGCATGCAGTGCGAGCACAGCTCGACCATGATCAGGAAAGGCATCGACTTACGGAGTTACCCGACCGAGACATCGAGCACTTTCTGTACAACAATGGTTTTGAACTTTTCTTTAAGGACATCATCAAAGTTCCTCATGACCACCCTATCCCTGCTAAAAAAGTCGTAAATCGTGTTTTGAAAAAACATGCAAAACCGGACTTAGCTTTGGCTATTGTTTCTCATTGTGAAGAGAAAGGCATGGAGTGTATTCCTGTTCTTCTGCGCTGGACACTTAAACGCGTTGTTACCATGGCCAACGGCAATACATGAGTTAGGCGTATTTTACACTCAGCGTATTGTCTTGTAATACAAAAAAAGCACACCAATTTGGTGTGCTTGTATCAAACATCATTAATTTTGATTAAGGGTATTGAGAGGGATAAAACTCAATACACAGTGGATACCAATAAGATCGGGGGTTCACTACTGTGCTTGCTCAGCAAGCGAAGAAGAAGTAGCGGTTGATTTCGTATGCAACCATAGCCCTGTCGCTTTCATTAGATAGCCAAACACACCACCTAGCAACAACGATGGAATGACAAGTTGCCAGTTTCCGTCAGCCGCAAATGTTGCGCATGAACCAATAAAAGTACCAGGGATGTACGCGAGCCAAGCCTGTTTAGCTTGAATACACATGAAGAATGCCACAATAGCGGTAATCGCATAGCCAATAATTTCCAACCCCACGTAAGTGGAACCGTGAATAATTACCATTGCCCAGAATACGCCTGTCATATTGGTGATTAAGCTGATGCCTAGTCCTTTCAATCCGCTCGTTGGCGCTGCAAAGTAGCTCGTGCAACCTAAAAAACCAGCCCAAGAAAGCAAACCTAAAGAGATGGCGATCCAACCCCATACGCCAGATAAAATTCCAGTAGTGATAGAAATAGCTAAAAGTGTCGTCATGGTAGTCATACCTACTCGGCTATTATCGTACCTATATGGTTCAATAACTGCCTTCATACATTGAAATCAAGGACACATGTTAGATACATCAGCTCAGCTTATCGGTGATGCTGATCACAATAAGATATTATTATTTTCACAATTTACATTAAAAGTTTGACGCAACCGATAAATCAACAGATTTGGGGAATAAACCCAACTCATCTCGTAGGCATGTTTAATCAACCTTTAAAGAACTGAAGGCTTCCCTTTCATCATTCGCAGCCCCTCTCTTTTAATGCAGTCGACTAATGGGTTTTCTGCCATATCTGAGCGCCATATAAATGAAAGCGTCCTTTCCATTTTTAACTCAGGTACATTTAATGCCACAAGATGACCTGCTTCTATATATCGCTCTACATCTAAATACGGTAAGCAAGTAAGGTACTGACCATTAGCAACTAAACTACGTAACACCGGAACGTGTTCATACTCGCGCCACACATCCAAATCTTCAATAAGGTGGTGAATGGAACTATCAAATGTTTTTCGTGTGCCAGAGCCATGCTCTCTTAGTACCCACTTCGCTTGCTCTAACTGCGCAAGGCTAACAGACTGATTACGCGCAAAAGGATGATGAGAAGCTGCGACAACAGTAAGATGATCACGACACCATACTTCTTGGTGTAAACGGTTATCATCACAGCGCCCTTCAATAATCCCTAAGTCATACTTGTAATCTAATACCCCATCAATCACCCCTTTTGTACTTTGTACACCGAGGGAAATACGCATTTCTGGAAAGTCATTATCAATGATACTGATAAGGTCGGGAACTAAGTGCTCTGCTGGGGTTTGACTCGCTCCCATACGAATCTCACCACTCAATAAATGTTGCTCATAGAAGCCCATTTCAATCTGCAATGCATCTTGTAGCAAGCGTTTTGCTTTTGGTCGTAACCACATCCCCCAATGGGTTAACGCCATTTGCTTGCCTTGCCTCTCAAACAACGGCCTGCCAAGCATCTTCTCTAATTGCGCAAGCGACATACTCGTCGCTGATTGTGTTAAAGCCAATTTTTCTGCGGCTTGGCTTACACTGCCGGTATCTGCAACTGCGTCGAAAACCGCTAATTGCTTAAGTGAGTAGCGCAAAGTGTCCTCCATTATTAGTGGGTATTTCCCAATCCCCACAATTGTTAAAGCATGCCCCAATAAGCAATAGAGTTCATTTTACCTAGCCCCGTAAAGTTATCAATTAATTTGATGAGGTTTCTAAATATTATCAATTTTACCTTACTAACCGTTCTCCCTATTCTGAGTATGCGGTTCGGGAACACCGCAAGCCTCAATGGTTTTGAAACCGAAGTCATTGAGGCTCTTAATAAAAACAACAATTTCATTTTTGAGTTAATAACCAAGGATTTTTTATGCGATTACAAATTAAGGAGTCAATATGGCGGTGACCAGTTTTCAAAATCACCAGTATTTTTCTCCAAAAGAGATGATGGTTGAAGCGGAAAAATTTGCGTTAAGTAAGGCAAACAAAACCAGCAGTATGACATTAAGCCTCGCCATTATGGCCGGCGCGTTCATCGGGTTAGCATTCTTGTTTTACATCACGGTGACCACCGGCAGTACGGGCGCTGGTTGGGGCTTGAGCCGCCTAGCTGGTGGACTCGCATTTAGCATGGGATTGATCCTCATCGTGATCTGCGGTGGTGAATTATTTACCAGCTCCGTCCTATCCAGTATTTCTTGGGCCAATAAGCAAATCTCGTTCGGTAAGATGCTTTCGATCTGGGGCAAAGTTTACGTTGGTAACTTTATTGGTGCGATGTTCCTACTTGCGTTGGTTACTGCTGCTGGTCTTTATCAGATGGATGGCGGTCAATGGGGATTAAATGCGCTTAACATCGCACAACACAAACTTCACCACACTCTCATTCAAGCGTTTGCACTCGGTATTCTCTGTAACCTGTTGGTCTGCCTAGCGATTTGGCTGACATTTAGTTCTGCAAATGCAATGACAAAAGCAGCAATGA
Organism: Vibrio sp. Y176; assembly: GCF_033438945.1. Taxonomy (NCBI): domain Bacteria; kingdom Pseudomonadati; phylum Pseudomonadota; class Gammaproteobacteria; order Vibrionales; family Vibrionaceae; genus Vibrio; species Vibrio sp. Y176. Next base: position 753,327 of record NZ_JAWOQS010000001.1, on the reverse strand, counting down.
CAATTTTGCCTGTGGCAATGTTTGTCAGCAGCGGTTTTGAGCACTGTGTTGCGAACATGTTTATGGTTCCACTTGGTATTGTTATCGCGAATTTTGCACCTGAATCTTTTTGGGCATCTGTCGGTGTGCCCGCGTCACAATACACAGACCTAAACATTAGCCACTTTATTACCGCTAACTTAATTCCTGTCACGCTTGGCAATATCGTCGGCGGAGCGGTATTAGTTGGCCTTTCAAACTGGTGTATTTTTCGCCGACCAGAACTAAAAGCAGCGAATATTTCTTCTATCACTACAACTACAACACTGTCGTCAGTTAAGGATTTCACCATGAAAAATGCCTCTTTTGTTAAAGACATTATGAACCAAAAACCAGTCACCATTCGTGCAGAAACGCCAATTGCAGCCGCGCTGGATGTGTTACTTGATAACAACGTAACTAGCACACCTGTTGTAGACGTACAAAATCGATTAGTTGGCTTCTTCTCTGCTCACGATGTGATGGTAGAACTATGGTGTGAGGACTACATTCCGGTGAAAGACCAAAAAGTCGTCGACATCATGAGCCGAGATGTGGTCGCAATTGACGCTGGTGATCGCCTCGTTGATGTTGTGGAATTCCTATGTATCGATAAAGAGCAGTTGTACCCAGCGAGCAGTATGGGTATTGCCACTCGCTTGACGTCTTTGTCTCTCGAAGAACGCGCTAAAAGTATCAAAGTAAGTAAGCCACAAGTGCTTCCTGTGCTTGAAAATGGGCAGATGGTCGGGGTGGTTACTCGTACTGAAGTATTAAAAGCACTACGCCCGATTTTTGGTGAGCGTTTAAACCTAGTGGAAAAAAGCGAGTTAGAAACAGCGTAATTCGCTAAACATTTACAACGTCTATTGGCTTTCAATCGCTATCACTGACTGGTTTATCGATGTTAGTGATGTGATTAAGATAATAAAAAAGCGCTCTTCAAGTGAAGAGCGCTTTTAGTGTATCTAAAAGGAACTAATTACTTCTTAATACCTTCGATATGAAGTTCCATATCGACGTAGCTTGAAGCACCCATTACTGGGATGTCAAAGTCAGCAAGCTCTAGGCGAGTGTTGCCAACAAAGCCAGCGCGCTCGCCGCCCCATGGGTCACTGCCAGCACCAACGAATTCAGCCTCAATAGTAATAGGCTTAGTAACACCGTGTAGCGTTAGATCACCAGTTACATCTAGTTTGCCATTGCCTTTATCAACCACTTTTGTGCTCGTAAAGGTTGCTTCACTGTATTTACCAGCATCGATGAAGTCACCACTACGAATGTGTTTGTCACGTTCAGCATGGTTTGAATCTAGGCTGGTTGTATCAACAACAACATTTACTTTTGAGTCAGCAATGTTGTTTTCATCAAAAGAAAAGTCACCAGAAAATGTATTGAAACGACCTTTGATGAAACTGTAACCCAAGTGGCTAACTTTAAAGTTGATTGAAGCGTGAGCACCTTTGGTATCGATGACATAATCTGCAGCTTGCGCACCAAATGGCAGTGCCATAGCGATAGCTAATCCTGTAGCGAAAAGTGACTTTTTCATTTTGAAGCTCCTAACATTTTTCTTAATGTGTTGTCTTTATCGATAAAGTGGTGTTTTAGTGCAGCAATAGCATGTAAGCCTGCAATCAGGATGACTGCCCAAGCTGCATAGAAGTGAATCTCACCTGCAATATCTGATTGGCCTGGGAATAACTCTCCCGCTCCTGGCACGGTGAACCAATTAAACACTTCGATGCCGCGTCCATCAGACGTTGAAATGAGGTAACCTGAAACAAAGATGGTGATCAATAGTAGGTACATGACACCATGCGCTGCTTTAGCAGCAAGCACTTCGTAACGTTTGCCTTCTACCTTTGGTGACGCCGTCACATGTTTCCATACGATGCGTGCCAAAGTTAAAATAGCGAGTAAAATACCGACAGAGCGATGGTAATGCGGCGCAGTTCGATACCATTCGCTGTAATAGCTAAGGTCGACCATCCACAAACCCACTGCAAATAGACCAATAATGCACAGCGCTGATAACCAATGCATCACGCGTGCAGTAAGGTTGTAATTCTTTACCAGTGTATCCATCTCAAGTTCCTAGATATATTCCTAAGTTAATGCTGAGCAAGAAACACTACATTAACCTATTTACGTCATATGAAACAGATTATTTACCATCATTTACATCCAGCCAATGGTACCGTATCTATCAAGTTGTTCGAATTTTTTGAAGGAACTTTAAATCGTTTGTAAAACTGAAACTTACAGCTTAATTTCTTGTTCTATCTCATACAGCTCTTCGGAAACTTCTAACATTCTGCGTTCAACCAGTAACTTAGCATCTTCAACACCCTTGTTATAGTAAATTGGCCCTAGTTTTTCTGTAATAAAATCAATTAGAAACTCACTATCGAACTAGCCAATTTCAACATCTAGCTCGTCTTGCATGTAATCTTGAATGGCGGTGGCCAGCGCCTCTTTTTGTGCGCGTTCTAGCTTTATCATTTTTTCCCTTTCAAATTTTTGTTCAACTTCTGCTTCTTTCGTGTTGTTCTATTAAAGATTAGACACGGTCATTTGTGAGAAATTTGGTGTTTAGATCAAGAAGTTGCCGAAGTAAATTAGTCTATTCTCAAAAGACTATGCTAACCTTTTGCAGTTCGTTTTGTAATTATTAAGGGATATTCTTTGCTACTCGACCTAGTTATTCAAAGTGTTAATGATTTTCAAGACGACTGTCTTAAGCTGTGTGAAAAGCATTACCCTGCGGTGCATAACCAAGGCATGAGTGAGCATCATCTTGGTCTCGCGTTTTCAAGAAGGATGGAACATACTTTTCGTCACTTTGGATACAACTGCGTGATAAAGCCAATCGAAGTGTTGGATTCTCCAGACCTTCCCCATCACTATCGAATTTCATCCGACATTGGCACTGTCTGGGTTCTGAGTCACCATATGGTCAGTGCCGGAAAATCTTGCCGGGAAAACTTACTCTCATCAATTACGGAATGGCAGAGTGAATATGGCTATGCCTTACAGCCTAATGACCTACTCTTTTTGGTTTGCGATCATTGGATAAGTCGCAGCAAAACGAGCCGAGAATTACTTCATTGGTGGATGGGTGAACTACCCGATCAGATCAACGAATACACAGAACAAGGAATCACACTGTACACCAGCGAGTCGCAACTCACGCAATCTTTGGACACTCGATTCGGTATTAGCCCTTGTTACATTAAGTTTGGGCATCCTTTACGGCGTTCGAACAAACAGCAGTTAGTCAGAAAATATTTGCAGTTGTATGCCGTACTGCAATGGTAGCATCAAATTGAAGTGCTGAGATTATCAATTATTTCATCAATTTGTTTGATATCACTCGACAAAACTACCCATCCATTACCATCGTTCTTGCTTGAGTTAATGAGCACACTTAGATTCATTGCCAATGAAATAGAAAAATTAGCGCGATAACGCTGATGTTGAGACATTGATTTAGGTTGTGGTAACAATGATGAGCATCTCGCAACTACTTAGTTGCATCCGGAAAGAAGCCGACGGGCAGTATATTGCGAAATACGCGAACTTCACTCTCCGCAGTGTCTTTCAACCCATATATAAGAACGATATTTCCATCGTTGGCCTTGAAGCACTGGTAAGAATTAGTAATGCCAATGGCACCATGGTTAGGCCAGATCAGTTTTTCCAATCCAAAGCGACTCCCACTCAAGATTTGCTCAATGTTGAACGCTTAAGTCGCCTAATCCATATCAAAAATTTCTCTCAGTCTCGCTTTCACACAAAACAATTGTTTCTCAATGTATTACCGGTAGCGGCAGAGATACTAGTCAAAGACATCACTTATAACCGACTGCTAAAACAAACCATTTATGAATCGCATTTGATGAATGAACAAATCGTCATGGAGTTACTTGAATTGAAGGTGGAGGATGAACTCTCTTTGTCTCAAGCTGCTCGGGAGTTAAGTCTTGAAGGATTTAAATTAGCGATTGACGATTATGGCGTCAATGCATCGACAACTGAGCGAGTGAGAAGCGTTTGCCCAGATATAATCAAGATGGATCGCTCTTTATTGCTAAGGTATGAAAACGGTGATTTTAAAGCGCTTAACGATGCATTATCACTCGCAAAAGCGTTATGCTCTAAAACCGTTATCGAAGGAATTGAAACCGAGCATCAACTTCGCTTAATGAAAAAGCTCGGTTTCGATATGTATCAAGGGTACCTACTTGCTATCCCCCAAACGTTAGACGTCTATGAAGAGGCAAAAACAGCCTGACTATGTAAGAACAAAAGTTTGCGCGGTTTAGCGAGAGCTACGTGATTTACCACGATTCTTATGAATCGCCAATTTTGCTTTTAGCTTACGCTTCTCAGATGAACGACTACGACGGCGCCCACCCCCATTTTGTTCAGGCTCAACTTCTTCTACAAGACTTGGTTCGAAACCTGCCAGCCATTCTTGGGGTAAGCGTTGATCAAGCAGGTTCTCGATAGCTTGCAACAAGTACTCCTCATCTCTACTCATCAGAGAAACCGCCAAACCTGACTTTCCTGCTCTTCCAGTGCGGCCAATTCGATGGACATAATCTTCTGCTTTGAATGGCATATCAAAGTTCACGACTTGTTCTAGCTCTTGAATATCTAACCCTCGTGCTGCCACATCGGTTGCAATCAAAGCACGTACCTTACCTTGTTTAAATTCATCCAAAGCTCTTTGGCGGGCACCCTGTGATTTATCACCGTTGATAGAAACCGCTTTGATGCCATCTAACTTGAGCTCTTTCGCTAACTCATCACTGCCTTGCTTCGTTTTTGTAAATACCAGCACTTGCTGCCAATTCCGCAAGCCAATTAAGTACGCTAGCAATTCACGTTTCCGTTTTTTATCCACTGGATAAACCATTTGTGTTACCGTTTCAGCAGTCGTATTTGCTGGTGAAACTTCGACTTCAACTGGCGATTCCATGAGTTTATACGCAATAGTTTTGATTCGCTTCTCAAATGTCGCAGAGAACAATAGGATCTGTTTCTCTGCAGGTAAACGTCGGAAGATGCGCTGCAAGTCAGGCCAAAATCCCATATCTAACATACGGTCGGCTTCGTCTAACACGAGCATACCGGTTTTAGAGATGTTTACGTTACCATTAAACAGGTGATCCAAAAGGCGGCCTGGCGTGGCAATCAAAATATCAGCGCCCTCTTCTAACTTTCTCTTTTGTACGCCAATGCTTGTACCACCATAAACACACACAATGCGAAGTTCTGTTTCTGCCGAGTACTGATTCAAATTATCAAATACCTGCTGTGCAAGCTCGCGTGTTGGAACCAAAATCAATGCTTGAGGTGTGCCGTTAAGTTTCTTTTGCTGAACGGTTTGTATGATAGGTAAACCAAACGCAGCCGTTTTTCCCGTACCAGTTTGTGCAGCAGCAAGTAAGTTTTTTCCTGCAAGGACGTGTGGAATTGACTTTTCTTGCACTGGTGTTGGCGTCACGATATTTAGATTGCCTAGCGTCTCGATTAGCTTTTGTTCGATGCCTAAATCAGCAAAATTAACAGACATGTGTAACCTCATTATTTTTGGAGCGCAGAGTTTACCAGAGCCCCTAAAGCCATACTACTTTTCTGTCTCATTGAGTTGAGTCATTAAGCTGTTGCTGAAAATCATACGACTGGCGCAAAACATCTCGATAAAGTGACGAGAACTTCTCTTCTAATTCGGTGTAATCACTTTCAATCACTTTAAATGTTGTGGTTAAGTCTGCCATCCTAGGACTTCTTTGCGACATCCGATGTAGTGCAAATTCTATATTGTCTAGATCTTGATAGGATTGAAGCCATCGGCCATGCCACATTCTGCTGTGGAGCACCAAAAAACGTGGCGGCAAATGTTCATGAACCTCTCGGTTTACTCTCTCGTATGCCGTTTGGACAAAGTGTTCGAGAGGCTCGGAATGAAAGTCGTTCCAGTGTTTTGCGAGGCAATGATCCCAAAACATATCCAAAGCGATAGGTGCAAAACGTCGCGCAACACCAGTGAAATGAGGCTTACATTCGTTGACGATTGGATGATGATCAGTAATACGGTCAACAAATCTATGTAATCTGATGCCGTTTGAGATATCGCGCTCATATAGCTTGCTTGGATCTCCTTTTACGAAGTCTCCAAGCAAGTTTCCCAATAAATGGCTGTTACTGTGATCTGCGATATGCAGGTGGGCTAGAAAGTTCATTCGACGCCAGTTTTGGCCTCTAGGGCTTGGTGTGACATGAACCTAGTATAACGTCAATTACGACGAGATGAGAGTGTTCCGCTATTCGGCTTCGTTGTCTGAGCCAACGTATTCCGACAAGATAATGCCAATTTCAAGCGCATCTAGCAGCTCTAGGCTCTCATCGTTTTGGTATTGGTCGCTCATTGTGACCTCCTTTATTTTAAGCTCTCTTGCTTTTACTTGCTGACGGCCTGACTCTTGCCATATCCACATCAGCAACTCCTTTTTATAGTCTTTATATGACACATTCATGACAGCGAGAAGTAAAGATTTAAAAACCTATGAGCATAATCAAAAGTAAACGATTGCAATTAGGTTTCATATCCGCTTAACACTTTAGAGAAATGACTCTTTTATCAACATTCATGTCAATTTAAAGATATAACATACTGTTATAGGCGTCCTTAGATCTCATTTCTTAAACTAAATTTAGTATTCGTTACATATTTTGCTGATTAACTTCGCATATTTTGTTTCGATATAGCAATAGATTTGGTCAATATCTTTTATCTCTAATGGAGCTTTAAATGAGAGAAGTTGAGTTTAGAACGATAGACAGGCTGTTTATCAAGATGTCTATCAACGACAAAATGTGGGTTATATTCCTACTGTTTTTAGTAGCCCTCACTTCAGTGGCTGGAAGCCGCTACTTCAATGAAATACAACAATTTGAGCAGCAAGCCATCTCGGCGAGCGAAGCGAAGCTTTCTGGTATCGTTGATGCTCAATCAAACCGCGCTACAGAAATTGACGGCGTATCGAAATCGAACCGCGTAAGCGAGAGTTCTTTTGTCGATGGGTCTGTGACCGCTTATGCCAAGTTGCATTCTGGGGAAGTGATTAAGCTGACTCAAAATGTGTCCACACAATACGAATCGTTAAAATCATCAGCTCTATCGTCACTATTACTCAGCTTCTTATGGGTTATTCCTTTTGCCCTATTCTCTTACTGGGTGGCAACGTTTATCGGAGGAGCTCTGTGGGTTTTATATACAACAACCGAAAAAATTGGTGACGGTGACTTAACCTCTCGTCTTGGTTTCCATCCAGGTCGAGATGAATTCGGTACCATCGGCTGTGCGCTAGACAAGTCTATGGATACCTTAAGTGAACTGGTTAATAGTGTTAAAAATAATGCAACGATGTTGAGCGAGACATCTTCTGCATTCGAAAAAGATATGCAGTTGAGTGAAACCCAGATATCTCATCAATATCAAACGCTTGATTCAGTCGCGACGGCAATGGAAGAAATGACAGCCTCTGCAAAGGAGGTATCAAGTATTTCTCAACAAGCAACGACGCAGTCAGACCAAGATGCCCAGAAGATCGAACTAAGCAGAAGCCGTGTACAAAACGTGATTGGCGAGATAGAGACGTTATCTAGCTATATTGAACAAGCCTCTACGTCAGTAACCAATTTAAACGAGAATACGACGCAGATTAATGACGTGATCACAACGATTAACGCCATTTCAGAACAAACTAATCTGTTGGCACTAAACGCAGCAATCGAAGCAGCCCGTGCTGGTGAACAAGGTCGTGGATTTGCAGTGGTTGCCGATGAAGTACGTACATTAGCAAGCAGAACTCAACAGGCAACAGTAGAGATCCAAGCCATGATTGAGAAGCTTCAAATTGAGAGCCAGAACATTGCTTCAATCACCAACCGAACCGTTCAGCAAGCTCAAACCAGCAGCCAGCTTATTGATGAAATCGGCCATGATGTTACCTCTATTGCCGAGTCAGCACGCTCATTAATGGACATGAGCATTCAGATTTCCACATCTGCTGAAGAACAAAGCGCAGTTGCTAACGATATTGCATCGGAACTTTCAGAAATTCGTAGTCAATCAAGCACAATCAGAGAAGTGGCGGAGCAATCTACCGCTGGCGTCGCTAATCTCACGCAAGCCTCCGTTTCTCTTGGTGAGATATTACAACGCTACCGCACCGCATAACGTTGTGGAACTTATGATCAACAAGGGCTCCTTAAGGAGCCCTTTTCTTTAAACCGTGTTCAACTATTACCTTCGATATTTTCTACGACATCCAAGTGGATATTTGAAGTGAATCTCAAGTTCTCGCTGTACCGGATGAAATAATGTTCTTAAACAAAGCGTTCCGCTATGCTTGATCTTGCCAATTCCAATTTGCTGCTGGAAAACAATATGAATAATTACAAAGACACAAAAGACATAGAGAACCTGAACTGCCCACTCTGCCAAGGAGATGAATATCTCATTTCATCGGATGGCGAGAAATTCACATGCGCTGCTTGTGGATTTCATACAAAAAACTTCTCATCTATCCAATGTCTACATCAAACGCCTTACCTACAGTCTAAACTTAAGCACATCCACAGCTTGAGTCCGGTTTGCCATTAGTAGGTCAAACAGAGCAGCCACACAGCTGCTCTTTTAATTCATCTAAATGATGGATGCGAATTACACGCTCGTCATCAACAAGATTGATAGCTTCACCATTAAATAACTGCACCGTTTTGATACCGGCGTTTAGTCCCGCCTCGACTCCTTTAGGCGTGTCATCAATATAAAGACAGTCACTTGGTAAAAAGCCCATGCTCATAGCACTGTACATGATTAAATCGGGCTCAGGCTTCCAACTATTCGCATCGAATGCCGAGAACACTTTCCCTCGGAAAGCATCGAGTAAACCGGTTAACTCCAAAGCGTATTCAATTTTATCTTTAGGTCCATTAGACGCCACACAATATTCGATATTATGCGAATCCAAAAACTGAATTAATCGTTTTGCGCCATCCATCGGCTGTAAGTGACGCACAAAAAGAGACTGGACTTCTTCTCGGTATTGCGGCTCTAAAACATCAATTGGGACTTTGATATCTTTCAATTCTTTAGTATCTAAAAGGATGTCAGCGAGCTTTCCTCCTTTAAAGTGAGAAACGCACTCTTCCATCGTTAACTCAGCCCCATGCTGGTTAAATACATTGACGAGCGCTTGGCAACACAGTCTTTCGCTGTCGACCAACGTACCATCACAGTCAAATATCACGCACTTAATATTGGTAATTGCCATAGCCATCTCCAGACGTCTTAAAGGCTCAAGCCCAAGCTGATTTTAAGAATGTTTGGATTAATCTTATTTGAGTTTGGGATTGTTGAAACGACGAGCTTGGCATTTCATGGAAATAGAAGGGAGCAATTACAGTTTTTCTAAGCAAGATCACCCAACGTCATCTTGCTTTACTTTTTATGCACATTGATGTGTAAGTTAGTCTTCGATAACCACTGAGTCTAACAGTTTTTGCTCGGTGCTTAGTCTTTTAGCCAGATCAGCCACAAACGAGCTTTTGTATTTTGATTCAGAAACAGCAACATCAGAGATGAGTGTATTTCCTTCGAGATGGCTAACAATAGCAGCACCAATTGGGACTCCTGATTTAAAACCAACATATAATTCAAAATCTGGCGTGAGGATAATCTGTGTCAGATATTCAATGATCATATCTTTATCATACTGCTGTTCCCAGCGCTGAGATTGCAAGATAGAGAACATAATGGTCAGTCGATGAAAATCGACCAGAAAAATATCGTCGGGGTTAAATTCAGAGTCACTTTCCAGTAGTGTGTCTTTGTCGACTACTTGATACGTTGCTTTTTCTAGCGTTTTGAAATAGACATCGCGCCCTTTCAAACTCTCTGGTGTCGGAAATTCAACTTCGACCAGATCATACAGCCATGTATTTTTACGCTCGATACTGGCTAACTGTTGTTCATTCATCTTGATACCTTCGTTTAGAGCAGTACATTAGCATGAAGCCCGCAACAAACCTAGCGCACATAGACCTTTCCGTGGCTAAATTTTGTTTTAGGTGCAAACCTCTGATAGATTTCATCAATATCTTTCCTAGTTAAGGACAAAAATAATGAAAAAGATGCTGTTAAGTGCATTGCTTGCTACTACTCTAGTTGGTTGTTCAGATAACGATGTTGCTGACGTGGGGCTCGGTTGGTTTACTTTGAAAGACATCAAAGTCGGTGAGTTGAAAGACGAGGTGGTAACAGGTGTCACATGTCACATCGCCTCTATCGAAGCGGATTTCAGCTTAGCAGATCCAAGTGATAGCTCAATATCATGTCGTCAGACTGGCGAAATCACACCGGAAATGATTGCAAAAATAGATAAGAGTAAGTCCGGTGAAATTGTATTTAAGAAGTCAAAAAGCATTTTCTTCAAAACAATGAAGGTTCGCCGTATTTATGATGCCGATAACCAAACCTTACTCTACTTGTCTTATACAACAAAAGAGACCGATGGTAGTTTTAAGCATAGCCTTTCGACAGTCCCACTTTGGGGTACCAAGGCTTACGTTGAGCCAACTGAAGTGAAAAAGTAACGCGGGTAAATTTAGTTAGCGCGGAGCAGGCTCTTTCCGGGCGCTGCTGAGCAACAAGTTTAAAAAACAACCCATTGCAATACGACAAGCGCCATAAATTGCAGCTGCTTTGGTTGCTATTTACTCAGCTCGCTGATTTTTTCAGCGAGCAGACTTCTTTGTAATAAATCACCACGATTTTCATTTTTTTGTGATACAATCCCGCGTCTTTTTTTTCTCACTCAAGAACAAGCATGAAGTTTCCTGGTCAGCGTAAATCTAAACACTACTTCCCAACTCACGCTCGAGATCCATTAGTAAACCAAATCCGACAGGCACCTAAGCTATATCGCCCAACTATTGTTGGTGTCGGTCAAACCATTGTAGATATCGAAGCACGTGTAGATGACGCGTTTTTAGAGAAATACAACCTGAGTAAAGGACATTCGCTCGTTCTTGAAGAAAGCAAAGCAGATGCACTTTACGAAGAACTGGTTGAGCAAGGCCTGATCACACACCAATACCCAGGTGACACGATTGGCAATACTCTTCACAACTACTCGGTTTTAGCCGATAGCAAATCCGTTTTGCTCGGTGTGATGTCTAAGAACATTCAAGTCGGTTCTTTTGCTTACCGCTACCTTTGCCGTACGTCTTCACGCATGAACCTTAACCATTTACAAACGGTAGATGGCCCTATTGGTCGCTGCTACACCCTAATTTCTCAAGACGGTGAGCGTACATTTGCTATCAACGAAGGTCATATGAATCAACTACTTCCGGAAAGCATTCCTGAAGAGATCTTTGAGAAAGCATCAGCCCTGGTTGTTTCTTCTTACCTAATGCGTGGTAAAAAAGAAGATCCAATGCCTAAAGCGGTACAAAGAGCGATCGACTTTGCTAAGAAGCACGATGTCCCTGTTGTACTTACGCTAGGGACAAAGTACGTTATCGAAGGTAACGCACAGTGGTGGCAAGAATACATTCGCGAAAACATTTCTGTTGTCGCTATGAATGAAGAAGAAGGTGCGGCGCTAACAGGTGAAACAGAGCCGCTAGCAGCTGCTGATAAAGCACTTGAATGGGTTGATCTCGTACTTTGTACAGCAGGACCAAATGGTCTGTATATGGCTGGTTACACCGACGAGAAAGTAAAACGAGAAACCACACACGACATCCTTGAAAGCTCCCTCGAAGCCTTTAACCAGTACGAGTTTAGTCGTGCGATGCGTAAAGAAGACTGTCAAAACCCAATGAAGGTCTACTCTCACATCGGCCCTTACCTTGGTGGACCACTAGAGATTAAGAACACTAACGGTGCAGGTGATGCAGCCCTTTCAGCCTTACTGCATGACATGGCAGCAAACTCTTTCCACCAAAAAGAAGTGCCTAACTCAGAAAAGCACGAAGTACGATGCTTAACCTACTCCTCGCTTTCTCAGATCTGTAAATACGCAAACCGAGTAAGCTATGAAGTGTTGACGCAGCACTCTCCTCGCCTATCGCGAGCGCTTCCTGAACGAGAAGATAGCTTAGAAGAGACTTATTGGGATCGTTAAAACGACAGCTTTAAAGCTAAAAATATATCAAGGTCACCATTTGGTGGCCTTTTTGTTTTTATCTAGCACTATAACGAGTAGATTTCGTTAGTATGTCGCACAATACGAAGCAGTAAACTCTTTACAAGCCTAACCGAAACAGTACCATCACCAAGCAGAGCTTTGCCTCACAATAATACTCGTTATAACTCAGGTAGTTTTTCAACGCTACTTGTGTGCCACTTTGGGGATTCTCCATGCAGTCAGATATCGAAATTTGCCGAAACACACCACTTTCTTCTATTGATGTTATCGCGGAAAAAGTAGGACTATTGCCCGAAGAGTATGACACTCACGGGAAGCACAAAGCCAAAGTCCACCCAAAATGTTTGGAACGACTCAAAGCAAATGATGACGGTAAACTTGTACTCGTCACTGCGATCACGCCGACTCCTCTTGGCGAAGGAAAAACCGTTACGACGATAGGACTGGCGCAAGGTTTAGCAAAGCTTAATCAATCTGTTATTGCATGTATAAGGCAACCTTCGATGGGCCCCGTCTTCGGTATTAAAGGTGGCGCAGCGGGCGGTGGTTATTCTCAAGTAGCTCCAATGGAAGAGTTAAACTTACACCTTACTGGTGACATTCACGCAGTGACAGCGGCGCACAACCTTGCTTCAGCCGCTCTTGACGCTCGCTTGTTCCATGAGCAACGCGAGGGTTATGATGCCTTTGAATCACGCACCGGGTTAAGAGCACTTAAAATCGACACGGCAAGTATTACTTGGAAACGAGTGATGGACCATAATGATCGTGCACTACGTAAAGTCAAAATTGGCCTCAATGATGCAGGAAAAACCATCAATGGTTTCGAGCGTGACGAAGGGTTCGATATTTCAGCCGCTTCCGAGTTAATGGCTATCATTGCACTAGCCAAAGATTTAAAAGATTTACGTCAACGTATTGGGAAAATTGTCGTAGCGTACGATTTGAACGGAAACCCCGTCACTACGGAAGATCTACAAGTTGCAGGAGCAATGGCAGTAACACTAAAAGAGGCGATTGCACCAACACTGATGCAAACTCTAGAAGGTGTTCCTACGTTGATCCATGCAGGTCCATTTGCAAACATCGCCCATGGAAATTCATCCATTATCGCGGACGATATTGCGCTAAAACTGTCAGGTTACACGGTAACTGAAGCCGGTTTTGGTTCGGATATGGGATTCGAGAAAGCGTGTAACATTAAAGCTGCTGCCGCCAACAAAGCTCCTGACTGTGTAGTGATCGTAGCAACATTACGCGGCCTCAAAGCGAATTCCGGACACTACGATTTACGGCCAGGTATGGCTATTCCAGATTCCATCTTTAATCCGGACCAAGCAGCATTGGAGGCTGGGTTTGAAAATTTAAAATGGCACATAAATAACGTTCATAAATACGGTTTACCTGCTGTCGTTGCCATTAACCAGTTTCCACAAGATTGTGTGAAAGAGCTTAAAGCTCTTGAAGAGCTGATTCACCAATTTAATCCCGAAGTTAAAGTAGCCATCAGCACCGCTTTTTCGCAAGGCGGACAAGGCGCAACGGAACTAGCTCAACATGTTATTGATGCGTGTACCACGCCTGTAGAGTTTTGTCCGTTATACAACAAAGAGCAATCATTACTCGAAAAGCTCATGGCAGTATGTGAAGCGGGCTATGGAGCAACCAATATAGAAATGACTCCTATCGCGACTGAACAGCTCAAACATTTTGAGCAATTAGGCTTTAACAACTTAGCGGTTTGCATCGCGAAGACACCACTATCGATAACCACAGACTCCGCAGTCAAAGGCGCACCAACTGGTTTTACCGTCCCAATCCGCGAGCTGCGCTTGTGTGCGGGCGCAGGATTCGTTTACGCATTATCTGGTACCGTGATGACGATGCCAGGCTTACCTGATAAACCCGCATTTATGAATTTAGATCTTGATGATGAAGGAAATATCATCGGTCTCTCTTAGTACAGTGATAACGTATCGCTATCAGTGAAGTGAGCATATTCATTAAGTGAGTGGTCTACTTACCTATCCACTCACTCTCAACAACTGTGAAAAGAGTTGTCTCAGGCCTTCTACTCTTGAATTGTTGATACAAAGCTCTCCTGCCTTACATCAACGCGCCTGTTTTAGACCTTTAGAGTTAAGAGGCTAACCCTAAGCCTTGTTTAGCCATAGTTATTAAGCTAGAAAACCCTATTTATCTTCTTGTTTTGTCGCCACTTTACATTGTAAATCCATACTTTTTGACTTCTCCTTTCTACAATTTTGCGCCAATTTGATGCACGGGCTATTTAGCGCTTCACTAATATGGTGCAGTTGTCTTACAGTGAAATTTTAACCTCCTTGATTTTTAAGGAGATATTCTATGGCTCGATTCTTGTAGTAGACTTTTCACTAATAAGCACATTAGCACATGCTTTTCAAAACCTCTGCGTTGCATACCACCTCCTTCAGGTTAGCACCGTTTTGATGCATGTGAGAAAAGGGAAAGGGAATACTATGGAAGACGCACTCGCCGTAATTTTAGCAGGAGGGATGGGGTCTAGACTCAGCCCACTCACCGATGACAGAACCAAGCCAGCCGTACCTTTTGGCGGAAAATATAGAATTATAGATTTCACACTAACCAATTGTTTACATTCGGGTTTACGCAAGATCCTTGTTTTAACCCAATATAAATCTCATTCACTTCAAAAACACTTACGAGACGGCTGGTCGATATTCAATCCAGAGCTAGGCGAGTACATTACTGCTGTTCCACCACAAATGCGCAAAGGTGGTGCATGGTATGAAGGAACCGCCGATGCGATTTATCACAACATGTGGTTGCTATCGCGAAATGATGCAAAGTATGTGGTTGTGTTATCCGGCGATCATATCTATCGAATGGACTACGCCGCAATGCTTGAAGAGCATAAAGAGAAAGGTGCTAAGCTCACCGTTGCCTGTATGGATGTTCCCGTAGAGGATGCTTCAGCATTCGGTGTAATGGGCACCGCAGCAAACGGGCTCGTTACTTCGTTTATAGAGAAACCTGAAACCCCACCTACTCTTCCTGGAAGCGCGACCAGAAGCCTTGTTTCTATGGGAATATATATCTTTGATATGGATGTTTTGAAAGAAGCGCTTGAAGAAGACTCAAAACTCGATTCATCAAGCCATGACTTCGGAAAAGACATCATACCTAAGCTGATTGATACCGAATCCGTTTACGCTTATCAATTCTGTGGCAGTAAAGGGCGCGTCGATAAAGATTGCTATTGGCGCGACGTGGGTACCATTGATTCCTTCTATGAAGCGAATATGGATCTACTAGAACCTGTGCCACCAATGAACCTTTATCAGTCCAATTGGGCGATTCGTACTTACGAGCCGCAGTTTCCACCAGCTCGTACTGTATCGTCGGCCACGGGTAATGAAGGCATTTTTATTAACTCCATCATTGCTACCGGTGTCATCAATTCCGGAGGCTCGGTACAGCACTCCATTATTTCCTCTAATGTACGCATTCAAGATAGTGCAACGGTAGTCGATTCCATCATTTTTGATGACGTAGAAGTCGGTGAAGGAAGTCAGTTGGTCAACTGCATAGTTGATAAACATGTTCGTATTCCGCCACATACTCAAATTGGCATCAATAAACTTGAAGATGCGAAGCGATTTAAAATCTCAGACAAAGGTATTGTCGTCATACCCGAAAGTTACCAATTCGATTAAACGACAAACTATCACAACAAAAAAGCGCACGATAATCATCGTGCGCTTTTGTTTAAGTGCCTGTAAACATTAGGCTATAACAAATAATCCATAATAATTAGATGTTACATACCGTTGACCAGCTACCATCTGTACCCGGTTCAGCCGCTGTCCACCAGTTCGCTTGGTAAACCACACCGTTGTGGATGATCTTATCACCTTGGTTAGCGTGGCTTGGATTACCTGCCCAATCCGTTTGTGGCAGAGCTGGGTATGTCACTAAACCTGTCGTATCACACGTACCTGGTTCAGTGGTACCACCACCCGTGCCCGCATTGAGATCACCAATTGGTAGAGCTGGCTGTTCAAACTTAAACGCAAACTCTTTACCACCAGAAATCACTGAGTAGTTAGCCGGACCAGAGATTGGTAGGTAGTAAACCATATCAAGCTCGTAAGTGCCGCCCGCCGGCAAGTCTTTCCATGCTGGTAGAGAGAACGACACACGGTGCATTACGCCATCTAAGCCACCAATGTTGTTTGCTCGAGTATGTCCAGAAGCAATTACTTTCAAACCACCACCTGATTGGTCTTTCGCGTTGTCCGGCGCAGATACTGGGATATCGAATTGGAATTCAGTACCGCCAGGGATCGCTTGACCAGTGTTGTTCGTAAACGTGATTTTCGGGTTAATTGGGTAGTTTTGATCGCCAACTTTGAAGCCGCCAACACTAACAGTAATGTCTACTGCTTCAGTTGGTGTTGGACCAGTCGCTACTTTATTACCGTAAGGCGTCGCAGACTTAAACTTGTCGTAGATAGCTTTGGTCATAGTGTTACCCATGTGGTATTCACCATTACCCGCCGCACAAGCTTGTTCAGTTGCATCTACTGCCGTACGATTACCATTTGCATCCAGTACGTAACAGTTGTAGTCACCGGCTAGTTCCCAGAACATGATACCGCCGATCTCTTTATCGATAACGTAATCGGCTTTCACCTCGATAGAAGCTTTATCTTCCGTAGATAGGAATACGCTCTTCTCCGCGTTCCACAACCAAGGTGCTACAGCAACGCTATCGTAATGACGAGTATAAGTACCAACAAACTTATCTGAAGGATCGTTGACTGGGTCAAGACCGTAAGCAGCTGCGTAAGAGCCCCATATACCGTTTTCTAGGTTCTTAGCATGCCACATTGGGTTAGAACCAGCGCCCATTTCGTTTCCTTTAGGGTCGGTATCATGCCACATGTTGTCGATACCAATAGCGCCGTGACCACAGTTGTTCTTCTCACCTTCACCTGTGCCCGGTTGGCACTCTGCTTGGTTTGGTAGTGCCGCTCGGCCCCAAAGGCCATTTTCGCCACCAGTAACACCTTGCCAACCACGGGTGTAGTAAGGAACACCAATGTTGATACGACCTGCTGGCATAGAACCACGGAAGTAATGGTAAGCCCAGTCTGTGTTCAAGTAACCGATACCACCGTATGCAGCAGTGCCGTATACGTTCCACTGCGCTAGCTCAGAGTCTTTACCTGTATCGAATAAAGCCGCGTTATGACCAACGTGATCATTCCAAGCCCCATGCAAGTCGTAAGACATGATGTTTACGTAGTCTAGGTACTTAGTTACATCGAAGGTTTCCATCCCACGTAGCAAGTAACCTGAAGATGGTGCTGCGATAGTCAGCATATAATGAATACCATCTTGCGCGGATGCCGCATCAAGTTTCTCACGCAATACTTTCATCAGCTCTTGGTAAGACGCCCATAAATACTGACGACGTGGTTCCATGAAGTCTTTGTCGTAAGGGTTACCAGCACCAGCCATTGACGTCGGGTATTCATAGTCAATATCCAGGCCATCGAACTTGTACTGACGCATCATTTCAACGGCTGAAGTTGCGAACTTCTCAATACCAGCATGATTAATAGAACCGTCCGCATTCGTCGTCATGGTGTAGAAGCCACCATCAGCTACACGATCGCCGTTCGTATCGAAGTGACCGCCCGTTTCAGCCCAACCACCAATCGAGATTAGCGTTTTAACATCATGTTTTTGCTTGTAAGTTGCTAGCGCACCAAAATGACCTTTAAAACCAAGAGCGGGATCTACCTCAACGCCTGGCCAAGTTTTACCTGTAGCAGGGTTGTTAGGATCATTTACGTCGCCAACGTTTACTTTGCCGTCAGAACCAATGCTCACAAACGCGTAGTTAATGTGAGTAAGTTGTTCCCAAGGAATGTCTTTAACAAGGTAAGTCGATTGTGGGTCGTCACCTGATCGCCAACTGGTGAAGTAGCCGATTACACGACGTGGGTGATCAGCCCCCATTTTCTCACGGCCTTCTTCGTCATAAATAGAACAGTAAGGAACATCTACACCCGTTGTTTGATAAAGACCATCAGGACGACAATCAGATGTCACTGCGCCGCCGTTTACTGTTAACGTCGCAATTGCAGAATCTGCTGTTGCTCCAGCATCATCGGTTGCTCTCGCATAAACACTCAATGAGCCAGCTTGTGAAGGGGTTACATCCAGCGTGTATGGCGCTGTTGTAGCAGTGCCAGCAAGCACACCTGCAACATAAAAATCAACTTTAGCAACGGTACCATCCGCATCCGTAGCATTTGCAGTCAGTGTTACGGAACCACCCAGGTCAATAGAGCTCGCAGAAAGCGCGACATCCACTGTCGGCGCTTCGTTACCAGGTTGCGCTGATGCCACAGTTAACGTCACAACACTTGCCGTACTAACGGCACCTGCATCGTCATAGGCCTTGGTAGAGAACTCGTGCTGTCCTTCAGTTGCTGTCCACGATGCAGCATACGGCGCAGACGTTGCCTGACCAACTAATACACCATCAACAAAGAACTCTACTTTGCTAACAGTCCCATCAGTATCTGCCGCATCTGCAGCTAGGTTAACAACATCACCCGCAGTCACAGAAGCCGACGCAGAAGGCGATGTCAGAGTAACCGTCGGGACTTCATTCTGAGGTGGATCAACCGGTCCAGTGCCATCACAAGCGCCAAGTGTTTCCCACTCGCCCCACTCACCAGATTGCGCTGGATTGTTGTTTTGCGTCCAGTAACGCGCTTTATAAGCATTACCTTCATGCTGAACTTGGTCGCCACCGTTATAAACTTTTGATGATTGCCAAGTTTCTAGAAGGGCACAGTCAACTGCTGCGTAGCTATTGAAGGCCATAAGACAAGAAGCGGTGAGTGTGCTTAGTGTGAACACGTTTTTCACTGCGTTGCCGTTTTTAAGGTGCATAATCGCTCTTCCTTAAGTTATTGTTAAAACAATACTAAATGCGCTAAACGAAGCGCATCTATACTTTTATTTCGACGTAAAATAACTTAAGTACAAGTTGGTGATTTCACACTATCTATTTACGAGTTTTCCACACCGCCTCGCAACAATCCACTAAATGATTGCAACAACGTACCTATTATTTGGCACCAGTAACTAATTTTATAACTCAAATAAATATGTCACTCGCAAATTAATAAAAAAGGTAAAAAAAGTCGCCATTGTGAAATAAAGATCACTAAGCCTTTGTTGACCTTGGCGTTTCATTAAAATGCCGCTTGTACTCGCGACTAAACTGTGATGGGCTCGTGTACCCGACCATTCTCGCTGCATCATTAACACGTCTCCCCTCTAACTGGATCAATTCGCGCGCTTTGTTAAGTCGAACTTTCTTAATATATTGCAACGGAGATTCAAGCGTGACATTGCGAAATGCTTGATGGAAAGCAGACACACTCATGTTGGCTTCTTCAGCCAATGCTTGTACGTTCAACTGTTCATGATACGCTTGATGCACGCGATTTAGTGCTTTAGCGACCCTCGCGTAAGAACCTTCTTGATGTGCTAGGTCAAATAAAACATACCCCTCTTTGCTCACCAAAGTACGATACACAATTTCCTCAAGAAGCAGCTCGCCAAGCATGATGACATCAAGCTCGTTACACATTGCTTTCATTAACCGCTTGCACGCATCCAACATACCTTCATTCATACGTACCGACTTAAGGCCGCAACGGGTTGCATCCAGACACTTATTACTGAATTTCTCAGCCTCTAATTTTTTAACGAGTTTATGAAGAAGCGTTGGCGAAATATCTATCGAAATGCCAAGTAAAGGCTCATTGTTTGTCGCAAACGCTTCGCACTCTAGTGGCATGGGAACCCCGACAACAAGGTAATCTTCGGGCCCATATTGCACTGGTGTATCACCAATATGAATGTTCTTATGCCCTTGACCCAATACGATGATGCCGGACTGATAGACAAACGGCTGGCGATGATTCCCTTTGCTACTGCGATAAAACCATACGCCATCTATCGCTGTTTTCTTCATACCTTCTAGGTCATGCAGCCCCTGCTTTTCTACATATTGCTGCATGATATCTGCGAGAGTGTGCATTAGAGCGCTCCATCAATGACCAACGAGTTTGGTCTCTATTATCGTTTCGAGCACTATACTTCCTCTCGACTTTAACTTTCTAGCTCAAGAGCATTAATTTTGTAGAAATAGGCAAATTATTTGCAGAAATCGACCTGTTAACGATCGTTAATCAGGACTAATATGCATGTATTCAATCTCCTTCACTGGAAGCAAGAGGGCTAATAATGAACTTTTCTTATGTAAACCCAACCAAGATTTTCTTTGGTCAAAAACAAATCGCAGCAATCAAAGAAGCTATCCCATCCGACCAAAAAGTTTTAGTGGTATACGGTGGTGGCTCCATCAAAAAAAATGGCGTGTACGACCAAGTAGCAGAAGCTCTTGAGGGACATGAATGGCTAGAGTTTTCAGGTGTTGAACCAAACCCAACCAAAGAAACACTCGATAAAGCAGTCGCAATGGTAAAAGAGCATGGTGTTGATTTTATTCTAGCGGTAGGTGGTGGTTCAGTCATCGATGGTTCCAAATACGTAGCAGCGGCATCAATGTATGATGGTGATGGTTGGGATATCATGATTGGTAAGCACCAAGTCACTGAAGCGACGCCTCTAGCTGCAATTTTGACATTGCCAGCAACAGGCTCAGAGTCAAACATGGGCGCAGTTATCACTAAAAAAGAAACTCAAGACAAACTTCCGTTCATGTCTCCAGCAGTGCAGCCAAAATTTGCCGTGTTAGACCCAGATGTAATGAAAACACTGCCAGAACGCCAGCTTATCAACGGCATTGTTGACGCATGGGTGCACGTATGTGAGCAATACTTGACGCTTCCTACCGGTGCAATGGTTCAAGATGGTTACGCAGAAACACTGCTGAAAACTTTAAAAACACTCGGAGAACAGTTTGCGGAACGAGACGACGATATGTGGCGCGCAAACTTAATGTGGTCTGCTAACCAAGCATTGAATGGGTTAATTGGTAGTGGCGTTCCACAAGACTGGGCGACACATATGATCGGCCATGAATTAACCGCTCTATGGGGCGTTGATCATGCGCGTTCTCTTGCAATTGTCCAACCATCGTTACTTCGTAACCAAATGCAGTTTAAGCGCCCTAAGTTAGAACAAATGGGTCGCAACGTATTTGCTCTTGAAGCAGGTGAGGATTTAGCAGAGCGCACAATCGAAGCTATCGAAGCGTTTTATCATCAACTTGATGTCGCAACTAAGCTCGAAAACTATGGTGAGAGCCGTGAACAAGCTATCGATGCCATCATTGATCAACTAAACAAACACGGCATGACTGTTTTAGGTGAAAACCAGGCGATCACACTTGAACGTAGCCGAGAAATCTTAGAGTTAGCTGTCTCATAACTGCAACAATTCTTCACTGCCCTTCCTAGGGTTTAACGGTATTGTGACTTAACAGTCACAATACCGTTTTTTTATGCTATTTTGTAAGCCACATCACGTTCAAAACGAGGAGGCTTCTAAAAACAACGATTCCCTCCAGACAAAAAATCGGCCGTGTTGGTTAGTAAAGAGACAACTGTCCAGCTTTACACAAATAAAAATAATTGAGATCAAAGAACGAGTTAACTCGTTAATTAAGTTTTGATTTGTTGTAGTGATGTACTACATAATTTTGTCTGTTCGAGAAAACACTTTATGTGGCTAGTTGTTGTCGTATTAGCATTCATACATATCATCAGTATCCGTAAAGGCTCTAAATGGCTCTTTTACGTTTCTAAACCATTACCAGTGCTCTGTATGCTTGGTATTTTAATTCAGTCCCCGGCTTACCCAATGCCATATGCGCATTGGATTTTGATTGGCTTATCGCTCTCGTTGCTTGGTGACGTGTTATTAATGCTCCCTAGAGACAAGTTCATTACAGGATTAGTGCTCTTTTGCTCTGCCCATCTCTCCTATAGTTATGGTTTTGCCATCATGTCAGCGTGGCATTTTACACCTTGGCTCCCAATTGCCTTGTTCGGACTCGGTATATGCGTCTACTGGTTGTTCCGACCGGATCTCGGTAAAGAAAAACGGCCAGTTGCTAGTTATATATTGGTACTGATGACTATGTGCTGGGCTTCGATCGAGTATTATTTGAGTGGGAAAACACAATCCTCCTCTTTTGCAGTGCTCGGAAGCTTTATCTTTATTATCTCTGGCATCGTATTGGCTTTCGAACGCTTTGGAGGACGGTCAATATTTTCACGACAAGTTGTCATGGTGACCTACTATTCTGCACAGACACTAATGGTTATGTCTGTTGTTGCGATTGTTGTTCGTTATCCGTATCTCGTTGAACTGAGTTAGTCATACTCTAGACTCTAGACTGCACCAACATTAAAGAAACATGGATGTATCTTGTAAGCGATCTGAATAGAGTCTTAAAATCATCGCCTAAACATTAGCTTATTCTTAATGAAATTACGCGCACAACTTGCTATTGTAAAAGGATATTTTTCCGTTATAGCGTGCCCCTTTGAAAGAGAATACTCCCGTCGTTGAGTTTAGCGACGTAAATAAGTGGTATGGCGATTACCACGCTCTAAAAGACATCAACTTCTCCGTGCATTCTGGCGAGATCTTCGTGGTGTGTGGCCCTTCAGGTTCCGGAAAATCAACGCTCATTCGTTGCATCAACCATCTTGAATCGATTCAAGAAGGCCAGCTTCATGTGTTCGACCAGCCTTCTCACGCAAAATCTCTCAAGCCCGGTAAAATCGGCATGGTGTTCCAACACTTTCACCTTTTTCCTCACTTGACTGTACTGGAAAACCTCACCTTAGCGCCGATTCGCACACACAAATTATCAAAACAAGAAGCGGAAAAACGCGCAAAACATTACCTAAAGCGAGTCAATATTGAAGAGCAAGCGAGTAAGTATCCTATCCAGCTTTCTGGCGGTCAGCAGCAACGCGTCGCGATTGCCCGCTCCTTGTGTATGGAACCGGACTTACTCCTGTTTGACGAGCCAACTTCAGCGCTTGATCCGGAAATGATCAACGAAGTGTTGGATGTCATGGTTGAGCTGGCTCAAAGCGGAATGACGATGATTTGCGTCACGCATGAAATGGGATTTGCCAAAAAAGTAGCGAACCGCGTGGTATTTATGGATGAAGGCCAAATCGTGGAAATGAACTCTCCAGTCGCCTTATTTGAGACACCTCAGCATCCACGAACCCAAGCATTTTTGAACCAAATTTTAAGTTACTGATGATAGTTCGCGTAATCAAACCTGTCCTTCAAGCTTTACTGCAAATGACGCTCCTCTTCATCGCGATTGTGTGGGTGTTGGACTCTGGTGCCGACGCTATGGGCTATCAATGGCAATGGGAGCGCGTACCTGATTACATCGCTTTTTATGAAGGTGGAGAATGGTGGCCGGCAGAACTTATTGATGGGCTATTGGTCACGCTTAACATCTCGGCTATTAGTCTATTTTTTACCTTAGTATTAGGGTTGGTTACCGCGTTACTAAGGCTGAGCGATTCGAAAGTCGGCAATATTATTGGTACAACTTACGTCGAAGTAATACGTAACACGCCGTTGTTGGTGCAAATCTATTTACTCTACTTCGTGTTTGGCCCCGTGATTGGTTTGGACCGATTCAGCACCGCCGTTTTGGCATTATCCCTTTTCCAAGGTGCCTACACCGCGGAAATATTCCGTGCAGGTTTAAACAGTATTCCTAAAGGGCAATTCGAAGCAGCACAAACTCTCGGACTATCACCGTTTTACACCTACAAAGACGTAATTTTGCCTCAGGTTTTACAGCGCACATTACCGCCATTAACCAATGAAGTGGTTTCTTTGATCAAAAACTCTTCCATTGTAAGCGTGATGGCGATTTTTGATCTAACAACACAGGCACGCAACATCGTCTCAGAGACGGCGATGCCGTTTGAAATTTGGTTTACCGTGGCAGCAATTTATCTTGCTCTCACTCTGTCACTTTCTGGCTTGTCTGCATGGCTAGAACACAAACTCGGAGCCAGTTGGCGCAAATTATAAGGAGATAACATGAAGTTATTCAAAGCGACCATTACTGCATTATTAGGGCTAGCCATCGCTATGCCTACAATCGCGAAAGAAGATGTCGCCACAACCAATGTAGATCAAATCAAAGAACGAGGCACTTTGCGCGTTGGTATGTCAACATTTGTACCTTGGGCAATGCGTAACAAGCAAGGTGAGTTAATCGGTTTTGAAATCGATGTTGCCAAACGCTTAGCACAAGATTCAGGTTTGAAAGTGGAATTCGTACCGACTGCGTGGGATGGCATTATTCCCGCACTACTGGCGAAAAAGTTCGACGTGATCATCGGTGGCATGTCGGTTACGCCTGAACGTTCCAAAAGCGTGTTGTTTACGGAGGCCTACTCGCACTCAGGCGTTCAAGTAGCAGCAAACAAAGAACTCGCCTCTGGTTTTAGCGAATTTTCGGATTTTGACTCACGACGCGTAAAAATTGCGGCTCGTCGCGGCGCATTCACCGTTCAAGTAGCCAGAGAAACCTTCCCGAAAGCGAAGATCCTGCAATTTGATGACGACGTGCAAGCGTTCCAAGAGGTGCTGAATGGTAACGCCCACGCGGTCATTGCTTCTAGCCCAAAACCAGAACATGAGACAGTGAAACACAGCGACAAACTATTCCTTCCATTCTCTGAGCGACTATCACAAGGCAACGAAGCCTTTGCAGTTCGCTTGGGGGAAGAAGATAAAAAGGCCTTTTTCAATAAATGGATTGAAGCAAGAACCCAAGATGGATGGTTAAAACAACGTTATGAATACTGGTTCTCGACATTAGATTGGCAAGATCAAGTCGCGCAAGGCCAGTAATCTAAATGGCTCGTGGACGCCGCGAGCCTATACTCTCCAATCATCCATTTTACTTTTCCATAACTTATCGGAGTCAAATTTTTGGGCGAACACACTACCACTCGCACAGCACCCGCGAAATCCAGCACAGGCTACCTTTTACCGCAATTAAACACACTAGACTGGGTACTACTTGTTATGTGCGGTATCGGTGGTGTTTGGCTGTACCATCGGTCCGCTGTTGGTGTGCATTATTTGTGGCAGTGGAAAGAGGCGCTTGAATTACTTTTCACGCCTAGAGCAGGTGGTGGTTTGCCCTACTTCTTCCAAGGTTTGATTTCGACGTTAAGGCTCAGTATTTGGGGCATCAGCTTCGCATTAGTGTTTGGCACTTTGTTAGGCTTAGCACGCTTCTCTCGTTCCGTTTGGTTGCGCACACCTGCCAATGCGTTTATCCAGTTAGTGAGAAACATCCCTCCGTTGGTGTTTGTTTTTATTTTCTACTTTTTCATTTCTAACCAATTGATCCCGTTACTCGGTTTGGAAGATCTTCTACGAAACTACAACGGCGAACCAAATGCGCTACAGCGCTTTCTGTTTGGGCCTTCGAACCTTTGGGAAAACCTTGCCTCTGGCGTGTTATGTGTCGGCTTACTCTCTTCTGCCTACATTGCAGAAGTTGTGCGCGGTGGTTTACAAAGTATCGACCAAGGTCAGTGGGAGGCGGCTGACTCATTGGGCTTGTCTCGGTGGGTGAAATACCGATTTGTTATCGCGCCACAGGTGCTTAAATCAATAACACCTGCACTTGCCGGTCAAACCATCTCTTTGGTGAAAGACACCTCTATTGTTTCACTGATTTCGATACAAGAAATGACGTTTGTTGGGACAGAGATGGCAAATTCATCAGGGTATATATTTGAAATTTGGTTGATTGTCGGCCTCGCTTACTTCTTAATTTGTTTTGGTCTGTCACTTATTTTTCGCCATATTGAAGCAAAATCGGAAGCCATTTCAAATTAACTCAACCGCATATGTAATTAGGCACATTTGATTCTTCAAATCAGAATTGCACCCTGTTACATTGACAAGATGCTAAATTTTCGGCGTTTTTCATGGAGTTAAAGAATCAATCCGACTACGAGCGATACATAAAACAAGATAATCTTGGTGAATATTACGTAGCTCTCAATCAATTCACTTTTCACAGTGTTTATCAGCCAATTTTTGATAGACGCCAACGTATTATTGGTATGGAAGCCTTACTGCGTATTCGTGGCATTGATGGTTCCCTAATTCGTCCTGACGTGTTTCTGGCCAATAATGGTCTTGATCCCTACTTTCGCTTATGTGTAGAGTTTTTATCCAGAGCAATGCACATTCGAAATTTTGCACGCTATTTCGCAGGGACACCGATCAAACTGTTTCTTAACGTCATGCCTCAAACGCTACTCACGCTAACCAAAGACATGGGCTTTAAAGATAACGGCCTGCTTTACAAACGCCTTTCCGAACTTGGTATGAGCCCATCAGACGTAGTTTTTGAAGTAGTCGAAGAGTCATGCGGAAATACGGATTTATTAATCAAAGCCGTACAGTTAATGAAAGCGAATGGCTTTATCTTTGCTATCGATGATTTTGGCGCCCAACATTCTGATATCGCACGTGTTCAGCAGCTCTGCCCTGACATCATCAAAATCGATCGTTCCTATTTGCTAGACTACTGCGCCGGAGAAACCTTTTCCATACATAGCGCCGTTGATCTAGCGGATCATATGGGAGCAAAAGTCATTATAGAAGGGGTTGAAGAAGACGTGCAACTACAAGCTATGTATCAACTTAATTTGGATTATTACCAAGGCTTTTACTTAGGAAAGCCTTGCGCCATTCATCACTGGACAGATAGCCTAAACATCGAGACGACAGTGCATTAACACTGCCCACTTACAGCACAGTGAAACCAAAAAAGCGCCGATATAATATGCTCGGCGCTTTTTAGTTTTACTCAGATGTCACTTATTTAGTTAAGCGTTCATTTCCCTAGAAAAAATCAATAGAATTACGTCCGCTCTTCGGATCACGAGTGGCTTGCGGTTTGTCTTCTTTTTTGCCTTTCTTAGCAGACTGAGACAACGCTTCTTTCTGCGCTTTACGCTCTTTATGTGCCGCTTTACGGCCTGTTGATTTAGGCCCAGAGGCTTTAGGTGACTTACTTTGACGAGACTTATCTTTACGAGAAGACTGTGCTTCTTTTTTCGCTTTCTTTTCTGCTTTTTGCTCTGCCGTTTCAGGTTCGGTTACTGGCGCATCGCAAACCACAACATAATATTCCTGGTTAAACTCAAAAAAGTCACCATCATACATCTTGCGGCGCTTACGTGTTTCTAGTTCACCATTCACCGCGACGTAACCTTCCTCGATGATATGTTTTGCTTCGCCGCCACCGCTGACCAAGTTTGCGATTTTAAAAAGCTTGTACAGTTCGATTGGATGCGCATCAACATCGATGCCAATCGCTTCGATCTCAATCTCTTCGCCTTCTAAATACTCTTCGTGGTCGTAATCTTGGGTCATGTTACTTACTCTTACTATTTGATGCCCTGAAGTTTAAACGCAATGCTTAAAAATAGAAACCTCTGGCGATGTTCAATCACCGATTCACCTTGGCATTTGAGCACCTCTTAACCCATTTAGCTTGTCGCTCGTTAGCTTGTATCTCGATGCGTAGCTCAAACGAAGCTGCAATTACGCAACCTGAAGGTATATACTCTCTAAGTTATTGTTGAAAAGAGCGAATACTTTGTCTCAACCAAGTAGAATTACCTTTGTCACTGCGAACTTGTTTAATTTTGTCGCACCGCCTAACGCTTACTATGATTTCGAGAACATATACTCGTTAGAGCAATGGCGAGACAAACTTTCGTGGACGCAACGTCAAGTTGAAAAACTGGAAGGCGACGTGATTGGCTTACAAGAAGTATTCAGTATCGAGAAGACCCAGGCATTCTTTTCAACCATCGGCTACCCCTACTTTGCGACCGTTGACACCCCACATGTTGAGGATGAGTACATTTACTCAAGCCCTGTTGTGGCAATCGCATCTCGGTTTCCAATAGAAAAAGTACAAGCGGTAGAGTTTGACTTAGCAACGCTTGAGCCTTTTGGAGTAAGTGTTGTTCCAGAGTTCAGTCGCAAACCTATCTATGCCCAAGTAATACATCCTGTACTTGGTCATATCGCCGTTTACGTAACGCACCTGAAATCTCAACGCCCAGCCGACTCAGAACAACCAGAAACGTCTAGCACGATTATTGGGCGCTGGTTATCCACCCAGCAAAGAGGCTGGGAAGCAGCGATGTTAAGAGACGCGATGCAAAAGAGGTATCGAAAAGAACCAATGCCGACAGTGTTAATGGGCGATATGAATCAACCTATCACTCCTATCAGCGTTAACAGCTCATTAGTATCCAATACTAGTGACAGCGTCACTGAATTACAACTCAAAGATGGTTGGTTATTGCAAAGTGACCCCCTGAAGGATGAACGCCCAGCCACGCACTATCATTTTTCCACTGGGAATGTACTCGACTATATCTTGCTCTCACAAGAGTTTGATACCTTATCAGATATATCGGTTGCCGAGGTTGTTGACTATCAGGTGTCTAACCAACATCTGATCAACCCGATTTATGACAGAGATAAAAACGCCAGCGACCACGCATTTGTGGCGCTGACGGCTGAAGTAAAGCTTTGAGCAACCTATTTAGTTACTTAGTGACGTTTCACAATTTTACGCGGGATAAGTTCTACGCCAGGCTTGTAACGCTTGGCGGAAGCGTTGAGTGCTAACTCCATTGCGCTGTCCGCGATCAACTCAAACTGTTGAGGCAAAGAGTTGATTTTCACAGGCAAGAAGTCCAGCAGTCGATTATCACCAAATGTCGCTAAACGCACCTTTCCCATCAGTTCTGGTTTTTCTAGCATTACATCCAACACACCTTCTAACAGTGTGTATGACGTTGTAACAATGGCATCTGGCAATGCGTTCTCTATTAACCATCTCTCTAAGACTTTCTTGCCTTCTTCCCGGGAGAAGTGTTGTCCATAACCCACTGTTGCCGTTTTGCCACCTTGTTGAGAAGCAGATAGAAAACCGAGCTCACGCTCTTTTGAGACTTGAAGATCTTGCAATGCACCGATTAAGCCAATGGACTTAATATCCTCTGACAGTACTGACTGAGTGAGTTCAAGTGCGGCATCAAAATCTTCGCTGATGACACAACAAAAGTGCTCATCATCCATTGGACGGTCTAGCGCGATAACTGGCGTACCAGAATTTTGCAACTTAAGGTAATACTCGTTTGCAGTGGGCATACCACTTGCCACAAACAACGCATCAATGCGACGACTGACTAATGCTTCCGCCACCTTTTGCTCTGTATCAGGATCATCATCAGAGCAGCCAATCAAAATTTGGTACCCCGCTTTCCGAGAGTTCTGCTCTATCAGCTTTGCAAGACGCGCATAACTGGTGTTCTCTAAGTCTGGGATGATAAGCCCAAATGAGCGTGAATTACCTGCCCGCAAGGAAGACGCCGCATGATCTGGCTTATAATTGTACTCTTCTACAACGGCCATCACCTTTTTCTGAGTCTTCTCGCTGATGCGGTATTTCTGCGCTTTTCCGTTAATCACATAGCTTGCAGTTGTCTTAGAAACACCCGCTAATTTGGCTATTTCATCCAGTGTCATATTCTAAACCTTATTCTGTGCGCGCGATCATATTAATACATCAACGATCTTTCGATAAGTTGAATTATAAGCTGAACCGATTCAGTATAAAAGCTGAAAGGATTCAGCAAAACTTAAAAATTGACGTAAATCACCCGAACACGCAACAAACCAATTTGTGAGCTAGGCTATAGGACAGCGGCAAAGGCTCGTTTGTTAACGTCAGTTTTTAAAACAGTTTTTCTGAGTCTTTTAAAAAATTTACCAACAAGCTGAATCGATTTAGCTTGAAATATAAAAGGTTTGAGGAGTGATAAGCGCTCAGAAGAAGCGGCGTTCAACTTCTCACACAGAATACATTTTTAAATTGATACCTTAAGGCTGGAGAAGCACCATGCTTAAGCTAAATAAGAACGACATTACCCTCTCGCAATCAGCGACAGATAAGTTTGAAGCAATAAAGAGTATTGCTCATAGCCTGACTGATAAAGGCCTAGTTGAGCAAGGTTACGTTGAAGGCATGCTAAACCGTGAAAACCAAAACTCTACGTTTTTGGGGAACGGTATTGCCATACCGCACGGTACAACCGACACTCGTGCAATGGTGAAAACAACGGGTGTTGCTGTGCACCACTTCCCACAAGGTGTCGACTGGGGTGATGGCAATACTGTGTTCGTCGCTATCGGTATCGCAGCTAAATCTGATGAGCACCTTGGCATTCTTAAACAGCTCACCAAAGTGCTAGGCGCAGATGGCGTAGAAGAGCGTCTGCGTAATGCAAAAAATGAAGACGAAATCATCGCCCTACTGCACGGTGATGTTCAGCTTGAAGCAGACTTTGACGCTTCTTTAATTCAACTGATGTTCCCTGCGAGCGACATGCTACAGATGAGTGCTGTTGCTGGTGGTCTGTTGAAAAATACGGGATGTGCTGATAACGAATTCGTTGCAGATCTCGTTACCAAACAACCAACTCACTTAGGTAATGGCCTGTGGTTAATTGGCAGTGACAAACATGTCACTCGCACAGGTGTGTCATTTGTCTCGACGGCAAACGACTGCGAATATGAAGGTCAAAAAGTGCGTGCACTTGTCGCGTTCGCGGCATGTAACAATGCTCACCAACCTATCCTAAAAACGCTTTCTAATATTGTGTTTAACAATGAACACGGCAAGCTTTTAGATGCATCAGTAGAACAGATTCTTGCTTTGTTCAAAGGTGAAGAAGTCACAGCTGCATCTTCAGAAGAAGGCAATACCGCTGTATTTAAAATCAAAAACTCTCACGGCCTACATGCTCGTCCGGGGGCAATGTTAGTCGCAGAAGCGAAAAAGTTTGAATCCACTATACGTGTTGCCAACCTAGACGGAGATGGAAAAGCAGTAAACGCGAAGAGCCTAATGAAAGTCATCGCGCTGGGCGTTAAGCACGGTCACCAACTTCAATTTACAGCAGAAGGCCCTGATGCGCCGCAAGCCTTGGAGTCTATCGGAAATGCAATCGCTTCTGGTCTTGGTGAAGGTTAAGGATCCGATATGACAAAAAAAACAAATAAGGTTGTCACTATTACGCTCAACCCAGCATTGGATTTAACAGGTTCAGTAAATGAACTAAACGTTGGTTCCGTGAGCTTAGTACAGCAAAGCAATCTCCACGCTGCAGGTAAAGGTGTCAACGTAGCAAAAGTGTTGAGCGATTTAGGCGCAGATGTCACGGTTACCGGCTTTCTTGGTAAAGATAACCCTGAGCTATTCCATCAGCTTTTCAATGACATCGGCGTTAAGAATGAGTTTGTAGAAGTACAAGGTGCAACTCGTATCAACGTCAAGCTCGTTGAGGCTAATGGAAACGTTAGTGACATTAACTTCCCTGGTGTTCAAGTTACGGCAGAAGAAATCGCGCGCTTTGAAGAAACCCTATTCCGCCTTGCTGAAACACACGATTACTTTGTATTGGCAGGCAGCCTACCGGGCGGTGTTACTGCAGAGCAATGCGCTGCATGGATAGAAGCACTGCATCAACAAGGCAAAAAGGTGTTGTTCGACAGTAGCAAAGCCGCATTGAAGTCAGGTATTGATGCTCACCCATGGTTAATTAAACCTAACGATGAAGAACTTGGTGATTTTGTTGGCGAACATCTAGCAACACCTGAACAGTGCCAAGCTGCAGCGCAAACACTGAGCGACAAAGGCATAGAAAACATCGTGGTTTCTATGGGACCTGACGGTGTTATGTGGCTCAACCAAGGCGAATGGCTTAGTGCAAAACCGCCTCGAATGCATGTCGTGAGCACCGTTGGCGCAGGCGATACGCTGGTCGCTGGCTTGTGTTGGGGCCACATGCAACTGATGCCGAAAAACGATTTATTGCGCTTCGCTACGGCACTTTCTGCTTTGGCAGTTAGTCAAG
Organism: Vibrio sp. Y176; assembly: GCF_033438945.1. Lineage (NCBI taxonomy): Bacteria > Pseudomonadati > Pseudomonadota > Gammaproteobacteria > Vibrionales > Vibrionaceae > Vibrio > Vibrio sp. Y176. The sequence continues at coordinate 720,983 of NZ_JAWOQS010000001.1, read as the reverse complement.
TTGGCGTAGGGCTAACCAGTCAGGAAGAACTGGAAAATATCAAGCGACAAACTGAAATTAGCGCGCTTTACCCTATTACAAACTTAGAACAAAACTAAGGAACAGAAGGTTATCGTATGAATATTGCCATTATTACTGCCTGTCCGAGCGGTGTAGCAAATAGCATCCTTGCGGCAGGATTACTAGAACAAGCCGCCGCAAAATTAAACTGGAATGCCAAAATAGAATGTCAATCAAGTGTGGTTGAACCAACACTATTGACGGAAGCTGACGTTGAACAAGCCGAAGTCATTGTCATTGCGGCAAATACTAGCGTCGACACTTCTCGTTTTGTAGGAAAAAAGGTTTACCAAGCGGAAATTAGCGAAATAGCAAAAGACGCAACTGCGTTTCTCCAGCAAGCGGTTGAAAACGCCACTTTACTTGAAAAAGCAACCACACTTGCAGCCCCTATCATTGCTGAAGCAACATCAGCATCAAAGAAGATTGTTGCAATCACGGCATGCCCTACTGGCGTTGCGCATACCTTTATGGCGGCAGATGCTTTAGAAGAAGAAGGCAAGCGTCGTGGCCATCAAATCAAGGTGGAAACTCGTGGTTCAGTTGGCGCTAAAAACCAACTGACTGAGCAAGAAATTGCAGATGCCGATCTGGTGATCATTGCTGCGGATATTGAAGTGCCACTTGATCGCTTTAACGGCAAAAAGATGTACCGCACGAAAACAGGTCCAGCTCTGAAAAAAACAGCCGTAGAGATGGACAAAGCATTCGAGCAAGCCACTGTGTATCAGCATTCTGGTTCAGCTAACTCTTCATCTACCACCGAAGAGAAAAAAGGCGCTTACAAACACCTAATGACGGGTGTTTCGCACATGCTTCCTGTCGTCGTTGCAGGTGGTTTGATCATCGCTCTATCTTTCGTGTTCGGTATTGAAGCATTTAAAGAAGAAGGCACACTAGCAGCAGCCTTGATGAACATTGGTGGTGGCTCTGCATTCGCATTGATGATTCCTGTACTTGCTGGCTATATTGCGTTTTCAATCGCTGACCGTCCTGGTCTGGCTCCTGGTCTTGTTGGTGGTATGCTAGCAAGTTCTACTGGCGCAGGTTTCCTTGGCGGTATCGCGGCTGGTTTCATTGCTGGTTACGCAGCGAAACTCCTCGCAGATAAGGTGAAACTGCCACAATCTATGGAGGCGCTTAAACCGATTCTGATCATTCCATTTGTGGCAACATTGTTCACTGGTCTTGTGATGATCTACATCGTAGGCGGCCCAGTTTCAGGCATCATGAACGGCCTGACTGACTTCCTAAACAACATGGGTTCTGACAGTGCAGTACTACTGGGTATTATCCTTGGCGCAATGATGTGTTTCGACCTAGGAGGCCCGGTAAACAAAGCCGCTTACGCATTTGGTGTTGGCCTTCTGGCTTCACAAACTTACGCGCCAATGGCGGCAATCATGGCCGCAGGTATGGTTCCTGCGCTAGGTATGGGTTTAGCGACCTTCATTGCGAAGAACAAATTTGAACAAAATGAACGTGAGGCAGGTAAAGCATCATTTGTCTTGGGCCTTTGTTTCATCTCTGAAGGCGCAATTCCATTTGCTGCGAAAGATCCAATGCGCGTGATTCCATCTTGTATGGCAGGTGGCGCACTTACTGGTGCCCTATCGATGCTATTCGGTGCGAAATTAATGGCACCACACGGCGGTCTATTCGTGCTGCTAATTCCTAACGCAATTTCACCAGTATTAATGTATTTAGTGGCTATTGCAGCAGGTACAGCGGTAACTGGCTTTACTTACGCATTCTTAAAAAGCAAAGCAGAAGCGAAACAAGAAGTCGCAGCTTAATTAGAGCGACTCCGGTTAACAATGCCACCCTCGAATTTGGCATTTAGCACCTCCCTTTAATTCCGGTTAAGGGAGGTGTTTTTTATTCCGCAGCCGGAACGGCTACAATGTCTACTTCCCCACTGCTCATATCCACCGTTGCTTGATAAGCGCTATGCGGGTCACCGTAGTGCTTGAAGGTAAAGTGGTAAACGTTAGCTGGCGTCCACAAGGTTTTTGATTCTGCGGGCAGAATGTCATAGCCGTCTTGCTGATAAAGCTCTGTCGCCATTACATTTGCGATTGCCGCCTGCTGGTTAGCGTCTCGATCCACCTTTGGCTCTAGTGACGGGTTACTTGGATAAGACTCACCGTTGTAACTCATGAGTCGATATGAGCCATTACTCCAAACGATAAAGTCCTGCCAACCATTACTGTAACTGTCGGCTAGTACAATAGGCGTGCGAGTTACCGACATTCGATTAATAACGTTTCCCTCATTATCAAACATATATGCAGAGCAGCCACCACTACCACAGAAATAGCGATCTTGAAGCAACACTATGTGTTCTGCCTTTCCGTCGCTGTTTAGGTCGGCGCTACCCGATAGATAACGTAGATTGTCTTGCTCGAGCGACAGCCCTTCAGGGGCTAAAACCTTACTATCAATCCAACTGGAAATTACTTCAGCACTAACACTGTTGACTTTAGGGGCAGGTTGTTTGGTTTCTGTCGGCATGCTATCCGTCGCGGTGCAGCCAACCAAGGTGAAAGAACCAACGAAGAAGAGTCCGTTTAATATGCGCTTATTCATGTAATCTCAATCTTTGATGTGTCGTTACATCAGTATACGCATGATTTGCATTGTAATCGTAAGAAAATCATTAAAATCAAGCAAATGAATGGTTTGGTATATATTAGTAAGATCAAAAAAGCCCCGAAGAAAACCTTCAGGGCTAGGCAGGAAGCTGGCAAATAGCCAGGAGTCCCTATGCAGTGGTCGGTTTTACCCTAAACAGAATTGCAAACATCACTGGCACCACTATCAGTGTCAGTACAGTAGCAAAACCAAGACCTGCCATAATCGTTATTGCCATCGAGCCAAAGAAGGCGTCGAAGACCAGTGGTATCATCCCCAAGATAGTTGTTAGGGCAGCCATACTTACCGGACGAACGCGGCTTATCGCACTATCGACAATCGCGAGGTAAGGATCTTTACCTGACTCCAACTCAAGGTTAATTTGGTCAAGCAACACAATACCGTTTTTCAAAATCATGCCACTTAGGCTTAACAAACCAAGGAATGCTGTAAAACTGAACGGCATGTTCGTGGTAAGCAAACCAAAAGCAACGCCAATGATCGCTAACGGAACGGTGAACCAAATGACCAACGGCTTTTTGATTGAGTTAAACAATAAAATAGTAATGATGAACATCAACAAGTAACCCATCGGCAATGAACCGAATAGGCCTTCTTGTGCATCTTTGGATGATTCGTACTCACCACCCCATGTGATTTCGTATCCTTCTGGAACATGCAATGCCATCACTTTAGGCTGTACACGAGCAAATAAGCTTGCTGCCGTGTCGTCACTCAACACATCATGGTCCGCGAGAACGGTTAACGTACGCTTACGGTCACGACGCTGAATTAGCGGCTCACTCCAATCCAGTTGAACGCCATCAATCACTTGATCAACCGGAATATACGTTTGCAACGAAGGACTCCAAATGGTCACGTTTTGTAGTGATTCAAAATCTACGCGTTCTTCTTCAGGAAGGCGTGTCATAATTGGCAACGTATGTGTACCATCACGCAAGTAACCTAAGGTGCTACCACCAAACGCCATTTGCAGTGTGCTTGAAAGATCTTCTTTCGAAATACCTAAGCGACGAGCTTTAGACTCATTGAAAACGGGTACAAGTTCCTTGGTGCGCTCTCGCCAATCGTGACGAATGTTTCGGGCACCAGGATCGGTATGAAGGATGTCTTCAACTTGCACCGCCAAGTCACGTAAAACTTGTGGATCAGGGCCAGTAATACGCGCTTCGATCTTAGACGCTGGTGATGGACCAAATTCCATCAATTTAAACTGGAACGTAGGCGCATCAAATGTTTTCGCCAGATTCGCATCTAACTTATGCAGTAAACCAAACATTTTCTCACGATCAGTCGCGCGAACTTGGAACTGAGCGTACGCTTCGTAACTTTTTTCTGGTTGATAGGTTAAAGCAAAACGCTGTAGGCCCTGCCCAATCGAAGCAGAAACAAAGTCAATATCATCTTGCTGACGAATGTAGCTTTCGACCTCTTCAGCTTTTTTGATCGTTTCACGGATGTCAGTACCCTCTGGCATCCACATATCCACGTAGAACATCGGCGTATTCGATGGTGGGAAGAACTGCTGTTTTACATTACCAAATGCCACGACAGCACCCACTAATAGCGCCACCATGCCAGCAACGGTAAGCCAGCGGAATCGCAATGCAAATTTCAGCGATGCCCCAAATACGACAAACAACCAGCCTTTATAAGGATCATCTTCGCTAGTACCCTGCTCTTTGTTTTCCTCTTTCAACAAAAGATCGGCAAGGAAAGGCGTCAGTGTAATAGCGGTAATCCAGCTTAAAAATAATGAGAAACACAGCACCCAGAATAGAGAGCCCATGAACTCGCCTGTCGCATCTTGCGACAAGCCGATAGGTGCAAAAGCCGTAATTGCAATAACAGTTGCGCCCAGCAAAGGCCATTGTGTTTGCTTTACAATATCGACAGCCGCTTGAACTTTGGTACGCCCTTTCTTTAGGCCAACCAATATGCCTTCCACGACAACAATCGCGTTATCAACCAGCATACCCAAGGCAATAATTAACGCGCCAAGAGAAATACGATGCAGTTCGATGTTGTTGTAATTCATCAAAATGAAGGTACCAAATACCGTCAATAACAACACAACTCCAATGATGACACCACTGCGTAAACCCATAGTAAACAGCAACACAATGATTACGATCGCCACTGCCTCCGCTAGACTAATTACAAACGCTTTAACAGATTCATCCACCTCATTGGCTTGGTTGTAAAAGTAGTTCATATCGATGCCAGCAGGCTTGATAGACTCAAGGCTCGCGAGCTCCGCATCCAAACGTTCACCAACCTCAACCACGTTCACACCCGATGCAAACGAGATACCGATATTAATCGCTTTTTGACCGTTAAAGAGTACGACGTTGCTTGGCTTCTCTTGAATACCGCGAGAAATCGTTGCTACGTCTTTTAGACGAATTAGATTTCCTGTGTCACGGCCATGAATGATCAGATTTTCTAGTGCTTCTACAGTGTTTAAGGTGCCGCTTGGGCGAATAACAAGGCTTTCGCCATTGACCATCACTTCACCTGCTGAAACCACATTGTTTTGCTGGTTCAACAAGCTCGAAACCACATTCATGTCTAAGTTCAGTGCAGCAAGGCGATCAAGTGAGATCTCAACGAATAGCATTTCTTGCTGATCGCCCGTGATGTCTACCTTACCAACACCATCAACAAGCTCGATTTCACGGGTCAGGTAATCCGCATAACGTTTCAGCTCTACATAGTCGTAATCGTCACCAGTGAGCATTAACATCACGCCATAAACGTCACCGAAATCATCAATGATCTGTAAAGACTGAACACCTTGAGGCAATGATGGTCGTAAATCATTAATTTTACGGCGCATTTCATCCCAAATTTGCGGCAGTTCATCAGGACCATAGTCCATTTCCATGCTCACCGTTATTTGAGACATACCATTAGAAGACGTAGAGGTAATTTTGTCGATATAAGGGAGTTTTCGAATCTCTTTTTCTAGAGGATACGTCAGCTCTTCTTCAACTTCTTTTGACGTCGCGCCAGGGTATGTTGAGATGATCATGGCATCTTTGATCGTAAATGCCGGGTCTTCTAATCGTCCAAGCTCCAAAAATGACGTTAAACCACCAACAGCAAGGATAATAATGAACAACCAGCTGATGACTTTGTTTTTTATTGAATACTCAGCAATGTTCATTATTGGTTATTCTCCACAACATCCACATGTTTACCTTCGCGTAATTTACGCAGATTTGAATTAATCAGAATATCGCCCTGGCTAACACCTGACGACACAATGGCTCCATTGCCATTCACTTGAGAAATCATGACAGGCACTCGTGTGACAATGTCACCTTCTTTTTTCCACACAAAGAACTCATTCCCTTCACTGCCTGCTTGAAGCGCCGTGACAGGAACACTGTAACCATCGATAGAGGTAATGCCCGCCTTCACCATATCGACCAAAACGCTTACGCTGGTTCCCGGCAATATCTCTGTTTTTGGCTGTGGCATCGTCAAGTACATTTCGTAGGTTTGAGTTTCAGCGTTGGGTTCACTTGTGTGCTCTAAATAGTCCAAAGCAAATCTGCCATCGATGCCGGAGAAGGTTGCTCTAGGCTTGTAGCTCATGCTGTCTGAGTTTGGGTCTACCATCGCTAAAACATTGTCGGAAAGCTCAATACGCACGTAAACCAAATCGTTTTGGTATAGGTTTAACACGGGTTCACCAATTGCCACACGCTCAAAACGTTCTTTGAAAACATCAGATACTTTACCGGCGAACGGGGCGAATAAACGGGTGTAATTCAATTGATTGGTCGCGTTATAGAAAGTAGCCTCAGCTAGCTCTTTATTGGCGGTTAGCTCATCAAGTTCCGCTTTTGAAATCATTTGACGTGCATGCAAGTCTTCACCGCGTTTAAGCTGACGAATTGCAAGTGTGTATTGTGCTTCTGCGTCATTCACGGCTTGCTTCTCTTTGCTATCATCTAGCTTTGCGATCATTTGCCCCTGCTTCACAACGTCACCCGCTTTAACCAATACGTGCTGAACTTCCCCAGCGCGGCGAAATGCCATTGGCGTTTGCTCTGCAGGCACTACTATGCCTTTGAACGCGCGATGTTGACTTTGTACTGGTGCATCCACCGAGATAGTCGACACAAAAAGTGGCTGCTCGACGATAGCTTGGTTTTCATTTTTGCACCCTGTTAAAACTGCAAGTGCAATCGCAGAGATCGTAAGTAGAGAACGTTTCATTAAATGCCTCCCTCACGAACCCAAGCTTTCACCACTTGCCCTTCAACCAGTCTCTCAACACCAGCAATAACAACGTAATCATTGTTATCAAGCCCGGCTTTCACACCACCTGCTGCATCAAGTGACACAGTGACTTTATTGACCTGCTGCGTGCTTCTGTCCATTACCCAAACTTCACCTTGCGTCCCATTTTTGTTGACCCAAGCAGACTGAGGTAACGTCATCGCGTCCGATACATGTTGTTTAGCAATGTGTACCTGCCCTGTCATACCTGTCAGCAAATTGCGATCTTCTGGTCGAGTGATGGTCACGATCGCCTCATAACTATTGGTATCGATGTTTGGCTGCGTCGAAATTTCTTTAAATTGCCCAGGGATACGTTTTCCTGGCTCGCTATCCATCGTCACCCACATATCGGAGTTTTGCAGTGACTCAAGTGATACAGATTCCGCATAACTTACTGGCAAGGTGAAAGATACATCCAACGTCGTGTTATCAATGAGATTCAAGATCTCCTGCTTCTCTGCGACTACTTGAAACGGGTTGACATAGGTATATGACACAATGCCATCAAACGGCGCGTGAATTTTGGTATAGCTCAAATCGGTTTTAGCTTGTTCGTAGTTCGCCAATGCCGCTTTATATTGAGTTTCTTTCTGATCGTACTCATCAGTACTAATGAGTTTTTTTCCGTAAAGGTTTTTCGCGCGGTCCCATTGTGTTTTCGCTAACGCGTACTGCGCTTGAGCGGCATCTAACGCAAGCTGAAGATCTTTAGGGTCTAACGTTGCGAGCACTTCACCTTTTTGGACTTTTTGACCCATGCGTACACGTAATTCATCAACCTCTCCACCAACTTGAAAAGAAAGCTGCGCACGATGTGTTGCATCAATACGCGCTAAAAAGGCGTGCGAGTCTTCAAGTTCTAGGTCTTTCACCGCCAGTAATTTTACAGGTTTGATTAAAGGTTCAGACGGCTCAGAAATGGCTTTATTACACCCAGTTAGCATCCCAGAAAGACTTAATGTCACCACTGCGCCAACTAAAGTGCGCTTTAAATATTGTTTTCGCACCCGCTTTCTCCGTAGGTTTTATATATTACACAGCCGTGCAGTATAAGCAGAATTTGAAATTGATCAACATATTTTCCAGGTGGATAGCAAATTAATTAGTCAAAGCGTTCGGTTTCTGGTAAAAGTAAGCGCGTGATTAATATTCGGGAAAATTCGAACTATGAATGAAAGAAAGCAGGGGCGTAGAAGTGCTGAAGCAGCAGAACAAACTAAGTGTCTGATCCTTAAAGTGGCAGCAGATATGTTTTGTGAACTTGGTTACGAGCGTGTCTCGCTGCGCAATATCAGTGAAAAGGCTGGTGTTTCACATAGTTTGATCCGTCACCACTTCGGCAGCAAAGAGAAAATCTGGCAAGCGGTTAGCGATGCAATGGACGAGTTCATGCAGTGCTATATGGCTGAACTCATCAATGAAATGCCGGAGAACACACCTTCGAATAGAAAAATTTATCTGTTTATGGTTCGCATGCTAGCATTTGCTCTCGTCAATCCTCATCCAGTACAGATGATCGCCGATGCCATTCGACAAGGCGATGACGGTGCTCTGCTGCAGTATTTCTTAAAGTCAAAAGATGAGTTCGCTGCAATATTTACCGGAATTTTCGAGCAGTACAACAGCGAAAACCCTAATGCACAATTTGATCAGTGGGAATCAAAGTGGCAAATGTTGATCTTCGCACATGGTGCTGTCAGTCTCGCGCCAATGATGCAAGAAACATGGCCGGATATTGCAGATAATCGCGAAAAACTGCTGATCAAGCATTGGGAATTGTTTAATACCATTATGGCCTCTCAATTTGGGATCCCAAAAGAAGAGATGATTCATCCGGAAAAGCTTGAAGATATCGTTATTGATATGTGCTGTACTATTGATGAAGCAGTAAACTAAAAGTAAACAAGCGAAAAGAAGACATAAAAAATGCCGAGCTACAAAGCTCGGCATTTTTGTTTCAATTCGTTTTAACCACGGTAGTAACGTTGTGGTACGAACGGCATTTTTTCAACTGTCATTGGTAGCATTTTACCACGCACTTCAGCGAACACTTCAGTACCAATCGCCGCCAAATCCGCACGAACATAACCCATTGAGACTGGCTTACCTGCATTCGGACCCGCCGTACCGCTGGTTACAACGCCAATTTTAACGCCGTCAGCATCAAACAGTTCAACACCTTCACGCACTGGCGCTTTGGTTTGACCTACTAGACCCACACGCTTACGCGCCACATCTTTAGTCTCAATCTGCTTAAGAATAATGTCTGCGCCAGGGAAACCACCTTCACGTTCACCACCAATACGACGAACTTTTTGGATACCCCATAGCAAGCTCGCTTCAACAGGTGTTGTTGTTGTGTCTAGGTCATGACCGTATAGACAAAGGCCACACTCAAGACGAAGTGAATCACGAGCACCAAGGCCAATCCATTCAACTTCATCTTCCGCAGTCAGTTTACGTGCTAGCTCTTCCGCTTTGTCAGCAGGAACCGAGATTTCGTAACCGTCTTCGCCTGTATAACCACTACGAGAAACAATGCACTCGGCGCCTAAAACATCGACTTTACAAATATCCATGAACAGCATTTCAGAAACTTCTGGTGCAAAACGCGCCAATACAGCCGCCGCTTTAGGGCCTTGGATTGCAAGTAGAGCTCGGTCTTCGATAGTTTCTAGCTCAACACCAGATGGTAAATGCGCTTGTAGGTGTGCGATATCTTGCGCTTTACATGCTGCGTTCACAACCACAAACAGATGATCGCCTAGGTTAGCCACCATCAAGTCGTCCATGATGCCGCCCTCTTCATTAGTGAAAAAAGCGTAACGCTGTTTACCAGACTCAAGATCCACAATATCCACTGGGACTAATGTTTCTAGGAACGCAGCTGCACCGTCACCAATTAGGCGAAGCTGTCCCATGTGAGAAACATCAAACAGACCTGCCGCATCACGAGTATGTAAGTGTTCCTTCTTTACGCCTAGAGGATACTGAACAGGCATATCGTAACCCGCGAACGGGACCATTTTGGCACCAACTTCAACGTGAAGTGCGTGTAGTGGTGTTTTCAGTAGTTCTTGAGTCATTTTCGTCTCCATTTAGATAGACCCGAGAATGCTATCGGCATTCGATGTGTTTCCAATAATAAACATGGCTCATTCTATTTTGCACGAACAAGACGTAGATCGACTTGCAAAAGTGTGACTCTTAACATTTTAATCACAACAAATCGTACAAAAAAAGCGCTTTAATGAGCAAGTTCTCATCAAAAAAGCGCCTTTTCATCATAACGACCACCAACGGCAATCGTTTGCTTTCACTATAGGAAATTTACAAGTATTTATCACTATTTGGCTGTCACCCACAAAATGAGCGCATCTTCCTCGCTAACACTGGTCAACATATGTCCCATATTTGCATCGTAATAAACGCTGTCTCCCTCGCTTAAAACAACAGGTTCGTAAAACTCAGAATAGAACATGACCTCACCAGATAAGATAAGCAGAAATTCTTCGCCATCATGACGAACCCAGTCTTTATATTCATCAAAACTACGAGCTCGAATTTGGCTCTTAAACGGCATCATTTTCTTATTGGAAAGTTGTGTCGCGAGCAGTTCATGTTCATAAGTTTGTGTTGGGTGTGGTTTACCTTCATTCTTCTTGGTAACATCCCTACGCCCTGTCGCTACCTTTTTTCTAGGTGGCTCAAAGAGTTGTGGCATGTCAATTTGTAAGCCTAGTGCCAATTTTTGCATCGCTTGAAACGTCGGGGAGATCTGCTCATTCTCTATTTTGCTCAGTGTAGATCGAGCAAGCCCGGTTCGCTGACTGGCCTCTTCTAATGTGATACCGAGTTTCGAGCGGATATCCTTAATACGCTGGCCCAGTTTTAACGGCTCGATATTTTGGTCATGTTGCTCTTTTGCCAACGTCATCGATGGGTATTCATCGTAAATACTTTCTGCCATAAATCCCTCTATAGATATCCATATTTTTTGTCTTACTCGCATTGTGCATGAAGCACATAGTGGATAGAAGTCCACCAAGTGAATTAAACCGTGCTCTTGTTAACAAATTTTGAAATCTTGTTTCCTATAGGAAATTTTTGGTTGATTGTTCCCGTCACAGGCGCTATGTTACCAACTTGTTAGATGTAGAGATGCATATTTCCGTAAGAGATTGGTAAAGGAAACACGCAATCCAACGGAGTTTTTGCCCAAATTTAGGGCCGGATGTTCACTCTGTTCTGCTACGCAGTTCAGCTGTTTTTGAGGACAAATGAACCACAACCGCAAATCATAACTCATCTATTGCGGGTTCATTTTCAGATTTGGAAGGTCAACTACCATGAATAAGAGTTACCCTAACCACAGCTTGGAAAACTTTTTCTCTACCAACCTCTCTGCGACAGATGATGCTGTCTTTGCTGGAATTCAAGCGGAATCCGCTCGCCAAAACGAACAAATCGAACTTATCGCTTCTGAGAACATTGTTTCTAAAGCGGTAATGCAAGCTCAAGGCACATGCCTAACAAACAAATACGCTGAAGGTTACCCAGGTCGTCGTTACTATGGTGGTTGTGAGCACGTAGATACAGTGGAAGCCATTGCTATCGAACGCGCAAAAAAACTTTTCAATTGTGAATACGCAAACGTTCAACCACACTCAGGCGCACAAGCAAACGGCGCAGTAAAACTGGCACTGCTTCAACCTGGTGACACCATTCTTGGTATGTCTTTAGACGCAGGTGGTCACCTGACGCACGGCGCACGCCCTGCACTTTCCGGTAAATGGTTTAATGCAGTTCAATACGGTGTTGATCGCGAAACACTAGAAATTAACTACGAAGATGTTCGTGAGCTAGCACTTGAGCACCAACCTAAAATGATCATCGCAGGTGGTAGCGCTATTCCACGTACTATCGACTTTGCAAAATTCCGTGAAATCGCAGACGAAGTAAATGCAATTCTTATGGTCGACATGGCGCACATCGCTGGTCTTATCGCAACAGGCGCACACCCTAGCCCATTGCCACATGCACACGTTGTTACGACTACAACACACAAAACATTGCGTGGCCCTCGCGGCGGTATGATTCTTACTAACCACGAAGACATCATTAAGAAAATCAACTCAGCCGTATTCCCTGGCCTACAAGGTGGCCCACTGATGCACGTTATCGCAGCCAAAGCGGTCGCATTTGGTGAAGCGCTTGGCCCTGAATTTAAAACTTATATTGATTCGGTGATCAATAACGCAAAAGTCCTAGCGGAAGTATTGCAAACTCGCGGTTGCGACATCGTAACTGGTGGCACAGACACGCACCTAATGCTGGTTGACCTTCGTCCGAAAGGGTTGAAAGGCAATAAAGCAGAAGAAGCTCTAGAGCGTGCTGGGATCACATGTAACAAAAATGGCATCCCATTCGATACAGAGAAGCCTATGATTACATCGGGCATCCGTTTAGGAACGCCTGCGGGTACAAGCCGCGGCTTTGGCGCTGAAGAATTCAAACTCATCGGTAATTGGATTGGTGACGTACTGGACGGTTTAGTGAACAACCCTGAAGGTGACGCAGAAGTTGAAAAACGCGTTCGCAAAGAAGTAAAAGAACTTTGCAGTCGCTTTCCTCTATACCAGTAAACGATTTTTTTTGAAATCATAATAATTCCTGACAAGTTATTCGGAGATTAAGCAATGGACAAAACACTGAAGTTTGCAGATAGCCACGAGTGGGTACGTGACAACGGTGACGGCACAGTAACAATTGGTATTTCTGAGCATGCACAAGAAATGCTAGGTGACGTGGTATTCGTTGACCTACCAGACGTAGAAGACGAAGTTGAAGCAGGTGAAAGCTTCTCTCTCGTTGAATCTGTAAAAGCAGCGTCAGACATCTACGCACCAATCACTGGTGAAATCGTAGAAATCAATGAAGAACTAGAAGACAGCCCAGAGCTAATTAACGAAGAGCCGTACGAAGGTGGCTGGATCGTAAAAGTGAAGATGTCTGATGTATCTGAACTAGATAACCTGAAAGACGCAGACGAATACCTAAACTCTATCGAAGAAGAGTAATTAGGATGTGACGAAAGCTGTTCCCTAGCCTGTTTAGAGAACAGCTTTTTTTCTAGGTTCGGACGTATAATTTAATTTATCAGTAACGCAAATCCGTTACCCGAACCAAGGAGTAGGTAAAGGACAATGACTGAATTACTTCAAAGCCTCAGCACACAAAACGAGTTCGTTGCTCGCCACAATGGACCAAACAAATCTGACCAACAGAAAATGTTGGAAGCGATCAACGCAGTTAGCCTAGATTCGCTTATCGACGAAACCGTACCAGCACAAATTCGCCTAGAGCAACCAATGAGCTTGGCAGAAGCGAAAAGCGAAGCAGACATGCTGGCAGCCATGCGTAAGTTCGCCGATCAGAACCAAGTTAAACGTACATTCATTGGTCAGGGTTACTACAACACCTTCACGCCGAACGTGATTCTACGCAACGTGATGGAAAACCCGGGCTGGTACACTGCTTACACCCCTTATCAACCAGAGATCTCACAAGGTCGTTTAGAAGCACTTCTAAACTACCAACAAATGGTGATGGATCTTACTGGTATGGAAATCGCGAACGCGTCATTGCTCGATGAAGCAACGGCAGCAGCAGAAGCGATGACACTTTGTAAGCGTGCGGGTAAAAGCAAGAGCAACGTATTCTTCGTTGCTGACGACGTTCACCCACAAACCATCGAAGTGGTAAAAACTCGTGCGAAATTCATCGGCTTTGAAGTCTTGGTTGGTTCTTTAGAATCACTACCAGAGCAAGACGTGTTCGGTGCACTAGTTCAATACCCAAGTACAACAGGTGAAGTTCGTGACCTAACGGACATCATCGCTAAAGCGCAAGCAAACAAAACACTAGTGACTGTAGCAACGGACCTTCTTGCTTCTACCCTACTTAAACCTGCAGGTGAAATGGGCGCAGACGTAGCAATCGGTTCGGCACAACGTTTTGGCGTGCCGATGGGTTACGGCGGTCCACACGCTGCTTTCATGGCAACTCGTGATAAGCACAAGCGTACAATGCCTGGTCGTGTTATCGGTGTTTCTATCGATACCAACGGTAACCAAGCACTGCGTATGGCAATGCAAACGCGTGAACAGCACATCCGTCGTGAAAAAGCGACTTCAAACATCTGTACTGCTCAAGCACTGCTAGCGAACATGGCGTCTTTCTACGCGGTTTACCACGGCGCAGAAGGTCTACGCACGATTGCTCGTCGTACGCACCACATGACAGCCATCCTAGCCGCTGGCCTAACTAAAGGCGGCTTCGAGCTTGCTCACAACAGCTTCTTCGACACCATCACTATCAACACAGGTGCACAAACTGAAGACCTATACGCGAAAGCACTAGCCGCAGACATCAACCTACGTAAGTTGGGTACTCAGCTAGGTGTGAGCTTCGACGAAACCACAACCGTGGCAGATGTAGAAGCCCTATTCGCAGTATTCGGTGTGAAAGAAGAAGTCGCAGCACTATCAACTGAAATCGCAGGCAACGAGTTTGCAGCCATTCCAGAAGCATTGCGCCGCACAACAGAATATCTAACACACCCTGTGTTTAACACGCACCACAGCGAAACACAGATGATGCGTTACCTAAAACAGCTAGAGAACAAAGACTTCTCACTCACGCACGGCATGATCCCACTGGGCAGCTGTACGATGAAGCTGAACGCAGCAGCAGAGATGATTCCAGTAACTTGGCCTGAGTTTGGTTCGATCCACCCGTTCGCACCAGCAGAACAAGCAGCTGGTTACGCAGCACTCGCAAAAGATCTTAAAGAAAAGCTATGTGAAATCACTGGCTATGACGCATTCTCACTACAACCAAACTCTGGTGCATCGGGTGAGTACGCAGGTCTTATCGCGATTCAACGCTACCACGAAAGCCGTGGCGAAGGTCACCGCAACGTATGTTTGATCCCAAGCTCTGCGCACGGTACTAACCCTGCGACAGCATCTATGGTGTCAATGAAAGTGGTTGTGGTTAAGTGTGATGAAGAAGGCAACATCGACATCGACGACCTAGCAGCGAAAATCGAGAAACACAAAGACAACCTATCAAGCATTATGATCACTTACCCTTCTACGCACGGCGTTTACGAAGAGAAAGTGAAAGAAGTGTGTGAAATGGTTCATGCCGCTGGTGGTCAGGTTTACCTAGACGGCGCTAACATGAACGCGCAGGTTGGTCTAACATCACCAGGCTTCATCGGTTCAGACGTTTCTCACCTAAACCTACACAAAACCTTCTGCATCCCGCACGGTGGTGGCGGTCCGGGTATGGGTCCTATCGGTGTGAAATCTCACCTAGCTCCTTTCCTACCAGGGCATATTGAAGACGGTGTAGAAGGCGCAGATTTCGCAGTATCAGCAGCAGATATGGGTAGCGCTTCTATCCTACCTATCTCTTGGGCTTACATCGCAATGATGGGCGAAGCTGGCCTAACAGATGCTACAAAAGTAGCAATTCTGAACGCAAACTACGTGATGGAAACACTTCGCCAACACTACCCTGTTCTTTACCGTGGCAAAAATGGCCGCGTAGCGCACGAATGTATTATCGACATTCGTCCGCTGAAAGAAGAAACAGGTATCAGCGAAGAAGACATCGCGAAACGTCTAATGGACTACGGTTTCCACGCACCAACTATGTCGTTCCCTGTAGCGGGCACGCTAATGGTTGAGCCAACGGAATCGGAAGATCTAGAAGAGCTGGACCGCTTCTGTGATGCGATGATCGCTATCCGCGAAGAAATGGAGAAAGTGAAAAACGGTGAATGGCCACTGGATAACAACCCACTTGTTAACGCGCCACACACACAAGTTGATCTTTCAGCTGAAGATTGGGACCGCCCTTACTCTCGCGAGATTGGCTGCTTCCCGTCTAAAGCGACCAAATCTTGGAAGTACTGGCCAACGGTAAATCGCGTGGATAACGTATACGGCGACCGTAACCTAATCTGTTCATGCCCAAGCATCGATAACTACGAAGATTAATTTTTGTAGTCTCTAAATCGACAAAGGCGAACCGTTTGGTTCGCCTTTTTGTTTTTGGTGTGCCGCCCTAACACTTGTTGATACATCGAGAAGGAATGATGGCTAGTTATTGTTTGCACAAAAGTGATTTAGAAATACAGTAACTTCTGAGAACCTTTGAATTAGCACTAATATCTCAGAGCCTTAAAGGCTTGTTGGAAACTCCTCATGAACACTATGCTATGCAGGTGCTATGTAGTTTCTAGTTCAGTTGCAGTAAGTCCCATTTATTACCATAGAGATCTTGGAACACCACCACTGTCCCGTATTCTTCCACACGAGGCTCTTCATTAAATACAACACCATTTTTCTTCATCAACTCGTAGTCACGCCAAAAATCATTAGTTTGCAGAAACAGGAAAACACGACCACCTGTTTGATTTCCTACTGCATGCGTTTGCTCCGGTGTACTCGCTTGAGCTAAAAGTAGTTTTGTACCATTGGAGTTTGGAGGAGAAACTTGAACCCAGCGTTTACCACCACTTAGGTTGGTATCTTCAACCAGAGTGAATTGAAGTTTTTGAGTATAGAACTCGATAGCATCGTCGTAATTTTCAACGACTAGAGCAATGTTTCCGATTTGCTGCTGAACAGTTTTGGCCATGATGATTTCCGCTGTGTCAAAACGCTAATTGTACGCTATTTTGAGACTTTTCCAGAAAGCACGTAACGCCTTGCAAAGGTTTAAGGCACACAATACGAATGTTTACGCACAGCGCCTTTGCCACTAGAACCGACAAACAATACAGCTACCACAAGTGTCGAATCTTGATTGAGCAACTCATCAAAGCCTTAGTTATAACTCAAGAGCAAATCTCTAACCTAATAACGAAGGCTGCTCGTATACCACGGTATTATAGTTCTTCTAGTTTTCCCTTAGCTAAATCTTCTTGTTGCTTAAGGAACATGAAGAAGTTTGCCTCACTGATAAACGGGTTACCGCTTGTACCGAGCTTCTTCCTATTTTCAAAAAGGAAATTTTTATGTGGATGGTTCGAAAGGTTAACGTTCACAATAGGTGCCTGTAGTGAAATTTTTCGAATTTTCTCCATGCTAGTCAGGAACTGGCCAATAACTTCTGGATCATTGCTACTTACGCTATGCCCACCAACGATAAAAGCACGATATTGTTCGCCATTATCTTCAACAGTGAAGTCTAAGGAATAATCACCTTCCGTGTGGCCAGGTGTGAGATAGAACTTAAACTCATGTCCACCAATAGCCATAGAGCTATCGCTTTTTATCTCTATGTCTAAATTTGGAGGAAGGAACTTGTTCTCACCTTCGCTTTTGTTTGATTGCTGTATAGATAGTTCATGAGCGCTTTTGGTCATCACGACTTTGGAACCATACTTCTCTTGAAGTAACTGGGCGCCCCCAACGTGGTCAGAATGCCCATG
The DNA here is from genome assembly GCF_033438945.1 of Vibrio sp. Y176. Lineage (NCBI taxonomy): Bacteria > Pseudomonadati > Pseudomonadota > Gammaproteobacteria > Vibrionales > Vibrionaceae > Vibrio > Vibrio sp. Y176. Next base: position 703,462 of record NZ_JAWOQS010000001.1, on the reverse strand, counting down.
AGTTACCAATATGTGCGTTATTGGCTTATCTTTTAGCCCTAGCTTCTCTAGGTTGATAGGTATCCACTCAGAGTAAGGGAAGTCAAGCGTATCAATGATAACGAGTCCGTCGTCTGTAGCAATGGCATATGATGAGACCCACTTGTCTCCTACATAATAGACATTATCAAACATCTGAAATGGTTCTACATAACCGTTCTTATCATTCATTGCTGGAACATATTGACTTAAGGAAGCAAAAGACGAAGCACTGAAAAGTAAACCTACAATAATTTTTTTCACGAAATCACACACAAATATATCCTTAATAATTTCTTATAGAACCTCGCGGATGAGAAAGCTCTAAACGATTTTCAGAGGCAAATACAACTGCAAATACTTTCTACTTAGCTTGAATTTTAGCTGACCGAATCACTTGTAAACTCGAATCCCATTAACTGCCTATGTATTCATGATTCTTTTAGAGGTTAAATAAATGAACTCAATTGAAGCAGAGTCATGAAGCTTCAATTGAGGTTACCGGCACAGCACAATGTGATAAACCTCTTTCAAGCAAACATTTGAATGCGATTTTTCCAATTTAAGACATGTTCAATAAATGCATCAACTCTTGCAGGCCTTTTATCGCGGTCTCGATACATAATGAATACTTCTTTACCCGAGCATTGCCATTCTGGCAACAAAGGCAGCAGGTTATGTTGATCATGATTTAGCTCATGAAAGTAATAGGTTGGAATCCACGCAATTCCTAAACCATGGATGACGGCGTCTCTAACTAGCAGTACATCATTTGAAGTGAATTGAAACTTTAGCGGATGATCAAATGTTTCATTGGTGATTTGATTAACTAATTTCCATTGGCAGTCGTTGTTTACCGTAATTAGGCGATGATGAACAAGTTGTTCTGGATGGGTAATCGGTTGGTGTTGTTCTAAATAGCTTCGTGATGCACAAAGCGCAAATGGAATCGACCATAATTTCTGAGCAATCCAGTCTTGTTCAATAAGATCACCAAGACGAAAACTAACATCGACACGGTTAGATACAAGATTGATTTTTTCATTCTGTACATCTAAATCGATACATATCTTCGGATGTTGCTCTGCAAATTCATAAACGCACCGCTTTAACCACATCTGTGTCATGTTAATTGGCGCTGATATTTTGATCGTTCCGCTTAAAGACTGACGCTCAGTCGCAATTCTCGATGTCACATTATTTAAGCTAAGAAGTAACGGCTCACAGAGTTGATAATATTTTTCGCCATCAATTGTTAACGCAAAGTGGTGTGCACTGCGGTTAAATAGTCTGCAATTTAAGTTTGTTTCCAGCCTTTTTAACTTCCGGCTTAGCGTGGCTAACGGGACATTAAGACGCTCAGATGCTTGTGTTAGGCTTTGATAGCGAGCAACAGAAACGAATAACAAAAGGTCATCCAAAGAGTGACGTTCCATATTTGGGATTAACCCTCTTAAATTTGGCTATTAAAAATCAAATATGAAATATATAGCATTATCGCGTCAAGTTAATTTTTATCAGGAAGATCTATGTCTAAGCATTTATCAATTTGGTGCGGTGTTGTTGTCGCTATCTTTTTTTGGTCTAGTAACTTTAACGTAATAAAGGCTATTAATAGCGATGTCTCTCCTTTGGATTCAGCGACGTTACGATTTTCCGTTGCAGCTTTAATACTCTTACTGATAAGAGGTACTAAACGCTCTCCATATGGAGCCAAACTCACACGAAAAAGTATTTTGTCGTTGTTTGTTATAGCAACCGTGGGTGTAACTATCCAAAACTTCTCTATTTTCTCTGCAATGAGATTTACTACCCCAGTTAACGCAGCGGTTGTTCAGGCAAACCTACCACTTGTCACTATCTTGTTGTCGGGCTTTATTCTCAAGACTTCCATTTCGGTTAAAACTATTTTAGGTGCACTAATCAGTTTTTGTGGCGTGGTAATCGTCATTACAGGGGGAAATATTCATTCTATTAGCAGCAATAGTAATATTGGTGATCTATACATGTTATTTGCTTTAATTAGTGGGTGTTTATACACAATTCTAGCGAAGCGTTTAACATCTCATATCCCAGTAACTCAGCAGTTACGTTGGGTGTTAAGTATTGGTGCCATTCAAATGGTCGCTATAGCGATGTACCACGGCGACTTTAGCCGTAGCTTAAATGCCATAACATTTAAAGACCTAGCATTAATAGCTTACATGAGCCTGTTTGGAACTTTGATTGCTTATTACTTTTGGATGAAAGGCGCTATCGTTCTTGGTCCAGATAAGATGTCTCCATTATTTAATATTATGCCGGTATTCACTCTACTGATTTCGTTCATTTCTGGTGAGCAGACTCAATGGGAAAATGTTTTAGGCGTCTTTATCGTTGCGGCTGGTGTGTATATAGGTAACTCAGCACCTTTTGCTCGTTTACGGAAGGTGGTGGAGTAAAAATAGACGCCAACCTTAAGTCCATTATTTAGAGCAATACTTTGTTAATTGGCATAAGTTTTCTTGGTTTCCAATAGGTACACTTTTCGCTTTCGTCGTTCACTCTTTTATCTAACTTTATTGAGTACATGTCGAAAATCTTCAATCTTTTGCTAAGAGCGTTTTTTACTATGTAAAAAACAGAGGAGAATGACCATGAAGAAACGACTCAACTATATTGAAGTAGCGCCAAAAGCAATAGAAATCCTATACGCTCAGGAGGCTTACTTCCATGAACAATTTAGCCAATCAGAAACCATGAACATGATCATATGGGAACTGGTTAAGTTACGCATATCGCAAATCAATCAATGTGCATTTTGTATCGACATGCATAGTAAAGATGCGCTTCAGTTAGGTGAAAAGCCGGAACGCATATGGGGGCTTAGTGCATGGAAAGATATGCCATTCTACAGCGATGCAGAACACGTTGCACTAGGCTGGGCTGAACTACTAACTGCTGGCCTACCAGTAGATGATGATACCTATCAGCTGACCTTGAATACCTTTGGAGAAGAAGCTATGGTCAACCTAACAATTGCGATCAACGCGATCAATAGTTGGAACCGAATAGTTAAGGCATTTAAGCCAAAGGTTGGAGTCTATAAACCTCGATAATTCTATTTGACGGTTCTTACTTTTAAGCCGCTGCTTATACCTCAACTTAATAGGATGAAAAGTACATGTGTATCACTTTCTCATTTAAGTTGAGGTTAAATAGGATGATTCATTTGAACTTAGAATTTGATATTTTAAAACCTCAAAAGGCTTTAGCTGGCTATGTTCAAGCCATTTGGTCAGCATCCGTCAAACCTGATACGACGCAAACCGTACGTAAACAATTACTCAGTGATGCTGGTACAGGTGTGGTATTCATTTTACAGAATGAAGTACAAATGGATGGTGAGTGGCAAACGCCAGGGGTTGTCCTACTGCCTATAAGCATTCTGGCACATCAGGTCTGCCTACCGCCAGGCGCGGTGATGACTGGCGTACGCTTTCATCCTGCTGTTGGTTATCAACTATTTGGTAAACGTCTAGAACAGCTATTGCGGATTCAAGACGACCACCCTTTGGCTTCTTCTGCGCTAGCAACATTTGAGTCTCTGCAAACAGCGCGTTCGCCATATGCAAGGATTTCTACGTTATATCGCTGGGTTCAAACACTGATTGAGGAATATGAACCGCAGTATGTCGGCCACATTATTGACCAACCTACAGGGACCATCAGTCAGCGCCAGAGAGAGCGCAATTTTCAGAAATGGTTGGGGATTACTCCTAAACATTACCAACGCATTAAACGAGTGAAGCACACTTTAGAGCAACTCCGAGCGCAACCCGATCTTACTTTATCGGAGTTGGCGCTGGAGCAAGGTTTTTCCGATCAAGCACACATGACTAGAGAGTGTAAGCAGATTGCGCGCATGACACCGAAGCAGTATGTCCGAAAGAGAAACCTCTAAACCTTATTAGCTTTCTACATCAAACCCCATTGATTCAGAATCGACCATATACTTGTTACAATGTTCGATCATATATCACCTACTTTTTCGATCGCTCATTCCAGCTTGATGTGAGTTGGTTAGCTCGCTTTTGATGCCGCTCTACCATAAACGCGATCACTTCTTCGTTTAAGCAAGATTTGCTGATGTATTGGCGTTGTTTACCAAGGTGAAGGATAAAGCCCAAATCAGTTTGTTCGAGTTGGTCGATTTCATTCCAAGCGAGGCTGCGGTCAACTTTACCGCTTTTGTAGCGCACGCCCTCTGCATTCACATCAAACACCACTTTACTGCCGCGGCTTGAGCTGATGGTTTGACGCCACAGCCACCAAGTTCTTTTGAAGTAAACGCTGGACGCTTCAATCACACTCAATACGATAAAGAACCAACCGACGTAACCGTTAGGTAGCAGTTCAAACTCCAATAAAACCACACCAAAAATTAGAAAGAGGATCCCTTTCAAATACGCTTGCGGGAACTTAACTGGCTGGCTAGTTTGATCATAACACTCAGAAAAAAATGGCTTGTCGAGTGTGTATTCTGTAGTGAATTCGAAATCTTTAGACATGTATGGTTACTTCAAGGCTTCTGTAAATGAGTATTCTTGGTTGCACTCTTGCAACGCGAGCATTGTAGCGCTTCTCTGGCTTTATCTTTAGCCCTTTTGATGCTGTTTTGTAAATCAATGATAACGAAACATTAGAAGGCCTCGGTGCACTTGCCAAGATCAGACAAGGCGAACCACCTGGCTCGCCTTGTGAATTAATGACCTATGTAACTTCTTGAGGTTTTTACTTTAGAGGGTCGTTGTCTGGCAACGCACTGTGTATCCATACTGCCAGTCGGTGTTTGATGCTTGCGCCATCTAGCTTGCTTTCCGGTAGTGGCGTGATCTGTTTGGCATCGACCAAGAATAGGTAAATCGCTTTTACTCTTAGAGGCTGTGGTGACTGAGGAAGGTCAAAACCTTGTAGCTTCGCCATCTTCCCACCAATCTCTAGTGCCTTCTTAACCAGTTTGTCTTCATTGTGAAGCTTGGAGCTTTTTGACATTGATAAATCCTCTTCTTCGCTTCAATTAAGAATACATGAAGTGTCACGTATGGCGTGTTAATAAGCTCGCATATTGATAAGTTTATGCCTTATCACCGAGTGACTGGTTGAAAAACGACCTTAATTCTTCGTCACCAAGGTTGAGCAGGTAGTCACCGACATACCATTCAACGATGGATTGATGTGGATGTGCCGTGACTTGCGGATTACCAAACCAAATGCCCTTCTCTGTAGCAAAAGTATGTTGGAGTTCTTTCAACTTTTCACAGCTGAAAGGTAGGATCAGGTACAACATGTTTGCTCGAGGTGCTGCCGAACGGCATTGCCGCAGACACTGCATAAGGTGTTCTATTAATGATTTATTTAGAACAAAGATCATGCTCACCGTAAACAAGCCATTTAGGTAAATATGCGGCTTCTGGAATCGTCCAGCCATACTTATCGTATGCTAATGCAGCAAGACCAGTCAGTTTCAGAGAAACATTTCCTTTTGGCGAATAGCGAACATCTTCATTCATGTAGAACTGGTAATGCGCCTCTAACGCATCTCTCAGTGCTTCTTGATAATGTGCCTCATCGCCATCGATAATGGCAACAAACACATTCACAAAAGGAATAAACAAAGAGTGTACATATGGCACTCTGGTTGATTCTAAATATTGTGGGGAGGATTTCTCCATCACCGTTTGCAATAACTCAGGTAACGCTGATGAATTGCTAAATACACCGTTAACGAACTCGACTAGAGCAACATTAAACGGCGTCTTTATAGACAATAATGACTCATCCATGATGGTCATCAGCTCTACGCCGCGCCAATCTCTCGCTGCCATCGCTAAGCAGATTTCATCCAGCCAAGCATCCATTGTTCCTCCTGCAATAGAACGGTTACCCACTTCCGAAAAGTGTCGGTGCCCAACGGAGAACTCAACAACTTGGTCTGAATGATTGGCCAGCAAGTACACGTTATTCAGTAACTCGAGCGCCCTTTTTATATAAGCTGGCGAGGCCTGATGTTGTCCGAATTCGGAAGCGGTGAAGAATGCCTCAAGCGAATCCCAAGCATCACCTTTCATTCTCTTGAGAGGGTGCTTATAAAAAGATTGATTTTCATCAAGCATTCTTTCCCAGAAGCTGTAAAAATTTTCATCTTCTTCACGAAAAATACGCAATTTTCTTTCTTCAGGTATCTCTAAATAATGATTCTTCATTGGTTCCATCGTTCCCTAGCCTCTCATTATAAGTTGTTCTAATTTTTTGCCGTGATGATATTCATCCTCAAAATCAAGCCGTGAATGATGCCGAAGTTGTTTTATGAAATCAATTTATAATCAGTATCTTATATCGAAAAGCAATACTTAATTGAAATGAATCGAAAAGCCGCCTGTGTCCAGTTAGTTGTTTTGTAACAAGGTTTCGGCATAAGGCTACGATGATTAACTGATGTAGCCGATCAGATCGTAACTTCCTGATTTAGTTCCATCGAATTACGCAACAAAGCCCAATGATCTTGTAGATTTGTTTTGTTCGCTCAAACAGAGCCCGCAGCTGAGCCAACCTTTCATCGAACGGCATTGCTTCAGACACTGCATAAGGTGTTCTATTAATGATTTATTTAGAACAAAGATCATGCTCACCGTAAACAAGCCATTTAGGTAAATATGCGGCTTCTGGAATCGTCCAGCCATACTTATCGTATGCTAATGCAGCAAGACCAGTCAGTTTCAGAGAAACATTTCCTTTTGGCGAATAGCGAACATCTTCATTTATGTAGAACTGGTAATGCGCCTCTAACGCATCCCTCAGTGCCTCTTGATAATGTGCCTCATCGCCATCGATAATGGCAACAAACACATTCACAAATGGAATAAACAAAGAGTGTACATATGGCACTCTGGTTGATTCTAAGTATTGCGGAGAAGATTTCTCCATCACCGTTTGCAATAACTCAGGTAATGCTGATGAATTGCTAAATACACCGTTAACAAACTCGACCAGCGCAACATCGAAAGGATCTTTTAAACGCACTAACGACTCATCCATGATGGTCATCAGCTCTACGCAGCGCCAATCTCTCGCGGCCATCGCTAAACAGATTTCATCCAACCAAGCATCCATCGTTCCCCCTGCAATAGAACGGTTACCTACTTCCGAAAAATGTCGGTGCCCAACGGAGAATTCAACAACTTGCTCTGAATGATTGGCCAGTAAGTACACGTTATTCAATAACTCAAGCGCTCTTTTTATATAAGCTGGCGAGGCCTGATGTTGTCCATATTTTGAAGCAGTAAAAAATGCCTGAAGCGAATCCCAAGCATCGCCTTTCATTCTTTTAAGAGGTTGCTTATAAAAAGATTGTTTTTCATCAAGCATTCTTTCCCAGAAGCTGTAGAAATCTTCATCTTCTTCACGAAAAATACGCAATTTTCTTTCTTCAGGTATCTCTAAATAATGATTCTTCATTGGTTCCATCGTTCCCTAGCCTCGCATTATAAGTTGTTCTAATTTTTTGCTGTGATGATATTCATCCTCAAAATCAAGCCGTGAATGATGCCGAAGTTGATTTATAAAATCAATTTATAATCAGTATGTTGTATCGAAAGTTAATGCTTAATTGAAATGAATCGAAAAGCCGAAAAACATTTGAAATATAAGGCTACCGCACAAGCCGCGATGGGTAAGCCAGAACGTACCTGTCCATAAACAGTGGACGACGAACACTGACTTTGTGGAGTAAAGATAGACAGATATTCACCATTGTGTTCGCCTTTCTTTTTCTGTCGCTTTCGATAATACTCTTGCGCAATATTACTCAGCTGGAAAATTTTATGCCTCAAGCAAACTCTGTGGTCGTACTCGACTTTGAAACCACAGGTCTCTCTCCTACTTTAGGTGATCGCGCAATAGAAATTGGTGCAGTAAAGTTAGTCAATGGCGAGGTTGTCGATAGTTTTCAGCAACTCATGAATCCCAGTTTCAGAGTGAGTTCTTTCATTGAGAACTACACCGGCATTACCAACAATATGTTGCGATCGGCACCAAGCTGCGAAGAGGTAATGGCGTCATTTAGTGAGTTCATTGCTGGCGAGAACCTTATCGCTCACAACGCGTCCTTCGATAAACGATTTTTAGATGCAGAGCTTGAACGAATCAATTGTGGTTATTCGGGTGAGTTTGCTTGCTCCTTACTGGTGGCAAGACGGCTCATTCAAGATGCCCCATCACATAAGCTAAGTGAACTTGTTCGCTATAAAAATATCGACAACGACGGCGTTTTCCACCGTGCACTAGCCGATGCGCAAATGACAGCCAAGCTTTGGCTCTTAATGGTCGAAGGGATAGAAAACTCAGGCGTCGAAAAACCAAGTTTTCAGTTGATGCAAACGGTCAGTAAAACAGCCAAAGGAAAAGTCGACCTGCTACTCGCCAAAAGCCGTGCGTAACACCCTCCGAACTAAAAGCTGATTCTAGTCTCTTCGACGTTTAAGTGATTTTCGATATACATGCGATATTGGCTATATCTGTCAATATCGCAGTGCTTCTTATTCAAAACAAAGATCGCCTGGGTCACTCTATCCTCCAAAACTTCTAAAAAAATCGTGAATTATGTCTCACCGATTTAGATACTCGCTATAGTCACTCGAGACAATACGCGACAATTCGAGGTGTATTCACTGACTACTGATTTGTAAGCGATGATCAACAATGTTTTTCTGTTCTTAGAACAGTTTGCAGCTTTACTCATACTCGTACTGATTTCTGTTTTTGCTGTTGGCTTTTTATTTTTTGGTAAGGAAGCTCAAGTGTTTACACCAAGCATAAAAGGACGTATTACGAAGAACGATACTCCCATAAAGAATGCAAATGTAGTACTTAACATTCGGTCAGCAAATAGTTCTTTCGAACGTAGCTTCACCACGAATACAAATGGGGAATTCAAGTTTGATCCTGTTTTCAGAAAAAGGAACAAAGTTCTAAGTATTTTCGATGGCCTATTTCAAACAATATGCAGTGTAGAAGTGACCACAACCGTTGCCAATCAAAAGGTTGTTATTTGGAAAGGAATTTTCAGGCATCATGTCATCGGTATGAAGGAAAGAGTAAATATGTCTAATTTAAACTGCGAAGCCACCACCCCCATCAGAAAGTTTGAATTTCAATCCCATGGGGATTCCGTAAGTAGTCAATGTGACTTAAGTGATTACTTAAAAGTAAACAGATAGAGTAATGTTTACTCTATCAAACTCCTCAACTTCCTGATCCGAAAGCGGTAGTTCGCTGGTCTCACCAACCAAACTGGCTTACTATGCCAGGTACCTAAAACGCTTTGTGAGTCACTCATGAGCAGAAAAAATAACAAAAATCTCAGCATTCTTCTTAAACTCAGCACCTTTATTGCACCTTATAAATGGCGGGTTGCGGCAGCCTTGGTTGCCCTTGTCGCGACAGCAAGTTTGACGTTATCCGTTGGCTATGGAGTGCGCATTCTTATCGACCAAGGCTTTGCTCAGCAATCATTGCAAGAGCTCACCAATGCGATTCAGTTTATTGTCGGTGTCACATTGTGTATTGCCATTGGGACTTTCTTTCGCTTTTACCTTGTCTCTGCCGTAGGTGAGCGCGTTAGTGCGGATATTCGCCTTGCGGTGTTTAATCATGTGATTACGCTGCATCCGAGCTATTTTGAGACTAACAGTAGTGGCGACATAATGTCGCGCCTGACTACCGATACCACATTGCTGCAAAGCATTATTGGTTCATCGTTCTCGATGGCGATGCGTAGCGCTTTGATGTGTTTTGGTGCCATCATTATGTTATTCGCTACCAACGTTAAGCTCACGCTGATTGTGCTTGCTTCTGTGCCTTTGGTTTTGGTGCCAATTTTGTTTTATGGACGACGCGTGCGTGCTCTCTCTCGCCAAAGTCAGGACTCAATGGCCGATGTCGGAAGCTACGCTGGAGAAGCGATAGAACATATTAAAACCGTGCAAAGTTTTAGCTCAGAGTCGCATGAACGAGCGGCTTTCGCTGTCGAGGTGGAAAAAGCTTATGAAGTAGGCAGACAGAGAGTAAAGCAGCGAGCGATCCTGATATCAGGCGTTATTGTGATTGTGTTCAGCGCGATTTCAGGCATGCTTTGGATAGGCGGCAGCGATGTGATTCACGGAAAAATGTCTGCGGGTGACCTAGCCGCATTTGTGTTTTATGCCATTATGGTTGCCTCATCGACTGCAACCATTTCCGAAGTCATGGGTGAATTGCAAAGAGCCGCAGGTGCTACCGAACGGCTGATTGAGATCCTTCAAGTAGCCAGTGATATTAAAGCGCCAAGCAACCATTTGCCTGTCCGTGCCGACATGCCTGCTGAGGTTAACTTTAATTCGGTGAGTTTCAACTACCCTTCTCGCCCAAATCAACCAGCTATCAAAGAGTTAAATCTAACTGCTGAACAAGGAAAAGTGTTGGCGTTGGTCGGCCCTTCTGGTGCCGGTAAAACAACACTATTCGAACTGCTGCAACGCTTTTATGATCCGCAAAAAGGGCAAGTGTTGTTTGGTGGTGAAGATATTCGACAGTTCGATCCAAACGAGCTTCGACGTCAAATGGCGCTCGTACCACAACAACCAGCGCTGTTTAGCCATGATGTTTTCCATAATATTCGCTACGGTAATCCTGAAGCGACGGATGAACAAGTTATCGAAGCCGCGAAAAAAGCCCATGCCCATGAGTTTATTGAGAAGCTTCCCGAAGGCTATCACAGCTTTTTAGGGGAGCGCGGCGTTAGGCTATCAGGCGGACAAAAGCAGCGCATTGCGATTGCTCGCGCGATTCTAAAAGATCCAAAAATCTTACTGCTAGACGAAGCTACCAGCGCCCTTGATAGTGAAAGTGAACATCACGTTCAGCAAGCACTTGAAGCTCTAATGAAAGGACGCACAACGCTGATTATTGCTCATCGTCTTTCGACTATCCAACATGCGGATAAAATTGCGGTGCTCGACAATGGCGAGTTAGTCGATGTTGGTAACCACCAATCATTAATGCAAAGCTGTGAGTTGTATCAGCGACTTGTGGCATTGCAATTTAAGCACTTGGAGTAACGCCTAGTTAAGCGTTCAAAAGTAAGCAAAGGCGGACCAAATAATTTAATAACAGGAGTTTAACGATGTTTTTGTGTCAGTCCAGCGAGCCTTGGCGAGACTAAGAATCTAGCTCTGAGTGGTTAATGAGATAATTTAGACCATGAAGAGCTAGGATAGAAGATCCCACATCATGTCCCATCGTCGCTGTACAAGGTGACGAAATACAAAAGATGCCACTCGCAGTTAAACGAGCGGCATTAAACCAAGCAGCTCGCCTTTTAACAAAGGAATTCCAGTAAGAATCCAGTAACCAGCGTATTCTCCCTTCAACTAGAAACACTCGTTCACAACTACCATATAAAACCCAATCAACTTCATTTGTAACAATTAAGGTTTCAAAAATAGGAAATCATTACTGAAAAAGTTTACCGCGTTTTGTGTTGCTATCTATGGTTACAATGTTTGAGACATCAATGCCTTCAAACCAAGCAACACAAAAGCGGCACCGATATGAACAGCGAAGCGAAACAACTATTTTCTTATCTATGTCAGCGATACGATGCGCTTTCTCAAGAGCTTGAGTCTCGCCCTTTTCCTGAATTTTCTGAGACTATTACTCATCCTCTTGGGCACTGTTTAGTCCGTTGCCCAGCAGGTAGCCAACGCTTTTCTATTGTAGCAGTCAACTTTGCACCCTCCGTTCGCGGGCAAGGCGTGCTTACTGCATTTATCGACTACATCAAAAGCAATCCTTACCACTACCAAGGTGTTGAGGTTGCAATCATTGAAAACAAGAACTTAGCTAAACGGCTTTTGTCTCTTGGCTGGAAGTACAAGTCCCTGTTTGGCAAGATTTTCTTCGCTAGCAAGCCAACCCTAGTAAAGGACTTTCAGTCTGCGTAATGGTTATTACGACACCGCATCGACATCCAAAGTAAAACCATCACTCAAAATCCGTAAGCATGTTGAAAAAAACTTGGCGATCTTCTGCAGTACTTCCTCGATGAGCAGTGTATTCAACGTGCGCGTCTGCGCTGGCTTTTGGGGATAGATTGATGCCCCATAACGCATTAATTTGGTTTGGTACGATGGAATAACGCATATCAACAATTCGCATTTCATTATTCGGATCCGTCGCTACAAAACCGTTTGAAAACCAACGGAAACGTTCGATGTCTCTTGCTTGTTGCGATTGCGGGTTTAGCCACGGAAATTGCTCTTTTATATTTAACTTTGGAGTTGATTCGCCAGGGTAAATTTTTATTGAACGCCCCACCCTTACGGCATCTACATAGTAGCTCTCTTCCGTTTCATAAATTAGTTTCCAAACCAAAAGATTGCTAAAGCTTGGTTTGGCTTTTAATTGTATAGCGTTGTGTTGTCGCTCTTTGACGATTTCCCAACCAGCTGCTTCTGCTCTATCTCGTTGGATCATTCCAAGGCTTAGGTAAGCCAGACACCATAAAAATGCAATGCGGGCATAGTTTGGGCTTCGCTTCAGTGCAGCAAACAAAAGCAATATTAAAATAGGGAGTGTGAACGCGGGGTCGATTACCGAAATAGTGTTCCAAGCATAACGCGTGTTGCTTATCGGCCATAGAAGCTGTGTTCCATAACTGGTGCATGCGTCTAACAACGCATGGGTACTATAACCAAGCGCGCAGTAAAACCAACTCTGCCGGAAGCTTAGTCCTCGCTTTTTTGCGAACAATGGATACAACACCAAAGCACAAATGAAACTACCAAACGGGATAAACAAGAGCGAGTGAGTAAATTGGCGATGGTATTCCAAATACAGCAAAGGATCAGTTGAAGAACGGATGAGCACATCTAAATCCGGAGCCATCCCAGAGACCACGCCCAACACGCCAACAACTGCAAGGTTTCGCTTGTTGCTCACGGCCAGTGGCAAAGCTGCACCCAATAAACCTTGCGTTAACGGATCCATCGTTCACTTCCTTTAGATAGATGAAGCTCAGCTGGAAAGCGTACACGCTCAATAGTCGGTTCCAATTTAAAAACCAGAAGGTTCTTCGACATAAATTATCCGCATTTAAGTGGAAAATAATACACGACTTAGTCATGCATTTGCTTGTTTAGCAACAAACACCTTGATTTAGTGTAAGAAGGAATCACGCCGTTCGCTAGTGAACGAACAAATCTGAGTCTAGGCTTGTTTGGTATTTCAAACCCGAAGGTTTATCTGACGCGAAAAAACAAGGCGAACCAAATGGCTCGCCTTGTTTCTAATTTACTGAACGATAAACGGCAGGTGTTTAGTCTTGAGGATTCTCTTTCGCGTTGATTTCAGCGTAAGTGTGTAGCAGCTCCGTCAATGTTTTTACCCACGCAAAAACATCCGAAGGTACATTTTCGATTAGTTTTTCCACTAGAGCACAGTGTGTTTCTAGCGTGATGGCCTCTTCCAAACGGAATGAGATCGCGTAGAAATGCCAAAGCACCAATCGCGTCATTCGCTCGCTATTTTGCTTTGCGTTGTCTGAGTCATCAAACGCTTGTTGAATTTCACTCAGTGCGATTGCTGTCATGCGTAGCATTGCATCAAGACGTGCAGACAACATGCGGTCTTCACTATCCACTTCTTCTTGATCAAAAGTGAACAGCTCATTCATCACGTCTTCTGGCACCATTTTACTGATCATACGAGCACTAAACTCTTCCAGCTCATGGCGAGGCATAGTTACAAGACAATCGAAGGTGTAATCACGAAGCATAAAATCACTCTAGGTTAGAAATCAATTTCAGCCTCGCATTCTAAATATTGAAATTTCAATTGCCAGTGTTAATTTCTATCCATCTACGAAAAACTACAAAACACCGTTAATTGCAATACCAACACCAATCCGCTGCTGATTATGATCATAGTCGATCAAGCTCTTACCATAACCCGCTGAGTATTGTGCGTACCCCTGAACTTTGCCCCAAATCGGAAATGACACACCCAGTTCTGCAAAACCCTTATGTGTTTGAAAGTTCTGGCGACCTAAAAAGGTAAACTCGTAACCATTCCACTTGTAAGCACTCGATAGCTCAAAGTGTCCCATATAGTCTTCGATATCCGGGTTATCATCACCTTTGGGATCATTAGGCGATGTCTTTTCATCTTCAGGTATACGCCACCAAGGCTGGATAGAAACCGCAAAATTGTCTTTTGCAAAGGTTAAGTTGGCATAGACACGGTTCCAACTGCGCGATAGCTCCTGTCTCTGACCGTTAGACTCATGTTCAATACCAAAACCTAACCAAGTCGAACCATCAAGTGGTTTCCAGTCTGTTGGGGTGTAGTAAAAAAGCTCTGGACGATAATTGGTTTCACGGAATGGACGAGATGCTGCCCCCGTGTATACCTGCCAAAATGATTTAAGAGTCATTCCAAAAAACAGACCATCGCCATCAAACAACAAGTCATCATAGTTCATTGGTACTTTAAAACTGATTTGGAACTCCGCCTCTTCCTTACGCAGTTCATCGCCGTATTTGGTGTCGGCATACGCGCGTTTATTTACACGATCACTGTATGTAAACGGAAGAATATAGTTAACGCGATGCGCGACTAGGCTAAACGGTTCGAACGCGTTTTCTCGTTCTGATTCCAAACGCTTGTCGACCAAACTTTCCTGAAGTTCTTCAGGCTCTTCAATTTCTGGATCTGCGGGCACTGTGCTGGTTACTGTGTCAAGCTCACACTGCGCGCGAATGCTCTTTATGGTTTCTTCACCTTTGCTTTGCTTTATTTTGTCTAGCAAACATAAATCATAAGCACTGGCTGTTTCTCCCATCGCAACTGGCGCTGCCAATAAACTCAGTATTGATATCCCTGCCACTTTTGAAGCCATCTGAAACCCTTAATATTCTTTATGTCAAACCAGATAATTTTCGTTTTTCTTGGTAAACCGCTTGCCATTCTGACGTTAAGGCAATGTTAAATGTCCGCCGACTTTACGTCTTGGATAAATGCAACAGACTTTAGACATATCGGTCAACTATGATCAAAGCGCAAAAAACAACCAAGAGTTGAGCATCATAGATAAAAACCACTCGTTTGCATGATGCTCATGTTATCTATGCAAAATACTGGCTCGTAACTTTGATTGCAAACCCGGCTATGAATAAACCCAAACCATAACCCAAATGCGCCAATGTGCTAAGAAAACGGGCTTTCCAAGGTGTTGGGGTTTTACTCGCAGCAAAACCAAATCCTAGACAAGGTTGAATGACCAAAAATGGGAAGATCAACGTTACCACGCCTGTAATTAAGCTGGGCATTAGACTGGGCTCTACCAACCAATGATGACCAAAAACAGTAACGTGAGCCAAAGCGAAAGTAACGCCGATGGCATAATGCAAAAACCAGCCAAGTGACTTTTCTCCCGGCATCGCCTCTGACGCCATAATTGGCGCATGCATAAGCTTTCCTTGGGGCATGTACAAAACCCAGCGCGCAACCAACGCATAGTTTAATGAAGGAATACCAAACACTCTCCTTTGTAACCATGCCCATAAATCCATTATCAAAGTGGCACCAATCCCTATTAGCACCGCTTGCAATCCCATTAAAAGCAACATTTTTCTCTCCTCATGTTTTTGATTTGTTAAGGTCTTAGTTGCATGCTACAACTTAAAGCCAACTTGAAGTCAATGGGGAATAATATGGATATTGCAGAAGTGGTTAGAAAATCAGGATTGCCGACTTCAACGCTCAGGTACTACGAACAGCTGGGGTTAATTCGCTCGATAGGAAGGAATGGATTGAGACGCCAATATTCACCAGAGGTACTCAATACACTCAATTTAATTAGTTTGGGGCGTATCGCTGGAATATCGCTTAACGAAATGGCAGAAATGTTGAATCAATCAGAAGTTTCAAAGCCATATATCGATCGTGACTTACTAACGAAAAAGGCACTTGAGATTGATGAGCAAATAAAACGTTTGAAAGCGGTGCGAGACAGCCTCAACCATGTCGCCACCTGCCCTCATGAGTCACATATGGACTGTTCTTCATTTCAGAAGCTTATGAAGGTCGTAAAGCGTTATGTCCCCCAAAAGCAGAGATGAACCGCTCTCCCTACCTTCCTATTCTTGATTTAAAAGGAAGTAACTCGACATGGAGGGTTACTTCCTCTCATATTACTTAGCTTTCGCTTTTACGTACTTCTTCACTTTTTTCATCGCCATTTTTTGCTTTAACGGTGAGAGGTAATCAATGAACAAGTTACCCGATAGGTGGTCAATTTCGTGCTGCATCACAATCGCCAAGAACTCATCACTCTCGATTGTAATCGGGTTGCCATCACGGTCTAGTGCAGACACAACAACTGACGTGTAACGCTCTACATCTGCGTAGTACTCAGGAACAGAGAGACATCCCTCTTGACCAAGTGCTTTGTTTTCTCCGCTCACCACTTCTGGGTTAACCAAGATTAAAGGGTCATTGCGTTCGTCAGAGATATCGATGACAACAACCGCCTCTTTTCTGCCTACTTGGGTTGAAGCTAAACCGATACCATTGCCCGTTGCGTAAAGTGTTTCTAGCATATCGTCTATCAGCGTTTGTACTGTCGATACATCAGTGACTTTTTCTGCTTTTACTTTAAGCCTTGGGTCTGGAATGGAGAGAATTTCGAGGACTGCCATACTTACCTTTCATATCTATAAATCGTAATTCGTGGCGAATTATACACACGTTTCTCGATACATAAACCTGCTAAGCTATCTTGCGCACAAGGCATAAACCATTAACTCAAACTACAACACAATCAATGGGTTTGCCTTTTAGACAAAAAATCCTATAAACAGGAAACTAAAACGCCAGCACATTATGGCTGGCGTCTTGTCATGATCCTAATTGAATCGTTTGTTGTATTTTATCTACTGACTTTCCTTGGCTTTGAGTAATACTCTAATCGCCATTTTCTCACCACTTTTTAAAATTAAGTAGGCGATGCCAATCGTTATTAGCATTATGATAGCAATAAAAATACTTACCCTACCGAGCTCAGATAATAAATAAAACGGAGAAATATCTAACGACATTAAGATAAGAGAGAACACTACCAAACTTGCTAAAGTCCACAGTAAAACAGCATACCATCTTGTTTTTGATGGCATTACATCTCCAGTCTTGTAGCCGAAGTAATAACCAACACTCATGGCTGGGATTAACGTGCTAAGAAAGCCTGTACCACTCATTTCTATCCCAGCAATATATTCAATGGCCAACAGCAATGTAGCCCAACAAACGGACGCCAGACACAACAGAGACGTAACAAGAAGTACCGATGGTGGCTGGTTTATTTCTGATTCTGAATAGTTATTTTTTAATTCCACTTTCATTTCTTTCCATTTATTTGAATAAAATAAGCGTTTTAGATCATGCTTCCGCTTGGACAACCTAGAGAAACAACACCGCCATAACTCGTTGTTGGTGTAGCTACCATGACTAAATCAACAGGAAGAAACACAACGTCCGTTGCTAACGACAAAGGAATGTCAATCAATGATAGTGGGTATAACGCGATAGAAGTAATATCAGCTCTTAAATAGCAAGGTTGTCGTGCGACTGATAACGCGGTGCCTGAAAACGGCTTTCCGTATCCGCCACCAGCATGCGCATCTATAGACGAACACCCCACCATTAAAGATGCTGACACCACAAGAAATACAACTTGTAGCTTTTTAAATAGTTTTATTTTCATTTAACCTAGATTCCAACTAACTATTATTTTTACAACTAAACCCTCTCTCAAATTGTATGTTCAATGAATTTACTCATATGGGCCAAGTGCAACCATGTTAATACGTTCTGTGTATTAGAAACAATTCATTTATTTCCAATGACACTAGCGAGATCATGCGACGTGATTGGAATCTCACTTAAGTTTTCATGGACCTATCGCGCTGAAAATTGAATCCTCTACCTGTCATAGAATAAAAAGCCGTCAAAACCAGTGGTTCTGACGGCTTTTTATTTTCTATTACACACTCGATTATTGTTGCAGCTTCGCTGTGGCTTCTACTGCTTTGTAGAAGTCCAGCACTCTCTGTTTGAGGTTCGATTAAAACCCTATAAAACATTAAGCCGCAATATTAATTGAGTTGTTCTATATAGCGATTCAGCTCTACCGCATATGTTTTTTGATCAATCGCAGTGTCACCTATTTCTTCATCTAGAAATCCAAGTAGCATTTGTGCACCACCTTCACCATTATTTAACGCTTGCGTCAAGTAATAGGCTGAAAGCACCTTATTTTCAGGTAAACCACAGCCATCATCATACAAACATGATCCTAAATAAAATTGTGCACTAGCCAACCCATCATCAGCAGCCTCTGAGATTAAAGAAAAGCCCCGCTTAACATCCATGACTTTTGGCTCTTTCAGAAGGATTACCCCTAAAAGCTCTTTACTATGAACATCATCCACTTCGATAGCTTTGATCAATAAAGACTTTGCTCCTTGCACATCACCTTGTTCATAAAATTTATTTGCTTCGCTGTACAACTGCTCTGGAGCTTCTCGGTTCTTAGTTAGGAGGCTTTCTGTCGTTTTAGTTGCCTCAAACTTTGACGTAGTATCGTTACATGCCGTAACAAGGAGCACTACGAATAAAACGTTAACAATTCTCATGTTATTCCCATGTACATTTGATAAACAAGACTGCTGTCGAGTATGAATCGTCATACTGACCGCTTACAATTTGAAACTTTGTATTGATCGGAGCTTTAGCACTAGCTTCACACATATTGGCAATTTGACCACGAACATAAGCACTCGAATCAAAGTTATACTTGTCTTCTTGAGAAATTATACTTGCTAATGAAACTCTAGATAGTTGAGGAGCTTTCCCATATTCCCTTTCGACTTTCAAATACTTCACATTAACAATCAAAATGCAGCCAGATGATTCTAGATTTGCATTGTGTACTCGATTAGCTAGTACTCTAACGTTTTGTCGGATAATATCAAAGAGAAGCATAGCTCTGCCTTTCTGTAATACCATCCCTAAGGCCATGGCCCTTCCACTATTTGCTTTCATTGCAGTAGAAGCTAGAGTTGACGACTGTATTGGAGCTAGAGACGAAAATTTACGTGAAGGAATAACAGCTTTATTTTTCCAGTGCATTCGATCTGTTAACATACCAGACTTAACCGCCATGTTGCGATCTATCTGTTCCTTAAGCTTTTGTAACCTTTTCTCACCTGTAATATCATTTGGAAGCTTACGTAATGGTCCCGCAAGAGAAGTATCTTTTATGGTATTAACGGGAATTTTCTCATTATCTAATTTGCTTCTTAGTTCGACACAAGAGCTAAATAGTTTGTCAGCTGGATACATGTAATTAATGTAGTTGATTGATAACGGCGTATCTCTCTCGTGCGTTAGTATAGAAATGTACATAATGATTCTCTCAAAACCATTATTATGAACAGGATTGCATAAAGTTCCAAGCTCTAAGTTGTCCTAGTTGTGAGATATACCCTAATCAATAAAAGTTAATTTATAGTTAGATATTTGTTAGAAGCACTCAGCGGTCATTACAAATAAACATTCGTTAACTATATGTGTTGTCACCATTACATGTAAGATTATTAAAAATAAAGGCTAACCAGTTGGTTAGCCTTTATTGATATTACTGCTACAATTTTGCTTTGGCTTTTACGCGGACTTTAACTAACACATCACCATCGACCAACCTAAGGTCGAATATTGGTGAATGTCGCGGTGGTGACTCCATCACTTTGTGACGACAACGATTTTACGTCTGCGCTAAAGTAATACGGATTAAGTGGCATTTTATTCTCTGCTGGTCGCGCGTAGTAAAGCTTGGCGGGCTGTTTTGCCATTTGTTGCGCGTACAAATACCCGACCACCGCATGTTCAAACTGGTGGTAACCATTTCCCCAATGGAACGCTTTGGTTGATTTAGGACTCAGACCGACTCCTCCATATTGATGATCCACCCATACGTCCATAAAAGTGGGTAACGTGTATTGAAGCGTTTCTTTCATCGAACCATCGACAAGAGAAACTGTCATTGCCGCTTGATCGAGCTCTGCCCATTCCCAAGACGAGCTATAGTGCTTGTATGGTCTTGATTGCCAAGCAGGAATGCTCTCTTGCGTCCATTTACTCTGCCATTCTGGTGAGAAAAGCGCTTTGACTTGCTCAAAGTTTTGCTGGTATTGCGCTTGCTTAAGCGTGTGTTTCATTCCTTTGAAACCAAACTCTGTCCACTTTGAATTTTCCAACAACTGACCTGTCAGATACGTCATCCAATACGCCTTGATGGTGTGTCCAAAATCATTGTGTTTCGCATCTGGCATCATTACCGCTTTGTGGTGTATCGCGCCATAAAAGCGCTGCTCTTTGACGGAATGGTAGTTATCTATCATCACTTGCGTCAGCCATTGCAGATCTTGCTTCCACTTGGCTTGCGCTGGCGGTGGTAAAAGTGGCGCCGTTAACAACAGATAGCCATTGATCTGGTCAAGTTGAGCGACTAGCTCTTGCTGCTTCGCACTTTCCCCATCACCGTCTTTCAAAACCCAAGACAGACCGCGATCATCGCTTCGTCGGTATTGTTTAAATATAAACGCTTGCTGGTCGATGAGCGCTTGTTCGACCTTTGGATCTTGAGTCAAGTAGTAGTACATCGCCAACCCCACCAAGGCGTAAGCTTGGTCTTGAGAAGTTCGTTGTTGCCACTCCATCCCCGGTTTCCCACTACGCGTAAAGCTCACAAAGCCGCCGTTTTTCTCATCTTGTAGATGATCAATCAGGTAATAAGCCCCTTTCTTTGCCAGCTCTAATGCTTGCTTGTCACCCGTAAGATGAAAAAGCACGCCATAAGCGTAAGTTTGGCGCGATTTCATGCGGGTGTATTCGCGATCGAAGTGCGGGCTAATCCACCCTTTGTTTAATTCTCCACACGGCTTTTGTGGGTCGAGAATGACACCGTTATCACAACGAAAAGTCGGAAAATTCCCCGCAGGTTGTCCATGCGCGCTTTCCATCATCCAATATGGGGCTAGGCCATTCGTCACATGGTTTAACCAATCATCCCCCGAAGGCAGGCCTACATCAGCAAAGCTGCTCATGCTCGTCGTTGCGAGCAATAAGGTAAGATATTTAAAAGACATAACACTCAATTAACTTATTGAATTTTATCCAGTATAAATAACTCCCTTTACGCATATTGTTGTCGTGCTCACAATCGTCTTACGCATTTGTTTGCATCAATCATCTTTCAGCCTTGTTCGATAACTGAGCCGAGAATAAACGCTACTCTGTCTTCGACTGACATTTTGGGCACTTCGATCAATTGATAACCAAACTTGTGGTATGCATCGACCATCTGTTGATACGTGGCGACCGCTTCAGAAAAATCTTGCTTTCGCTCTTCGTCGTTGCTGAATATCGACGTCCACGGTGGAAAAATGAATACTTGAGAATGATAACGAAGCATCTGGCAATGCGTGATGAGCTCATGCGAGATTGGAAGTTGTTCCAACTTACTGTAGCCATATACGTCCACAATACTGCGATCAAAAAACACATTCCCTTGGTGGACATTGAAAGCTCGGTAATTGCTCACTTCTGCCTTCATCATTTCGTCTCGAAAAGCTTGTTTGTCATTCCAAGGTAATGCTGAACCGTGATTGGCAACCTGCGTTTGTATTATTTGACGGCCGGTTTCTGGCGCGCAGATAAAGCCTTGTGTTTTTAGTTGTTCGATAACCGAGGTTTTTCCTGCACCGGGACCACCAGTGAATACGATGAGTTTATTCAAAATTGTTTCCTTATTTTTTGTTTGAGTGAAGTAATGCGTATACAGCCAAGAAAATGGGCATCATCTGGCGTTTGAAATTGGCATTTGGCACTCCAGCGTTAAGCGAGATCGGTAGTGGGAAATTTGGGGGAATAGAACTGGGCAGTGAAGAGATATACAAAGTAAGAACCGAAACGACGTGTTCATCGGTTATGGAAAACGGAGGAATGCTGAGCGAAGCAAGCTCGCCCAAAATACTGGGTTGGGAAATGGTGCGATTGGTTCTGCTGGTTAACGCGTCAATTGGCTTTCTATATCAAGAAAATGGCACCTAAGCCTAAGAACGCAAAGAAACCGACGACATCGGTAACGGTCGTCAATACTACCGAGCCAGCCACGGCGGGGTCAATGTTAAACTTCTTCAACGTGAATGGTATCAACGTACCCGATGCCGCGGCCGCCAAACTATTGAGGAAAATGGCACAGCAAATAATAAGTGCCAATGGCCAAGAGTCAAACACCATGTAAACGACACCCGCGATCACCAACCCCATAATTAAACCATTAATGGTGGCGATTTTTAATTCCTTATTCACCAATAGCTTCAAGTTACTTTGGTGCAAGTGGTTTAGTGCGATACCTCGAATGGCCACCGCTAAGGTTTGGCTACCCGCGATGCCGCCCATGCTCGCCACGACAGGCATTAAAATAGCAAGCGCAACGACTTGCTCGACCACATTATCAAAAAGCCCAATGATGGCGGAGGCTACGAAAGCGGTCAGCAAGTTAATCACCAGCCAAAGTGCTCTTAGCCTTGTCGCCACGCTTAATGGTGTGAACAAATCTTCTTCGCTTCGTACGTTTTCTGCCACTACAGCTTGTAGGCTGAGTTCACGCAAGGTAATCGCGATGGTCGCCATCGACAAGACGCCCATAATTTTGCCACCAGCCATGATAGGAAACCAATGTGCTCCACCATCAATCGAGACTTGTTTGCTGACGCTTTGAATCGTTTGAATATCTTCTAGAATTGGCGTAACTACGGTCAAGTCGGTAAGTTTGATATGATTTTCGTGCAGCAACAGGGTTTGCGGCTCTATCGTACCAATCACACCACTCGCATCACGCACAATAATCAACCGCACTGGACTTTGCCCACGTTTTAGCAGCTCGGTTTTGATGCCTCCTACGCTGTTTTTAGGGTTTGCGACCAGAAAGTGAGGCTCGGCATAACGTCCAACTTTGTTGTCTTCATACGACAATGCTTGTTGGATATGCGCGACAGACTCTTCACTTTGATCAATAAGGTATTCATCTACAAATTCGGTCGGTAGAAAGTCCGCAAAGATGATCAGTTCTGAATCCGTTATGTACGCCAAGCGTTCATGTTGTAAGTCTTTATTGAGTGATTGATGAATGTGCTTGGCGGTGCCGTATCGGAGCAAATTTAATACCGTCCAATACTTCTCAGGCGGCACTGCTTCTATGACACGCTTACGGTAAGCAATGTTGACCGATTCCAAAATGTTCGCAATCTGTGCTTCTTGATAGTCTTTCAAAAAGCTCAAGTCTTCGGTCGATTCTATCGCTTTAATGATCTCAGCAAGCAAATGTGGCACTTTGCGGTTAATTTGCAATTGGTTGGAATCTATCATTACTTTTACCTATAGCTTTCACTACCACATTCGCCGCATTGACGATATGTGCTATCCGAAGGCATGAATTCTTGATGTTAAAATTCTAGGCGATAGTTGACTTAATTGCGGAATTTATATTTCGCTCGCAGAAACAAAACGCCTCTGCATCAGTTCATGGTATAGACTTGAATGTGTGTCAGGCTCATTCGCCTTGTTTGATAATGGAGTAATCAATGGCACCTGTATTTTTTCTGACTCAGCAGGCCGCCTTACCAAGTCGTAAGGTGCTTCGTAAAGTGATTCAATTTTCGACAGCGTTGGCTCAGCCTATTGTGGTTTTAGTGGAAGACCATCGCCGAAGTGAAGATCACGCATTCGCTCATTTTCTCAGTTTCAACTCTGACCATATAGAAAAAAGACAAGCTGAGTTTGAAGCTTGGACCTTAAAGTTCAACGCATTAATTGTCGAACTTTGTGAAGAAGAAGAGCTTGAAACGCCAACGCTCTCTTACGAGCATTTCAAAGGGAGCCATTGGGTTGAGCAAGTTGCGAAACGACTTGTTGACCACACTGACTTACTGCTCGTGGGACACTTTAACAAACACGAGATTCAAACGATGCTCACAGAACTAGCACAACAAGATTGCGACTTGTTGCTACTGAGTGAGCGGTCATGGCCTTCTCACGCCAACATGCTTTGTGCAATCGACCCACTTCATCGAGGGGATGAAAAGTCGATAGTAGATAAAGCCATCGTCTCGCGAGGCTCAAAATTAGAACAAACCTTAAGCGGGAAAATGACGCTCGTTTACTGCCGATACGTCGCACCATACCTCTCTCGCTATCGTGCAGAGATATTAAGCAATCAAAAAGCAGGCATTACAGATTTTATTAGTGCGCAAAAGTTAACGCGAGTTCCATTACTATTACCGGAAGGAAACCCTGAAACGGCGTTACCAAAAGCAGTTAAGCAATCACAAGCAGCGATTTTGATTATGGGGGCATGTAAACGAAGCATGTCATCTCAATTTTGGTCTGGCAGCACTGTAGACACGTTACTTGATCAACCACCTTGTGACCTACTGTTGGTCAACAGTTCCAAGGGCTGACTAGGTATTCCCTATTAACCAACCCTTTCAATACCAAGCGCAGTTATTGGCTCTTTACATCTTCTAACTGCGCGGCTTCATGCTCTGCGTTCAAGGCTTGTTTCTGCTGCTGTTTTATCTCATCCCAACTGCGTCCCGACTCAATCGCAGATACACGCTGATCGTATTTGTTGCAGGCTCTTTCGAGTACTTTCTCAGGATCTATGCCCTTTTCTCTTTCCAGCGCTTTTAATACGTTAAGATAGTTCCACAACACATCGCCTAACTCGTCTTCCAAATGACAAAGGCGATCCTCACGAATCTCTTCGCGGACTTCATCAACTTCTTTGCCAATGGCCTCCAGATAAGTCTCTACGCCTTTAAACCAAGTGTTGGTTTGGTCATATTGAGATTTTCTCGTCGCAATTGCATACAGCTCATCAAATTTCTTCATTGCCTCTCCGTAGAACACGTTTTTATTTATGCCTTTTTAGGACGAATAAACTTCCCTTTAGCCGTCACTCTAACTTCGCTATTGACCCGCAATTGAGCCACCAGTTGATATATACCGCGTCGTTCACCTTCACAGTGTGCAGTAATCGTGACTCGATCATCTAACTGAATAGGTGCATGGTAGCGCACATCCAACTGCGCCGTAAGAGCTTGAATGTCTCTAGATAACAAACAATGCGTCATTGCACCATCGAGAAGCGAACTGGCAATACCACCATGCAACAGGTCTGTGTAACCTTGATGACGCGGTAAAACGTGAAACTCTCCGACAACAGAACCATCGGCTAGGTATTGGTAGTTCACGGCCAAAGAGTTCGGATTCACATTAATTGAAGAACAAACCGCACATTGATGATGAGATTCGTGAGTGTAATGACAATAGCTGTTTGTAGACATGATAGTTACTCGGTTTCTCAAAAGAGTAATTAGCATATGCCAACAATTAAAAAGAAACGGCGAGTAATCTTTGTTTGCATGTTGCAGGGCCAGCAACCTCGCTTTTCATAACACTAAATAATCATTTTAATAATTAACGATAATTTCCAGTTTATTTAGAGTGGCGATATGGTTTGCATAGTGATTACGCAACGTTATGAAAAGGCGACTTATGAAGTTTCTCCACACGATGATCCGTGTAGCTGACCTAGACAAATCTATCGAATTTTATACAAAAGTTCTGGGAATGAGTGTTTTGGATCGTTTTGAAAACCAAGAATACCGTTACTCACTGGTGTTTGTTGGTAACACTGATCAACCAGATGGCGCGACCATCGAGCTAACTTATAACTGGGATACCGACAGTTACGACTTGGGTAACGCATTCGGACACATGGCACTGGGGTCTGAAGATATTTACGCCGCTTGCGAAAAAATTAAAGCGCTTGGTGGCAACGTTACTCGCGAGCCAGGTCCAATGAAAGGCGGAGAAACTCACATCGCGTTCATTAAAGATCCCGATGGTTACCAAATCGAACTCATCCAAACTCACAAATAACGAGGTTTCCTATGACAGACGCATTATTTCAACCCATTCAACTTGGCTCTCTCTCATTAAAAAACCGTATCGTTATGCCTCCGATGACGCGCTCTCGTGCTTCTCAACCAGGTAATATCGCTAACGACATGATGGCGACCTACTATGCTCAACGTGCTGAAGCGGGCCTAATCGTTGCTGAAGGCACACAAATTTCGCCAATGGGTCAAGGCTATGCATGGACACCAGGCATTTACAGCCCAGAGCAAATTGCTGGCTGGAAAAAAGTAACTGATGCAGTGCACGAGAAAGGCGGCACTATCTTCGCGCAATTATGGCACGTTGGACGTGTGACTCACCCTGATAACATTGGCGGTGAGCAACCTATTTCTTCTTCTGCGCTAAAAGCAGAAAACGTGAAAGTATTTGTCGATAACGGCACAGACGAACCGGGTTTTGTCGACGTGGTTGTGCCTCGTGAAATGACCAAACGAGACATCAAGAACGTTATTGAAGAGTACCGCCAAGCCGCACTAAACGCGATAGAAGCCGGATTCGATGGTATCGAACTTCATGCAGCGAATGGCTACTTGGTCAACCAGTTTATCGATTCTGAAGCGAATAACCGCACCGATGAATACGGCGGCTCAATTGAAAACCGTCTGCGTTTTCTTGGTGAAGTGGTAGAGGCGATGACGCAAGCTATTGGCGCTGAGCGTGTTGGTGTTCGCCTTGCACCATTCACTTCGTTAAATGGCACCGTTGATAGTACGCCAGTCGAAACCTACACCGCCGCTGCAGCGCTGCTTGATAAACTCAATGTGGTTTACATTCACATTGCAGAAGTGGATTGGGACGACGCGCCAGACACTCCGCACGACTTTAAAACCGCAGTTCGTGAGGCGTATAAAGGCACACTGATCTATGCCGGTCGTTACAACGATGAAAAGGCGCAACACGCGATTGAAAGTGGTTTAGCCGACATGATTGGCTTTGGCCGTCCGTTTGTTGCAAACCCAGACTTACCAAGCCGCATCAAGCATGGCTATCCACTGGCAGAACATGACCCTACCACATTGTTCGGCGGCGGTGAAAAAGGCTTAGTGGACTACCCTGCGTACCACGCGGGTTAATTCATCTACGTAAAGCTGATTCGCAACTCGCGATAAACCAATAGCGAAACCAAAAGAACCTTGCTCTTCCCCCTGTAACGCCAAGATGCAGGGTTCTTTTTAGGCAAGCCACCAGAATTAACGTCTTTGACAAGATGTACAACCTCGACACGCAGAGCGCGTCTTTTTACTGAGCAAACTGCGTTGTACTTTACAGTAAGCATTCTTTAAAGCACGACGACCTGAAAACCAATCATCCGGTTTAGTGAGGATTAAGTAGCCGTGAAACCTCTTAACCAACTCGGTTCGATTGTTTTCGATAAATCGGCTATCAAACTCGATGTCGAAGTAATCCAAAGCCTCTTCGATACAAGTAAAGCTGGCAATTTTTTCCTGAATCGTATTCTCTGTCATCGTTTCTTTAGCGTAATCATTTTCAATGAAGTCTAAGTTCCTCGCGCTTTACGTTCTTTGATTTAGCGCTTCTTAAGATCATTCTTTATGGGGTTTCCATATTGAAATTCAATTTGGGAATTCGTTAACCCACCTAGCATTTTCATTTTGACAATCACTTTAAGACACTGATTTAAATAAATATTATTTCTGGTTCATATTTTGCTCTACTTCATTAAACGGAATGTTGGAGCAACACTATATGACTTACAGAGCAGAAGTAGACGGATTAAGGGCGATTGCTGTCACGTTGGTGATTTTGTTTCATGCAGGAGTTGAGCAATTCGCTGGTGGCTTTATTGGCGTCGACGTGTTCTTTGTGATCAGCGGCTATTTGATCACTACCATCGTGATTAACGACTTAGAAAACCAGAAGTTCAGCCTTGGTGATTTTTATGAGCGACGCATTCGTCGCATACTCCCCCTCTTACTGGTGGTGATCGCCGTCAGCTATTTGATGTCTTGGTGGCTATTTTTGCCGCAAGCACACAAAGACGTTGGTCAGTTTGCAGTGTCTTCCATTCTTTCCGCATCCAACATTCTTCTGTATTTAAAAGGCCACAATTACTTCGGTTTAGAAGATCAAGCCAACCCGCTGTTCCACACATGGAGCTTGGGCGTTGAAGAACAGTACTACATTGTCATTCCTTTGCTACTCATGCTACTCGCTCGTGGTAAAAACGTGTTTTACCTGACTTTTTTTATCACGGTATTTGTGCTGAGTTTGATGACTATTGTCTACGCGAGCAACGATCCTGATTTCGCTTTTTACATGATCTTCTCTCGCGCTTGGGAGCTGGCAACCGGTTCATTACTCGCATTAGTGATGAGAAAAGTCCAAGTTCAATCTAACGATACTCTAGCAACCATTGGCATCGTTTTGATATTGGCTTCCGCGCTTTTGTTTGAAAAATCGCAAGATGGCGCGGGCATTACGCTGCTGGTGCCGGTCATCGGTAGCGCGTTGGTGATTTTGTTTGCCTCTAAAGGCAATGTCTGCGGTAGATTACTGAGCCTAAAGTGGGTCGTGTTCGTCGGCTTAATCAGCTACAGCTTATACTTGTGGCACATTCCATTATTTGTCTTTTACCGCTACGTGTTGGACACAACACAAGACGTCAATATCCCGCTTTACGTTATCGCTCTTTTTGTACTTTCTTACTTCACTTGGCGCTTTATTGAAAAGCCGTTCCGTAGCCGAAAAGCCATGAGCATGCGCACTGTGTCCGCGGTTATTGTGTTGTTGACGTTGCCCTTGCTAACGCTCGGCGTTATCGGTCATCAAAACGGTGGTTTTCCAGAAAGAAGCGCATTTTTCGAGGCCATGCGCGTTAACAACGGTTATGGTTTAGATTGCAACGGCAACACCAACGTTAACGATGTGTGCTCGTCTGCGCCGCAGCCCGCCATCGCTGTGTTAGGCAATAGTCACAGCATGGTTTACGTGAAGCGTCTATCTGAAGTAACACCAACTGGCGTGGTGCAACTTACTCAAGATTCCTGTGCGGTCGGTTATGTCGACATCCTAGAAGCTGCTGGCTCAATTTCTTGCCGACAGTTCTTCAATGAGGCTGTCGATACCATTCTAAGTACCCCTTCCATTCGTCGCGTTGTTATCTCTTCTAATTTCAATAAAGAGCTTTCACAAGCCGATTATGAAGCATCATTAACCAAATTATTGAATGAACTGAAAGGAAAGGAAGTGGTCGTTTTCGGTCCAACCCCTTCTGCACCGTTTGCGGTAGGAGAATGCCTTTGGAAAGCGCGTTTGTTTGGCGAGACAGAAGAGTCTGCCTGCGACTTTTCTCCCAAACAACATCACCCTCGAAACGTGGCGAAGTTAGTGAACTACTTTGAGCAATTTGAGCACGTTGAGTTTGTCGACTTGACCGATGCCATTTGCAGGAATGGCGTATGTCGAATGAAAGTTGGTACAAACAATGCGATGTATACGGATGACAGCCATTTATCTTACAAAGGTGCTGAGTTGGTGCTTGGGCATTACCACAACAGTACAAATGAAGCGCAACAGTTCACTTACGACCGACAACAACCAAGGAAATAAACTTTTATGCTTCAGCGCTTATCTCAAGTAAGCGCTGAATGCTTTAAAGCAAGACAAAGCTAGGCGTCTATTTGAAAATGCGCGGATCAAACGCGAAATCGAGCTTTTCGGCTTTCTTGATGATCTCTTTCATTTTGGGATGATTTGGATTCACCACGTAGTTTTTATCACGAGGTGAAATCGTTGAAGGCACTTGCAGCGCGGCAAACTCTGGATGAGGATCATTGAGAAACTGATCACCAATGTACTGCGTAGACTCGCTCGCCGGTATTGCTCGCCACGTCACAGGGAGATCTTCTTCATCTAAGGTGGCGATGAGGTATTCTGGCATTTCAATACGATATAAATCGTAAAGTTTGGTGATAGCAGGATCGTTGTTTACGTGAACAAATACTTCCAACGAGCAAAGGGATTCCGATTCAGAGAAGTAGAGGGCTTCGGTTCCTTTTGAGTTCCATCGCCCTCCAAACAACTTTGCGCCAACGGGGCTGAATGGCGTGTCAGCAAATTTCTTTTGTGTGAGACGATAGAGCTTCATATTACGAGAATACCCCGTGCTCTAAACGGCCGATCAAATCTTTTACGATTTCAAAATCCACCGTGGTCGAGACCATATCAAGTGGACGTTTTCCACCTAAGCCATACACATTCTCTCTCATCCATTTTAACGCGCGCTCTTCGTCGTCAAACAGTTCTGTCGCGAGTTTCAATAACATCGCTAATCGATAGATTGCATCACTTTCTTGCGTATTGAAGCGCTCATCGTTTTTTAGACGACGCTTGATCGTGCTAACAGGTATCAATGTGACGTTTTGAAACTCACTCTGAGAAAGCTTCACACGCTCAACAATATTGCGATACACCTTTGGCTCAAAGCCTTTGTGAACCGCATCAGTGCGACCTGTTTCAGCGTCTTCAATACCCAACATAAACCAGAAATTGGCTTTATGAGGTTGTTTCGGTTTGAAGCTTTTTAATGCTGCAGTTGCCATATCAAGCTCCTATGGTTCATATGGTCCAGTTATTATGGTTCAAATGAGCTCAACTTTCAATCAAAGTAAAAAGATAGGTAAAGAAAAAGGCGAGCTTTTCGCCCGCCTCTCTTACTTATTCATCAACCCATCTACCGACGGGCATCGTTTCACTTATTGCAAGTCAAAACGATCCGCGTTCATGACTTTCGTCCATGCGGCGATGAAGTCATGGATGAATTTTTCCTGATTATCATCTTGCGCATACACTTCCGCATACGAACGCAGGATCGAGTTTGAACCAAAGACAAGATCCACACGGGTTGCCGTCCACTTCACAGCGTCGGTTTTACGATCACGGATTTCATATTGATTAGCACTCACTGGTTTCCACGTATATGCCATGTCAGTAAGGTTCACGAAGAAATCATTCGACAAAGTGCCTACTCGGTCAGTAAATACGCCCTCTTTTCCACCGCCGTAGTTACTGCCTAGAACACGCATACCACCGATAAGTACCGTCATTTCTGGCGCCGTTAGCCCCATAAGCTGAGCACGATCTAATAAAAGCTCTTCTGGCTTAACCGCGTAGTCTTTCTTCAACCAATTTCGGAAACCGTCAGCAACAGGCTCAAGTACTTCGAACGATTCCACATCCGTCATCTCTTGGGTGGCATCACCTCGGCCTGGCGCGAATGGTACGGAAACATTATGACCTGCGGCACGCGCAGCCAGTTCAATACCTACGTTCCCAGCAAGCACGATAGCGTCTGCAACACTACAGCCCTCTTCTGCTGCTATTTTTTCTAGCACAGCAAGAACACGGCTTAGACGTTCAGGTTCGTTCCCTTGCCAATCTTTTTGCGGAGCCAAGCGAATTCTCGCGCCATTTGCACCGCCTCGGCGGTCAGAGCCACGGTAAGTACGCGCACTATCCCACGCCGTACTTACTAACTCACTAATGGATAGGCCACTTGCTTCGATTTTTGTTTTTACTAAATCAACATCGTAGTCTGTCTTACCTGCGGGCGTTGGGTCTTGCCAAATAAGAGCTTCGCTTGGCACATCAGGGCCGAAATAACATGATTTTGGTCCTAGATCGCGGTGTGTCAACTTAAACCAGGCACGAGCAAAAACGTCATCAAAGTACGCAGGGTCATTTTGGAACTTTTCTGCAATCTTACGATATTCAGGGTCCATTTTGAGCGCCATATCGGCGTCGGTCATGATTGGATTGTAGCGCTTAGAACCGTCTTCAACATCGGCAGGCTTGTCTTCTTCTTCAATGTCGATTGGCTCCCATTGCCATGCACCTGCTGGGCTCTTTTTCAGTTCCCAGTCATACTTAAATAGTAGGTGGAAGTATCCGTAGTCCCATTGTGTAGGGTGTGTTGTCCAAGCACCTTCAATGCCACTCGTTACCGTGTCACGACCAATACCACGTGTTTTGTGATTAATCCAGCCAAGACCTTGCTCATGAACGTCTGCTGCTTCGGGCTCTGGGCCAAGGTTTGCGGCATCACCATTACCATGACACTTACCCACCGTGTGACCACCAGCTGTGAGCGCGACGGTTTCTTCATCGTTCATTGCCATTCGCGCAAAGGTCACTCGCATGTCATGTGCTGTTTTGAGAGGATCTGGGTTACCGTCTACCCCTTCAGGGTTCACATAGATAAGACCCATCATTACCGCAGCAAGCGGGTTTTCTAAATCTCGCTCACCAGAGTAGCGGCTGTTATCAGCGTCACTTGTGGCTAACCATTCTTGCTCAGAGCCCCAGTAAGTGTCTTTTTCTGGGTGCCAAATGTCCTCTCGTCCAAACGCAAAGCCAAAGGTCTTAAAACCCATGGATTCGTACGCCATGTTACCGGCAAGGACAATCAGGTCTGCCCAACTTAGTTTGTTGCCATATTTTTTCTTGATTGGCCATAAAAGGCGTCGAGCCTTATCGAGGTTGGCGTTGTCTGGCCAAGAGTTGAGAGGAGCAAAGCGTTGGTTGCCTGTAGCAGCACCGCCACGGCCATCTGCAATACGATAACTGCCCGCTGCATGCCATGCCATTCGGATCATTAAACCACCGTAGTGTCCCCAGTCGGCAGGCCACCAGTCTTGGCTATCAGTCATTAAATCTTTTAAATCTTTTTTAAGTGCTTCGACATCTAGCTTTTCCAGTTCTTCTTTGTAATTAAAGTCCTGACCAAATGGGTTGGTTTTGGAGTCGTGTTGATGCAGGATGTCTAAGTTCAAGGCATTCGGCCACCAATCCATCACCGACTTATCTGTAGATGTTTGCCCACCATGCATAACTGGACATTTACCTACCGAACCGCCGTTTGCTTTGCTCATATAATGCTCCTTCGTGTCGTGGTTGTGGTAACCACTCTTTGTTATTCAATAAATCGAATATCCACCTCAAACAGCGTAGTTCATACACTGTTTTTTTAGTTAACGCCAAGTCAAAATTTCAAACATTTCAGCGAATAAATAATTGTTATCAAACATGTACCTATATGCAGAAAATATGGATAGAGATCAGTTTAAGTCCATACCTGAATACTTAATCCCAGACAGCCTCGCCATGTTGTGATCCCAGGTAGCTAAATCATGATGACTAAATTCATTCAGAGCGTGATGACCACACGCCCTCGCCATGACTTTCATGAGCTCAACCGAAGATTCGAAGAAATTTTTCAGTTGCTGGGATGACTTTTCAACGTCGAGACGCTGCCTCAAATCGGCATTTTGTGTCGCAATGCCTGCCGGGCAATTATTGGTGTTGCAGATGCGAGCCGCGACACAACCGATCGATTGCATCGCACTGTTTGCTATCGCTACTCCGTCTGCTCCAAGTGCCAACGCTTTGACAAAATCCGTAGGAACTCGCAACCCACCGGTGATGATTAATGTGACGCGGTCACTTGCACCTTTTTCATCTAAATACTTACGTGCACGAGCTAATGCAGGAATGGTGGGCACACTAATATGATCACGGAACATAGTTGGCGCCGCACCCGTGCCACCACCGCGACCATCTAAGATGATGTAATCAGCCCCAGCATCAAGCGCAAACTGAATGTCTTGCTCAATATGGTTGGCACTGAGTTTAAATCCAATTGGAATACCGCCTGTGATGCCACGAACTCTGTCAGCAAACTTTCTGAAATCGTGAGTAGTGTGAAGATCTTTGAACGTTGGTGGTGATATCGCTGGTTGTCCCTCGGGGATGCCTCTCACCTGAGAGATCTTACCTACATTTTTATTTGCAGGCAGATGACCACCCGTGCCCGTTTTTGCTCCTTGCCCGCCTTTGAAGTGAAACGCCTGAACATTAAGAAGCTTAGATTCGTCGTAGCCAAATTGAGCACTAGCAAGCTCATAGAAATACCGTGAATTGGCGGCTTGCTCTTCCGGTAACATGCCACCCTCACCAGAGCAAATCCCAGTCCCTGCCAACTCTGCACCTTTTGCTAGTGCAATTTTCGCCTCTTCAGAAAGTGCGCCAAAACTCATGTCCGACACCAACAAAGGAATGGCGAGTCTGAGCGGCTTACGCGCGTTTGGTCCCACAATCAACTCGGTAGACACAGCAACGTCTTCCAACAACGGTTGTGTCGCCATTTGCGCCACCATAATTTGTATAGCATCCCAATGTGGTAGCAAATGCCTAGGAACCCCCATTGCAGCCATCGGACCATGATGACCGAGTTTAGAGAGTCCTTCTCTCGCTAATTGGTGGATAAACTCGAGGGTTGGTTCTTCTTGAGTAGCAGACGCCGTTGGTTTGTCTCTTTTCTCTCGCTTTTGTTCCGGTCCCTCTTTACCGACTTGCTCTGCGGTAAATCGCTTGTGTGTACCATCACAAAAAGGAGCATTGGCGGTATGCTTACATTGGCAGAGATAGGCATCTTCGTCTTTTTCCGCACTAAAGCTCATTGGCTTTAAGCCGGTTCCCGAATGAGACCCATCGCAGTAAGGTTGTTTTTTAGAACGCCCACATCGGCAGAAGTAATATTCTTGCCCAGCTTTCAACTCTACTTTGATCGGCTTGTTATCAGCGATGATTGGCTTGCTTATGTTGCCCCCTATTTATTATTGTTAACCATGCTTTCTCGCTGGCTTGCAATAAGCGTAGAACAGGAGCGTAAAGAGCGTCAGTGTCGCCGAGTAAAATGCGCGATTGTCGCCCGACTAACCTATACTTTTTATGGGTCTCATACACGTGGAGGCTATATGACGATTGCAACCCGATTAGATGAATATTTGACTGAGCATAACATTCACTTTCAAACTGTGAATCACAGCCACAGTCATAGCTCGCTACAAAGTGGTGTTGCAGCAGGTGTGCCTTTAATGAATATCGCAAAAGGTGTGATTCTAGAGGATCATGAAGGGCGTCATATGATGGCGGTCTTACCTGCCAACAACAAAATCAGTTTGTCGAGATTAAACGACGAATTTAATGCCACCTTCCACTTGGTGAAAGAGCGTATGGTTTACCGACTCTTCACCGATTGTGAACACGGCGCTATTCCACCGATTGGTAGCCCTTACCACATGTCGACAGTTTGCGATGAAAGACTAGCAAACTTGGAACATGTCTACCTTGAAGCTGGCGATCATGAAACTCTGATTAAGCTGGACCGAAAGGCGTTTAAAGAACTGATGAACGACTGTAGATATCTAAGATTCAGCAGTGAAGTTCTGCATTAAACTTGCCAAGATATTTCGACATTTCCTGAACAAGGCTCTTTCAACAAGAGCCTTTCTTTGTTTTGTTGGTAGCACGCGATGGAAGTTTCTCGGACTTTGGTGCCCAGCGTTTCAGAGCATATAGAAACAAAAAACCGCCTATTCGGGCGGTTTTTTATCAATCAAATCATAATTATTATCGAACAAAGATCTTTTGGATCGCTTTTATCGCCATAGCCCTACGGCGCATTAATACGCTCGTTCTTGGCAACCATTTCGGTGTGTGAAGAATGGTTTTCGCATGACTAAAAGTTCTGAATCCTTCCTCTCCGTGATAATGCCCAATACCCGATTCACCAACGCCACCAAAAGGCGCATCTTCAGCGCCAACATGTAAAACCGTATCATTAACGCCGACGCCACCACTGTGGGTGTTGCGTACAATATGTTTGATGGTCGATTTGTCGTCCGACATAACATACAGCGCAAGTGGTCTTTGGCGCTGATTAATGTAATCAATCGCTTCATCAACCGCATTGTAGGGCTTAACAGGTAGAAATGGCCCGAAGATCTCCTCTTGCATGATTCGCATATTCGGCGACACATCCGTGACCAAATGAGGATACAGAAGTCGTTCCTCTTGGGGCGACGCTTCAACAGTGTGAAGGTTAGCACCTTGCGCTTTTGCATCCTCAAGTAGCGCAGTCAAACGATCATATTGTCGTTGGTTGACAATATGGGTCAGCTTTTGATTCTTGTTGGATTTTAAATAGAGCTTTTCAAAACGTTTTAAGAATAGCGAAATGAACTCTTCGACACGTTCTTGCGGTACAAATGCGTAGTCAGGCGCGACACAAATCTGGCCTGCATTAATGCATTTACCAAACAAGATAGCATCAACGGCTTTCTTCATGTCTGCATCTTTTGCAATGATCACCGGGGACTTTCCACCCAACTCTAACGTCACCGGGGTAAGGTTTTCCGCTGCCGCTTTTGCCACTGCGCGACCAACACTCGTAGAACCCGTGAACAAAAGGTGATCGAATGGCAGTTGGCTGAATGCTTGTGCGACGTCTGCTTCACCCTCAAAAACTTCGACATACTCAGACAACCCACGGCAAATATCGATGATGACTTTATTGGTTTTTGGCGTAAATTCGCTGAGCTTCATCATCACGCGGTTGCCAGCAGCCAATGCTGTCACTAAAGGCGCAAGGCTCAAAATCACAGGAAAGTTCCACGGTGAAATGATCCCGACGACACCTAACGGTTGATACTGAACGGTGACTTTAGAAGGTGCGAGCAATAAGCCGGATTCGCGCTTGCTGGGTTTGCACCATTTTTTTAGTCGTTTGAGGGTATAATTAATATGCGAGACCGTTGGCAAAACGTCGGTCATAGCGGTATCAAATTCTGAGCGATAGCCAAAATCGTCACTTAACGCTTCAACCAGCGCTTGTTTGTTCTCAAGCAGCGATTTTTTTAACAAAACGAGGCGCTGTTTACGTTCATCCAAACTAGGATAAGGCTCGGCTGCATATGCCGCTTTTAAGCGTTCGAGGCTTTGCTGTAACAAGTTATCTACTTCAACCTCTGTGATTGCGTTCATGATGCTTCTCCTAGCCTAGTTTCTGCCAATGACGCCCCAAGTTAACACGAGCGCAACAATGTTACTATTGTAGCGCTCGTGAAGTTAGAGTTCGAACTCTGATTAAAATATTTCTGGGGTGGATACTACATCAAACGTAGTTCATAAATGCCTAGTCGTTGAGAGCGGTCAAGCATATCGAACTCATGATCAACGTATTCTTTTAATGTGGCGCCTGCACGCTCAGCAATATTGATGCTAGCGATGTTATCTTCCATACAATGGAACTGAATGAATTGTGCGTGCCCTTTCTGCTTCAAAAAAGGGATCAATACTGCGAGTACTTGATCAATCACACGATGGCCTCGCCCATTATTGGCAAGCCAGTAGCCAATTTCAGTAACACGTGTATGTAAATCCACACCTTTAATGCCAATAACACCCGTAAGCTGCTCATCAAAATAAATTGCACACCAGTGGGAATCCAGCGCGTTACTGTTCACTCGCTGGGAAATGTAGTTAACGGCCTCTCTATGATTCGTGACAGAATCCGTCCAAGGTAGATAGCCCTCAAGGCTCTCTCGGTGAGTGTTCACAACCTCTAGTAAAGCGGACGCGTGTTTCGTGTTGAGGGGCTCAATTGAGACCCTTTGCGAGACGGAAAAACGCTTCTGTAAGTGATTTCCTTGATACGTCTCTTGGCATGTGACTTCATCCATAGATGTTATTCCTTTTTATTGTGAACGCTCAGCGCAAATCCTAACGCTTCATTTTATGAGAACAAACCTCTCTATAAAAACTAATCAAAGCCGTTGCCGTTCATTTAGCCCTTTTGATCGATCAGCGTAAATGGCGTTAGTGATGCCACATCTACATAATGTTTCCATACATGTTCATAGAGGTGATGCTGATTGGCAAACGGAGCCAGCTGCTTAGCTTCTTCAAGCGTACACCAGCGATACTCTGTATGCTCTTCGTTGAGAACAACTGATTGGTTAGGCGGACAAAATAGCACAAAACATGGGATAACCATGATACGGTTATTTTTTGCTTCGTAGAACTGCTCTAGAAAGTCTGCTGTATGTAACTCAACTTGGTCAATTAGTGTCTCTTCTTTTAACTCTCTTAAAATGGTTTGCCACCCGGCTTCACCCGCTTCGATACCACCTGCAACATGGCACCAATAGCCACCTTTTACGCGTTTGAGTAACAGCATTTTTTCTATGCCATCAATTTTTGAAATGACAACGCCTGAAACATGCGTTGCTTTTATCGGGATCATGTAAGCTCCTTAAATATCGAGTTTTTATTGTTACGCTGAGAGAGGCAGATTAATTGCTACGTATTCTACTGTTTATTCATCTTGTCGACAGAAGTGTTTGAGTTGAGAGGATTTAATCGCTAACTAAGTATGCTAAAGTGAGATCTGTCGCAACAAATGAGCAGTAAAATGTCCAATTCATTCAACACTATGATTCCCATCGGTGTGCGCTTTATGGTGCTTTCCGCGTTCGGCTTTGCTCTGATGTCGGCTACAGTAAAGCACGTCGGCAACTACGGTATCCCCGTTTTTGAAATCGTTGCAGCAAGAGCGCTCGTTTCACTTATCATTAGTTATTTCGATGTAAAGCGAAAACGAATTTCTGTATGGGGCAATAATAAGCCATTACTATTTGCGCGCGGTGCTGTGGGCACGATGGCTCTGATGTGTGTATATTATTCAGTGACCACCTTACCTTTGGCAGAAGCGACGATATTCCAATATATTCATCCGGTATTTACTGCACTACTCGCCGTATTTTTCTTGAAAGAGCGCATCCAGCCGTCAACTTTCCTTTGTATTGCGTTGTGCTTACTCGGCATCTATATCATGGTAAGCCCAGAAACTGGGCAAGGCTCAGATAGCGCTTTACCAATGTTTAGCGTCATGATTGCGATCTTAGGCGCGTTTGGTAGCTCAATTGCCTACGTCATTGTCAGAAAACTGAGTCAGACAGAAGACAGCTCAGTGATCATTTTCTATTTCCCGTTGGTTGCTCTCCCCGCTTCACTCTTACTGATTGGCGACGATTTTGTAATGCCCGATCTATATCTGACTTTCATGTTGGTTCTAGTTGGTGTCTTTACCCAAATTGGGCAATTGGGGTTAACCAAAGCGATGCAAACTCAACAAGCGGGTAAAGCCTCCGCTTATTCGTATATTCAGATCGTATTTTCTGTGTTGTTGGGCATCATTTTCTTTGGCGAGGTTCCGATCATTTGGACGTACGTCGGTGGCGGTCTGATTGTTACAGGCGCATTAATTAATGCGTTTGGTCATCACTTACGGTTACCTTTTATTAAGCGCAACGCTTGATATACCTACCCAGAACCGTAAACACGACATTTAGAAAAACAGCCAGAGTGACTCTGGCTGTTTTGTGTTTAGCCTAACGTTAAGCTGATATTTTTAACCCTGCGATACCAGCGACAATCATTAGCAAGCTTAAGGCTTTGATAAGTGTTGCTGGCTCATTGAACAGATAAATACTCACGACTGCCGTGCCTATTGCGCCAATCCCTACCCATACGCCATAAGCAATGCCTAAAGGCAAGGTTCTTAACGCAATGCCAAGCAACCAAAAGCTCAATAACATAAAGACAATAGTGAATGCCGAAGCACCGAATTTGGTAAACCCTTGTGAATATTTAAGACCGACAGCCCATGCGATTTCACACAAGCCCGCAATGAAGAGAATTCCCCAAGCCATGTCACATTTCCCAACGAGATGGGGTCGTCCCCGAGAAAAGATAGAGCGGTGAGGTCGTCCTCACTTCTGATTGACTGCTTATTATATACAGAAATTTGAACATAAAAAATAAAACACGGTGATAAGCATACAACTCAAAACATCTCATGCACGCTTAAATTCTACGCTTTTCTTTTTAACGGTGGCGGACTCTCTATTTCGCATCAATAACGACACCGTTTTTTAACAATTTACATATAACCTTCTGGTGTTGAAAGTGTTGCATTTATTGCACAAATCACACAAAAACTAATTGAACATGTAAATATGAAAACGTTTGTGTGACTAATATCGCTTAAAACAATGACTGATGACTTTAATATTCAGCCGAATTAATTATAAGGTATGACGTACCCATGAAAGCAATCAAAACCTCTATCGCTGTCCTTGTTGGCGCCGCTCTACTATCTGGATGTAATGACGATACTGAATACGTCAATGTTCAGCCTAAAGAAGTAAAAATAGCGACTTACAACCTCTCTTTTGACCGCGCTACCTTCGAAACTTTGGTAGGTGAAATGCAAATTGAACCAACGCAGCAAACTGCGTTGGTCACCTCTTATTTAGACGGTTCAATCGCAGCCGAAGACAAAACCACTGCGGAAAAAGTCATTCAAATTCGTAACGTTGCAGCAATCATTCAAAAGAATCGTCCTGATGTTCTTATGATGGCGGAATACAACAACGACGGAACAGGCGAAAACAAAGCAGCCATTGAAGGATTCCAGAAGAACTACTTGTCTGTCGCGCAAAGCATCAATGGCGCGGGCGGTGAAGCAAACCTTGAGCCTATTGAATACCCTTATGCTGAATCTTATTCAACTAATACAGGGTTGTTGAGTGAGTTTGATCTCGACAACAACGGAACCGCAGGTCAAATGCCAGGTGATGCATGGGGCTTTGGCATGTACCATGGTCAATATGCATTTGCCCTTATGTCTAAGTATAAAATTGACACGGCAAACACACGTACATTCCAAGCATTTAAGTGGAAAGATATGGAAGGTGCGACAATTCCAACCATTACTATCTGTGACGGTTCGCAAAAGATTCCAGACGGCATGAAGTGTGGTGATGAATGGTACTCAGCGGAAGAATGGGATCAAGTGCGTCTATCTTCGAAAAATCACGTCGACGCGCCAATCATCATTCCAACTCGCAATGGCGAGGAAGTTGTACACTTGTTGATGTCTCATCCTACTCCACCAGTATTCGACACCGGTAAAAACAAAGCGCAAAACGCAGCAGAAGTGGAGTTTTGGCATCATTACATTCAAGGCAAAGACTATTTTTACGACGATGCGGGTAAAACAGGTGGCTTAACGAACGGCACTAAATTCGTAATGATGGGTGATCAAAACCTTGATCCAGTGGCTGGTGACGGTATTAGCTCTGTAATGCAAGAGCTGCACAACGATCCATTGGTTAATCAAACCGTGATGAATGGTGAGCTTTACCCAACAAGCTTTGGTGCAGCTGAACACGCTGTTGACCGCAGTTCAACTCACCCATATCCGAATCGCATCACTTCAACGTTTGGCTTAGGGGTAGACTATGCCTTGCCTTCAGCAAATTTGAATGTAATAGACTCTGGTGTGTACTGGTCAGCGTCTTATGAAGAAGGCCGTAAACTATTTAACGATGCACGTATCGGTAAGTATGGTGATGGTAAGGATGTATCTTCCGACCATCGCATGATCTGGATTAAAGCACAGTTCTAGACTGCATAAAAAAAAGCCAACCACAAGGAGTCGTGATTGGCTGTATATATTTGTGAACAAGATGGTTCACTAACAACGTCAGTTGGCTAGGTGACCCTCGGCTTAGAAAGGGTCACTCATACTAAAGCATGAGGCGTGCCAACTTTTCAGCGCACAAAAACAGGTTGTTATTTAATCACTTTCATTAAAACTTAACCAATAGCTACTGTTTGCTCACAGAATAAATTGCAATTTGCAAACTACCATTGGCATTTCGCAATAAACCTGATCTTTAGCTCTTGCTTTTATTGCTTCCTAGCTAAGTCGCGTGCAAGGATTAACGCAAGTCCGAATACTTGCAAGAAGAGTCCGATATTCTTGTACCAAGCGATCTTTTCATCCTGCTTTGCCATTACCTCATTGAGCCCTACATTCTCAATGTAGTAATTATCGATGCGGTCTCTATACGTAGCTTGTGCCTGATTTATCTTTGACATCAGTTGAGGAAGTTGATCAATTTTTATTTCATCCGACTCGTTGAGAACCCAAGAAGATAAATGCCCTGCTAATACCTCTTCTAGCTCTAAAGGTATCGCTACGCTCTGACTTATGTGCACATGCAGCAGTAAAGCTTCTCTTTTCCTTTCTAGGGTTTCCACACTGTTCCATGCGAGTTGGATGGAATACAAGTTTTTTGCTGTTTGCTCTGCGAGCTGCGATTGCTGTTTACCCAACTTATCAAGGACTAAGCTAGTAACGATGATCGCGCCAATATTCAGTACTAATCCAATCAGAACGAGTACCCAAGGTGGTGGAATGTAACGTCGCAGACTTACCATAACTTATCGTATGGCAGGTAAATCATATTTAACACAACCAATGAAAGTATCACCAGAAATGTCACCTGCATCCCTCTAATGCGCTTTTTCAAGTCTTTTTTCAATATGCCTTTAGCATGAATAACTCGACCAATTACAAAAATAATACCGGTGAGATGTATCCATGTTGGGTAAGCACTATTAAATTCTAAAAGTGCCATTAAAATCAGGGTGATGGGGATATATTCTGTCGCATTACTCTGGGCACTACGAGCAATTTGTAGAGCCTCTACCCCACCATCGGCATAAGCAATTTGATTTAAGCGACGTTGCTTAATTACTTGAACAGCCAACCAAATAATGAGTATTGCGAGAATGTTGGCATACAGAGCAGTGATCATATGTCGTCCTTCTTGATCTGGTTTTCACTTATATAAGCGTGTCACTTGGCTATAACTATAGCGGTATCATTATGATAATGCGTCAAATAATCTCAAGTTATGATTTCTATTCGGGCAAAAAACGAAAGCCAATGCTTCATAACATTAAAAATGCCCTCGAATGGAGGGCATAAGAATAAAGAAGCTAATATGTGAGAATATTGAAACCACTATAAGGGGTGTTTGACCAGCTTTTTGCGCCGATGCCCTTTGATAATACTTTCAAAAATTGTGAACAACAGCCCTACCCAAATAAATGCAAAGGTCACCGCTTTCACTTCGTCAAACAACTCGCCAAAAAACATAACTGCCAACACAAACTGCAAGCTTGGCTCGATGTATTGCATTAGACCGACAGTTGATAAATTAGTTATACGTATTGCGATAGAATAAAATACGAGTGGTAAAAGTGTGATAGGTGCACTGCCAAAATACAAAAGCAATGTTGTGGTATCTGTGCCCGAAGCCAGTTCACCAGTTGCCCATTGTTTATAGAGCAAATATGCGAGTGCAACTGGAGTCAGTAACAACGCCTCAACAAACAAGGTTGTACTCCAGTCATAATTTATCTTCTTCTTGTAAAGCCCATACAAAGCAAAGAACAACCCCATCGTTAGTGCGATAACGGGCAGCTGACCATAGTGAATCACTTGATACATAACACCAATTGTTGCCAGCACTATTGCAATAAGTTTGCCTTTTGAGAGCCTATCCCCAAGAATAAATACGCCCAGCGCAACAGATACTAATGGTCCAATAAAGAAGCCTAAGCTGGCATCAATGACCCGATGATGGGTCAAAGCCCAAGTGAACGCACTCCAAGAAATACACATCAAACTGCTCGCCACAAACGTGTACCACAAGGACTTTTTATCAAGCCAGATTTCTTTCCAATTCAGCCCTCGACGGGTTATCCCAAGTACAATTAGAAACCCGACAGGTACAGACCCAATGATTCGCCATGCTAGCAACTCATCCATAGAAGCATTTGGTAAATAACGATAATAAATTGGTAGCAATCCCCAGATCACAAAGGAGAATGCTGCCATAAAAGTGCCATAACGAGTGTTATTCATAAAACTATCGCCCATCTAAACGACCAATTTGGCGTAAGTAAACAAGTCCGCCTTACATAAAAAGGAATGCAATCCCGCAGTGACTTTATGATGCAGATGGCATTATTGGCTCAACGCTTGTACGACGGCGGTAAAGCCACTCACAAAACACAACATAAGTGCC
Source organism: Vibrio sp. Y176 (assembly GCF_033438945.1). Taxonomy (NCBI): domain Bacteria; kingdom Pseudomonadati; phylum Pseudomonadota; class Gammaproteobacteria; order Vibrionales; family Vibrionaceae; genus Vibrio; species Vibrio sp. Y176. The sequence continues at coordinate 659,456 of NZ_JAWOQS010000001.1, read as the reverse complement.
CCAAACCGAATCTTTTCTTTTGGTAACGACTGGGTAGTTTTCATTGCTAGCCAGTAACCAAGCGCCGCAGCAGGTAATAGAGGAATAGTAATGACCAAATGATGCAATGTGAAGAAGCCCACTGGGATTTGTACTATTAGTGAAATAATCGAACTGAAAACAAAAAAAGCCGATAAATTACCGCGTAACTGATTCGCTTCTTGATGCTGCAACAATAACGCCATCGGAGGGCCTCCAATCGCAGAACTGGTACCAAACAACCCAGAAAAGAAACCAGCACATGTCATACGCGAAGGCGTAGGCTCAACCCGAAACGGTAAAACACTCACCACGACTGCAAACAGCACCAACAAACCAATCCAAAGCGTGAGAGTTTGTGTAGATACAAAAAAGAGTAGCAAGCCACCAGCAATTGATCCCGGCACTCGCCCAATCAACGCCATCTTTAAACCGCCGATTTCAACACTACTGCGGTGCTTCATCGCATTCATCAACGAAATAAACAACGCGACTAAAGAGATTGGCGCAGGAACATATTCTGGTGCCCAAAGAATCAGTAAAGGTGCGGCAACAATAGCCAAGCCAAAACCGATTGCGGTCTGGACATAAGAGCCAAGAAATATCAAACCTATTGCAAGGAAGTTTATCGAATCGAATTCCATTTAGATTATTCTTATATTTGAAAAATAAACACAAAACCAAAGCACATTCGCATGATGAATACCTCAGGCATACTGCGATATGAATTCCGCGTAGCATTCATCAAAGTGAATAAAAAGACAATCCATTTGTGCGGTTCGCCCTCATTTGCATTTTGTATTTCATTCCGCTGATGTACATGTTTGCTTACATCGAAGAGGATTCATGCTCGCCTGTTCACGCAGCATTTCTTCAGCGGAATTAATGACCTCTTAAAATCTAGCCGAATTAGACCCGTGAATTCTCCGTAGCATTTAATGGATTCAGTCAATTAGTGCGGCGTCGGTATAGCACTTTACAACTCACCTCTTTATACTATTGATCGATTTATCATTACCGTACTTATTTACACAATAGACAAGTGTACGGTCAGTGTTTTTCTACCTTTAACTTGCTGTGAAAATAATATGAAAAAACAAACGGGATTTACTCTAATAGAGTTAGTCGTAGTTATTGTCGTGCTCGGTATTCTTGCTGTCACTGCCGCGCCACGCTTTTTAAACCTTCAAAGTGATGCACGTGAAGCACGTTTGGAAGGAATGAAAGGCGCTATTGCGTCAGCATTAGGCGTGGGTTATGGGAAAATGGCGATTGCAGGGTTGGAACATTATCCATATATATCAAATAAACACACCGACGCAGGTTCAGGTAAGGGCCCAGAAAGTCTGCCTTTCTCAAGCTGTGAGTTAAATGGCTCTCTTAACTGTACATTTAGGTACGGTTACCCAGATGCAGATGAAACAAGCTTAGCTCTATTAGTCTCGGAACTTGAGAATCAGCATGGTGATAGTGACTGGAAAATTGTTCAGACTAACAACATTAAAGTCGTCATTTCAGCAAGAGATGATAAAAATAGTAGCCTAACTCAATGCGGAATTTTATATGGGCCACCGCAGACTCCAAACGAGAGTTACACCTTAGATATTCTTCCCTGCCCTCAATAAAAATAAGGCTGCCAATCGGCAGCCTTATTTGTTTCATCTGATCGGTTTTTTACGCAAAGTTAAACACGTATTTATCCATCATATTCACCATGCGGCCAATCTCTGGCTTGGTAATCGTATCATTTGCGCCAAGAGATAGTGCTTTCGCTCGGTTATCCTCACTCATCAATGACGAGAACATAATGATCGGCATTTCATGAAACGCTTCGGTATCTCGTAGTCTCTTCACTAAGTGCATACCATCCATTCGAGGCATTTCTACGTCCGTAACCACCGCATCTAATAGCTCTTTAACTGGCAAGTTTTCTTCTTTCGCAACCTCGATCAAGCTCATCAACTTCTCATGCGCCTCACCACCGTCTTTACATGTGATCACATTGTAGCCTGAAGAAGCTAATGTATCTTGGATCAAAGAGCGAATAAATGCTGAGTCATCCACCACCATGATCGTTTTAGCATTACGCTTACCGACCATTCTCTGGTTGAGATCCACCGACTTGTCCCCTTTCACATCGTATTTTTCCATACTCAATTCTGGGTTGATGTCTGCGATGATTTTTTCAAAGTCGAGAATCATGATCAGGTTGCCTTCTTTACGGACAACGGCTACTACACAATCTTGTTCGCCCGCTTCCAAAAACTGACTTGGTGATTCCACATCATTCCAAGAGATGCGATGAATACGCGAAATGCTGTCAATTAAGAAGCCGTTGGTCATTTTGTTGAAATCCGTAACGATTACAAACTTGCGCTCCAGATCTTGTCGTGTTGGTACACCTAACCAACCAGCTAAATCCACTAAAGGCGTCAGTACATCTCTGGATGAGAACACACCAATCATATGAGGTTGTGCGTTTGGATAATCGGTTGTTTCTGGCACGCGAATCACTTCTCGTACTTTCGCAACGTTAATGCCGTAATAACAAGTTTTTGTGCTGCCATCTGGCAATGTTTTTTCTAAATGAAACTCGATGATTTCAAGCTCATTGGTACCACTTTCTGTCAAAATGGTGCTGGTTACGTTACTCATAAAGCCAATTATCCAACCAAAAATACGCATCAGAAAAAGTTTGATGCAAACGCCATGAGAAGCCATTCTCTGGCTAAAAATCCAAAAGTCCTTTTTAGTCGTTACAACAAAATTTGTAAACCATCAAAAGGACGGCTAACGCACATTTCCATACCAAACCATGTAAAATTGTCTCATTTTTGAACACGAAATTATGAGTGGCCAAAGTGCGAATTAACACCTCCACTTTTAGCGGCCGAGTCAATGAAAAGTTTAGAAATAATTTGAAGTGATGTTCAGCGTCAATAGCCAAACCTATCTAACAGATATCAGTACAAAGTTGGCTACCGTGCTCTGCCTGGTGTAGAACAAGCTCTCTTCAAGTGGCTTGGTATAAAACTGCACTTGCTAACACACGGGTTTAAATCGAAGCGCTAGAAACATCACAAGAAAATCTGAAGGCATAGAACACTGAAAGAACACTTTCAGTTTGTTAGTTTTCTGTCAACGTAAGTTTTAAGCAATCATCCTATCACTAGGTATTTCAATACCTGACATCGCTATTCCCATAATCAAGACACTGATTTTCACTTTTGGAAAGAGTCATTTTCCTTCCTCTTAGCAAGGTTTTTCCTACAATCCTATTCATCCAATTGCGCTGTCGCCTGACAGCACACTAGTTGATGTATTAGGTGAGGTTCACTTTGAATAATGTTCTTATTATCGACGCTCAACCATTGTATAGCGAAGCACTTGCTTCTCTAGTTGAATCTGTAATCAACGCAGCTGAAGTGATTCAAACCACTGACAGTGCGGAAGTGATGGATCTTGTCCGAGGCCAAAAGATTGATTTGATTATTTTAGACGTAGTGCTTGGCGATCGCGATGGTATGCGTTTAGCCAAAAACATTTTAGCGACGGGATATCGTGGCCGACTGTTATTTGTTTCTTCACGCGACTACTCGAGTCTTTCTAAAGCAGCGTACGAAATGGGTGCAAACGGCTTCTTAAGCAAACATGAAACAAGAGAGACCATTATCGACGCAATTGTGAGTGTTTCACGCGGTTACTCAATGTTTAAGTCGACTCACACACCATCGTCGGGTAACGTAACACTTTCAAATCGCGAAGCCATGGTGTTCCACTATCTTGTACAAGGCTACTCAAATAAGAAGATTTCTGAACAACTTTCACTCAGCGCTAAAACAATCAGCACCTACAAAACGCGTATTCTGAAAAAGTACCATGCGGACACGTTGATTGAACTTCTGCATACTATTCCTCAGTCAGAAAACATTGAGTTTTGCCGCTAAGCGCTCATGTATTTTGCAATAGCACCGATTAACAACTGGTGCATTGCATCATGTCTTAAGCTTTGCTTCACCTGTACAACCACTTTTGGCCAGCCATCTGGGTAAAAATGCTCTGGCACTCTTATAAATTTATATCCATCAATTGGCGCCTGATATTCAAGTAACACGGTTGCGGCGCTTTTTTGCTTAATTAGCTTCAATACGCTGCTTACGTTGTCTAGAGCCGCAATACGGTTGATGACCATACCGTGGCTTTCCATTGCACGCTTAACGAGCTGCTCTTTCTCTTTCCAACCGATAATCTCTAACATGATAAAGGGAAGTTTGGCCGCTTCTTCCAGGGTGGCAATTCCCAGCTCTTCAGGGACAACTACCACAGCAGGCGCATAGCCGATGAACTTCTGATAAACAGATTTCGGAACATCCTCGTTGAAGTAATGTAACTGCGCATCCACTTTGCCTAGGATTATCTCTTCTATCGTATACTCTGTAATCGTTGCTATCGAAATGTGCGCCTTGGGAAACAGCGCCATTAAATCCATTGCAAGTAAATGCCCAAATGAGTATTGAGCGGTTTGCGGCAAACAAATGGTGATGTCTTTTTCGTAATTTTCCGGTTCAAACTCATCTCTAATTAGACAAGTTTCAAGCTTCTCGAGTGCATCGGAAATTTTAGGTAATTGACGTTTTAAATAGTCCGTCGGTTCCATGTGGTGAGGATGCCGAATAAACAATTCATCGTTTAGCTGGAGTCGCAATCGGGCAAGGTATTTGCTAATTGACGCTTCGCTCTTCCCCATCGCTTTCGCAACGGGCTTGAGCTGACGGTGCTTATCCAGTAAGACAAGTATTTTAAGTAAGTTTAAGTCGAGATCTTTGTTCACGTGCGACACCAAATGTAAGGTCGAGAATAAATAGAGCAATCACTATTTGTTGACTGCTCTAATATAAAAGACCACTCATTCTGTTTGGTCAAATTAATCAAACAGTTATGTCATGGTTATGTTCCGTAACTTAACATTGAGTCAATACTAGCGCTGCTTAATGGGACTTTTGTCTGTGTTTTTTCATCTCATAGAGATCTTCATCTGCACGTACAATAACGTCCTGAAGCGTTTCGTGTAATTCATTCGCCGCGATACCAGTACTCACACTAACTTCGATATCCAAGGTCTTTAGTCGGTTATCTTTAACGACACTACGAAGCTTCTTCGCCAATATTGAAGATTGACTGATACTGCAACCCGGCAGAATCGCAACAAACTCATCACCACCAGTTCGAACTAGATAATCACTATTTCGAAACACTTTAGACATAGCATCAGCAATAATCCCAATAACTTCGTCCCCTACATGGTGACCGTAATGGTCATTGATTCGCTTGATCCTATCGCCATCTATTGCAATGACGGAATATGGCGCGGTTTCCAAACGACGTTTGAATTCGCTATCTTGAAAGACTCTGCGGTTAAACAATCCCGTTAAATCATCTTTCGTCACGTTCGTCAGTGCTTTCGCGAGGCGAAGTTTGCTCTCTTTAGATTCATAAGCTTTGTTGTAATACGCTAAGGTTACGAAAAAGAAGATGATAAACAAGAACACGTAATCCAATACAATTTTACTGAATGGGTACATGTAAACGATAAGATTGTTGTTGTCTGCGACATATGATTGGGTGTACGCGAATGATGGAAAGGGGTAGCCAGCGAAATAAATCACCATTTGCTTGTTCCCATTCGCTATTTGAACATCTACCGCTTTCCCATCATTGTAAAGCGGCGAGAGGTACAATTGTTCCGAGAACTCCCCCACTAACTCACCTTGAAAGTAAACCGGACTCATGATGCTTATCGCCATGTCATCGGAGTATGTCGTTTTAAATGGTAGGGAAAACAATACCCGGTCCGTCAGTTGCTCTTTCCACGCAGCTAACACACAAGAATAATTACTTTTACACCAATCAACATCAAATGTGGCTTTCACTCCCTCTAACGCTTCAATCGGTCTCTCTAAGATGAGTTTGTTTCCAGTATAAGAACGAAAATACATAACGGCATTTTGTCGATTGAACGCATTTGATAAATACGCTTCAGCCTGATGAAGCGATTTCCGTGCAACAGCTTCAACGTAATTGAGTTTTTCATAAGGTGACAGGGAGTAAATCGCATCTTGAAAGCTCAGCTCTGTTTGCGCTTCTACTTCACTCACGCTCATGCCTTTGTATTGCTCGAGTTGCGCTTCCGTCAATAGCCCCATGAGAATTACTTTTTGTTTTATTTTGGCTAAATTATTCGCGTAAGTGTTGAACTGCTTTACTTCATAAGAAATTAACACCGCACCAATCATTGTGACAGAAGTGACGAATAGTAATGTTGCGATGAAAAGAGACAACGCGATACTTTTAAGTGTCATGATGCGGTCTTACGCCCCCGCCACTCTTGTTAGCTCAACAATGTTCTTTACGTTAAATTTATCCAATAGACGGCGTTTGTATGTGCTGACTGTTTTATCACTTATTGATAGCACTGAAGCGATTTCTCTATTGGACTTTCCTTGTAATAAATACTTCATTACTGCACTTTCTCTGCTTGAAAGTTGTGGCATTTCTCGAACGCTGTTAACAACTTGCTTAAATTTGAAGAAGGTATACCCCTTCTCTACCGCTTCTATCGCGTCTTTAAGAATGTCGTGATTTTCCGATTTACACACATAGCCATCAGCGCCAGAACGAAAAGCCATTTGGCTGTACATTTGGCTAGTTTCAGCGGAGAAGAAAATGACTTTGCCTTCATAACCATGGGATTTGATACGTTTGTAGAAATCAAACCCATCGCAATCTGCCAAGTTCACATCTAAGATCAACAGTTGAATTTCTTCCTTTTTCAATATTTGTAATGCCATCTTCGCTGATGTTGCAGTAAATACCCCATTTGTTTTCCCTAACTCTTCCAACAATGACTTGATTGCAACACAAACGAGAGGATGATCGTCAAAGATCAAGTAATTCAATTTATTCATATCTTTCATTTAGTATGGTTATGGCTTCTAGTGGCATGGGTTTATCAATGTAGAAGCCTTGGCAAAGATCAATCCCATACTCACGTATCGCTTGCAGTGTGACTTCGTCTTCAATACCTTCCGCGACCAGTCGTATATTCAAACTTTTCGCTAACGCGCAAATAGCAACAACGATGTTGCGTTTTTTGATGTCGCATTCGACACCTTGCACAAACGAACGATCGATTTTTAACTCGTTGAATGGCAGTTGAGCCAGTTTTTCAAACGTCGATGACCCCGTGCCAAAATCATCTATTGAGACAGTGACACCGTTCATCCTCAACTTGAGTAAATTCTTGTACAGGGACGCGCTAGTCTGAAATGTATCTCGCTCTGTAATTTCAATGGTGATTTGTGATGGGTCAATCTCGCTCTCTAAACATTGCTGTAAAAAGTAATGAGAGAACGCCGTATCTTCTAAGTTTTCATGGTCTACATTGATGGATACGTTTTGCGTCAATCCGCGGTGTTTCATGTCATAGATAACATTACTCAATACAGCTTGAAACAACTCTCCAGAAAGGCGGCAACGCTCTACAATTGGCAAAAAATAATGAGGGGGTAACACACCATAAATAGGATGATTCCAACGCGCGAGCGCTTCATACCCAAGCACTTCCCCACTTTGCACATCGACTAAAGGCTGGTAATAATTTTTCACTCGCCCTTCAGCCAGAGCAAACAGGAATTCTTGATCTTCCACTTCAATAGGTTGAGCAAAGCTGACTTGTTTCGCTTTTTCATCTTTTATTTTACCCAACAAATCAACGACTTCATTTTCATCGTATGGCTTAGGCAGCTTCCCTAATACTTCAAAACTAAATCCCTCGCACATGGCTCTTACCGCAGAAATAATGGTCAATTCCATTGCACTGACCAGTACAACTTGCCCCTGGTACTGGACTTTATCGAGCATTTCCATCATATCGATGCCGTCTTTTCCGGGCATTTGGATATCACAAAAAATCACGTCAAAATATTGTTCCTGCACACTCTGAATAGCGGCATCCACACAGTTAAAAGGGATGACTTGCGCGCAATAGCGTTCCAATATTTGCGTAAGTATTGTGGTTTGTAGCGGATGGTCATCAATCACCATCACATTAAATTGTGTATTCATTTGTCTCTACCCAATAGTTTATGTTTTCGATCTCCTGCTCGATTCGTAAAATTAGCTCCGCTGTTCGCCTGTCAAACTCCGCAGCAGTAACTCGTTCTGCCTCAATACAAAGCTCAGCCAGCATGCTTACCCCTATCGTCCCAACCGCTCCTTTGATGCCATGAATGACCCGTTTTTTGTCTCGCTCAGTCGATGCGGCGTTTAAGTTTTTTATATCTGTAGACATTGATTGACTAAACACGCGCGCAATCTCTTTTGCGTCCTGAGCTTTGAACCGTTTAATCCAGCCGGGCAGCCTACCCCTCTCTTTTTCGCCAATAAATGGAATCAAAACGGTTTTTAATTGATTAAGGTCATAGGGCTTGTAGAGCACATCATCAATGCCGATATCCTGTGTACGTTCAATGGCAAGACGAGCATCTTCTGCTGTCACACCGATGATTGGAATTGCTTTAAATTCGGAGTTTTTCACGTGCCTAACAAGCTCATAGCCATCCATTTCTGGCATATGAAAATCGGTCAGCAGCAACACAACGTTTTCATCTTGGTTGATGTATTCCCATGCTTCGCGGCCGTTATTCACAATGACAGGTTCGATTCCAAGTTCATGAAGCTGCATTGCTATCACACTTTGGTTAATGGGATTATCTTCTGCGACCAGTACCGTGCCGAGAACCCAAGAAACCACTTCTTGATTTACGTCACTAAGCTTGGTTTCTTGCTGCGTTTGGCTGAGCAAATTGAACAATGTATCTGGATATTGAATCTCTCTTAGCGTAAGACTGCCAAGTACCCTTTGTTCGTCACGCAGCATTAGGCCATTAAAACTGGCATCGCTGTCGTGTATAGGGTGAAGGTTCGCCACCATTGTTTTTAACGTCGCTGGACGCATTTTCCACGCGTCACACCACTGGCGAATATTAAGTGGTAAGCTCTCGCTATACGTCCAGTTCAAACAAACGTCTGGCTTAGAGTCGCAATGCTCAATTGGCAGTCTGACAGTAATCGTCGTGCCCAAGCCAAATTGTGAATCGATGCAGAGCACGCCGCCCATGCAGTCGATCAATCGGTCAACAATGCTTAGCCCCAATCCAGTACCGCCATATTTACGCGTAATAGTGTCATCCGCTTGAACAAAAGGATTGAGAATGCCTTCGAGTTGGTCATCCGTCATGCCGATACCTGAATCCGCCACTTTCAAAATAAGCTGCTTTTCATGAAGAATGACACTGATTCCAACTTCTCCTTCGGCAGTGAATTTCATCGCATTGGAGAGTAGATTGGTGGTAATTTGCACCAATCGCAGCGCGTCGATTTCAATGAAAGCATTCGAAAATGGTTTGATTGTCACTTTGTAATCCAAACCTTTCGCTAGCGCTCGTGGTTCAAAGCTTCGAAACACATCGCACAAGGTTTTAAGCAAGTCGGTCTTAACTGGGGCGACGGTTAAGTGCCCTGCCTCTAACTTTGAATAATCCAGTACTTCGTCTACTAGCGTATTCAAATGATTGAGCGAGCGTATGGCTTGGGCAATTAACTCGCGATTTGAATCTGCCGTCACTTGGCGATTTAGCAAATCGAGGATGCCGTGTGCTGCCGACAATGGCGTTCTTAATTCGTGACTCATGGTTGCCAAAAAGTTTTCGCGCGCACGTACCGCGGTTTGCGCTTCTTTTTGCGCATCGATTAACGCCTGCTCACGTTCTTTTTGCTGGGTAATATCTTGAATAACAGTCAGTACAAACTTGTTCTTACCGCTAGGAGAAGCGATGACTTTGCGTTCTCGATATACATGTTTAATATCAAGTTCACAGCCCGACGAGGCAACCTCTTCTGAAATACGCTTTCCAGCAATAACAGTGGTTAGTTCATCAAAATTATTCACCAGAGGAGCGTGCGCAGAATCACTTTTCAACTTACATTGTTGGCACTGTTTACTGTTGTAGTTGGCACAATTGCTCATCTCCATATGGTTATTTTCACTATGGATAAAAACCAAGCTATTGATCTCTTTGATGATGTCCATCAGCCATTGCTTTTCCGCTTCCTCATTGTCAGCATTAAATTCGGCTAACCTCACTTTAAGTCGCATGTGAGATAAGATGAAATACGCCGCAATTAACATGAGACAGAATATGAATGAACCAGCAACAACAAATGTAGCGATCTGCTCCGCGTCATAGCCATAAGTCAGTTTGAAGCTTCGGTGAGAACGCAGCAGTTTTTCGATCTCGTTAGAATCAATGGTTTCGATGATGCTGTTCAACATGTGTTGAAGTTGTGTATTGTGGTTTGCAACCGCAAATGCATTAGAGAACGTCAAAACGTCCTCCGCATTGATCACCAAGCCATCGACTTGATCTTGTGCAATCATGTTGTGAACGATGTCGTCAGGAATGTAAGCCACATCCAAAACGCCCGATTTCAAATCGGTAAGCAGCTTTTTCAAATCATCATAATGATCAACTTGGCCTTGTTGCCAAGTGCCCAAATGAACTAACCCTTGCTTTTTCAAAGTGAGCAGAATACCCGCTTCTTTCAGTGCAGATTTATCGCGCTTGCTCTGCTCCGTTTGGATAGCCACGTAATTACTGTGCATGAATGGTTTAGTGAACAACCAATCTGACTTAGGTAGCTCACCCACATAAGAGATGGGGACTATATCGGCATCAAATGCCGTTAATCCATTAGAAAGGCTCGACGTCGGCTTCACATACTTAAAGCTCAAGCCAGTACGAGACTGCAATAAGTCGACAAAATCTGGAAAGAAACCGTCTAACTCGCCCGTTTGCGAATCTCGGTAGAGAAACGGATAAGCTTCGTCACTGCTGCTGTAAGTTATCACTAGTTTGTTTTGATGATTACGTCGGTAATCTACCAATAACTTATCACTGATATGGTAAGGATTTTTCGAGGCGACGGAGCGAATGTTTTTTCCATTTTGCTCCCACTGAAGGATTTTGTTGATGTCATCGATCAGACTTTGTTTGTCCAACGAAGCGATAAAACTCACCTCTTCGTTTTTCAACCAACTGGGAATATCGACAACCCCTTTTACAATGTCATTCAAATCCAAATATTGGGTAATACCAACATAAGTATAAATCAGCGCGTTCGCTTTACCTCGCTTAACTTCATTAAACGCCTCTAAACGTGTTTTAACGTAATGTATCTTATCGATACCGCGTTCAGTGAGGTTGTCACAATATACACTGCCCTCAACACACACCCATTTAAGATCACGCGCATCACTATCTCGGTAAGTGGCATTCCGATACCAAACAGCGATAGTGCTCGAAAAAAAAGGCATCGAAAACAAGAAACGCTTTTCTCTTGCTGCTGTTTTACTAAATCCAACCGCACCATCAATCCTCTTGCTTTCGACATCCGCAAGTAAAGACGGAATATGCTTGTAAGTCCGAAGTTCTAACTCATAATCCAGAGCTTTAGTAATGTTAGACAAATACTCAAGACTAATTCCGTACGAAGGACCAACGCTACCGTCAAACGAGTCTTTAGCTTCGTCTTGCGCAATAACACCAACGATGACCTTCGGTTTAGGACTCTGTTTGGCCGTTGAGCAAAAAGAACTCGCTAAAAAAATTAAGGCGACGGACGATACCGTAATACTTCTAAGAATACTGAGCATGACTGCTTCCTCTGAATGGAAGCTCAGACTAGTTTTTGTCAGATAAAAGTCAAACTTCGCTCAACAGTGAAATAAAAATAACACTCTGATATAAAAGTAAAAAACCAAAATTCGTCAGAACAATCTGACAACACAATCCACCTTTGACTACACAGCGTTTGCGTTCAGTCTCTCACCCAGACGGATATTCACTGCGAGTCGGTATACATAAGGGATGTGTGCTTTTAGGTTTGCACGCCATAGCTTTTTACTTTCATCTTGAATGATTCATCATCATTCCATGATAAACTGGCGTATTAACATGAAAGAAAGCTCAACTCCGCGGTTTCGAGCAGCTTGAAGTAAACACAGTTTTAGAAAATGCATTCTAGTATTGTGTCACTCAAGATTCACATTGCTACTTTTACAACCGCTGGAGCATTAGAAAAATTAAGGTATTAAATTCAAATGGTTAATAACTCAATCCAGTGGTTTCCTGGCCACATGCACAAAGCACGTAAAGAGATCGAAGAAGCAATCCCTCAAGTGGATGTGATCATCGAAGTACTGGATGCTCGTATTCCTTTCAGTAGTGAAAACCCTTTGATTTCTCAAATCCGTGGTGACAAACCTGTCGTTAAAGTTTTGAACAAACGTGATTTGGCCGATCCAGAGTTAACTCAACTGTGGATTGAGCACTTGGAGCAAGAGCAACATGTAAAAGCAATGGCGATCACGACTTCTGAACCACAAGAAGTGCATCGAATCATGGAGCTTTGCCGCAAACTTGCCCCACACCGAGAAGAAATTGGTAAAAACATTCGTACCATGATCATGGGCATCCCAAACGTTGGAAAGTCGACGATCATTAACACCCTCGCAGGTCGAACAATCGCTGTAACAGGTAACCAACCCGCGGTTACACGTCGTCAACAGCGTATCAACCTGCAAAATGGCATCGTATTATCTGATACTCCAGGAATTTTATGGCCAAAAGTGGAAAATCCACACAGTGGCTTCCGCCTTGCGGCTACTGGCGCGGTAAAAGATACAGCGATGGAATATGACGAAGTCGCATTCTATACCATTGAATACCTAGCAGCTCATTATGCAGACAAGCTTAAAGAGCGTTATCAAATTGAAGAGCTTCCAGAATCAGATATCGAGATCATGGAAGAAATTGGTCGTCGCCGCGGTGCACTACGTGCAGGTGGACGTGTTGACTTGCACAAAGTATCAGAGATCTTATTGCACGAACTTCGTCAAGGCACTTTGGGCCAAATTACATTAGAACGCCCAGAAATGATCACTCAAGAGCTGATTGAAGTCGAGATTGAAACCGCCCGTAAAGAAGAAGAGAAAGCGAAGCGTAAAGAAGAGCGTCGTAAGCGCTATTTACGTAATAAGCGATAAGCTTGTCTCTTATCTACTCATGTTTCAAGGCGCGATTTTCGCGCCTTTTTTGTTATCTAATGCGCCCATTTTTTTCACTTTTCAAACTTTATATTCCTCATCCAAAATCCCAGATATGAAGCACGAAAAAACACCGCAAAATCGCCGTATAAACTTTAAGCACAAACTAGTTTAGACCCCGGGCCCCTATAGAGTTACAGCCACCATCCAACCCTCAAATGTCGAGTTTGCAAGGGTCTGCAAACTTATGCAACCTGGTTAGTGACACTCTCCCCAAAATCCGCAATATGAATAAGTGTCAGCGCTGGCGTTTTTCCATATGAAGAAGAGATTTATTATGAGTGAAACTATACAAAGCAAACCACTTCCCTCCTTTATCGAGGAACGCCTAGATTTTTATATTCAAGATCTAATCGAACCGAATGAGAACAAAAAACACCTTGTTCTTGGTAAACGCCCACCGTGTAATGCCGTTGTCCTGCAAAGCAATGATTACCTTGCACTGTCTCATAATAAGGAGATTCAAAACGCGCATCGTGATGCGATTTCCCAGCACGATGACAACGTCGTGATGTCCGCGATTTTCTTACAAGATGATGAATCGAAACCTGCATTTGAAACGCAACTAGCCAGTTTCGTTGGTATGCCTAGTTGTCTACTTTCTCAATCTGGTTGGGCTGCGAATGTCGGTTTATTGCAGACTATTTGTGCACCGAACATACCTGTGTACATTGATTTCTTTGCACATATGTCTTTGTGGGAAGGCGCACGTATTGCCGGAGCGCAAATTCATCCGTTCATGCATAACAACACCAGTCACCTAAGAAAGCAGATTTCACGTCACGGTTCAGGGATCATTGTTGTGGATTCGGTTTACAGCACTATCGGGACCATCGCTCCTCTACGTGATATCTACGAAATAGCACAGGAGTTTGACTGCGGCCTGGTTGTAGATGAATCACACTCTTTAGGTACACACGGTCCACAAGGTGCGGGGATACTGCAGGGTCTTGGCTTAACTCATAAGGTAGATTTTATTACCGTTAGTCTTGCCAAGACATTTGCTTATCGTGCTGGCGCGATTTTAGGCCCAGAAAAACTGGCGAAGACGCTTCCGTTTGTGGCGTACCCTGCAATATTTAGTTCTACCGTATTACCGCAAGAGATCATTCGGCTAGAGAAAACACTGGACGTCATAAGAAAATCAGATGATAAGCGAGATATTCTGTTTGAAAGAGCCAAGTCTTTAGCCGTTGGTTTAAAACGCATTGGATTTACTATTCGCAGTGAATCACAAATTATCTCATTAGAATGCGGCAACGAGAGAAACACTGAGCGAGTCCGCGATTTTCTCGAAGAGCGAAATGTTTACGGCGCAGTGTTTTGCCGCCCTGCAACTGGAAGGAACAAAAACATCATCCGTTTTTCAGTCAATGCCGACATGACAGCTGCTGAAGTTGATCATGTACTCACTGTCTGCCAACAAGCATTTGCACACCCTGACTTAGAGTTTGTGTAAGTTAGTGTGTAGATAAAACTAAAGAGCTCAACAGTTTTGCTGAGCTCTTTATTCGTGTTATTCGTTGCGAGTAACTCGCCTCAAGAAAACAAGCCGCGAATGACTAGATCCAGTTTGCGATTTTATCGAATAAGCGATTTTTATCCGCCGGTTTTACGATGAAGTCAGACATACCCGAAGACCCAATTTTGTCCAACGTGACAGGTGAACTATCCCCTGTATGTGCAATAATAGGTACCGACGCATAGTTTTTATCCGAGCTTCGAATTCGCCTAGACGCTTCTACACCATCCATAATGGGCATTTCGATATCCATCAGAATGAGATCAACATCTTCTTGCTCTAGTGTATCCAGAGCCTGCTGCCCGTCTTCTTTCTGAATAACTTCAAAGCCTTGCTTTTCAAGTAACATTGCCGTGAATTTACGCAAAGATTCATTATCATCCACGACCATAATTGTGCGCTTATTTGAATTATCTAACGTCACCGAGGCCGTTGGTGTCGATACATAGCTTGAATCATATAAGAGACGCTCAATAGTTGGTTTAGTATTCAATAACCAGGCTTGCGTTTCGATCCAAATAGGTTCATATGCAGCCTTACGTGCTCTCTGAGTCGGATGATGCTCAAAAAGATAAACGATGCGTGCTTCAGTGAAAGACAAGAGAGATTCTAATCTATCCAATTGGTTTGCTCTTGGATCTAAGCTCTCAAGATCGATAAAAATCAGATCGAATTCGTACTCTTTCTTTTTGAGTACTTGGTTGGCATCTAAAATCGTCGAGTCAAAGCCCATAAAACGGCTAATATCTGTTACTTTAGACACCAAGATATCTTGGCTAGTCACCGTTAGAATGGTTTTGAGTTTAGTCAGATCGTTTTTGATTTCATTAACGGTATCAGATGTCGTTAGTGGGAAAGTTAATGTAAATTGAGACCACTCCCCTAACTGAGATTGACACTCAATGTTCCCCCCAAATGAACGCATGACTTTTTTACAAAACGGTAAGCCCAAACCATAACTTCCTGATTTGCCAGTGGTGTAAAAGTCTTGAAAGATATTGCGTAGAACATCAGGAGCAATACCAGCACCATTATCGGTTACAACAATTTGATTAAAACGTTCTGAACTTATCATGGATACATGTATGTGAAAATCTTCAGATTTACGGTGATGGAAGGCATTCTTGAAAAGATTATACATAACGTATTTAAGCAGCGTATCACTACCTAGAAACTCAAACTCACTTCTCGCATCCAGCGATATGGCAAATCGATCAGTGGCACGTTTATAACTGAAGCTTTCAATTGCCTGTTCAACGACCGAGTGAACTGAATATTTTTTGAAGCTAGAACGAGAAACTCGATTTTCATCAATCGAAGTTAGCAATAAATCGATGGTTTCATTACCCGATTGGATAATGTTCATTGCATCCTGACTCACTTCACGCAATAAGGTGACATCCTCTACACTCATGACGTACTGCTCTTTTCCTGCCTCTTTCATGTTGGGCAAGATCGACTGGATAACATCTATTGAAGTGCAAAGCCCACTCAACGGGTTACGCATTTCATGTGCAATCCCTGCCCCGAATGATTTTGCCAGCGAGACTTTCGCTTCATGTTCAACTTGGTTACGAAAATAGAACAAATTACCGAAGACATAAATAAACAGAAAGATTGGCACATGAGTCCAATCCATGGTCAAGTCAAGATGGAACCCTTTTGCAACCCAAGCGAAGAATGTTGCTAAACCTATCCCAGCAAAGGTTTGAGCAAACATGACCCTAGTAACATGAACCAGTAAAATGTGTAAGAAAATTGCAGACATAAACGACATAACCCATACATTGGACCAGTCATTCATCAGTAACATATAAAAAAAGAAAAACGGTAAGCACAGCGTTATCGTCACTTGGTAGTAAATAGGAACATAATCTCTCCAAGTCGATGATAAGCGGTTTCTAAAAATGATGCCGAAAAACAATAACGAGCAAAACAATCTAAGAGGTAAATTTTCATAAGCCTGTGGAAAGGCAAACTCCCAGACAAAGTAGTACAGCGGAAAGCCAAGAAACCCCATCCAGCCAACGAGAGTTAGGTTTGGTTCTGCATATTGATAAACCTTACGTATCGAGTCCATATAATCTGTTTTGCTTACTCCGCCTGACGCACAACAATGTGATTTTGATTCACTTTTATCATTTTATTATTAACTAATTATATATTAATCATCATTTATAAGCAGCGCGAAATGACGTAAACAGCTCGCAATACTTATCTTTAGTTTCAATCTTTTAAGACAGCTGCACTTGATTTACAACCAAATAAACAAAGTTGCATATAGTTTAGTGTAATTTTGCGATAATCGCTCTGTATCCAATTGGATGTTAATCTCATTTTGTTCTAGAAACTTAAGTCGCGCCTTTGGCACGGCTTTCCAACGATTTAAAAACAGCACTCACCGCATATACCGCGGTGACAAACAATTGGCTTGGGGTGTGTCATGAATTCTTTCCAGATAAAAAATGTCATTTTTGATGTAGGTAATGTATTGGTACGCTGGTCTCCAGTAGAAATCGTTCGCTTAACATTTGGTGGTTCCGTAGAGTCAGAGAAAATGGCTCAGATGCTATTTTCATCACAAATCTGGAAAGATTTAAATAAAGGGACGATCTCCGAAAGGGAAGCAAAACAGCGTTATCAACGTGAACACCAAGTAACGACAGAAGAAATGGACCGCTTCTTTTATTATGTAAAACACACTCAAATACTACTTTACGGCAGTATAGAGCTGTTAAAACGAGTAAAAAGTGCCGGATATGGCGTATATGCGCTCACAGACAACATCAACGAAATTGTGGAACATCTTCGTACTACCTATGAGTTTTGGCCACTGTTTGATGGAGCAATCATCTCTTCTGAAGTTCAATTACTAAAACCACAAGCGGAGATCTACCAAACTCTACTTTCAAAGTATCAGCTTAACCCCGAAGAGACAGTATTTATTGATGACATGCCTTACAATGTTGAAGGTGCCCGAGCAGTTGGCATGGCTGCTATTCAGTTTGAAAATGCTCAGCAATGTGAGCTCGAACTAAAAGCCATGGGGGTTAACTTCTAGAAAGCTTGTAATAAAACATAACGTTAGGGTGCATAAACAAAAAAGAGCAGTGTTGAGACTGCTCTTATCTAATGTTTTAGAACGCTAGGTTAGGAGTAAATCACGTTTTCCTCAATCCCACTAACTAATGACTGGGCGTTCTTCCAACGGAATACTTTTTCTAACACCTCTTTGCCATCAGGTGCGCGCCAAGTTCGCTCTTGATCCTCTTGTCCACCAATGTGGCGATAGAATTCAATCGCAGAAATGTTTTGCGACACAACTTCTAAATAAAGACCTGTGTCTTTAAAGTACTGCTGTTGCCATTCTGCGACAGCAAGTAATAGCTGCTTACCAATCCCACGACCACGGTAACTGTCATCAACATGCAATGCGTCAATAAAGGTTCCACGCTCGAAATCATGGTTGCCGAACACACAAACAAAGCCAAGTAGCAAACCTCCCTCCTCCGCCAAGACAATGTGCTGATTGAATGGTGGGTTGGTCAAACGGGTTTGCCAAATCAGTAGTTTGTCGTCAATCGCTTCTTTCTCAAGATAGTTATCACTAAGAATGCCACGGTAATGACGCTTCCAGCTATCCGCATGAAGATGCGCAATGCGCTCGTAGTCCTTATATTCCGCTAATCGTAAATCCATTACGTATTCCTATTTTCTTACATTTTTGCTTCTTTATAGAGTCTCGGTATATTCCACCTTTATAACACTTGTTTCTTGGCAGATTTTATACACCTTAAGCCAGAGCTCATTTTTTAATACTACTCATTATTCAATTAAAAGCAAAATATCCCATCAAGTTCCTTAATCTACACCCAAAGGAATAGTCACATTTGTCTAACTTTAATTTGACTTACATGTGTACGCTGATATTCTAGCGAACAGTTGTTAGCTCAAAGTTAGGGATACACCTGTGACTCAAAACAAACCACCTGTTATCTGGTTGAATACATTAATATTTTCTGCCAGTTTTGTTCTGACTTTTATTGTAATGCCTTGGTATGCATATCATTTTGGACTGGGTTGGGAACATCTAATTTGGGGAGTGATTGCATTTAGTTTTACTAACCTTTCTATTACAGCAGGCTATCATCGTCTCTGGAGCCACAAAACATACGAAGCTCATCCTATTTTGCGCGCCATTTTTGCGATTGGAGGAGCATTTTCTTTGCAAAATAGTGCATTACATTGGTCTTCTGATCATCGTGTGCATCACAAACATGTCGACAATAACGATAAAGATCCGTACTCAGCCAAGCGGGGTTTTTGGTATTCTCACATTGGGTGGATGTTACGTGATTACAATAAATCAAAGGAAAACGAATATACAAACTGCCGTGACCTAAAGCGCGACAAAATCGTCATGTGGCAGCATAAGTATTATGTTCCACTTGCCCTACTGACTAATATTGGTTTCCCAGTCATGCTCGGACTGATCTACGGTGATATCTGGGGGATGTTATTGGTCGTTGGTGCGGCTCGACTCTTTATGAGTCACCATACGACTTTTTTCATTAACTCCCTCGCACATATTTGGGGTAAGCAAACTTTCACAGACAAAAACACTGCTCGCGATAATGGTGTACTCGCCTTTTTCACATTTGGAGAGGGTTACCATAATTTCCATCATATTTTCGAGAATGACTATCGCAATGGCGTGTATTGGTGGCATTACGACCCAACGAAGTGGTTGATAAAGTCATGTTCTTGGCTAGGACTCACATCTAAGTTGCGCACAACGCCTGCATTTAGAATTGAAAAAGCCCGTGCGAGTCAACTTTTGAAGAAAGCAAGAGAAAAGCTAGAATCGAAACCGAACACGCAAACGATCCTCGATCAGCTACAGCACGAGTTTGATACTCTAGTTCATCACATGCAGGAATACTACGAGATGCGTAAAGAAGTACTCGGTGCCAAAACTGCCAGTGTGGTAAAAAAATACGAATGTTCTGTAACAAAAATGAAGTATCAGCAAATTAAAGCAGAGTTCGAACGGCAGCAGCTTAGTTGGAACCTTATGGTTCGTCGATACGCATAGTTTATCCTCATTCTTACGATTACTTAGCTTCGCTTCGGCGAAGCTTTTTTGTTGCGAAGAGTGTTTTCCAATAATTGCTTACTGAGTAAAGTCTTTTTCCTATTGTGAATCAATTCACTCTTTATTCATTCACTTTCCTAGTCATATTTTCCTTCCTATAAATAGCTTCAAACCAGCACATAACACTTAGAAAACCAAATTCCAACAATACAATCTAACGAAATTATTTATTAAATTATTATTTGTCTCAGATCATGCAAGCCCCATATTTGTCTCGTGCCACAGCTAAGAATTCTGTAAATTCCTTGTCATAAACTGAAACAGTTTCTTTCTTTTTTACATAACATTCGGAGATCCCTATGTTAGAGCTCTTAATTGGCTTAGTGGTTACCATTGCGGTGGGTTACTTTATTGTCAAAGGCTATAAAGCTGCGGGCGTGTTACTGACCGCTGGTATTGCTTTACTTCTTATGACTGGCGTTTTGGGGCACGACGTGCTGCCGTCAAAAATCACCTCAACTGGTAACATGGTGACAGATGCGCTTGAATACGTGAAATACATGCTTCAATACCGCGGTGGCGGTCTTGGTATGCAAATCATGCTGCTTTGTGGTTTTGCGTCATACATGACTCATATCGGCGCGAACAACGTGGTAGTGAAACAGTTCTCTAAACCGCTTTCTGTCATCAAGTCTCCTTACGTCCTTTTGGTAGCGGCTTACATTGTGGCGTGTTTAATGTCTCTTGCGGTAAGTTCTGCAACAGGCCTTGGCGTACTATTAATGGCGACACTATTCCCTATGATGGTCGCGATGGGCATTTCTCGTCCAGCAGCCGTTGCAGTGTGTGCCTCTCCAGCGGCAATCATTCTTTCTCCTACTTCTGGTGATGTTGTTATCGCAGCAGAAAAGTCTGGTTTAGAGCTTGATGTGTTTGCGGTACAAACTGTGTTGCCTGTTTCTATTTGCGCAATCATCGTCATGGCAGCGGCAGCGTTCTTCTGGAACAAATACTTAGATAAGAAAGAAAATACACCAATGGAAAAAATTGATGTATCAGAGATCAAAGCTGACGCACCAGCGTTTTATGCAGCTCTTCCATTTCTACCTATCATCGGCGTTTTCCTATTCAACGGTCGTACCATTCCAGGACTTAGTCTAGACATCTACACTATTGTGGTTGGTTCGATTTTCCTTGGAGCTCTGATCCATTATGTTGTAAATAAGTTCGATGGTAAGAAATCACTAGAAGATTTAGATTCTTGTTACGCAGGCATGGCTGACGCGTTCAAAGGCGTTGTGATGCTTTTGGTTGCCGCAGGGGTTTTTGCACAAGGTCTGATGTCTATCGGCGCTATCGATAACCTACTTCATCTAGCAGATAATGCTGGTGCAGGCGGCGTTGCTTTAATGCTTATTCTAACTGCATTGACAGTTGCAGCAGCAATTGCAACGGGTTCGGGTAACGCGCCTTTTTATGCGTTCGTGGAGTTAGCACCATCTTTGGCTGCGAAAATGGGATTAAACCCTGCTTTCCTAATTATCCCGATGCTTCAAGCATCAAACCTAGGCCGTACTATCTCACCAGTATCTGGCGTAATCGTTGCGACATCAGGTATGGCAAACATCAGCCCGTTTGAGGTTGTAAAACGCACATCCGTTCCAGTTCTAGCAGGCCTTATCACGGTGATTATTGGTACTATGGTGCTTGTTCCAATGAGTGCCTAACGGTATTGCCACGATCAAACTAAAAGCAATATCCGAACAAAATTACGTTTAATTAAAAACGCCAGCAAATGTGCTGGCGTTTTTTTTATTCTAATGTGTTGATTTACGCTGACTTAAATCGGTCAGGAATCTTAGTGATGCTCTCTCTGTAGCTAAACCATAAGTAGGTAACGGCAAGCGAAAAGAATAAATATGAAAGTGCGAATACGATTGGAGACGTGATTAATTCCGCGGACATTCCCCACATCACACCGACTACGGTTATCGTCAACTTAGAAAGCATACCGCAAATGAGTAGGAATAAAGCAAGCTGTGGAAAGCGCGAGCTGCGAAATGCGAAGAAATAACAGCTACCTACAGCTAAAGAAGCAATAGATAAGCCCAACATAAATGAATGGATGTGGTCTGCTGATGCGATACCAGCGGATACCGAAGCCATGAGTAATAGGAACAGTTTCATAAGTCACCTCACAACAAATCTAAAAAGCATCCCTTCATAAATGAAAACTCATTTTTCACTATATTCTGCGCCTAAAATCAGCAATTACAAGTTACTTTTTTGCTCACTTAATGAACATAAAAGCTAATCAGCTTCAATTATTACAAAAGGTTAACAATTAAAAATTAAGAAACCCTTTGCATCTGATACTTACGACAGTTAGATGATAAATTCGCCATTTTTGTTACAGATGGTTAACATGGAAACATTTTGAAATTTTTTATTTGAAATGTGAACTGTGCACTCAACAGCGTAAAACCTCTCTGTCTTGACTCATCATTCGTTATTAGCGAACAAAAAATATCACTTTTTTACAACGTTCTTACTACATACAAAACCATGAATTCACATCCACTTTTAATGTTGCAAATTATTTTATCAGTAACCGTAAAAAGAGATTCCAATCACATATTTATTGGTTATAATCCGCGCTCATTGCGTTAAACGTTGAAAAACGCAAACTAATTTTGAGAAAAAACATCTTTAAACCAACCTTCTTTGCGGCATTGCCAATAAGAGGAAAAACTGAGAATAAAAATGAGCAAGATTGATAAAGCTATGCGCATCCTGTTAGCAGGGTTCTGTATCAACCTTTGTCTTGGCATCCTGTATGCTTGGAGTGTATTCAACAAGGCACTGGTAACTGAATCAGGCTGGAGTGCTGCAGAAGCTTCTGCACCTTACGCAACTGCAACCATCACTTTCTCTATCTGTCTTCTTATTGCAGGTATTCTTCAAGACCGCATGGGCCCTCGAATGATCCTTATCCTAGGTACTGTTCTTACAGGTCTGGGCATGATCGCTTCTGGCTTTGTGAACTCTCCACTAATGTTGAACATTACATTCGGTGTGATCACAGGTGCAGGTATCGGCTTTGGTTACGCATGCCTATCACCTTCTGCGATGAAGTGGTTCCACGCTTCGAAGAAAGGTATGGTTAACGGCATTATTGCGGCAGGTTTTGGTCTAGCGGCTATTTACCTTGCGCCAGTAACTTCTGCGCTAATAGACAGCATGGGCATTCAAACTAGCTTTATGATTCTTGGTGTTGGTATCCTAGCGATTGCGGTTCCTCTTGCAGCAACCATCAACAACCCACCAGCAGACTACACACCTGCGGAGCCTAAAGTAAAAGAAGGCCAAGCACCTAAAGCGGTGAAAAAGTCAGATGACTTAACTTGGAAAGCAATGTTGAAAACGCCACAGTTCTACTCTCTATGGATCATGTACGCGTTTGCAGCTTCTGTTGGTCTAATGATCATTGGTAACATCACGACAATCGCAAGCGTTCAAGCAAACTTGCCAAACGCGGTTTACCTAGCGTCTATTCTTGCTGTATTTAACTCTGGCGGTCGTGTTGCCGCGGGTATGCTTGCAGATAAAATCGGCGGTGTTCGTACGCTTCTACTCGCGTTCGTTCTACAAGGCGTAAACATGGTGCTGTTCGCGACGTTCGACTCTGAGTTTACACTGATCATCGGTACAGCAATCGCAGCGGTAGGTTACGGCACACTTCTAGCGGTATTCCCTACTCTAACGGCTGAGTTCTACGGTCTGAAAAACTACGGCACTAACTACGGCGTGCTTTACACAGCATGGGGTATCGGTGGTGCAATCGGCGCAGCGGTTGTTGGTTTCTCGATGACAAATGGCGACGGCTACACCTTGGCTTACACAATTTCTTCAGCAATGATGGCAGTATGTATCGTACTAGCGTTCATCACTAAGCCATTGTCTGAAGCGAAAGTAGCACAGCTAAAAAACGCATAATTGCGAATTGATTTGATAGCGAAAAGGCTTAACCTATGGGTTAAGCCTTTTTTGTTATCGGTCGTTTATGGAAAGCCCTATCGAACTTGCACCAGACTACTATCTAGAGAACTTCTTCAAGCTGACTCATCACGCAATAACTTGGTACAGCGATTTACTGACCAAGGAAGAACACGCATGGCTTTGCTCGTTTGATTCTTTGAGCAAACACGCCCAGTGCCTTTTGGTGCGTTTATACAGCCGAAAGGGATGTTGGTTTCGAAGTGATAAGCTGAGTTATCAAGAAATACCTTCTATCAATGAAGCACTGGCAGAATTGAGTCAGCATGAGTTTGTAGCCCTTTCCCCACCCCTTTCTCATCAAGAGTTAGCGGCTAATTTACTGACCAAACCAGAAATCTCCGAGCTTTATCCCGAACTGCCGAAATCACTCAAGAAAGACGCCCTTGTCGAACATTTGAGTAATACGGAATTTGATCGTATAGAGCGGCTTGAGTTTACGATCGTCAAACTCAATTCTGCTCATATGATCGACGTGTTACTCACTCTGTTTTTTGCCAACACCCATCAAGACTTAAGTCAGTTTGTGCTTGATGACTTAGGTTTGCATCAGTTCGAGCAATATCAATTGAGTAAAGTGCGCCGTTTCTTTGATTCACGTGAGCAAATAGACCGCTTAATTGAACTGAGCCAGTTGGCCAACCTGTACTGGCAATTTGACCGAAAAGACAAAGCCAATCTCGACTTATTAATTGAGGCAATGCCTCAGCCCGTTAAACACCGTTACGTAGATCGTAAACGCGAGCACATGTTGAATGACATAGCACGTGATTACGAACGGCTTAATGATCTAGAGACCGCCCTATCTCTATTTGGCCAAACTCAACTCACACCGAGCCGAGAACGACGCGCACGTATCTATGACAAACTAAACCATGATGATTTATTTTGTGACATTGTCACAGATATGCTTAACTCACCGATCGATGTGTCTGAGCTCGAAGTTGCACAAAAACTTGAGCAACGGTTAAAACGAAAACAAGGCGAGAAAGTGCCAAGAGTGACGAAGCCAACCTGTACGGAATACTGCCTTGAACTGGATTTATCTCAACAGAGAGTCGAACTCGCCAGCAAAGCGTATTTTGAGTCCTTAGGCTGGACTGTATTTTACGCCGAAAATGCACTGCTTAATGCATTACTTGGTCTCACTTTTTGGGATGCGATTTTTGCTCCTATTGAAGGGGCATTCATTAACGCTTATCAACACCGTCCTTTAGATTTATATCACTCGGATTTTGTTACCAAGCGCCAAGCTTTGATAGATGCGGCGTTTGACGAATTGGAAACGGGTAACACTCATACGTTATTGACAAAGTACGATGAGAAGTTTGGTATCAGCAATCCATTTGTGCATTGGAGCTTAATAAGTAAAGAACTACTCGAAACAGCACTCGATACAATCCCAACTAACATGTTGATGGCGCTATTTAAAATACAATTGAGTGACCTAAAGCTTTACCGCAATGGGATGCCTGATCTGATTGCTTTTAAAGGAAACGAGTTCGAATGGATTGAAGTAAAAGGGCCGGGCGATAAACTCCAGGATAACCAATGGCGTTGGATTAAAGAGTTTACTCGCCTTAATGTGCCATTTGCGGTGTGTTACGTCGCCGCAAGTTAACTCTCTTTATATAAAGAGCTTGGCGCATATTCATTAAAACAATTTCTTTTTTACCGCACCTTGCTCTTTTTCTGAAATATTTTTGTTTCTTCACGATCACTTCACGCTTCATCACACACAATGCGCTTCTACTCATTAAGTTGATTTGAAGAGGCAAAATAAAATGAACAAAACCATTCTTGCGTTACTCGTTACCTGCTCAGTTTCGGTATCTGCGGCTCCTTATGTAGGTCTGGAATATGGACTAGGTACCACTGACCATGATTTGGAACCTCACTTTTCATCTGAAAATGTAACACTTAATCCAGAACTTGAGGATGGTATCTTCTCAGGTTTTATCGGTTACTCGTTTAATGACAATTGGGCAATTGAGCTAGGTTACAGCCAGTTTGACCTTGATGACGGCCGTTCTAAGAACCTTGGTATCAAGACAATTGATGGCAAAGATTACCATCATGAAATGGATTGGGATTCCTCTATCACAGCCAAACAAGTCTCGCTAGCACCAGTGTTTAGCTATACATTAAGTGATAAATGGACAACAAAATTCAAAGCGGGTTTAACTTACACGCAATACGACGCCAAGGTTGCTCAACATCAAGAATATGAGCTTGTCGCGAATGACGATGTGGAAATAAGCAACACGCTTTTCCATAGCTCGGAGAAGAGCAACGAGTTAGGCGCAATGTTCTCTGTGGGCGCGGAATACCAAGTGTTGTCAAAGCTCACCATTGGCGCAAACGCTAAATACCAACTAGACAGCTACGCAAACACTGCATCCTTTAACGTAGGCACAACTTATTACTTCTAATATCAGGAGAGGATAATGAAAAGAGTATTTTTAACATCCATGCTTGCCCTACTTTCAAGCTCGGCTTTCGCCGCGTTTAATGGTCCAGAAGTCAGTGCAATCAATACGGTGAAAGAGGCGCGCAACGCAACCGACGACAGCGCTGTAGTGCTAACCGGGCATATTGTTCAATCATTTGGTAACGAGACTTACTTGTTCAAAGACAACACTGGTGAGATCGAAGTAGAGATCGACAACGAAGATTGGATGGGTCAAGAAGTGACACCAAAAGATACCGTAATGATTCGAGGAGAGGTTGATTCAGATTGGACAGCTACGCAGATAGACGTTGAGACCGTTCAAAAACGTTAAGAAGTTGACTAATACCTCAACAAAAACAACACAGCCACATTTTAGTGGCTGTATTAAGCAATAATCATGGAAAACGCTCGTTTAGCTAGTCAAGCAAGGACAATCTTGCGGTACGACTAATCGTATACTCTTAGGCTGAACATCAAATCTAATGGTTCTCGAATGATAAGGTTCTCCATCTAAATTAAGAGGCAATGGATTCGGGAAGTCTATCTCCAACCAGCTTGCTCTTGTGTACTTCACAAACTCTCCTTTCTCACTCGGGTTATTGATCTCGTCGATTACTTTAGGCAGCTCATGAGGTAAAAATGGGCGCACCAATGTTAGATCCATCAGCCCATCATTAATCATCGCTTTTGGAGCTAACTCTTGCCCACCTCCAGCAAGGCGCCCATTACAAAACGCACCGAGCAACATTTCTCCCTGATACGCACCACCTTCAATCGTTATTGTTCCGTCATATGGTTTAAAGCCAAGTGCTTTTACAACACCAGTTAGCGTGTAAGCTCCGCCGCCAAGAAAGTTTTTGAGTTCAACAGGCGTTTCTGCTGTAACTTCTGCGCCAAACCCTGCTGTTGCCACGTTAATAAAGCAGCGATCGTTCGCTTTGACGCAATCGACCAAAGCGGACTGCCCCTCAACAGCAAGAGATAAAGACGCCTTAATGGAATTAGGTACTTGAATAGCGGTAGCAAAGTCATTTGCGGTACCAAGGGGAATAATGGCTAACTCAGGGCGTTTTTCTTTGTCAATTTGAATAATCGCAGAAGCCGCCTCATTGACGGTCCCATCGCCACCAGCGACAACAATACGTTCAATGCCTTCATCAACCGCTTCTTTCACTAGCCGCGGCATGTCTTGAGATTCCCACGTCACACGCACCTGCACGTCGATGCCTTTTTCTCTCATTTTCATGATTGCATCTCTTAACTCTGAATTCCCAGCTTTTTTTCCGTTAAGGATGGCACGTATTGTCTTTTTCATTGCACTTCCTATTGGTTGATGACTTTTCCTGCTTGCTTAATCTGTGAACGCAACCACTGATGGGCGCTGTCGTTTGTGCGACTAGGATGCCAGATTGTACAAAGCTCATACATTTGTTCATCAAATGGCATTGATAAAGATTTAACATGATAGGTGTTATTGAACAAGTTGATCATCGACTCTGGCATTAAACCAATGTATTCACTACCACAAATAATTGGGAGCATTTCTAGTACGCCTGAGGCTCGATACTTAATCTTTCTCTTATCCAAGTCGACAATGTCATCGGCGTTTAACAAGCTCTTACGACTCTGCCACTGCGAAACCACTACGTGTTCTTCTTCAAAAAATTGTTCAGCCGTAATCTCGTCATTCAGGCGTGGATGCGCTTCGCTACATACCACCACCAAACGCTCCGTAAGTACAGTTTCCAGTTTTAACACCGTTCTTGCTCTTGGTGTGATATCAATGATCAAATCGTATCGTTGTAACCGCAGATCACTTTCAAAATCTTCCGTAAAAAGCGGATGTACTTCTAATGCAACATTTGGTGCCGACACACGGATTTGTTTCATGACTTGAGGTAGCAACTCAAAGCTTGCAACGGACACACAGGCAATAGAAAACACTCTATTCGACACTTTAGGGTCAAACTCACTAGAGGCCGATAATGTCGAAGTGAAATTTTGTACTGAAGCTAGAAGAGCAGGATAAATATCCATCGCAAACGAGGTAGGCTCGACACCTTTAACGCAACGATGAAACAATGGATCATCGTAGATATCACGTAGCCTTGCTAGCGCTTTACTCACCGCAGGCTGGGTGATGTTTAAACGCGCCGCCGCCCGAGACAAGTTACGCTCTTCATAGATGGCAGTGAAAATGGGAATAAGATTAAGGTCGGTCGGTTTCATGCTATTAAATTTTTCAAAAGTCACTTTCTCTATTTTAATCTAACAGCATGATCCTTCACGTAGCCAAGTGCAATAAATGGGCGGTATCGCTTGTTTTAATGAGTTTTAACTCAATTTTGACGCACTTCATTCACTACATAAACTGGCACCGTAGTGCAACGTAAAGCTTGACTTAGGCTTTGCCTAGGTAAGGGGTAAGAAACTCGCTGACTTCCTCGCCGCACAAACCAGTTTCTACCTCTACACCTGCTTGTTTTAGAATCTCGATACCTCGACCACTGTTGCGCGGGTCGGGGTCCAATATGGCTACGACGACTTTGCTTATGCCGGATTTGACTAATGTCACCGCGCAAGCTGGCGTGCGACCAACAAACGAACACGGTTCCAGCGTAACGTATGCCGTCACCGATTCTAACGAGCCTTGATACGCATTCAGCGCTTCCACTTCCGCGTGATTGCCACCAATCGCTTGAGTATGACCTTCAGAAACGATTTGATTATCTTTCACTAACACGCAGCCAACCGGCGGGTTGGGTTGACATTCAGGAAGCGCATTTTTGGACACTTCCAATGCGCGGCGCATAAACTCTTGGCTCATTTGAACTCTATTCTCTAATAAAAACGAGGCGCTATATTAGCGCCCCGTTTTATTCATTGCCATCTCTTCCAATGACTTTGTCCAGTTCTGGTAACGCTCGCGGAATACGGAATTTAAAGCGTTTTTGTTTGGTCTGGACTTTGCGCCACATCGACTTCAGTAAATGAGCGCTATTTTCACCATTTTGCATTCGCGACGCACTTTTTTGCCACGATTCACTCGTATCGGCTTTGGTCATTTCTAGCTCGGCCGTATTTAAACGCAATTGTTTGTACAATATGGTCCTTGCTTCAGACCAACGTTTAGCCTTTAACAAACGGTGGAACGTCAGCCATGCTGGTGTCGGTCTGTTGCGGTAGTAACGTTTAATGGCTACCAATGAAATAATCACAAAACCCAGCAACACAAGCGTGGAAACAATCCATGCAAAGTACGTTCTGATGAAGGACTTCAACGTGTGCTTCGCGGCAAAAGTTTTACCCTCTAACATCACCGTTTCTACTTGCTGAGTCTTACTGTTCCACCAACGGAACTCATAATCCGGCAGGGTTAATGCACCACCTTGTTGAATCACGTACACGCTCTCTTCTGTGCGTGTTGACTGGTAATCACCACGTGTTTGCGTATCTGTCAAACGGTGGGGTTGAGGATACGCTTGATAACGGGTTGTTGATTCTCCTTTCAACAAGTCTGGTAGCAATACAGATAGTGAATCTTGAGCCGAAATGGTGATTTTACGCGTGATTGCATCCCCAACTGTGAGTGACTCAGTGGAGGTATCCCACTCTTGCTTTACCTCTACATCTGTTGCAGAAAACCAAGGTGTCTCACCACTCAGCAGGCCCGATGGCAAGACGGTTTTGAACTTAATCGGCTGCGTGTAAAGTGTGCCTGACACCTTCTCGCCGTCCGGCGCAGACACCTGAACGCCCACTGCGACAGGTGGAATCACAAAATCACCAGAAGCTTGAGGATACAAAGTCACTTCCCAGCGTTGACGCGACCAAGTTTGTCCCTCTTTTTGCTCAGTAAAGTTGGTTGCTAGTTGATTACGCTGTTTGGCGATAACATTGGGTATTTCAATATTGCCAATTCTCGTACCACCCGTAAACCAACGCGGCGTTGCCACTTCGATGGTTAAAATAACTTGCTCATTGACGCTAAAACTTGGTGTTTTCCTCTTCTCTCCAGCCATTGGTTGTTTACCAACCCACGCTTGTAACTCAACTCCATGCTTTCGTTGAACGTCACGAATATCTTGAGCCAACACACTACTGCTCAGGAGGAAGCCGAAACAGATAACTAACCACAAGGGTAAAGCAAAGTGCGTAAAACGGTGGCTTTTCATCATTGCACCGCCTCCTCTGTATTTTCGTTCGCAGTAGAGGTTGATTCTCCGGTTTCTATTGAACGCAATTGAATCTGAAACTTCGCATTTAAGAAGTATTTAGGATCCGCTTCGACTCGCTTTAACCATTTGTCGGCTAATTCTTGGCTACCTAAGATGTCGTCTGCACTTAATGTTTCTTTAATCATCAACTCCGCTGACGTTTTTTCATCCGCCCCTTCTGCGGTTTGAGGGTTATCGCCTAGCTCGGTTGATGCTTCTTGCTCCGTTCCTGCCTGACTCTCACTCATCCGGTTGATGTCCTCTACAATACCACCAATCACTTTCAAGTTATGCTCAACATCCGGTCTTAGCCTCTCGCTCAACGTTGGCTTGTTGGCTAGGGATTTTAACAAGTCACGTGCAGCCAAATATTCACGCTGACGCGCCAATGCACTCGCCGCATTATAAAGACCGTAATCTCGAACCTCTTCGGACGGGTCGTTTTGCATCTCCAAAAACGCACTGTGCGCGAGTTCAAACTCGCTAGCGTAGTAGTACGCCGTGCCTTTGCGTAATGGATCGACAAAGTGTTTTGCAGCTTCTAAATACGCTTGTTGGTTGAACAAACGCTGTCCTTGTTGGTCTGGCGTCAGCCACAAATCCCACCACCATTGCGCCACCTTGTCGAAGGTCGTCACTTTTTGCACAACTTGTGGCTGCTCGGCTTTAACAGAAATGTTCTCCGCCATTGCACTGGTCGGCATCAACAGTGTACCGCTCACCATCGCAATCACACACCATTGCACTAACCACCCTTTTCTAAACCACAGCATCATGATCAACGCGATTGGAAACAGAAGTTGATAACCCATGTCTTTCCAAGGCATTGAAGATTCGCCATTAAGCTGCATATTGCGCTCAACGTATCGGTTCACTTGCTCGATATCACTGTTATCGACGGTCACTTCCATTAATCGACCGTTGGTCTGGCTGGCCAGTTTTTGTAGAGAATCCAAATCCATTGGGTTGTTACTCACAATGTCAGCGTTCCCTGCCGCAAGAATTAACAGTTGATAAGGTTTGCCCGAGAAATACGCTTGGTATTGCTCAATCGTGGCAGGATTAACGCCATCACTCACCAACAGAACGGTAGAGCCTGGTTGACCTTGCAATTGTTGGTCAATTAACGGCAAGGCTTTTTCGGCAAGCTTACCTTGCACGGGCATAATTTCTGGCGTAATGGCCGCCAAAAACGGGTCAAATACTTTGCTGTCTTGAGTTATAGGCATCGCGACATGAGCACTGCCCGCGAACACGACTAAACCCGTTTTTCCGCCTTTTCGCGCGGCTAGCAAATCGCGTATTTTCTGTTTGGAACGCTCAAGGCGGCTTGGTGGGAGATCTTTTTGCAGCATCGAGTCGCTGTTATCAAGCACCACAAGCATAGAGGCTTTATCTTCGCCAAAGGGAGAAGATTCTCGTTGCCACGTTGGGCCTGCACAAATCACAATGGCGATGAACACAATCAGCATCAAGAGCTTAAGCGGCAGTTGCTTACGCCAGCCTCGCTCACCTATCGTCAAAGCATTGCGTAAATGTTCGGGCAGAATATCCTTCCAGCTTGGCTTGCTTTCTTCTCGCCAGCGTAACCACACCAAGAAAAACATGGGTACCAAAGCCAGTAACCACAGTGGTCGAATAAAATGAAACTGCGTAAAGAATTGCGTCCAACTAAGAGAATCAAACATCGCTCTCTCCTAATGATGATCGTGTAACAGCCCTTCTTTTGAGTGTTGCGACGCTGAACGCGAGCAAATGCATGATGACCACTAACGCCATCAAGTAATGGTGAAGGCTTTGTTTTGGGCGGTATGTAGTGCTTTCGTAAAGTTGAGGTTCCAGTTTGCCAATTTCGTCGTAGGCAGCCGATAGTTCATCACGGTTGAGTGCTTCAAACGCTTCACCGCCGGATTCTTTCGCAATGCGATGAATCGTCTCCATATCCAACGCGGTTTCACCTATCGTTTCCGGATCGCCCATCGCAATGACGTGTACTCTCACGCCTTTGGCTTTCGCCACTTTCGCCGCATCAATCGGTTCAACAAAACTGCCCGTGTCGTTACCATCGGTTAATACAATCGCGACTTTTTCACGGTTTTGGTCTTGTTCTAAAGCACCACGCGACTTATCGCTTTGCTCAAAAACTTTAATCGCTAAGCCAATCGCATCACCAAGATGGGTACTCTGCCCTGCCATTGCCACATCGGTTTGGTTAAGCAGTTCGAGCCACACTTTTTGGTCTGCGGTAAATGGCGTTTGCACGAAAGCAGCATCACCAAAAAGCACCAAGCCTAATCGGTCACCTTTACGAGACTGAACAAACTCCGACAGCACTTCTTTTGCCGCATCAAGACGAGAAATTTTTTCGCCTGTACGTGAGGTGAAATCTGGCTCGGCCATGGAGCCCGAAAGATCCACCACCACCATCACATCGCGACCTAAACTCTCGCGAACTTGAGGCTCGCCTAACACGGTGGGTTTTGCCATCGCACACACCACCAAAAGCCATGAGAGAATTAACGTTGCTCGTTGCCACCAACTCGGGGTCAACTGGCTTGCACCTTCTGATGGCGTCTCGCCAATCGCTTCCACCAGCTGACTAAAAAACGGCACTTTGATCGCCATTTGCTTAGTGCGATATGCAGGCACCAAGTAGTACACCACCAACGGCAAGGGCAAAACCAGAAACCACATTGGGTGAGCAAATTCAAAACCAGACAAACCAGTTATCGATGCAAGAAGATCATTCATGTTGACCTCCCTGATGTGCTTTGCGTTTCAATCGTGGTGATTTCTTTGCCGCGCTTTTTTGAGCATCACCACGGTGTTCACTCACCCAGTTTTTCGCACGAGCAATAAGCTTTAATCGCTCTTCGTTGGTTAGCATAACGTTTGGGTCAACAATACTTTGTAACCAGCGCTTTGAAAGCTCATCGTTAAAGACCACAAGCGAGTTTGCTTGAGAATCTTCGGTTTGCGGATACAGCGCATCGAGCTTGCGCAGAAAGGCGGTATCAAACAATTTCGCGTTGCGGCTATCAATATGAATCAGCACTACTTTAAGCACCGAGAACAATGCTTTAGGCATATCTTTGTCGCTCGATTTGATTTGCAAAATCGCCAGTAGAGCTTCTTTTCGGTAACGATTATGCCACCATTGCCGAGCCAAGCGATATGCGAAATATACCAATGCAATGAGCACAACCGCCGCTAAAATTTTCCAGCCAATAGTTTGCGGGTACCAACTCACGCTAGATGGTACGGCCACATCATGCAGCTCTCTGAGTATGTAGGTACTTGGAGGCGTAGGAAGATCACTCATTTAACGCCCTCCTACCAGTTTTTGGAATTGTTTAATGTGCTCACCTGTCGTATCGAGTTCGATGTGCGGAAGGTGTTTCATCGCCATAAGTTGAGAGAGTGATTGACGCTGTAAGCTAGTTCGAGCCTCAAGCTTTGCGCTCGCAGCTTCTACCTTTGCTTTGCTGTCTAAGTTGAGTTGATACTGCCCATCACCAACCACCCATTTCGATTTTGCCAAATCGTCTGGTAACGTTTGTTCTAATGGGTCACTGAC
The DNA here is from genome assembly GCF_033438945.1 of Vibrio sp. Y176. NCBI lineage: Bacteria > Pseudomonadati > Pseudomonadota > Gammaproteobacteria > Vibrionales > Vibrionaceae > Vibrio > Vibrio sp. Y176. Next base: position 625,294 of record NZ_JAWOQS010000001.1, on the reverse strand, counting down.
CATCACTGCGAGAACATCATTGTGCTGTTGCAGCTGTTTAAGGTGATCAAGATGGTGCTCCTCGCAGTCGCTCCAGTCGCTGATAAAAATCAAAGTGGATTGCTTGAGCTTCATGCGTTTAATGAGCTCAATCCATTGACTGAACGTTACTTTTTCGGAATTGCGGGAGTCCACATTGAGCGATTGATTGGCTCTAGCGAGACGCTTAAGCTGCGCCAGAAGATCGTTTTGCGAACGCTGTGCCTTGCTGTGAAACAACGCCTGCGGGGATGCGATGACAAAACCGACTCGGTCGCCATCTTTTAATACTCGCCACCCACACATCGCTGCGATCTCTGCCGCGACAACCGATTTCATTACTTGCGTCGAAGCAAAAAACATTGTGCTTCTCTGGTCGACACACACGATTACGTTGCGATCTTTTTCTTCTGTATAACTGCGTACGTGCGGCTTACCTGTACGCATCGTAACTTTCCAATCAAGGTTACGAATATCGTCACCCAATTGGTAATGGCGCAGCTCTTCGAAGTTCAATCCACGACCGCGAAACAACGAATTGTGTCGGCCAGAGAGTACGCTACCCGCCTTTAGGTGAGGAAGTAAACTGAATGATTCTGCTTGTGCTTGAAGACGTACTAAACGAGCGTAATCACAGTACAAACGAGGATCCATCCCCTGTGATTTTGGCGCAAGAGTTGGCTTAGCCATAATGCCTCCCACTTACCCAATTTCTACACAATCTAGCAGCTCTTGTACGACTCGTTGGTGATCGACTCCGTCTGCTAGTGCGTCGTAGGTCAAAGAAAAACGGTGGCCCAATACAGACGGAACCATGGCACGCACATCGTCAGGAGTCACATGGTCACGTCCTTGCATCCACGCATACGCACGAGCGCATTTGTCGAGTGCGATGGAAGCACGAGGACTAGAGCCAATCTCAATCCATTTTGCTAAGTTTGAATCGGCATAACGCTCTGGCTTACGAGTCGCCATCACTAACGCAACGATGTAGTTTTCCACTAGGTCCGATACCACGATGTTTGGTAACTGACGGCGCGCTTCTAGCACCACGTCTGGCTCAATGTGTTTTGGCGTAATAATTTCGCTGCTGGTTTCCGCACCCAATTCTTCACTGCGCACCAAACGAATGATGTCACGTTCGGCGTCATCTTCTGGATAATCGACGGTAACCTTCATGATAAAGCGGTCCATTTGCGCTTCTGGCAGTGGGTACGTGCCCTCTTGCTCTACTGGGTTTTGCGTTGCAAGCACCATAAATAAGTCTGGCAATACGTGAGTTTTATCGCCTACTGTGATTGTGCCTTCGGCCATGGCTTCAAGCAGTGCCGCTTGTACTTTGGCTGGTGCACGGTTGACCTCATCAGCAAGTACAATGCTGTTAAAAATTGGCCCTGGCTGAAAATGGAGTTGCGGCTTACCATCCAGCTCTTGATAAACCTCAGTACCCGTCACGTCAGATGGTAAAAGGTCCGGCGTAAACTGGATTCGACCAAAACTGGTGTTTAACAAGTTCGCCAACGATTTTACGGAACGTGTTTTTGCCGTTCCCGGTAAACCTTCTAGCAGAATATGCCCATTTGTTAATAACCCGATGACTAAAGCTCGAACCACGTGGCTTTGTCCAATGACGCTTTTTTCTGTTTGTTCGATGAGTTCTTTTATCGCTTGTTGTGCGTGGTTCATAGGATACCTTTTCAATGGATTAAGCCGTCTTTTCGATAGTTAAGTATAAGAACAAATGAAATAACTTAAGGTTATATTCACTATGTTATCTTTGCGGTTCTTGAGATTGGAGAAGTTGTGCAAGACCAACCAACATCGGTAACGCATAATCAAAGAACATTTTGATTCCCGAACACAAATAGTTTAGACCACTCTCACCATTCGGCGTTTTGATCAAACGGTTTTTTGGGCACTCACCCCAACAATAAGGCAAGTAAGGGCATTGCTTACAATACGTCGGCAATGAATCGCGTTTTGCCATGCCAAAAGTATATTGTCTTGTAGAGAAGGCCATTTCATTCAGTGAGTGTTCATGAATGTTGGCGAGTTTGTATTCTGGATACACATAGTGGTCGCAACTGAACACGTCGCCATTGTGCTCAATCGCCAACCCTTTGCCACAAAACTCCGCCGTCACGCAAAGCTGAGACGGTTTCCCCATTACTTGCGCCACCGCGGTTTCAAACAGATTAACCAGCACACGGCCAAGATCGTTATTCACCCACTCTTCAAAGGTCGCCATTAAAAAGCGTCCCCAGTCTTCAGGATCGACTGACCAATCCGTTACAACAGACATTGGATGTCCCGGTTTAGCCAGATCACTGCCTTTGGTTGGGATCATCTGTTCGTTCCAAAACTGCGGCGCGGTTGTTTGGAAGTTGTTGGCTTCTACCACCGGCGAAAACTGAATATAAGTCACACCCAATTCTTGGGTTAAAAATCGATATACTTCGAGCGGGTATTTCGCATTGTGACTATTCACCGTGACCAACGCGTTGAACTTCACGCCATGCGCTTTGAGCTTATCTACCGCTTTCATTACGAGATCAAACGTTGGCTTACCGCTGCGGGTTTTGCGATATTTGTCGTGCAGCTCTCGTGGTCCATCAATCGACAAGCCAACTAGGAATTTTTGCTCTTTTAAAAACGCACACCACTCATTGTTTAGCAAAATGCCGTTGGTCTGAAGGTCGTTTTCAATGCGAACGCCTTTCGGCTGATATTTCTTTTGCAAAGCTACGACATTGCGGAAATAGTCCAACCCAAGCAGCGTCGGCTCCCCGCCCTGCCATGAGAATACAATTTCTTCGCCATCCTGACTTTCGATATAGCTTTTCACGAACGCTTCCAGTGTTGCGTCGTCCATTTTTGGCTGCTTTTCTTGGTGCAGTAGATTTTCTTTATGCAGATAAAAGCAGTACTGACAATCGATGTTGCACTTTGCTCCGCCTGGCTTTGCCATCACATGGAATCGACGGTCATACGCGCCCAGAACAGGCGCTTTAGACGCCGTTTTAAGAGGAACAATAGGCATAGTAGTAGAATGGCGAGGGGAAATCTTACTCATACGTTTCTCACTATTACATATACCCAAATAACCTCGTGAGCGCTGTACAGCAAAAGTGAAGCTATTTGGGTATATAGCGCTCCAAAAAGCGCTATATAATCTTAATTTACTTAGAAGACTTAGGTACGAACGAACCTGCTTCCATACGAGGCGGGAATTCTTTGAATGTACCCATCACCTCTTTCACTGTATCCATTGCTGGCATCATTAAGAATGAACGCTCGTACATCCAACGAGAATAACCCATGCCTTGATCGCCTCGTTCAAATGGATCAATGCTCAAGTCAAAGATCAGTGGCACACGAAGTTTAGTGAACGGCTTACGCCATACATCCATACCCGTTTCATTCTCTTGAATCATAAAGTGGAACTTGTACTTTCCTTGGCGCAATGCCACAAGATCGCCGTCGTCACTCCAGTAAACGAACTCATTTCGTGCGGATTTGTCTGACTTACCCGTTAAATATGGCAGTTGGTTGTAACCGTCTAGGTGAACTTTGTAGTCCATATCGCCAACTTTTTTGCCTTTTAGCAGTTCGTCTTTAACTTTGGTATCACCTGCCGCAGCAACTAGTGTCGGGAAAAAGTCCTCTAATGACATCATGCCGTTGAATGTTTTACCTGCCTCAATTTTTCCAGGCCATTTAATTAACATTGGCACACGGAAACTCCCTTCCCAACCAGTGTTTTTCTCTGAGCGGAACGGTGTCATCCCTGCATCCGGCCACAAATCAACCATAGGGCCGTTGTCAGTGGTGTAAACAATGATTGTATTGTCATCCACACCTAACTCTTTGATCTTGTTAAGTAGCTGACCGATTTGGTCATCGTGCTGCTTAACACCATCCGCGTATAAACCGGCACCTGTTTTACCTTGGTATTCTTCAGGAACATGTGTGAAGTTGTGCATGCGAGTGGTGTTAAACCAAGTAAAGAACGGCTTGTCCGCTTTTACTTGTTTTTCTATGAAGCTTTCTGCGGCATCAAGAAACTCACCATCAACATTTTCCATACGCTTACGCGTAAGTGGACCGGTATCTTCGATTTTGCCGTCAGCGTAAGAATGGATAACGCCACGAGGGCCAAATTTCTTCTTGAACTCCGGATCTTTAGGGTAATCCACGTTCTCTGGCTCTTCTTCTGCGTTCAAGTGGTATAGGTTGCCGAAGAATTCATCAAAACCGTGGTTGGTAGGAAGATGCTCGTCTCGGTCACCTAAATGGTTCTTACCAAATTGTCCGGTTGCGTAACCCATTTGCTTAAGCACGGTTGCAATCGTCGGATCTTTTTCCGAGATACCTTCCGGAGCGCCTGGTAAGCCCACTTTTGATAGACCTGTACGTTTTGGCATTTGACCAGTGATGAATGCAGAACGGCCTGCTGTCGAGCTTTGCTGTGCGTAGAAGTTAGTGAACTTCGCACCCTCTTTAGCAATGCTATCGATGTTTGGCGTGTTGTACGCCATCATGCCTTGGTTGTAGGTACTAAGGTTCCAGTAACCAACATCATCACCAAAGATGACAAGAATGTTGGGTTTGTCCGCTGCATGTGCAACTGCAGATGCAGCGCCCAAAGCTAACGTACATGCGTTAAGTACGAGTTTTTTACTGCTCGTTTTGGTCGCATTTTTCATATTATCTCCAAGAGTTCGCTAGTGCGTAAAAAATGGTATTCGCTTTTCAATACCATTGTTGATATAAGATAAAGCACTAATTTCAGGCGATAAATGCAGTCAAAATTAGTTAACCTATAAATTAAATTTATGAGTGACGTTATGGACTTGAATTTGATCCAAACTTTTCTTGTTGTTGCGGAGTTTCAATCTTATACAAAAGCCGCGGAACAATTAGGGCTTACACAACCTGCTGTGAGCGCTGCAATAAAGCGTTTAGAGCAAGTCGTAGATAAGCAATTATTCGTTAAAAAAGGACGAGGGATCGCACTAACCTCCACCGCTTATCAATTACTGCCGCAATTCCAGCAAGCGGTTAATATTATTGACAATGCGATATCTGATAAAAATCATTTTGAAGTGTGTTGTTCGGAAATTTTGTTGCACATTATGGACCCGATAAAGAACACTATTTTTTATGAATCACCACCCGAAAAATTCCTATTATTTGAGCTGTTAAGACAACAAAAAGTCGATCTAGTAATCGATACGGTGATCACGAAAGATGCAGCGTTTATTATTGAAGATGCCTATGAGGAAGAAGCCGTGGTTATCTGTCGTGAGAACCATCCCCGTGTACACGGCACGCTCACAAAAGAGCAATTTTATGAGGAAACTCACTGTTTATTTTCAGGAAAATGGAACAACATGTCGGGGTTCGAGCAACTAGCAAAGGAAACAATTCAAGAAAGAAAAGTCGACTTGATCACATCTTCGCTAGCGGGCATGGCGCTGTATGTCGCCCAAAGAGACAGTTTAGGGATCGTGTCTCAATCTTTTGCAAACAAGTGGAGCAAAGCGCTCAAACTTCAAATTTTGCCCTGCCCCATTTCGATACGCTCTATCCCTTACAAGTTCGTTTACCATAAGCGAGAGGTAAACAACCCAGCCCACATCGCTCTACGTGAAAAAATCAAAGCCAACTTAACGGCAGCCCACTACGAACCAATTTGTTTATAACTCTTGTCAATTGAAGCGTTAGGCGTTTTCGTCATCAAGCTTTCTACAAACCTTAATAGATAGAATTTTACAGATAAAAAAGAGGCTCACGTTAATGAGCCTCTTTCTATATGTGATACTTCACTTAGCTTTTCCTACTTATTTGGGTTCTCTTTTAGTTTCTCCATCACTTGATCGAGCGAGAAGCTTGCTGCTTTTTGCCTTGGTGGGAACTCTTTAAACGTTTCAAGGAATCTGCCTACGTAAGCTTGCGCAGGAACAAGCATGTAAGCACGGTCTAGCATCCAATCGTAGTAAGTGTTAGAAGTGATATCAGCCACTTCGTAAGGATCCATACGCAAGTTGAAGATCTTAGGAACACGAAGTGTGGTGAATGGTTCAGCCCAAATACGCAACGTGCCTTTTGCTCGTTGCTCCATAAAGACCAGCTTCCATTTGTTATAGCGAAGTGCAGTTAAGTCTCCATCATCTGAGAAGTAAAAAATTTCTTCTCGTGGGGCCTTATCCTCTTTACCAGTCAAATATGGTAGGAAGTTATAGCCGTCTAGGTGAACTTTGAATTTCTTACCATTCGCACTATAACCTTTGAGCAATTTCTCTTTGATATTGTCATCACCCGCGGCAGCAACAAACGTTGGCATCCAGTCCATGTGATGCATGATATCATTCGAAACAGAGCCAGCTTTAATTTTACCCGGCCAACGTACCATCGCAGGAACTCGGTACGCACCTTCCCAGTTGGTATTTTTCTCTCCACGGAATGGCGTTGTACCTGCATCTGGCCACGAGTTCATGTGTGGGCCATTATCGGTGGAGTAAAAGACGATTGTGTTGTCTTTAATACCCAAATCATCCACTTTTTTCAGTAGCTGACCTACATGGTTATCATGCTCGACCATACCATCTGCATACTCGCTGATACCTGTTTTTCCAGAGTTCTCTTCTTTCACATGAGTACGGAAGTGCATACGAGTTGCGTTCCACCAGACAAAGAAAGGTTTTTCAGCCTTGACTGCACGATCCATAAAGTCGAGTGCCGCATCTAACGTCTCTTCATCCACGGTTTCCATGCGCTTGCGAGTTAGAGGTCCTGTATCCTCAATTTTGCCATCAGCGTACGAACGGATAACGCCGCGCGGACCGAACTTTTTACGAAACTCAGGATCTTTAGGATAATCGACGTTTTCTGGCTCCTCCTCGGCGTTCAAGTGATAAAGGTTGCCAAAAAATTCATCGAAGCCGTGATTAGTAGGAAGGTGCTCATCTTTATCACCTAAGTGGTTTTTACCAAATTGCCCTGTCATATAGCCCATCGGCTTCAGCATTTCGGCAATGGTTGCGTCCTCTTCCTTCAAGCCAAGATCAGCACCTGGAAGCCCCACTTTACTCAAACCTGTTCTAAGAACGGTTTGGCCCGTAATGAAAGTAGAACGGCCCGCTGTACAAGATTGCTCACCGTAATAGTCAGTGAACATCATGCCTTCTTTGGCGATACTGTCTATATTTGGTGTTTTGTACCCCATCAAGCCAAACGTGTAAGCACTGAGATTGGACTGGCCAATATCATCACCCCAAATGACGAGAATATTTGGTTTCTCTGCTGCGATACTGCTACTTGTCGCACCGATTAAAGCGGCGGCAAGAATCGCTAATCGGCGTTTAACGCCATATTTCGCTGTCATATAAACCTCTGTGTGTATTAGAAAAGTGCTTCCTGCAACAGAATGTATAGTTCACAAATAGCGGATAAGCGAATTTACTAAATGAGAATTCTTTCTATCTTCGCCTAACATTACACCGTTATTTGTAGCTAATACGCACTCCAATAGCACTTTAGTTCAGAGCGCCATCGCACCATTCATCACTACTGTTAATCTCAAATATTAAGATTGTCTACGCATATCACAGTGCCCATAAAGTACCTGATTGCTTTTATATAAATATTAATGATAATACGTTTTACTACCATTAATAATTAAGGTGCCCGCGTGCTTGACTCCAAGGTTTCAAATGGAAAAACTTACCAATGCCAACACAACGGCGTTCACCATAATGATGAGGAGCTATTACTAGATAAGCGCACTCACTCTGTGGTACTCAATTACTTGCCAAACAAGAAATCTGTTCAGTTAACAAGCATTCAATTTAAGCTGCTGCAAACTCTCACTCACCATCAAGATCAAGTACTTAGTAAGCATTTTCTTTACGAAACAGTACTAAAACGTGAATTTACTGAACATGATCGAGCACTCGATATGCACATGAGCAGAATGAGAAAGCGTCTAGTTCACGAAGGCGTTCCAACAGACAGAATTCAGACAGTCCACCGCCAGGGTTACATTTTCAAGCGCTCAGACAATCAACAGAAAAATTAACGCTAATTGGCCCAACTTTTGGTAATTGACCGCTTATTTTGCTTTAATTAATGCAAATTCGAATCACGTAAAATAACTCAATGAATTTGCGCTTAATTTTTACACTTTGCATTGCTACTTTGTTTGCCGGCTGTGCAACCTATGCTGGTCTTAACTATGACCAACTGTTTGGTCCACAGCTCGTGCGTGAACGCACAGTTGACGTGGAAACCCCTCAAGCAAACTTCTTCCAAAGCGAAGTTAAACCCATTATGGATAACCGCTGTGTCGTCTGCCACGCGTGCTACGATGCACCATGTCAACTTAAGCTCTCTTCTGTTGAGGGCATTGACCGTGGTGCGAGTAAAGCACTGGTATATGAAGGAACAAGACTCACAGCCGCAGCACCAACACGCTTATTCGAAGATGCAGAAACAACCCAAGAGTGGCGCGATGCGGGTTTTCATCCGGTTCTCAACGAACGTGATCAAAGCATGGCAGCCAACATTGATGCAGGCCTTATCGCACGTTTGCTACAACAAAAAGAGCGCCACCCATTGCCTGACCAAGTCCAGTTAGAAGGCTTTGACTTTTCGATAGACCGAGAGCAAACCTGTCCGACGATTGAAGAATACGAGCAATACGAGAAGGATAACCCAACCTGGGGCATGCCTTTTGGTATGCCAAATCTATCAAACAGTGAATACCACACACTCATGACTTGGTTGGAAAACGGCGCAATAATGAACGTTCACCAACCTGTTAGTGAGAATGAGCAAGCGCAAATAGATAAGTACGAAACATTACTTAACCACTCTGATTTGAAAAATCAGCTGATGGCTAGGTATATATATGAGCATTTGTTTTTATCTCATATCTACTTTTCAGAACTCGATGAAGATCCCCGATTCTTCACGCTCGTCCGCTCTGCTACACCACCAGGACAGCCCGTCAAACGTATTTCAACGCGTCGCCCGTACGATGATCCAGGGGTTGAACGTGTGTTTTATCGAATTATTCCAGAGCAAGGGACCATAGTAGATAAAACTCACATGCCATTCGCGTTAAACAAGCAACGCATAGAGAACTGGAAAACTTGGTTTATTGATGCTGATTACACGGTTAGCCAGCTCCCGAGTTATGCACCAGAAGTTGCTGCAAACCCGATGACATCATTCATCGACCTTCCAGTGAAATCGCGCTTTAAGTTCATGCTAGATAATGCACAAAATACAATAATGGCATACATCAAAGGCCCAGTTTGTCGTGGCCAACTGGCATTGAATGTTATCAATGATCGCTTTTGGGTGTTTTTCCTTGATCCAGATAAAGCAGACATCCCAGAAGTAAATGAGTTTTACCGATCTCAGGCTGATAACCTAAAACTACCGGCAGAACAAGAAAGTAACACGCTACCTGTTACCAACTGGGTCAAGTACGCGCGCCAGCAAGCTCGCTACCTAGAGGCTAAATCTGAGTTCACTAATAACTGGTTTAAAGAAGGTGAAAACCTATCCACCGATGTAATTTGGGACGGTAATGGCACCAACCATAATGCGGCATTAACGATATTCCGCCATTTTGATAGTGCTTCTGTTGTTCAAGGGTTAGTTGGTGAGCAGCCTAAAACAGTGTGGATTCTTGACTACGCGTTACTAGAGCGTATCCACTATTTGCTTGTTGCTGGGTTTGACGTTTACGGTAACTTCGGCCATCAGCTCATGACACGAATGTTTATGGACTTCTTGCGTCTAGAAGGCGAAAGTAACTTTATCTCGTTGTTACCCGCCGATATGCGCCATGAACTGCAATCTAGCTGGTATAAAGATCAAAGCCCGCAGTTGAGTGACTTTTTACAACGAAATGTGAAGCCGTTTAACCAACCAACCAGCGTTCAGTATAAGAGTGACGATCCAAAAACGGAGTTGGTGGAGTTGTTGAGCGAACATGTTTCAGATGTGCTTCTGCCTCGCTACGAAATTCAAGACACAGCTCTTTCTGCGAGTAGTGAAAAGCAACTAAAACGTATTGACCACGTTCGTGGTGAAGGCCTAAAAACCGTTCCGCAAATCACTATGCTTATGGTGAGAAGTCAATCAGGGGAAGATGAACTGTTCACCTTACTTCACAACAATGCACACACAAACATCTCTAGCTTGTTTGATGAAGAAAGTAACCGTGACTTTGCTAACGATGATATGACCATTGTACGCGGCGTTGTGGGAAGCTACCCTGCGGCATTTTTCTCGATCAACGAAAACCAAGTAAAAGATTTTGTCGATCAATTTAGTGCCATCCAAAACGAGTCCGATTACGTTAAGTTATTGGATAATTTTGCGATTCGTAGAAGCTCAGAAAAATTCTGGTCATTTAGCGATCGTTTACACAATTGGTACCGTACAAAACAACCGATCGAATTTGGATTACTTGACTATAATCGTTTTGAGAATCGATGATGATTTAAGGGGGTTCTCATGGGTATCCGAGATAACATTGCCGCTCTTGAACAACAGATTTACGTTGCTTGTTCTGAGGGAGACTACGAAACGGTCAATATGCTTGAGCATCAACTCGAATACTTACGTGGCAAAGTGGAACATCCTTTTGATGATGACCCTTATGCCCTAGACACTCGATTCGAGTGGGAAGATGACATGACCGAATAGAAAAAACCTCCGGAAAGCCGGAGGTTTTTTTATTTTCAATGCTCGATGGATTACTTCGCCATTAACTCATCCAGAGCTTGAATTGATGCAGACACTTGAGAAACTAAATCATCTTTAGTCGCATTATAGGTATCTAGAGGTTGAGGCGCGGCTTCAATTGCTTGGCAAGCGTTCATTAGCGCAGTTAGTCCTAAACTTCCTGCACTGCCCTTTAATTTATGGGCAAGGTTCTTTACTTCTTTACTATCATTGTCCTCAGCAGACGCTTGCAGCTTGCTTAATACATCGGTGCTGGTGGCTCTAAACAGATTAATAATGTGCAACATCTTATCTCTGCCCAAGATTTTCATATCGGACTCAATCACGCTCGGATTAATGATAACCACATCGGGTTCCTTTTTTTGGGGTGCTTGAACGACCTTTGATTGTAGCTCTTGCTCTTGAGGCGAAATTTGATCAAACGGGGTACAGTCGGCATTTTGTGGCAACAACAACGGCTTTCCGTCTAGCGCATCCTGAATCAATGCCGCGAGTGCCTCTTTTGCCAATGGCTTAGGCAAGTATCCGTCAAAACCAGCGGCTAGATAGCGCTCAACTTCTTCCGCAAAAACGTGCGCAGACACTGCAATCATTGGCGTGACGGCAAGCGCTTTATTGGCCGGCTTATCACACTCAATCCGCTTTAAGCGTTGGATCAACTCAGTTCCATCACAATCAGGGAGGTTGATGTCGACCAAAGCGATATCAAAATCTTGTGTGCTGATCAGTTGCTCTGCTTGTGAGCCGTTTTCTGCCATCACGACTTGATGCCCCATGCTTTCTAGAAAACCTTCCGCGACCACTCGGTTGACTTCATTATCTTCTACCAGCAAGACCTTTGCTTTCACTTTGCAACGTGCGGTTGCCACGGTTCCTGTTTCAACAGGTTCGCTTTCCTCTAACGGAATAGAGAACCAGAATCGGCTACCATTTCCCTCTTCGGAATCGACTTCTAAAACACCGCCCATCGCTTCAATGATTCGCTTACTGATAGCAAGTCCAAGCCCCGTGCCTCCAGTTTGGCTCATCCCACCTTCAGCTTGCGTGAAGGCATCAAACAACGTTCTCTGGTATTTTTTGGCAATTCCTATTCCAGTGTCTGATACTTCAAATAGGACTTGCGACTCGTCCTCTGGGTTCAGGCTAACGTAGATATCAATTTCTCCTTCGTCAGTGAACTTAATCGCGTTACCAACAAGATTGTTCAGCACCTGACTGATTCTGGTGACATCCCCTTTCCAGTAGCGACTAACATCACTTTCAATATGGTAGGAGAACAGCAGCTTCTTCTCTTGTGCTCGACTGTTCATTAACTGGAAAGTGTCCTCCACCATTTGGTGTAAATCAAAGCCCATGTGACGAATTTCTAAATGCCCCGCTTCAATCTTGGAGTAATCCAGTACATCATTAAGGATCGCGAGCAACGTTTTACCACTACGATTAATGATTTCCGCATAACGCTTTTGAATTGGGTTGAGGCCTGAGTCAATCAGCAAGCGTGCAGTCCCCAACACTCCGTTCATTGGCGTTCTTATCTCATGGCTCATCGTCGCCAAGAAAGCCGATTTTGCTCGGCTCGCTTGCTCTGCTTGCTTGCGAGCTTTAGCGTGATTCAAAACCTCTTCATTCAAACGGCGGTTTGCTTGTTTTAACTGCGAAGTGCGCTGCTCAACGAGCTCTTCTAAATGTTCTTTATGCTCCTCAAGCTCTCGCTTGGCTTGAGCTTCACCCTCTGCTACCACTTTTAGTGCTTGCGCGGTATTACGAGCCGTGATGATGGCCTGCCCCATATGCGCCAACTCATCTTTGCCTTTCACTTCCAACTCAACCGCTAAGTTACCCTGCGCCACAGAAAGCAACGCAGCAGAATATTCAGCTAACCGCTTCACAACAGAAAGGTACACCACACGCCATAAAATCAGCACCAATACAATCAAACCAACAATTGAAATAACGGTTAGAGACCACTGAGCGAATTTCAATGTGCTGGTCAATTGGTCTACAGCGACGGTAGTGGTTTTGTTTGAATCATCAACCAATTTGTTGACCGTGCCATTAAGCTCTGAGAACAACTCTAATGTCTTTTGCATCAGCTGTTGTGACTGTTCGTTATTCTCGTATTGCTGCATCAGTATAGAAAATACGACCTGACGCTTACCAAGCTCTATGAGCAGTTGGCTCATTTGCTTAGAGCGCGTAGGATCTTCCACGGCGAGTACACGGCGTTGCATGATTTTGAGGTTGCTATCGAAATCACTTTGAACCTGTTGAATTCGCTCAATATTCGTTAATGTCCTAGCCTCTTCAATTTGATTCAACATTTTAAAGGCCAACAAGTGCAGTTCATGCAATCGTTCCGTCAGATCAAGATCGACCTCCACCAGTGCATCTAGCGCCTGATAAACTTGCGATTTTTTATTCGATTCTAATAAGTCATAAATATGCGTGACGTTTGCAACAGCAATGGTGCTCGTATTCTGAACTTGCGTACGAGTTAGTTGTTCTAGCTCTTCACTGAGCAGACGCATTTCTTCAACACGAGTATCTATCTCTTTTGCAAGCCACAGTTTTTTTTCAACCGAAACACCGAGTTCTGCCAAATTGTCGATAACATTCTGAACGTTATTCTCTAAAGCTTCTAACAATTGAGAATCGAACGACTCGCTCCCGAGCTCCTTGATGTGAGTGAGTAAAGACTCGAGCTGTTCGAACAGCACTCGCCCTGACTCCTTTCTTTCCTGCTCGTTTCTTGCGTTCGACAACATTTGTACAGACGAAATAATACGAGTACTCAACTCAGATACTTGCCTCGCCTCAATCATGGCGGGAATCGCAGAATCCACGACATTTCTTTCGGTTTTGGCAACCAAAGAAAATCCAGACACACCAATAAGTGCCGATAACATGACCAGTATTGCCATCGCAATGAAAGACAACAAAAGTTTACGACCGATGCTTGCAGTTGCTAGCAGCATATTTTCATGACCTTAATGTTCGTGTTCAGCGACATATTACGTTATATTTTGCAGTGTTTACTTAATCTATGCCAACGAACTTCATTTCATGGTTAAAAATCAACACGCATTTCGCACATTTTTCAAACATTCTGCAGCCACTTTAACCCTCGTTGCTTCTTTGCCAGCGGTTGCCGCAGAGAAAATATGTGCAATATACCCTCACCTAAAGGATTCATACTGGTTGTCAGTAAACTATGGAATGGTGTCCGAAGCGAAAAGAGAAGGTGTCGAGCTACGAGTCCTTGAAGCGGGCGGCTACCCAAACAAAACCCGTCAAGAACAACAACTCGCACTGTGTAACCAATGGGGAGCAGATGCGGTTATCCTTGGGACCGTGGAACCACAGGCTTACGAGCACTCACTTAAAAATTGGGTGGGGAATACTCCCGTTTTTGCTACTGTGAACCAACTCGACTTGGATGAAGAACAAAGTGAGTTGCTAAAAGGGACTGTCGGTGTTGACTGGCATTGGATGGGATACGAAGCGGGTCAATATTTGGCAGCTCGCCATCCAAAGGGGTCAGGAAAAACCAACATTGCCTTACTTTTGGGGCCGCGAACTCGTGGTGGTACGAAACCCGTTACTGCCGGATTTTATGAAGCGATACAAGGAAGTGATATCAACATTGTTGACTCATTTTGGGCAGACAACGACAAGGAGTTACAACGTAACCTAGTTCAACGTGTGATCGATATGGGAAATATAGATTACATTGTTGGCAGTGCAGTGGCGATTGAAGCGGCCATCAGTGAACTGCGCAGTGCCGGCAAAGCTGAGGAGATCGGTTTAGTTTCTGTGTACTTAAGTCATGGTGTATATCGAGGCCTGTTACGTAACAAAGTGCTCTTCGCACCAACAGATAAAATGGTGCAGCAAGGTAGGCTTTCCGTGATGCAAGCAACGCATTACTTAAGGGGTGAAGCTTATGACAAACATGCCTCACCAACCATCAAACCACTGACTCCGAAGACGCTTCATGACGACACGATCGAAGAATCGTTATCTCCGTCAGAATATAGGCCGACATTCCGTGTTAAGGCTGTTGATTGAAAGACCAAAAACGTGTTCTATTGAGTCACAACAATTTTAAAATCATATAAACGGAAACATCTTGATGCAAAAAACCATTCGTACCATGCCAACCCATAAACATGTGGCTTTGGTCGCTCACGACAACTGCAAACCTGAGCTACTTCGCTGGGTAAAAGAAAACAAAGAAAAGCTACAGAGTCACTTCCTTTACGCAACTGGCACGACAGGACACATGCTGAGTAAAGAAACTGGACTTGCGATCAAGAGCATGATCAGTGGTCCGATGGGCGGTGATCAACAACTAGGCGCTCTCATTTCAGAAGGCAAAATCGACGTTCTCGTTTTCTTTTGGGATCCACTGAATGCCGTACCTCACGACCCAGATGTTAAAGCGCTTCTTCGTATTGCTAGTGTTTGGAATATTCCTGTAGCAACGAACCGAGCCACCGCTAAGTTCCTGTTTAACTCCCCTCTTCTTGAGCAAGAAGTAGACATCGAAGTTCCGGATTACGAAGCCTATCTTGCTGAGCGCATGTAAGCTTTGATGCCAACCAAATAAAGCAAGGGCGATACCAAGTATCGCCCTTGCTGTTTTTAACATTCTAAACGTTGCATTTAACGGGAAGTCACGATGGGATAGTCACCATTAACGAGCTCTTGAACGAATGCAGATCCCGCGCCAGTATGCGTGATCCAAACCTTCTCTTTCGCACGTGTAATCGCCACGTAAAATAGCCTGCGCTCTTCTGCGTAAGGGAATTTGTCTTTGGACTCCGTCAACGCACCATCAATGTGAATTTGCTTCTTCTTAGCGGGGAATTGCCCCTCATCCACAGAAAGAATAATCACAAAGTCTGCTTCGCGTCCTTTACTCGCATGGCAAGTCATAAAGCGAATATCGAGATTAGGGAAACGTCGCAACCAATCGTCGAACAAATCGGGCTTATGATAATGGTTACGTCCTAGCAATAAAACTGACTTGGTTTGCTTGGCTTGTTGATTCAAGTGATCCAAGATCTTTTCCACTTGATTGCTCGGCGCGGTATGTACGCTCTTCTGCTTGCGTTGTTTGTGGCTGTTTAGTGTTTTCGGCAACTGCGATGGGTTTTGCTGCACGAATGTATTCGCTACATCACCAATCTGATTGTTGAAACGATAAGTTGTATCTAAGTGATGAACGGTTGAGTGAGCAAAGCGTTCTTTAAAACCAGTGATAAGATCGACATCCGCTCCTGCAAACTGATAGATAGCTTGCCAATCGTCGCCAACAGCAAATAACGTCGCACCTGCTTGTTTCTGAGTGGATTCACACAGTGCTTCAATCAATGCCAGACGGTCTGGAGAGATATCTTGATACTCATCGACCATAATAAAGCGCCATGGCGAGACAAACTTTCCTTTATTCACATAATCTGTCGCACGACTGATCATGGTTGGGAAATCCACTTGGTTGCTTTCTTTAAGCATTTTCTGCCACGCTGTAAAACATGGCCAGCATAAGGCGAGTTCACTATTTAAACGCGTATAGTCTTGGTGGTTTACGAGCTTTTCTTGTACTTGCTTTTTGGTCAACCCTACCGCCGCTAAATGAGACAGCTGCGAATCTAGCCAAGCGATCAGTTTTGGATTTTCTGAATGGCTTCCTAACTCATCATCCCCTTTTAGGTACGCAATCGGCCATTTGTCTAAATGTTTTTGCCAACGTTTAAAGTTGGTGGGTGTCATCCAATGTTTTTTCAACCAGTCTACACACCATGCCGTTCGTTGATTTTCGTCCAACGCTAAAGGGCTAATTTCGACAGGTTGCTGTTCGACTTGTTTAAGAATATACAAGCCCAACTGATGGAATGTGTTGACGCGCACACCGTCTGCCGCCATGCCCACTTTATCTACTAAGCGTTCTTTCATTTCAGTCGCCGCATCACGACCGAACGCTAACATGAGAAGCTCTTCTGCTTGAGCCTGATGGCTTTGCAACAAATAGGCAACTCGTGCGGTTAAAACGCTGGTTTTGCCCGAGCCGGCACCAGCAAGAACTAAGTTGTGGTCGTCGTTGAGTAATACCGCATATTGCTGGGATAAATTCAAAGGAGAGGATTCAATTTGATTAAACAGCACTTCCCAATTTGGACGTTCTGCTTCTAGCCAATCGCGATTACGCTCACCAAGCGCCTCAGAGGTATCAATGAGCCAAGGCTCTATTTGCGACATACGATTCGGCATTCGCATTTTGGCTTCTTCTAGGGTGGTTTTCATCTCGCTTAACTCTTGGTTAAGACTTTCAACCCAGGAGACCACTTGAGAATGCGATAAGTAAGCAGGCAAGTGCTTTAGTTTGTAAAGCTCTTCTTCCCACTTAGGTAGATACTCAGCCAGTTTTCGGCACTGAGTGTTGTGCCATTCTTGATACTGACGAACAGCTTCAAGAGCAAACTTACGGCATTGTGGCCACGGTAGTCCTTGTACTAGCCAACTTTGTTGTTTGCCTTCGTGCTCATGAGCAAAAAACTGCAAAGAGCTCCATAACAACCCACGCTTTACGCTAACTTTGCCATTCCAGATCGTAAAAGGAATATGTTCTTCACTGCCTATTGAGCTTAATAAAACACTGTTCTCTTTTATTTCGACGTGATGGTACTCATTTTGAATAAAAAACTGTGCTTTGCTAGTGGCAGTGAGCTGCATGAAACGTGCGCCTTTTAATTTAGAAGTTGTCGATTTATATCATTTTAAGGCGCCAAATTGTAGCAATGGCGAGCACCTAAGTAAGCATCTTCTTTTATTCTTTAATAAAATTCACATTACTGTCGATTTAGTAACCTAAAGCTCATTCTATTTGAAGCTGACTTTACAATTATAGACACATTGCGTGGCTGCTTTAGTATAAGTCAATGACATCCCTGTTGATTTTATCAGCAACAACGAATTTTTCTTAAAGTAAATCATAAACGCGCTATAGTGGGTTTGGTAGTATTCCCCCGTTCTTCATCGGAAACATAAGGCGCATTGTGCAAGCAACTTCTAAATTTCGGCTCTATTGGGCAAACAAGACCATAAATTACAGCGTTCTTATCCTAATCACCTTACTGGGTGTAGTTATCCCGACTTGGTACTTCGAGCAAAACACGCTGATCACGCCGCTAATACTGGGCGTTATTGCTGCTGCTTTGGCAGAGAGTGATGATAGTTTCACTGGGCGCATCAAGGCGCTGATTCTCACCTTTCTCTGTTTTGCGCTTGCTGCTTTTTCAATTGAAATCTTGTTCGATACCCCATGGGCTTTTGCGTTGGGATTATTTATCTCAACCTTCGGCTTCATCATTCTTGGGGCGATAGGTCCTAAGTACGCGAGTATTGCTTTTGGTTCGTTGCTGATCGCTATTTATACTATGCTTGGCGCACATGAAAGCACCAACATTTGGTTTCAGCCACTACTGCTTTTGACTGGTGCCGCCTGGTATTACTTCATGTCCATGATTTGGCAGATATTTTGGCCCCTTCAACCGGTGCAACAAAGCCTAGCCAATGTGTTCTTCCAAATGGCGAATTATCTTGATGCGAAAGCCAAGCTTTTTCACCCTGTGACCAACTTGACGCCACAACCGCTGCGGATTGAAGCTGCAAAATGCAATGCTGCCACGGTTACGGCACTAAACGTTTGTAAAACCACATTACTTAACCGATCGAAACGGGGTCACATTGATGGGCCTAGTGACCGATTTTTAAATATTTATTTCATCGCTCAAGACATTCACGAACGAGTCAGTTCTAGCCATTATCGCTATCAGGATTTAGCGACCGAATTTGAACGTTCTGATGTGCTGTTTCGTTTTAAATATCTTTTGGAGTCTCAAGCCCAAGCGTGTCGTGATATTGCACTAGCCATTCAGCTAGGAAATGAATACTCCCATACCGATCAATCTATTCTGGCATTAGCTGAAGTACAAAACTCTCTTGCTTATCTAGAAGAACAAAAGCAAGGGCACTGGAAACGTCTTCTGATGCAGTTAACATATTTATTCAATAACTTAGCGACGGTAGAAAAACAGCTTAATAACATTAACAACCCAGATGTTGAAGGCCTCGAAGAAGATACCCTCGCCGATACCAACCCACACACGCTAAAAGCGATGTGGCAGCGTATATCAGCAAATTTACACAAAGATTCGATGCTGTTTCGGCATGCATTACGTATGTCAATTGCCTTAACGATTGGCTATGGAATCATTCAAATATTCAACATCGACCGAGGTTACTGGATACTCTTAACCACTTTATTCGTATGCCAACCGAACTACAGTGCCACTCGCCAAAAATTGACGGCGCGAGTAATAGGTACATTAGCTGGTTTGTTGATTGGTGTACCATTGCTGACTTTTTTCCCTTCTCAAGAAAGCCAGTTAGTATTTATCGTTATCTCTGGTGTAATGTTTTTCGCCTTCCGGATGAACAACTATGGGTACGCGACTGGTTTTATTACACTGCTCGTCCTCTTCTTATTTAATCAACTAGGTGAAGGTTACGCAGTTGTCCTTCCTCGACTAGCAGATACCCTCATCGGGTGTGTGCTTGCAGTAGGAGCTGTATTAGTTATTTTGCCCGACTGGCAGTCGAGAAGGCTTCACAAAGTTATGTCGGATGCGATAGAGGCGAACAAGCAGTATCTCGATCAGATCATTGGTCAGTATAGAATCGGCAAGAAAGACAATTTGAGTTACCGTATCGCTCGCCGCCAGGCCCACAATAATGATGCCTCACTCTCTTCTGCGATTAGTACGATGCTGGCGGAGCCTGGCAAATATCGCGCAGCTGTTGATGAAAGTTTTCGCTTCCTAACGTTAAATCACGCAATGTTGAACTATATTTCTGCATTAGGCGCGCACAGAACTCGCATCGAAGATGAGTCAATTCATAAACTCGTTTTAGATGCTCACCGTTGTATTCATCAGCATCTGGATGTACTTCATAAACAGCTTCACCAGCATTGTGAGGAGTGTGACCTATCTAATATTGATGATGCTGGACTCGAGCAACGCTTAAACGAATGGCGCGATGAAGACGACAGCTCTGCCCGCATGGTATTGCAGCAACTTCATCTTATCTATCGCATGCTCCCAGAGCTTCATTCACTTGCTAGTAAGTTTGCCGTCAGGGTAAGTTAGTAACATTCAAACCATATGTAAGAGGGAAGCGCTATATCGCTTCCCTTTTTCTTTTTACGTTTCCATCTACCCCAAAGTGGGTAATTATGTACCTTCTTAGGAAAAATCTGACGTATCACTTAACACACCTTGACAATATTCGGACAAAAAGCAATCGATCAAATTCTAATCTATTTTGGTTGAATAAATATGTTGTATCCAAAGGATGAAGAATTTCGGGCAACGACGGATAAACCGAATCACGACGAAGGTATTGAGATGAACGCACAACAATTTAATGAACTTAAGCAAAAGCTCAGTGATTTAACGGCAAGTCAGTTAAAGTCATTACAAGGTGAGATCAGCGTGAAACTAAATAAAGCGCAAAAACCGGTTCTATCTGGTGAAGAAAGAGAAATGCTTGCCAAACTGTTTGCCTAATCAAGTCATTGATATAAAACACTTGAACGTTTTATAAACTCCACCTATGCTCTCACTATCATAATGTTGGGAGTAGTGATATGCCTGTATCAGGAATTCAATCTGGACACCACATCGTTCAGATGTCACAACAAATGGCCGAGAAAGCTGCACATGGCATTAACAATAATGTAAGTAAGGTAAAAGAAGAACTTTCTGATCACAACATCGATTTAGCTGCGGTTGCGGATGTCGCAATAACAGCCTCAACACCTAGCCTTCCCTCTCAAAAAGTTGAATCTCTCTTCAACCTAGCTCAAGCCGCTGGTTATAACCGAGTTGGCGCGTCTGCCATAGAGAAAAACAATGAAATCATTGGCAGCTTGCTAGACATCCACGTTTAGGCGATTTAACGTCAAATTATCGCTATTTTAATTTCCAACTATCACTATAACGTCGTAACAAGATAACCCCTTTGCTTCGTTCTTGCTTTCTATTTCGATTCAAATATCTCCTGTTTAAAATCAAGCTTTCCCGAAAAAAATGGGCGGCTTATCAGAGCCGCCCATTTTTGTGTTGTATACGGGTTTATCCGTTATCAATAACACCGTTGTTCAGCAATGACTCTACAATCTCGTTGGAGCTGAGACCGTTGAAGTCGATTGAAGTACCTAAGTTTTCCACGACAATTGTCTGTTGAACATTTGCATCCGTCGTAATGTTCAGAGAGACACTTTCCGTCGATGCATCGTAGTCTGCCGAAATGTGACTAAGCAGATCATCCATGTCGATCATTGAGTTATTGAGATCAGAGATAACTTCACGTAAATCGATACTGTCTTCGTTAACAGTGAAGTCAGTAATGGTATCCACTGCCCCTTCATCAACGGAATCTACCGTCCACTTGAAGATATCACTGCCGTCTCCACCCGTTAAGATATCTGAACCTAAGCCACCGATAAGCACGTCATCGCCATCGCCACCCAGAATAACGTCGTCACCGTCGCCACCAATCAAGTTGATACCTGTGTCTCCACCGACTAAATAGCTGTCGTCCACTGCGGTTGACTGGTCAATATCGTCGCTATCACTACTCACATCCAAACTAATTTGGACAGGTGAAGACTGCGCTTCATCGCCATTAGATTCCGTTGATATGGCCGTAAGCGAAATATCGTAAGAACCGACATCAATACCACTGTTAGTATCTGTTGCGACAATTTCTAGCGTATCAATTTCATCGCTTGGTACTGTCCAAGTGGTACCATCGAAGCTAATGCCTGATGGAGAAACGCCACTTGTTACCTCAGCACTAGCTGGTACGCCCGTTAGCTCCAAAGACAGCACCTCGTCAATATCAGTAAGCGCCGCCATGATTCCGACAATCGCTAAACCTTGACTGCTCGCGGTTTGGCTAGCCGCAATTTGACGAATGTAATTAAACTGAGGATTGATACTCAATGTAGGTGCATCAGCTACAGGTGTCACATTGATAGTGAAGTCTTGATTCGCTTCCAATGCGGTACCCGATGCATTTTCGAAGTACACGCCGTTGTCTTCGACTTTCACCGATAAAGTGATTGAAGCTGCGTTGACATCTCCTGCATCCACAAATACACCCTCAGAAGCGTCTGTTGCTCCAAGAACGGAGTTAATATTATCTGGTGTGCCCATTAGGGTGATTTCACCAGCCATCCCCGCCCCAACAGTCACACCACTACCTGCTGGCGGCTCGACACGAAGGTCGCCCTCGGTAACTGTAAGAGTCACGGTCATGCTTTCATTTGCTTGTGCGCCCACAAAGTCGACGTCACTCACACTAATACCCGTTACTTTCTGGCCATCAGCTTCATTGATCGTATCCGTTACCGAAGTTGCAGTGATTTCAGGTGCGTCATTGGTCGCTTCAACATTCAACACTGCTGTGCCCGCGATTGTAATTGGGTCTGGAGCGCCGTTAGTGGTTCCGTCATCTGTGATTTCATAAGTGAAATTAACGTCACCAAAGAAATCTGCTGCGGGTTCAAACGTCCACTCTGTCGCACTCACTTGAGTCAGCGTGCCGGAAGCTGGATCCACTAACACAACATTATCGACGGTCAAGTTGTCTGACTCAGGATCACTTGCGTTGCTCAGCAACTCAGTAGCCGTAATAGTTACCGAACCACCATCTTCTTCGGTACTACTCAACGTTACCTCTGATGTTACCGGTGCATCGTTCACCTCAGTGACTTCGAAGGTCGCCGTTCCTGACACCGTTTGAGGATCTGAAACACCGTTCGTTGTACCGTTGTCGGTAATGTCGTAGGTTAGATCGACCTTGCCGTTGTAGCCAGGCGCAGGAGTAAATGACCATGTACCTGTTACGTTGTCGAAATCCAATGTGCCGCTGCTTGGATCAACCAACTGGACATTGCTCACCATCAAGGTGTCGTTTTCAATATCAGACGCATTCGCCAACAAATCAGCTTGGGTAATATCAACCGCCGTACTGTCTTCTGCGATATCAGAAAGTGTCACTTCAGACGTCGTTGGAGCATCATTGGCTTCCGTTACGTTGAACGATGCGCTGCCGTTAACCGATTTAGGATCGGATGCACCATTTGTCGTGCCATCATCTGTAATGGTGTACGTGATTTCAACTGGACCGTTGTAATCTGGTGCTGGGGTAAATTCCCACTCTCCCGTGCCACTGTTGAAAGTAATGCTGCCCGAATTCGGATCCGTTAACTGAACATTGCTAACCGTGAGATTATCGTTCTCTACGTCTGTCGCATTCGCAATAAGATCCGCTTCAGAGATGGAGAACACACCACTGTCTTCTTCAATATCCGGTAGCGTCACTGGCGTAGTTTCTGGGGTATCATTCACCGCTGTTACTTCAATATTGAAGCTGCTGCTGTTGGTATTTAGGGTGTCATCTACCCCACCAATTACGATACCTTCATTACCTTGGTCATCGACTGTCACGTCCACCTGAACGTCACCAAAGAAGTTCAGCTCTGGGTTAAACTCAATCAGACCGTCTGCAATGGCATTGTTTAGATCGGCCACTGTGCCTTTCAGTTCAACGGAGTCCGTACCATCACCGCTCACGGTTAGGTTGTAAGTAGCGATGAGCGTTGGATTAAGCTCCAAGATACCGCTGTCGACGTTCACATTGAGTACGTATTCAGCATTCGGATCATCGAGTACGGCATCAATATCGGTAATGCTGAAACCATCAAGCAGCATTGGCGTATCTTCTGGTGTTTCCACATCCACGGTATTGACGAACTCTGGACGATCGTTCACTGCTTCAACATCAACAGTGACATCAAACTCCTCTGCGGAGCCCAAGCTTTGACTGCCATCGAGCCCAGTATCAACGGCTTGCACTTTGAAATGCAGCGAACCATCCCATGAGTTATCGTTGCGATCACCAGAATTAAACACCACTTGATCCAAGTCTTGAGCATTGATTTCTAAGACAAAAACGCCGCCTTGGTCAGTAAATACTGTCCCATCAGGTAATGAAACGCTCGCCCCATCAGGGACATTTGAGACCTCAACTCTCAGCGTCTCTGGATCATTTTCCTGGTAGTTTGCACCATCTCCGATGGACTCTTTGTTATCAACCACTAACGCATTTACATTAATAACAATGTCTTCGCCCTCATTACCTGCAGCCGAAGTGTCGGGGTTCACATCAACATCATCACCAATAGGATTGACAATAAGCGTAAAGTTGTTGTTTCGTTCCGTTGGAACTTGTAGCAACTCCTCTTGAATGAAGACCGTAATACCTATCTCAGCCTCGCCACTAAAGTGTTTTGGCGGTTTAATTTGGATGTCACTCAGGTCAATGGACGTCTGAGTGAGATCTTTTAGTTGAATACTCCATTCGCCCCCACCGTTGTTCTTAACAACATAATCAGAGGAATTGGATTTAACGATAAAGTCATCAGGAAGTCCCGTTAACTTGAGTGAAACGAAACTCTCAGAACCATCATTATCGTTCAGGCTGATCGAAACACCAGAGCCCGATTGATTCAGCGAAATTAAAGTATCTTCGTCACCAATCACCGTGATTGGCTGCGTCGGATCGGCACCTGTAATGGTAATGTCATCAACGACTGGCGTAACTTCAAATGTGACATCGTCAGTGAAGGTTCTTACATCTATATTATCGCCAGAGTTATTCAAGATAGACTGATCAAACACAGCTTCATCAGTAATTTCTCCCTCGATATTAATCTTGACGGTATTTTGGCCACCACCTACGGGGTAATTTTCTTTTGGCTTAAACAGAACATTGTCAAGCGCACCAGCTAAAATCTCAGCTTCATTAAACTCAATACTGGTTCCTAAGCTGTTACCATTGGCATCAACAAACTCACCTAATGTTGTGTCATCAAGCTCTAACTTGATGTTCGTTAGTGTTTCTCGACCACCTTGAGTGTTGTTAAATTGATCGGCAAAATCAACACTCAAGTTAAGTTGGATTAAGCCATCTTCGTAACCAACACCATCCGCCGTGGGAACGTCGTTATTTAGATCAGTCACAGGTTGTTTGTTTGCATCCAAGCCGAAAGTACCGACGATATCTACTCTTACATTTGGTGTGACATCGCTATCCAACGGCTGATCCCCGGCTGAACTCGGAACGTCTGCAACCGGTAAAACCTGAACTGGAAACTGAACATTATTTTCTTTTTCATCACCGGACTCAGTGTCTTTAGTGACGAACCGAATTGGTAATTCGAAATCACCTGCGTAATCTTCTGCCAAGTGCATCGTCAAACCATCAAGGCCAGTAATATTTCCACTCGCATCGATATGGGCTTGGAACACGTATTTACCATTGACAAAGTCGATATCCGTCCCCGTGATCACCAAGCCAGGAGGAATACCAGGAGCTGAAGGATCGACGATAATAGTCAAGACATCCTCCACGCCATCTGCATTAATCGCATCAACTTTCGACGTTAACTGAGCACCAAGGTTGATAGAATTATCTTCCAACGCTTGAATTTGGACATCATCAGCCACCTGAATCTCTGCCGCTACACTCATTTGCGGTGTGAGAACGGTAGGAAATTCAAGTGTCACATCCGTTTGGCGCATGACCGTCGCATCTTTTTCGTTGCCCAAATCTTCGCCCAAATCATTCACTTCTGCGTAAATGGTTAAGCCAATTTGAGAGAGACCACCGTTATCGCCATCGTCACTGTCATCGTTTGGTGTTAAATCAAGTCCAGACGGCGCTTTAATTGAGAAGTTGTCTTCATTAGTTACTGTCCAACGACCTCCACCTTCATTTAGTGCACCGACGATAACCAATTGGTTGAGGATCTCAGGGTCCACATTGTGAAATTGAACAACAAGTTGAGTCACCACTTCATCTGAAGACGCATCAAACTCTTGGTATTTAATGATATGAGCGCCAGATTCGCCCCCCATAGAAGTGTTGATCGTAAAGTCAATGTTACCTTGATCATCTGACTTCACGATATCGGTAGCACCACCACCACTTTCAGTGACAAGCAGACGGGTTTGGTCGTCTATTGCCCCCGTCTTATCCTCTGGCTCAACGATTGGATTAACTTGGACATTCACCGTACCATTGATGGTTTTCTCAGCGATACCTTCACCGGGATTCAAAGCGTCAACATATTCATGGTCAATCTCTTTCACAGTGACGGTTGTGGTCAAGTCAAAGTCAGTACTTGAGTCCTGTTCCAACTGAACTTGAACATAGCCACTTTGAGAGATTTTAGCGGAAAAATCTTGCTCTGATTCACCGGCTTGCGGTGAAAGCGTTAGTGTTCCAGAAACAAGCGTTTGTGCCACACCATCTACATAGACCGTGCTGCCTGGAGGAAATCCAGAGATGGTTACATCACTAAAGAATTCATCGGTATCAGGGCTTTGTACGAGCGTCGGTTTCCAATCGATGTCAAAGCGCGTATCTTCATCTCCCTCCGATCGAACAACGTAGTTATCTTGAGCGTCAATAACGGGTTCGACCTTGATCCTTACCTCTCTTTCAATCACACGACTATGACCATCATTCTCGGTAACAATGATCGTCCCTGTAATCGCAATGTTTTCAGTTGAAGAGGCTTCCGGAATAATTTGAATACCGGAATTAAAATTCAGCCCAGTGATGTTTGCTTCGTAAATCGGTTGACCGTTACCATCATAGCCAACAAAGGTGAGGTCAACGCTTGAACCGTCTGAATCTACGACACGAACACCGTCGGGGATGTTGGACAGGATAACAGTAATGGCTTCTGAATCATCCTGTGGTCTATCGGCAACTTCACCAGATACAACCGAGAAGTTAAGGTTTACAACACCATTCTCTTCGATAGTCGTCTCTATCCCGGCCACATCTCCGTCTACGAATCGGTTCCAAACGTTCCCCGCGTCAATTAATACCGTGTCTGGTATGTCAGCAACACCTTTTACACCAACGATGACGGTCTTACTGCCCAGTGACAACACATCTTCTGTCGTACCGGTAGACAATGATGCTGTGTCTTTCACAATGCCTTCGACATTGAAAGTAAAGTCATCATTGCTGTGCAACGGAGGAAGAACTTCGACGTTCGCTAATTCAGACTCTGGCACTTCGTAATAAAGTACATTGCCGCCTGAATCGGTCACTTCTACTATCTGACTTGGGTTTGCTGAGTCCAGCCACACCAAAGTAACCCCATCAATTGAGAAGTTAGAAATGCGCACAAATAACGCTTCAGAACCATCTAAGTCCGCTGATGGTTTCATGGTGATCACTTCACTTAATTGGAGTGGGTCGTGATCAGTGACAGGGTCTACCGTATTTTGAGTTCGAGCATTATCCTCAAACACATTAATTCGGTTTACAGTAAAACTACCTTTATCCGCAACTGGGTTTACATCAATAATGATGGTTTCGGTTTCTGAGCGAGCGGTATCTTTCCCAAGCAGTGGATTGTTGTTTTCCGTCGTAATAGCGGTGACATCAATTCTGATTTCGCCCGAGAAGTTATCTATCGGATCAACTTGAACTTCATCAATTCGGCTTGCATCCACCAGATAAACACCACCGGATTTTGGTATCGCACTACCATCTGAATAGACTAACTCTGCATTACCTTCTCCTTGTGTAAAGACAAGCTCGTACACAATGCCTTCAGGGTTACTAGTGTCTTGGGTTTCAGCCGTGATGTTAAGTGCGACATTGTTTCCATCTTCATCAACCGAGTAGTTAAATTCGCTGCTTGCCGTCCACGTTGCAATATCTGCGACGGCAGCAACTTCAATGTCTAAACGACCATTAATCGTATGATCTGGCGTACCATTGTTAAGAATTTCCACGCGGATACGAGGATCGATACCAGAAGCATCGGTTGATGTATGACGATCTGGTACGAAGTACAAGTTATCTAACGAGACAAGCTCACCATTGAATGACTGCTCAACATTTGATGCGTCGAGAACAACCGTATTGCCCACAGATGTTAATTCAATGTAGTTGCCACTGCCGTCTCTGTAGTAGAACGTACCGTTGTGAGTATCAGCATCTCGAATAGTGATGTCACCTAAGCTCTCGTTACGGTCGATATCATGTAAATTGATAACCAGGTCGACTTTCGCAGGGCTAACATCCAGCGTCGACAAGTTGTCCTGAGTATTTGCAGAGTCAACGCCCACAACGACACCATCACGCCCTTGGTCTTCGAACGCAGTAACGGTAGACGTGTCAATTTGCGCATTGCGGTCTCTTATCGAGATATCCACATCGGCATCTGCGATATCGCCATCACCATCGGTTGCAACAACGTTGATGGTGAAATCAATCGAGTCGGTTTCGGTATGGTCAAGATCGTCATTCGGACGGAATGACACACTGCCATCGGTTCGAACAACCAAACGACCGATTTCAGTATCCACTCCGTCAAGAACCTTGTGAACAAATACGACTTGGTCGCTGCCGTTCAAATCGACAGAATCAGAATCAACACCGTTTTGCTTAAAGTAAATGCCTGAATCATCAGCCGAGAATGAAGTCACTTGTGCGCCGTCAGCACCAAGGTCATCATCCCCCTCTACAGGGTCTCGGAATAAACGAACCGTGCGGCTGCCTTGTCCCTCAACACGCGAAATAGATGCATCGTGCAAGGTTGGAACATCATCGGTAATCGTCACTGGTAAGTTAATACCGGCCGTATCGCCATCGACATCGGTCGCAAAGACTGGGAGATCAAGTATGAGTGTATCTTCGCCTTGAGTTGAGTGATCTAGCGCACCCTCAAGCGTAAACTTGTAAGAGCCGTCAGCGTTCAAAACTAGCGTGAATACTGAGTTACCATCAGGTGTTTGACCTTGATAAGTAAAGTTGTTGTTGCTTACCGCGGTTTGAACTAACGTCACCGCAAGACCACCTGAAGTGACTCCTGGTATCGGGTTAGAAGTAAGATCCAGCTGATAAGAGACAACGGTATCTGCCCCTTCCACCGTATCGAAATTGCCCGTCGCTTCTAGGCTGTCTTTGTTGGTTGCCTGAGAGCCGTTGGCAAGGTCATCCTCATCAACAGCCAAAGCATCTGCTGATTTAATTTCGGGAATGTCATCAACTACGGTAATTGGAAGATTCAGTGATGATGACGTGTCACCATCAAAGTCTGTTACTGTAATTGGAATATCAATGACAAGGTTGTTTTCACCTTGAACAGCGTCATGGTCGATTGGTCCCAACAGCTCAAATTGGTAGCTGTCATTATTCGCATCAAGAGACAGCGTGAAGATCTTAGTTGATGTGCCAGTAATAACCGCTTCGTAACTGGTTACTCCACCATTCGTGCCTACTAGATTCAACTCGATGCTGCTGCCGTTCGACGTTAAGCCAGACACGACTGCATCGAGGTCTGAAACTTGGTAGCTGACAATCTTGTCTGCACCAGCAACGACCTCAAATCCGCCGTTCAATACCGTAGAATCATTACTTGTCGTGTCAGATCCACCGGCAAGATCATCTTCATCAACGGTTTGTTGGCTAGAGTCTGTCACTTTCACAATCGCTGGAACATCGTCCACCACGGTGATCGGCAAGGTGATGTTATTGGACACATCGCCATCAAAATCAGTCGCGTTGACTGGGAAGTTAATGACCAACGAGTTTTCATCGTTACCCTCAGGATGATCAAGTGCACCCAACAGTTCAAATTCATAACTGTCTGCTGAACCATTTAGCGTCAGTTTAAAGACGGTGTCCGTCGTACCTTGTACATAAGCTCGGTACTCAATCACACCGTTTGAATTTGAAAACTCAACCAACTCAAGCGGTTGACTACCTGAGGTAAGTCCAGAAACAGGCGACGTTAAGCTATCCAACTGGAAGCTAACGATAGAGTCGGCACCATCAGTAACGTCAAAGTTGCCACCAATGATATTGGATTCTGGCGTGTCGTCCGAACCTTGGCTTGGAATATCATCCTCATCCACAGACAAGGTACTACCAGAGCTAATAGCATCAATGGTTGGCTTGTCATCTACGATGGTCACTGGCAAGGTCGCAGTGATGATATCGTTGTCGCCATCCGTGATCTTCACAGGTAGATTCAACAAAATCTCATCAGAGTTAACCGCGTGATCTAACTGACCAGATAACTCAAAGTCGTATTTACCATCTTGATGAAGTGTCAACGTGAAGACCGTCACTCCACCCGGAGTTTGTCCCACGTAAACAAGCGCGTCAGCAGTTGAAGCGCCAACGTCTTGAGAAAGTGTTACCTCTTCTCCACCCGATTTCAGATTCGGGATAGGATTTGAGCTTAGATCCAATTCGAAAGCATCAATACCATCTGCGCTAGTGACTTCGAATTCACCTGATACCGTTAACGACTCTTTAGTACCATCAGAACCAAGAGGTAAGTCATCTTCGTCGACACGTAGACTTTCAATATTGGTAACAACTGGAACATCGTCCACAACGGTAATTGGCAATGTGAAGGCTGGTGAAGTATCACCATCATTATCTGTCGCCGTCACAGGGAGGTTAATAACAATCTCGTTTTGCTGATTACCATCTGGATGATCAAGCGGCTTCTGTAAATCGAACTCGTAGGTGTTGTTCGTTGCATCCAACGTCAGTTCGAACACCACTTCAGCAGGATTGCCAGTGACACCTTGGTATACGTTCACGCCGTTTGCGCTAGAAGACAGGACTAAGGTGATAGCTTCACCATCTGAAGTCAGTGACGCAACAGGCGTGGTCAGGTCACTCAGCTGAATAGAGGCAACTTGGTCAGCACCTTCGGTGATATCAAAAGTACCTGAAATAACAGTATCTTCTGCACTTGCAGCATCCGTACCTGCTGGTAGGTCATCTTCATCAACGGTTTGTTCGCTGCCTGCTAGCAAACCATCAATGGTCGGAACATCATCCACAACCGTAATTGGTAAGGTGATGTTGTTCGACACGTCTCCATCAAAGTCAGTCGCGTTTATCGGTAAATTGATGACCAGTTCATTTTGGCCATCAGCATTTGGATGATCGAGAGGAGCAAGCAAATCGAACGTGTAGCTGTCATCAGAGGCATCAAGGGTCACACGGAATACTGGTGTCGTCGTGCCATCAATACGAGCTTCGTAAACTGAAACGCCACCTGCGTTTGATACTTCAACCATAACCAGAGATTGACCACCAGAGGTCAGGCCTTGTACTGGCGTCGTCAGGTCAGAAACGCTGTACTCCAAAATGCCATCAGAACCATCAGTCGCGATGAAGTTACCTGCAATGCTGTTCGACTGCGTACCATCAGATCCGACTGTTGGGATATCGTCCTCGTCAACCGTTTGCACACTTGTTGCTTCGATGCCACCAAGTGTCGGTTTGTCATCAACGATCTTGACAGGAATTGTCTCAGCAGACGTGTCGCCATCAAAGTCGGTTGCGATGATTGGGAAGTTCAGTGTCAGCTCGTCACTATCTACCGCGTGGTCGATTGGACCTTCTAGCGTGAAGTTATAAGAGCCATCGGTATTCACAGTTAACGTAAAGACCGCTTCAGAGCCCGCTGTCGCCTCGTAAGTAAAGCTGCCATCGCCATTTGCGGTTTCCGTCAGTGTGACTGCCACGCCTTGTGATGTGAGTCCAGCTACTGGTGTTGCAGAAGCATCGAGCTGATAGCTCACCACTCGGTCCGAGCCTTGTGTGGTGGTGAAGTTGCCATCGATTGAAATCGGGTCAGTTTGGTCTGAGCCAATCGTACCTAAATCATCCTCATCAACGGTAATCGCATCAACATCGGTAATAGTTGGCTTATCGTCCACGATGGTGACTGGGATCGTTTCTGTGGTGGTATCACCATCAAAATCCGTCGCGATGATTGGGAAGTTCAGCGTCAGCTCATCACTGTCTACCGCATGGTCGATTGGCCCTTCAAGCGTGAAGTTGTATGAACCATCCGTATTAACGGTCAGCGTAAATACGGCTTCAGTTCCTGCTGTTGCTTCATAAGTGTAGCTACCGTCGCCGTTTGCGGTTTCAGTCAGCGTCACTGCCACACCTTGCGATGTTAGACCATCAACTGGCGTTGCAGCAATATCTAATTGGTAGCTTACTACCCCATCAGAGCCTTGCGTTGTAGTGAAGTTGCCATCGATTGAAACTGGATCTGAGCCGTCAGAGCCAATCGCCGCTAGGTCATCTTCATCCACGCGGATGGCGTCTACGTCAGTGATGGTTGGTTTATCGTCAACGATGGTGACAGGCAGTGTTTCTGTCGACGTATCGCCATCAAAGTCTGTTGCGATAATCGGGAAGTCGATTTGCAGGCTGTCGCTATTCACCGCATGGTCTAGTGGGCCCTGCAGAGTAAAGGTGTAGCTGCCGTCTGGCTTCACCACCAATTCAAATACGTCATTGCCATTTGCTGTGGCAGTGTAAGTAAAGCTGCCATCACCATTTGCTGTCTCTGCAAGCACGACAGGCTCACCATGAGAGGTCAACCCTGCTACTGGATCTGCCGTTGCATCAAGCTGGTATTTAACAACGCTGTCTGAGCCTTCAGTTGTGGTGAAAGAACCCGACATAAACGCATCATCGTTTTGGTCTGAGCCAATTGAGGCGAGATCATCTTCGTCCACCGTGAGTGGAACAACGTTGTCGATAGTTGGAACGTCATCAGTAATCGTGACGGGAATGGTCGCGGTCGTCGTATCGCCATCAAAGTCTGTTGCAATGATTGGGAAGTTCAGTACTAATTCATCGCTGTTTAACGCGTGATCGACCGGCCCTTCCAGACGGAAGTTGTATGTGCCATCAGCATTCACGTTCATGGTGAAGACAGGATTGCCATCCGCGGTAGCCACGTAAGTGAAGCTGCCATCGGCATTCGCAGTCTCTACCAAAGTAACAGGCTCACCTTGAGAAGTTAAACCTAAGACAGGATCAGAAGTTGAATCAAGTTGGTAGCTCACCACTCGGTCTGAACCTTGAGTAGTCGTAAACGCGCCTTCCACAAACACAGCGTCAGTTTGGTCTGAGCCAATGCCTGATAAATCATCTTCGTCTACAGCCAGAGGCACGACATTATCAATGATTGGTGCATCATCCGTAATGGTGACTGGAATGGTTGCCGAAGTCGTATCACCATCAAAGTCGGTAGCAATAATTGGGAAATCAATCGTCAGGCTATCGCTGTTGACGGCATGGTCAATCGGGCCTTGCAGCGTAAAGTCGTACGTACCATCTGTTGCGACATTTAACGTGAAGACAGGATTGCCGTCAGCGGTCGCAACATAAGTAAAGCTGCCGTCGCCATTCGCGGTTTCCACCAAGGTAATCGCCTCACCTTGAGACGTTAGCCCCGCAACAGGATCAGCAGTTGAATCCAGTTGATAGCTCACCACTCGGTCAGAGCCTTGAGTGGTCGTAAACGCGCCTTCAACGAACAGATCGCCGCCTGGGTCTGAGCCCACACCGCTAAGGTCGTCTTCATCGACACTCAACGCATCCACCGCAGTGATGGTCGGAACATCATCAACAATGGTGACTGGAATGGTTTCTGTGACAGTGTCACCATCAAAGTCGGTTACGATAATTGGGAAGTTCAGTGTCAGCTCGTCACTATCCACCGCGTGATCAATTGGCCCTTCTAGCGTGAAGTTATAAGAGCCATCAGTATTCACTGTTAGCGTAAAGACCGCTTCAGAGCCCGCGGTTGCTTCGTAGGTGAAGCTGCCATCACCGTTTGCAGTTTCAGTTAATGTGACAGCCACGCCTTGCGATGTTAAACCGTCAACTGGTGTTGATGTGCCATCGAGTTGGTAGCTCACCACTCGGTCTGAGCCTTGTGTGGTGGTGAAGTTACCATCAATAGAAATTGGATTGCTTTGGTCTGAACCGATTGACGCTAGATCATCTTCATCAACCGTAATGGCATCCACGTCAGTAATAACTGGCTTATCGTCCACGATCGTCACAGGGATCGTGGCGTTTGTGGTGTCGCCATCAAAGTCGGTCGCGATGATTGGGAAGTTCAGTGTCAACTCATCGCTATCTACTGCATGGTCAATTGGACCTTCAAGCGTGAAGTTATAAGAGCCATCAGTGTTCACTGTCAGCGTAAAGACCGCTTCAGTACCCGCTGTCGCCTCGTAAGTAAAGCTTCCATCGCCGTTTGCGGTTTCAGTTAGCGTGACTACCACGCCTTGTGATGTGAGGCCGTCAACTGGTGTCGAAGAAGCATCGAGCTGATAGCTCACTACTCGGTCCGAGCCTTGTGTGGTGGTGAAGTGGCCATCGATTGAAATCGGGTCAGTCTGATCTGACCCAATCGTGCCTAAGTCATCTTCATCAACGGTAATCGCATCGACGTCGGTAATGGTTGGCTTATCATCCACGATGGTAACAGGCAATACGATTTGGCTTGTGTCACCATCGAAATCAGTAGCAATAACATTAAAATCGAGGGTTAAGCTGTCGCTATTTGCCGCATGGTCGATTGGACCTTGCAGCGTGAAGTTGTATGAACCATCCGTATTTACTGTTAGCGTGAAGACCGATTCAGTACCTGCCGTCGCTTGGTAAGTGAAGCTACCATCACTGTTTGCAGTTTCAGTCAGGGTCACTGCCACACCTTGCGATGTTAGGCCATCAACTGGCGTTGCAGCAGTATCTAATTGGTAGCTTACTACCCCATCAGAGCCTTGCGTTGTAGTGAAGTTGCCATCGATTGAAATTGGATCTGAGCCGTCAGAGCCAATCGTCGCTAAGTCATCTTCATCCACACGGATCGCGTCTACGTCGGTGATGGTTGGTTTATCGTCAACGATGGTGACAGGCAGTGTTTCTGTCGACGTATCGCCATCAAAGTCTGTTGCGATAATCGGGAAGTCGATTTGCAGGCTGTCGCTATTCACCGCATGGTCTAGTGGGCCCTGCAGAGTAAAGGTGTAGCTGCCGTCTGGCTTCACCACCAATTCAAATACGTCATTGCCATTTGCTGTGGCAGTGTAAGTAAAGCTGCCATCACCATTTGCTGTCTCTGCAAGCACGACAGGCTCACCATGAGAGGTCAACCCTGCTACTGGATCTGCCGTTGCATCAAGCTGGTATTTAACAACGCTGTCTGAGCCTTCAGTTGTGCTGAAAGAGCCCGACATAAACGCATCATCGTTTTGGTCTGAGCCAATTGTAGCGAGATCATCTTCGTCTACTGTCAGTGGAACAACGTTATTAATGGTTGGAACGTCATCAGTAATCGTGACTGGAATGGTCGCGGTCGTCGTATCGCCATCAAAGTCTGTTGCAATGATTGGGAAGTTCAGTACTAGCTCATCGCTGTTTAACGCGTGATCGATTGGCCCTTCCAGACGGAAGTCATATGTACCGTCAGCATTCACATTCATGGTGAAGACAGGATTGCCATCCGCAGTTGCCACGTAAGTGAAGCTGCCATCGGCATTCGCAGTCTCTACCAAAATAACAGGCTCACCTTGAGAAGTTAAACCTGAAACAGGATCAGAAGTTGAATCAAGTTGGTAGCTCACCACTCGGTCTGAACCTTGAGTGGTCGTAAATGCGCCTTCCACAAACACTGCGTCAGTTTGGTCTGAGCCAATACCTGATAAATCATCTTCGTCTACAGCCAGAGGCACGACATTATCAATGATTGGTGCATCATCCGTAATCGTGACTGGAATGGTTGCCGAAGTCGTATCACCATCAAAATCGGTGGCAATAATTGGGAAATCAATCGTCAGGCTGTCACTGTTAGCTGCATGGTCAATCGGGCCTTGCAGCGTAAAATCGTAAGTGCCATCTGTTGCTACGTTTAACGTGAATACCGGATTGCCGTCTGCGGTCGCCACATAAGTAAAGCTGCCATCACCGTTGGCGGTTTCCACCAAGATAATCGCCTCACCTTGAGAGGTCAGCCCCGCAACAGGATCAGCGGTTGAATCCAGTTGATAGCTCACCACTCGGTCAGAGCCTTGGGTAGTGGTAAACGCACCTTCAACGAGCAGGTCACCGCCAGGGTCGGAACCCACACCGGTAAGGTCATCTTCATCGACACTTAACGCATCCACTGCTGTGATGGTCGGTACATCATCAACAATCGTGACTGGAATGGTTTCCGTAACGGTATCGCCATCAAAGTCGGTTGCGATAATTGGGAAGTTCAGTGTCAGTTCGTCACTATCAACCGCGTGATCAATTGGCCCTTCAAGTGTGAAGTTGTAAGAGCCATCAGTATCTACTGTCAGAGTAAATACTGGGTTTCCACCCGCAGTCGCTTCATAAGTGAAACTACCATCACCATTTGCGGTTTCTGTCAGTGTGACAGCAGCGCCTTGCGATGTTAAACCGTCCACTGGTGTTGCTGAAGCATCGAGTTGGTAGCTCACCACTCGGTCAGAGCCTTGTGTGGTAGTAAAGCTGCCATCAATAGAAATTGGATTGCTTTGGTCTGAGCCAATTGACGCTAGATCATCTTCATCAACCGTAATGGTGTCGACGTCGGTAATAACAGGCTTATCGTCCACGATTGTCACTGGGATAGTGGCATTTGTGGTGTCGCCATCAAAGTCTGTTGCGATGATTGGGAAGTTCAGTGTCAACTCGTCGCTATCTACCGCGTGGTCGATTGGACCTTCAAGCGTGAAGTTATAAGAGCCATCAGTATTCACTGTCAGCGTAAAGACCGCTTCACTCCCCGCCGTCGCCTCGTAAGTAAAGCTGCCATCACCGTTTGCGGTTTCAGTCA
Organism: Vibrio sp. Y176; assembly: GCF_033438945.1. Lineage (NCBI taxonomy): Bacteria > Pseudomonadati > Pseudomonadota > Gammaproteobacteria > Vibrionales > Vibrionaceae > Vibrio > Vibrio sp. Y176. Next base: position 588,660 of record NZ_JAWOQS010000001.1, on the reverse strand, counting down.
GCGTGACGGCCACGCCTTGTGATGTAAGGCCATCAACTGGTGTTGAAGAAGCATCGAGCTGATAGCTCACCACTCGGTCCGAGCCTTGTGTGGTAGTGAAGTTGCCATCGATTGAAATCGGGTCAGTCTGATCTGAGCCAATCGTACCTAAATCATCTTCATCAACGGTAATTGCATCGACATCGGTAATGGTCGGCTTATCATCCACGATGGTAACAGGCAGTACGATTTGGCTTGTGTCACCATCGAAATCGGTAGCAATAACGCTAAAATCAAGGGTTAAGCTGTCGGTATTTGCCGCATGGTCGATTGGACCTTGCAGCTCAAAACTGTACGAGCCGTCGGTATTCAAAATCAATGTGAAGACTGCGCTGCCATTTGCCGTTGCGCTGTAGGTATAGCTGCCGTCTGCATTTTGCGTTTCGGCGATGGAGACGGTTTGTCCTTGAGATTGCAGGCCATTTAAAGGATCAGCGTTTACATCCAACTGATACTGTACGACGCCATCAGAACCTTGAGTTGTCGTAAACTGACCTTCGACCAGCGTTGACTGTGATTGGTCAGAGCCTACCAAACTTAAGTCATCTTCATCGACGGTAAGAGCAACAACGTCGTTAATGATTGGCACATCATCAGTAATGGTAACCGGTAGAACAAGTGAACTGGTGTCACCGTCAAAGTCCGTTGCGACAATAGTGAAGTCTAGCGTTAAGCTATCGCTACCCACAGCATGATCGATTGGACCTTCAAGGGCAAATGAATAAGAACCGTCAGGGTTCACTTGTAAGGTGAAGATAGCGTCCCCTTCTGCCGTTGCAGAATAGGTAAAGCTACCATCTGAGTTGACAGTTTCCGTCAGAGAGATAGATCGACCCTGTGATTCCAACCCATTGAGTGGATCAGTGCCGCTCTCTAATTGATAACTTACGACACGGTCTGAGCCCTGAGTCGTCGTGAAGCTACCTTGTACGAGCACAGAGTCGCTTTGATCGGAGCCGATGCTTGATAAATCGTCTTCATCGACGGCGAGTGCATCAAAACCATCAATCGAAGGAACGTCATCTTGAACTTGAATGACAATTTGCGCTGCTTCTGGTGTGTTCGAACCTTCGGTAAGCGAGGAGCGGTCACCATCCGCATCTACCGCGTAAACTGGCAATGAGAAAGTAAGCGAGTCATCGTTAGCCCCCGTATGGTCAAGTTGTTCATACAAGTTGAATTGGTATTCGCCCAATGCAGGTGCATCAATCGCCACATCAAATACGGTGATACGCACACCATCCAGCTCGATGAAGCCTTCGTAAGTACGTACGCCGTTACTCTCGGACGCTAGTTCTAGTTGAACAACCTGCCCTTGAGATTGGAGTTCTCCACCAACATTAAACTCTGTAGGTTCCAACTCATAGTGATCAATGATGTCACTTCCGACCGCTGTCGTGATCGACCCGGTACCACTTGTTACTGCCGCGCCTTCCTGTGAACCTTGGTCAACCCCCGCCTCGTCTAAAGACAATCCCGTCACGTTTTCAATCACTGGATTATCGCCATCAAGGATGGTCATCGTAAAGGTATTGCTTGCCGTATCTTGGTCAAAGTCAACGATGGTGGTTGGTAAAGAGAGCTCAATCGTATCTTCACCGTTTGCTTGTTCTAACGGCTTAAATTGCTCAAATTGGTAGGTACCATCGGTGTTCAGACTGATCGTTAAGACGGTTTCATTCGAGCCAGCAATGGACAAGGTGATAGTACTGCCGTCTTCAGAGAGTACCGCTTCTGTCGCCTGATTATCACTCAATAGGCCATCGAATTGACTAAGTCCTTCTTGATTAAACGTGACCGTTGCCAATTGATCACTACCAATATCAACAAAAGTGCCAATAATTGGTGTAGAAGAAGATTCAACGTTTTCAAAAGTAACGTTCTGCGGCGCAGGATCATCGCCATCAATAACGGTTGTCGTAAAATCGATAGGCGCTTGAATGCTATTACCACCAATATCTGCGCCTGTAATGTCAAAAGCGATATTGATTTGATCACCGACGATAGATACTTGGCCATCAGCGATGGACGCCACATGGTCAATACCCTGGCTAATCGTGGTAACGACCTCTAACTCTAAATCACGGCCTAAAGATGTCGCTTCGATCTCGATACGAAGCACTTCGTTACCACCTTGAGTGCCGATAATGGCATTTTGCGCTTCGTCGTAAACGAACGCTACTGGCTGACCACCAGAGGTAATGTCACTATTTAACTCGGTTAACAAAGACTCTAATGAGGACGTTTCAGGTACAAATGAAGCAGTATCAAGTGCGAGATCCCCTGCTTCAACCAGCACACTAGAAGAAATGGTTTGCGGGTAGCTAGATAGAGAAATTGAGCCTTCTGTTACGCTAGATTGCAGTGACTGCCCACCATCAGCAAAGATCGTGACATTCAAACCGTCATCTTCGTCGCGATCATCTTCTCCGCTGCGAGTCGCAGACGTTTCAAAAAAAGTAGACGCGAGTACTTCCGGGTTATTATATTCAACCGTCACGTAGCCAGCATTAGCCGAGCCTTCAGCACCTGCGCCAGCAGCTGTTGCTTCTAAGATAGCGGTAGGGTCAGCTCCGTCTAAAATAGCTTGCTGGATAGCGGCAATATCGTTGGCGTCGAAGTCAGCACTTCCAATAGCCGTTGGGTCAAAAGTCACCAAGCCATTAACTGGAGATTGTACCAATACTGGTTCTAACGGTTCAGAAGAAGGCACAGGAAGACAAGCAACACAATTTGCGTCGACCAGATAAAGCTCATTATTTATCTGTACGTCGAGAGAAGCATTATTTTCTGTGATAATAATCTCGCCAGGTCTTAACTCATCCCCCGCTTTTATGACCTTAACGTTTCCATCCAGGCCCAAAACCAAAACTTCACCTTTGACAGCATTTACAATCGCGCTCTGCGGTACCGTGTGCGTACTCATCTGACCTCCGCTAATGGCTTACGTTTCCCATTAACCTTTTTAGATAATTTCTTATTAATTTAGTGCGGCATACTGCACACCTTTATGCGATTAAACTAAGTATTGAATCATTAAACAATCGATAAATACCCTACTACCGAGCAACATAAGTAAAACTTACTCGTAGTCACAGAAATGTGACACATGTGCTGACGCGTAGATATCGAATAATTATATGAAATTGATACCTTATTCTAATTAAGTGTAGTTGTTTTAAGAAAAGAAGAGAGATGAAATCATTCAGCTAAACGCCAGACTGCCGGTTGCGATCAATAATGGAAGAAAAGCAATGAGAATGTTGTATACACCGGAGCGTGATGACAGCTTAATCAATATCGGTGACGAAAAAAACGTAACGATTAAATATTGAACAACATAAATTGCAGGACAAAATGCAACGATAAAAATGTGGCTTACGATATGAATCCCCGCACACCACGAGTTCGGTTTTGTTCTGATATACAGCAAAAAAAACACGACCAAGCTAATAATAAAATACATAAACACATCACTTGAAAATAATTATCATTTTCAATCATATGTAAATATTCCCTTACTTTCAATGGTGTTTGAGCTATTAATGTCATCGTTATTATCAATCAACACAATAAGTAAAATTATCAGTAATTCCAGTCCTAAACGTTTGCGTAATCGCTAACCTTCTCTTAACCTTGATTTGAGGCTTTTATCACGGTTTTTCCATTGATATAGTGCGTCCATACAACAAAAAAAGACCATTCGAGGCATGGAGCTTCCTCATTAATCTCAAGATGAGAAGAATTGGTACCGACAAAATTCGGCAGATTTTAAGAGGGTCAAAAAATGGACATGAATATGGTTGAGATTTTAGGTTATGCAGCTTCAATCATGGTCGCTATTTCGCTAACTATGAAAGATATTGTTAAGCTTCGTATCCTTAACTTTATTGGTTGTGCGCTATTTACCGCTTACGGACTAATGATTGATTCTTGGCCTGTAGTATTAACTAACGGTTTTATTGCTTGCGTTAACATCTACTTCCTAGCAAAAATGCAGCAGGAAAAAAAAAGCCTAGAGCCTGAGAAAGCGCAATAGCATTCAAACAATAAAAGCCCGCAAATCATAAGATTGCGGGCTTTTGCTTTTAATATTCCATTTCTATCACAGCATCCCTAAACAAGCGCTAACGAACCCAGCTAAGTGCTAATGTTTCTCGACGAGAAAACATGTCCACATGCGATGAAATGATCGCCTTAACCGTATTCAGTTTCTCTTCTGAATCCGCCTCACAGGTTATAGTTAGGCTAGATGCACAAAGGTTAAACTCCGCTTTTCCCGTCGGAAATGTCACCAAACCGCTATTTTCATTCCAAGTAGCAGGAACCTTTCGTCCAAAATGCCGACAAAGCGTCACTAAGTATTTGTCAGCGTGTTCACTATCTATTCGGGTGCTTTCTTTAATCATGAACTTACTCGTTACTTTGAAACGTCCTATGAAGAACCTTGTTAGAATTGATAAGCTGCAGAGAGCTTGAAGTTGCGACCCGGCTCGTAGTCATCAAGCGTGAAGCCACGTGCAGTACCCGAACGAGACGCGTGAGAGCTGTACAACTCGTCAAATACATTATCAATACCAAAGGTCACCGACAGTCCATCAATATCAGACGGCACCCATTGAGCGTATAGATTGTGTACATCATAACTTGCTTTCTTTGGCTGACCATCAAAGACGTTGTCTTCCTCTAGAACAAACATTGAGTTCCACCCGAAGATCGTTTCTAAAGCGTCTGACTGGTAATCCAAAGTTAGAGCAATGCTATCACCCATATCAATGCTACGCCCATTGCCCCCAGCAACAGGACCACCAGTATTCTTGTTTTTGGTGTCCGACTTAGAGTAAGAAAGTTTGCTGTTAAACTTGTCGTAACCATAAGAAGCACTTGCTTCAAAGCCTTTAATCTCAACATCACCTAAGTTGTAAATCAGGTAAGTTTGAGTCGCGTTTTGGTACTGGTCTGCAATGTAATCATCAATTTCCGTTTGGAATACCGTAATATTCGCCCCAAAGAAATGCTTATCAAAGGTTTTATCAAAACGAACACCACCCTGCGTGTTCAATCCCGTTTCTGGCTTTAGCCCATCCTCTAAAAATGCAACGTCTTGGTAAGCAATAAAGGTTTCCATTAGCTCTGGACCTTTAAATAGAGAGCGTGCACTCGCAAACAACGTCCAATCTTGAGTCACCGCCCATTCTGCTGCTAGAGCCCAAGTCACATCATCATAATTACTGGTTCCTGTCTCAGCTTTGCGTTTGTAATCATCAAAGCGCATACCTGCAGTAATAAAGAAGGCATCAGAGAAGAAGAACTGATCTTCTACAAACAGTGCGGTTGAAATCGCCGATTCGTCCATAAACTTACGACTACCGTAGTAACTCGAAGACGTTTTATCCATGTAGTCGAAGCCATAAGTGACTCGATTATCAAACTCACCTAACATAACATCTGACTGGAATTTGCCATTCAAACCAAAGTTTTGGTTTTTGGCGGTGTTCTTTGATAAACGGTTCGAGGGCCAACGAGGGGCCATCACCGTTTCGTCACGTTTAATTTCTGTCTCGGTATTATAAAGAGTGACGTTTCCTTGGTGTTGTTCGCCTCGCAACTCGTAACTCAAGGTAACGGTATCGCGGTCATAATCCGTAGGGATAAGTAACTTGCTCGACAGGCTATTATTTGCACTACCAGACATATCAGGACGCGGACTGTAATCTCCACTGTCTCGGTACATGTCATAAGAGAGCTCAAAACGATGGATGTCATTTAGTTCATACCCCAGCTTAGCCAGAATGTTGTAAACATCACCTGCAGCACCATAGGTTTTATTGCCATCACCATCTTCAAAATCATCACGCGTAACGTAATGGCCATAGACCATCGCATCAATGTTTTCGGACAAAAGTCCGTACAGTGTCAACGAACCTTGCTGGTTGTCGTTAGATGCATAGCCGCCATAAACACGCGCACCAAACTTTTCATCGTAACGAAGTAAGTCACGAGCGTCTTTCGTTTCAAAGTAAACCGAACCGCCTAACCCGTTTTGAGTCACAGAGTTATTACCTACCTGAATGTCCGCAGATTTGAGAATGTCAGGGTTCAGCGTCAAGTTACCAATATGATGGAACATGCTCGCATGCTGAGAAGCACCGTCAAGACGAATGTCCAAATCGGTTTCGCTCAAACCACGAATCGTAATACGTTGATTCACAGAGTGTGTTCCACCAACATCTACACCGGGAATATCGCGCAGTAAATCAGACATATGATCGGCTTGCTTCAGTGACATGTCGTCCGCAAACATCGACTCAGTGTTGCTGGAAACTTTCGTTCCCCATACAACGACCTCTTCAAAATGTGACTCAGTATCTTGAGCTAAAACAGGGGTTGATAGCGCCATTCCCACTGCAAGGCAAAGGCTTGAAAGCTTGATAGGTGAACAAGCAGGGCTTTCCATAACTTCATTCCTAAATATTAATGATAATAATTCTCAGGTATAATAAGCATGAGTTTTATAAATACAAAGGCGATTTGGTTATGCGAAATCGCACAAGTGTTATGAGGAAGTGTCAAATGCAGGAAGCCACAACAAAACGAACTAAAATTGCCAAGATAGCTTTAACCCAAAGACTAGAGGCGACAGAGAAACAATGGATTGTCACGCAAGGCCAACCTTGTCAAACTCAACTGGCCGAAGGTAAGTTCCTATCATATCAGTACAATGATCAAATTTTTGTTCATGGCGGGCGTTGTCTAGAACTTATTGATTCGAATATTGTTTCTACTGCACACGCCTCACTGCTGGTCACTATTCTTTTAGAAGGTAGACTCTCGTTTGGCTACGACGATTTGCAATTTGATTTAGACGCGAGCGACGGCCCTAAGGGTGTAGTGGTGAACTTACTCAAACCTGCAAATTTTCGTCGTTCACTGCTCAAAGATAACCTCATTAATAAGATCAACATATTGGTTAAGCCCCAATGGCTAGAGGCCCGCCTTGAGCAAAATTGTAGTCATCGAGCCTTTTTTAACTCTCATCAGGCGTTTCAACAGTTGGAGCTTACCCAGACGCTATGCGAACTGGCTGAAACGTTAACAAATATAGAAACACCGCAAGAGTTTCAAGAGAAGCTAGAGGTCGAAAGCTTGATCTATCAAATATTACATCAAGCCACCAAGCAAATTCCTAAGAATTTCAGTGCTAAAAACAGCAGTATTGAACGACACATTGATGGTCGGATTGAGGATATTGTCAGCTATATTGAAACTCACCTTGATCAAGAACTACGCTTGGAAAAGTTGGCGAGCCAATTCTCAATGAGTGTTTCAAACCTGCAGCGCCGATTTAAACAATCACTTAATATGACCATAAACGGCTACATTCGTTTTCGACGTCTTGAGATTGCTAGGCAACATTTGGAACGTGGCCTAGTGACGATAACAGAAGCCGCCTATGAAGCCGGATACCACCACCCTTCTAACTTCACTTATGCCTTTAAAAAGGCATTTGGTGTGCCACCACATGAAGTGATTAAAGAGTAAGGGGACTCTAGGTAACTGACTGTTATTTAGGAGTGTCTTATCCACAACATCGGTATATACTCGCCTTAAACGTTATGGAGGTTAAACATGAATATTGGTGCTGTCGCGAAGCTCACAGGGCTTTCATCTAAGTCGATTCGATTATATGAAGACAAAGGGATCATATCTCCACCAGCGCGTAGCGACTCTGGCTATCGCGAATATTCAGATAATCATATTCAAGAGCTTAACTTGGTATCACGCGCAAAAAGCGCAGGCTTTTCGTTGCAAGAATGCAAAGAGTTCGTACAACTTGCTCATAACCCCAACCGCAAAAGTAGTGAAGTAAAAGCAAGAACCATGGACAAACTGAGAGAGGTTGAAGAAAAAATTGCACACCTCATGGAGATCAAAACGCAACTTGAAGGTTGGGTTTCTTCTTGTCCTGGAGATGCAGAGAGCCGATGCCCAATCATAGACGAGCTCACCAAGTAAGCCCGCCTATCTATTGATCTCGTTAAAAACGAACTAGCTCGCTTAATGATAAGTACACATGCGCTTACCGTTCAATTCTATGATGTTAAATGGCGTTTCGTAGATGTCCTCTAGCGTAGACGCTTGAATAACATCTTCAACCGCACCACTCGCCACAACTTTACCTTTCTTAAGCGCCAATATGACATCTGAGTAACACGCCGCGAAATTAATATCATGAATCACGACCACCATGGCTTTATTCATGTCATGGGCTAACTGCTGCACAACTTTCATGATCTGAAGAGAGTGTTTGATATCTAAGTTATTAAGAGGTTCATCAAGAAAGACATAATCTGTATCTTGTGCAATCACCATAGCAATAAATGCAAGCTGTCGCTGACCACCACTTAATTCATCCAAGTATTTATCTTGAATATCTTGCAAATCTAAGTAGTCGATCGCTTGTTCTATGACCTCATGATCTTCTTTAGTCAGATTTCCTTTAGAGTATGGGAAACGACCAAAAGAGACTAACTCTTTTACGGTAAACCGCATTGTAATCGAGTTAGCTTGGCGAAGTACTGCCAGTTTTTTCGCTAGCTCTTTTGTGTCCCATTCCGCGATTTCCTTGCAATCAATGATAACACTACCGCCATCTCGCTCCGTTAAGCGCGAGGCCATAGATAACAGCGTGCTCTTTCCCGCGCCATTTGGACCGATAATCGATGTTACCTTGCCCTTTTCAAACTGAGTATTGGCCTCGTCTACGACTTTGTTTGAACCGAAAGCCTTCGTTAATTTGTCTATTACTATCATATTTATACAACTTTGTTTTTCAGCAGCAGGTATAAGAAATACGCACCGCCGATAAAGTTAATTACGACACTCAACGTCGTCTCAAAACTGAACACGTTTTCGATTATCCATTGCCCAGCAAGTAATGAACTGATGGATAGAAACGAACATCCGACCAATAGCGTTTTATGTTGGTAACTTCGGAACATTTCTCGGCTTAAGTTGGTCACTAGTAAACCAAAGAACATGATTGGCCCTACCAAAGCCGTAGAAATAGCAATCAAAACCGCTGAGATAATAAACACATTTCTCGTCACTTTAGGTACATCAACACCCAAACTTTTCGCATTGTCTTGGTCGAGCCAAAACACATCTAAAGTGCGATGCATCCTAAACAACAACCAACATGCAAACATCAAAGCCGGAGCACTAAAGTAAACCAAGTTCACTTTGACATTATTGAAACTGGCGTACAGTTTCGACTGAACAATTGCATATGTGTTTGGGTCCATCAGCAAAGAAAAGAATGACGCCGCATTGGAAAATAGCTGACCAAAGATCAAGCCGACCAATAGCAACGTAATCAAGTTCTTGCTTCCTTTTGAAAAGTAAAACCCAAACAGCAGTAGCGAAAACGACACCATTACAATGACTGCAATCGCGAAATTGACGTACAAGTTAAGAACTAAGGTACTCAACCCACCAAAAATCAACACGATCAAAATTTGGGTTAACACATACAGCGCATCAAAACCCATGATACTTGGCGTTAAAATTCGGTTGTGCGTAATGGTTTGAAATACAAGTGAAGACTGAGCAATGGCCACACCCGCTAGCACTATCGCCAATACTTTAGGAACTCTACGAGACAAAAAATATTGGTAGTTGTCAGCCGTTAGCCCAATACCAATAAACAGACACGCGAAAAGAATCGCAATGCCACCTAGCAGCAGGATTTTCGTTGAATCACGCATGTTGCTTACCTCGCAACAACATAGCGATGAATACCACGCCACCCAATATGCTGATCACGATAGAGATTGGCATTTCATGAGGGAAAATAATTAAACGACTCACCAAGTCGCAACACAACACTAAAATCGCCCCATACATGACCGTAAGCGGAATGTTCTTTTTGAGATTATCGCCATAAAAGTGACTCACGAGATTCGGCACAATCAGCCCTAAGAATGGCAACTGGCCAACAATCATCACGACACTTGCTGACATGATGGACACCAATAGCACGCCAATCGTCACAACCTGCTGATAATTCAAACCCAAGTTAATCGCGAAATCTTTTCCGATACCTACGGCAGAGATCCTTGCGGCAAAAAGATAGCTGAGGATAACCATTGGTACCGCGATGTACAGCAGTTCAAAATCACCACGCAAGATGTTAGCGAAGTTTGCGACTGTCCAAGCATTCAGACTTTGAAGTGCATCATATTTGTAAGCGATAAACGTAGTCATGGATTGGATGACATTGCCGAAAATAATCCCGACAAGCGGCACAAAAACCACGCTCTTAAATTGAATGCGCTGAATAAAGAAAACAAACGCCAGCGTCCCAAATACCGAGATGCCGAACACGAGCCAAAGGTGATTATCATTACCAAAGAAAACCACGCTCAGTACGTAGCCCAACATGGCACATTCGATCGTACCAGTTGTAGAAGGTGCAGCAAATCGGTTCTGGCTGATTTGCTGCATGACAAGACCCGCAATACTCAAGCCAGCACCAGCAAGCAATATGGCAAATAAACGTGGTATACGGCTGGTAAAGAAAAGTTCTAATGCTTTCTCATCACCTGAAAAGAGTTGTTGGGGCGTCATGTTTGCCACCCCAACAAATAACGAAACCGTGCTTAAAACCACAAGGGTTAGCAATAACTTCTTCAAAGTTAACCTCTGCTATCTTGGATTACAGTTCAACGGTTTGCTTTATCTCACTGACCATTTTTTCTGTTGCTGTCACACCAGACATCGACAAGTACCACGCGTCCACATCTAAATAAGTGATTTTATGATTTTTATATGCCGCAGTCGCTTTGACTAAGTCGTTATCCATGGATTTACGAATATCGTTATCCGGCGTACCTGTCAGAGAATTTCGGTCAACCACGAGAATATTTTTCGGGTTAGCTTCACGAATAAACTCATAAGAAATGACATCTCCGTGAGTGCCCGTTTTCACGTGCTCAACCGTTTCCAAGAAGCCAAAGTCGTTATAAATGACGCCAAATCGCGACTGGGCACCAAACGCGCTGATGTTGTCACCCATGCTCAAAATCGTTAGTGCATCATTTTTGTTCGATTGGTTGTAGTCACGGATTGCTTTGAATTGAGCATCTAGCGCTTCAATTTTCTGCTCTACTTTTTCTTCGATATTGAAGATCTTACCAATATTGCGCCATTGCGCTTGCGTGCCTTCCCAATAGCCTTGGTTCTCTTTCGCCGCAAAAACAACTGTAGGGGCAATTTCACTCAGCTCTTCATATTTCGCAGACGCTCGCGGGCCAACCAAAATCAAATCCGGTTTTTGCATGTAGATGGTTTCAAAATCAGGTTCAAACAAACTACCCGCAGAGGTGTAGTTATCTTTGCTGTATTTTGAAAGGTAACTAGGAAGATTAGACGAGTTAGATACTGCAACAGGATCGATACCAAAGTTGTCCAGCGCATCTAGCGGGCCAAAGCCAATCACAACCACACGCTCTGGGGATTGTTCTAGCTCTGTTTGACCCATGTAGTGGTCAATCACAACTTTAGCAGCGAAAGAAGGAGAAACAGTAAATAACGACAGCATAGCCGCACCGACGAATTTTTTCATTTTGTTAAGCCTTAATGAGATCTATTATCATACGCGTTCGCAATATAACGCTACTCTTTAATGCATTCAACAAAATTTAAGGTACTTTACATTAGTTACGTTTACTCAAGACTTAGATATATCAAAGACTTATAAAACCCATCAGTTCCAATACCTGGGCGTATCATTCATGCGCTTCAATAAACGCTTTGAGTGCCAGCTCATCAATAATCTCCAAACCGTTGTCCGTTTTTGTAATCAATCCCTTTTCAATCAAGTCCTTAACTGCACGTCGATAGACTCGGCCTGAGGTACCAAACCGCTCAGCCTCTTGGTTCACTTTATCAAAACCACCAAGCAGCTTATCCGTCTGATTACGGACGAGAAGATCATAGGCAATGTTGTAAGTAATGGGATGCAACAAACGATTAGTGTAGATATCCATGGAGTCTTGATAATCCTCAGCCAATGCTGAAGCGAAGAACACCATCATTTGGGGATGATTTTGCAGTGCTTCGGTTAGTTTTTGGATACAGATAACATCAACCTGCATATGTTCATCTGCTATCACATTCCATTGACAAGGAGTCTGAGTGAAGAACTCCATTTCACCATAAATATGATAGTCGCAGTTAGCTTCCCCTAATTGAAAACGTCGTCCATTTGCGGCCAATATGTTCATCGAGACTCGACCTACTGGCACAACATACAAGTACTGAAGTTGCTCACCTTGGCGGAGAATTGCTTCCCCAGCATCAAAGTAACGCGAATTTATTTGGCATTGATAAATCAAATCGCGAAAGGTGGCACTCTTTTCTTCAAGGTATGTTTTGAAGCGACCAGTCGGATAAGGGCTGATTTTCATTTTCTGCTCTCTCAGAAAAAGTTACGGACAACTATTTAAGGTGGATTGTACCCCGTAACTCCAAATAAAAAAGCGACAGTGACCTGTCGCTTTACATCTATTCTGTTTATGTGACTTACTGAGATAGAGACTGGCTAACGCTGAGCAACCAAGGCTTCTAATGCCGTAATCGCGGCACTCTTCTCACCTTGCATCATTACTTTGGCTTCATCAACGTACTGACCAACACCTTCTTTCACATCTTGTTGATACAGCACCACGTTGTTTAATATCGAAGCCACATGAAGGCCTCGTAGTCGACCGACCGTAAACAGCGCAGAGGTTTCCATATCGGCACCTAAGATGCCTTTCTTGTTCCAATGTTGGCATATTGCATCTTCGTCATCGGTATAGAAACTGTCGTGAGAACGCACCACACCAAAATGATAATGCACTTTTTGCATCGACAAGTAACGCTCAACTTCCTTTAACAGTGAAAAGCTTGCGTAGGCTGGATAAGACGAATCGACATACGCTTTAGAGCCGCCCTCATCTCTTACCGCGCCTTCGGCAATGATCAACTCGCCAAGGTGAATGCCTGATTGCATTGCCCCCGCCGATCCAACACGTACCACATGAGTCACACCGCACTGTTTTAGCTCTTCCACTGCGATGATCATCGATGGCGCACCTATACCTGTACTACACACTGAAACAGGCTTGCCTTTGTAGTTGCCGGTAAACACACGGTACTCGCGGTTTTCCGACACCATTTCTGCATCATCAAATAATGCCGCGATACGATTCGCTCGATCTGGCTCGCCGCATACAATAACGAGAGGAGAGATTTGTGTTTCATCCACTCCGATATGAGGTTGTTTGGCCATTTTTCGTTCCTTACACAGCAGCGTGCGCTAAGGTTTTATCGCCATTGCGCTTAGCGCTACGAGCCCACTCACGCGTGCCATTGGCAGCGATGAACATAAGAATCGCGTACTGAACAGACATTGCGTAAACACCTTGCGTCGCGTAGATACCCACACTGATAATGTTAATCACAACCCATAGAATCCAGTTTTCGACGTATTTACGTGTCATCAGAATTTGTGCAACAACAGAAAGTACTGTCATGGTTGCATCCCAGAACGGGAACGCGTCAGGTTCAAGCACCGGTTCAGCCAAGCCAGCACCAAAGAGATTCAAGCTATCAACAGCAATGTTTGCTAGCGCAAAGAAAAATGGGTCGATATAGATCGTTAATAATGCGATACATGCAACGCTAATAGAGGCAGTAGTAATAAGTTTCCGTTTATTTAACCAGCGAACCTCCAGCGTTTCACCTTGTGCGTTTGGACGAGTCCACGCATACCAGCCGTAAATGTTCGCACAGAAGAAAAATAATTGAAGAAGCAATAATCCGTATAACTGAATTTGAAAAAAGATAACGGCAAAAAGCGTGACATTCAGCAAACCGAATAAGTAGTTGATGGTTTTTTCTTGGCTGGCAAACCAAATGCAAAGCAGTCCAAAAACGGTACCGAAAGCTTCGATCCAGCTCATTGCGTAGCCGTCGCCAATCGGAATGTTAACGAGAGTATTATTAATATCGAGTAAGGCAAAGAGGTCCATAACATGTCCTTTATTATTTTGTTTGGAATACGCTTATATTAGAGCGTGATCCCCAACAAAAAGGAGGACATTTGTCCTCCTCTTGATGCACTCGATCATAAATCAGATTCATTACTTACTTGAAAGTACCTATTTATCTCAATTATTCATTCCAAATGAACTAGGACTCGTGTCCTAGGTAGCGCTTTTTGAACGTCGATGCTGACGCGAACAGTAAAGTAGAAGCAAATGTAAACACCACGCCAGCCAAGTATACATACTCTTCATTCGCAAGTAGTTCATAAACACTCACGACAAACACCGTTAATACTAGTGAAATATTGAAACGGTGAAACCACGGCCTCTTTACTGAATACTGTGCATATCTCTTAACTAACATAAAGATTTTCCATTCATCTCAATAATTTATAAATCTAATTATAAGCTTTATTAATAATAAGCTTTTTAAGCACTATCGACACGAAATCTTTCGAGTTACTCGCAAAAAATCACACTTTTCAAATGTTGAGTTAATAAATTCGAACATCTGTTTTGCATGCTTATTTATTTTTAGCCCATTTTTTTATAAATTATATGCACTAAATTTGTTAACCATGCGTTTGTTTTTAATTAAGAGAAATTCGTCACACTGTTGCGTACAACCAATGTTGGTTCCAGTTGAACGACTTGAGCGTCGTTAGATTTGTCGTCCAGTCTTCGGACAAGAGTCTCAACGGCAGCCTGCCCCAAACGGTACTTAGGCTGATGAATGGTAGTTAGCGATGGCGACATAAATTTCGCGATATGGATGTCATCGTAACCAATAATGGATAGGTCGTCCGGCACTTTAATACCGAGCTCATTTGCGGCGTTAATCACACCCATCGCCATCATATCGTTAGAGACGAAAATCGAGCTGGGTAATGCGCCACGTTGAGCCATTTTTTTGAACGCTTGATACCCACCCTCACATTCGAAGTCCGATTCAATGATCCAATTGGCATTAAATTCCAAGCCCGCTTCGTTCATTGCTCGCTTATAACCTTCGTATCGCATTTGCGCTTGGTGTTTAATCAAAGGGCCAGTGATGCACCCAATTTCGGTATGGCCGCAATCAATTAAGTATTTCGCCGCTAAGTAACCGCCACGAAGTGAGTTGTCTTGGATTTTATCGCTTGTAAATAGCATCGGCCCCCAGTCCATTACCACAACTGGGATATCTGGGTAACGCTCAAATACATCGATACGCTCTCCTTCTAGCGACGAGCACATCAAGATCAAACCATCGACACGCTTTTGCAATAGCGTATTAATGGATTGACGCATACGTTCGTTATCACCCTCGGTGTTACATAAAATGAGGCTGTAGCCTTTTTGGTAGCAGCTGCGTTCGACGCCTTTTACGACTTCGCCAAAGAATGGGTTGGTTGAGGTTGTCACGAGCATACCAATGGTTTTGGTACGATTGACTTTGAGGCTACGCGCCAACGCAGAGGGCGCGTAGTAGTTAAGCTCTTTTGCGGCATTGTTAACGCGTTCAGAGATCTCTTCGCTCACAAAACGCGTCTTGTTAATAACATGGCTCACTGTTGAAGTGGAAACCCCTGCCAGTTTTGCGATGTCTTTCATCGTCGCCATGTTACTACTCCTATTTTAATGAGGCGTTGTGCGCCTTATTGTTCAGCGAGAAACGCGTCCACCTCTTCGCGGGTTGGAATCGACGTTTGCGCGCCAAAGCGGGTCACAGAAATTGCAGCCGCCGCATGTGCAAACTTAATCGCTGATTCTAAAGGTAAATCTTCTAGGAGACCAGTGACGAATGCCCCATTAAATGTATCGCCCGCAGCGGTAGTATCCGTCGCTTCAACGCGGAAACCCGAGATGATTTCGCCTCGACCGTTTTGGCTTAGCCAAACGCCTTTTGCACCGAGTGTGATCATGACAATTTCTATACCTTTACCATGTAGCACATTCGCCGCTTCTTGCGCGCTTTCGTTGTCTGTTACAGTAATACCTGTCAGAACTTCAGCTTCGGTTTCATTTGGCGTAATCACGTCAATGCAAGACAGTAATTCATCAGACAATTCACGAGCTGGCGCAGGGTTCAAAATTACGTTGGTTTTGGCATCTTTCGCGATTCGCGCGGCTTTCTCAATGCCGCACATCGGCGTTTCCAATTGCATTAGCAAGTAATCTGCTTGGCGAATACTCTCTAAATCTGGCTCAATCGCTTCTGCTGTCAGTTTGGCGTTCGCTTCAGCTGAAATGCAAATGCTGTTCTCACCACTGTCCGACACTTGAATCATCGCGATACCTGTCGGGCAATTTGGCTGCATCTTCACACCAGTGATATCGATGCCGTCCATTTTGAAGTTTTCGCGAATGTTAATGCCGAATGAGTCGTCGCCCACACAAGCGATAAAACCTATGTCTGCATTTAATCGCGCCGCCGCGACGGCTTGGTTGGCACCTTTGCCACCTGGGATAACTTGATAGTTGCGACCATGCAGCGTCTCGCCTGGGCGAGGGAAAGAAGGCACTTGAAGAACATGGTCAGCGTTTACACTACCTAACACCACTAACTTATTCATACGGTTATCCTCGGTTCTGAATGAACCCTTTTTAAAAACTGTTTAGGAAAATACATTAGATGACTTTAACTTCTCTTCCTGATGAAGGAGTCTCGATAAAAAGCCAAAGGCATCTATACCCCACACTTTGCAGTATTTTGGGTAAGTTTGCCCTCACCTCCTAAACGACAGATATAAACGGAGGAGAGAGCAAAAATTAGGATGATTTATTGAACTTAAAACTTACTTAGTGACTACTTTTAGTGGTACTGGGATGTACTCTTCTACTTCTTCACCTTTCAAAACTTTGTCAGCCGTTTCAACACCTAAAGCACCGATAAGGTCTGGTTGCTGAGCAATAGTTGCCGCTAGTTTGCCACGGTTAACTGCTGCAATGCCGTCTTCCGTACCATCAAAACCAACGATAACGACATCTTTGCCAGAAGCTTGAACTGCACGAAGTGCACCTAGCGCCATTTCATCATTCTGTGCAAATACCGCTTGTACATCCGGGTTAGCCGCTAGCAGGTTTTCCATTACGTTTAGACCTTTTGTGCGGTCAAAGTCAGCCGGTTGGCTAGCAAGAAGATCCATATCGCTGCCCTTCACTGCATTCATAAAGCCTTCACCGCGCTCACGCGCTGCCGATGTGCCCGCAATACCTTCAAGTTGAATGACTTTTGCTTTTTCGCCGACTTTTTCCATGATGTAGTGGCCTGCCATTTCACCACCAATTACGTTGTCCGACGCGATGTGACTCACAACTTCACCACGGCTTGCACCACGGTCTAATGTCAACACAGGGATCTTAGAACGGTTCGCCATACGAATTGCATTAGACACTGCATCAGAATCCGTTGGGTTGATAAGAATTGCTTTTACGCCGCGAATACTTAAATCCTCGATGTTCGACAGTTCTTTACTCGGGTCATTTTGCGAGTCCAGTACAATTAAGTCGTACCCCAATTCTTTCGCTTTTGCTTCCGCACCGTCTTTCATCGTTACGAAGAACGGGTTGTTTAGCGTCGAAACCACAATCGCCATGGTATCTTGAGCTTGCGCCGCTACCGATATGGTTGAAGAAAGAAGTGCAGCAGAGATAAGAGTTGCAAGTTTTTTCATCGTTCTAGTCCTTTGTGTAGGGTGAGCCAGTACACGTCCCCTGACTCGGTTTGTATTCACTGTTTTATATATACAGATTGTTATGAATTACTTGTTTTTGTTGTCTACCAATACCGCCAGCAAGATAACCACTGCTTTTGCAATCATTTGGTAGTAGGAAGAAACATCAAGTAGGTTAAGTGCATTGTTCAAGAAACCGATGATCAGCGCACCAATCAAGGTACCCATGATACGACCTTTACCGCCCATCAAGCTGGTACCGCCAAGAACAACCGCTGCGATAGCGTCTAGCTCGTAGCCCATACCCGCTGTTGGCTGCGCCGAAGAAAGACGAGACGTTACAATAATGCCTGCAAGCGCTGCTAACATACCGCAGATGGCGTAGACACCAATCTTCACTCGGTCTACATTGATACCTGATAGGCGAGTCGCAGACTCATTGCCGCCTAGTGCGTAAACATAGCGACCAAAGCGCGTGTGGTTAAGTAAATACCAAGCCGCTGCAAACACAACCACCATTAACCAAACAGGAACCGGAATGCCTAGCGCGTAGCCAGTACCAAACCATGCGAACGCATCCGCGGTGTCAGTAAAGCCTGTCGAGATTGGACGACCTTCGGTGTACACCATGGTCACACCGCGTAGTAACGTCATGGTAACCAGCGTAGCGATAAATGCCTGCACCTTACCCTTCGCAATAATGATACCGCTGATCGCACCTAACGCTGCACCTGCGACTAAAGCAGTTGGAACCGCCACCAGCACCGGAACCTCAAGCGCAATCATGCTTGCCGCAAAGGCACCACACAATGCCAATACCGAACCAACACTTAAGTCTATGCCTGCTGTTAAAATAACTAATGTCATACCCACTGCGATAATGGCATTCACGGAGGTTTGACGAAGAATGTTGAGAATGTTGTCGACCGTAAAAAAGTTCGGGTTCAAAAATGACACAACAACGATCAGAAAGATCAAAGCTATCAGTGATTTTTGCTCAATCAGCCACTCTTTTGTGAACAACTTCTTGTTGCCAGTTTCGGTTGGTTTGCTCATGGTATTCGTACTCATGCTGCTTCCTCATTGATCTCTTTGCCTACGGCACAGGCGAGTAATTTTTCTTGATCGGCGTCTTTCGCATCAAATTCGCCAGTGATACGACCTTCATGCATCACTAAAATACGGTCGCTCATGCCGAGCACTTCAGGCATCTCGGAAGAAACCAAGATGATGCTCATGCCTTCGGCCTTAAACTTGTTGATGAGCTGATAAATCTCTTTTTTTGCTCCGACATCAACACCACGTGTCGGCTCATCCAGAATCAGAACTTTAGGTTTCGTCATTAACCCTTTCGCTATCGCAACTTTTTGCTGGTTACCACCAGATAAGTTGCCGATGATTTGATCTCGCGTTGGGGTTTTAATGTTGAATAACTTAATAAAATCTTCCACAGCAATCACTTCGTCGCTGTGTTGAATCTGGAAGCCTTTGGTCAGCTGGTTTAGCGAACAAAGTGACATGTTCTCCTTAACCGAAAGACCTAAAACCAAACCATCGCCTTTGCGATCTTCAGAGATGTAAGCGATACCATTTGCCAAGCCATCTTGCGGGCTAACCGGGTTAATAGTTTTGTTATCAAGATTGATAACACCATGCTCACTAGGTAATGCGCCGTAAATGACTTTCATGAGTTCAGTGCGGCCTGCGCCCATCAAGCCAGAAATTCCAAGAATCTCACCACGCTTGAGAGTAAAGCTCACATCCTGAACGCCAGACCCAGTCAAACCAATGACTTCAAGACAAGTTTCGCCATGTTGGACATCAATACGTGGATATTGCTCTTCTAATTTTCGGCCAACCATCATTTCAATTAGGCCATCTTCATCA
Source organism: Vibrio sp. Y176 (assembly GCF_033438945.1). Classification (NCBI taxonomy): domain Bacteria; kingdom Pseudomonadati; phylum Pseudomonadota; class Gammaproteobacteria; order Vibrionales; family Vibrionaceae; genus Vibrio; species Vibrio sp. Y176. The sequence continues at coordinate 568,985 of NZ_JAWOQS010000001.1, read as the reverse complement.
GTGTCGGACACCTTGCACTCACCGATAAACTTACCATCACGAAGCACTGTAATATCATCACAGATTTCAAAGATTTCTTTAAGACGATGCGAAATGTATACGATGCCGCATCCTTGCTCGCGGAGCTCATTAATCACTTTAAACAGTGATTCCGTTTCGGTATCGGTCAATGCGTCCGTTGGCTCATCCATAATGATGACTTTCGACTCAAACGAAAGTGCCTTTGCAATTTCCACCATTTGTTGTTCACCAAGGCTTAAATCGCCAAGCAATGTTTTTGATGAATGCTTTACATTCAGACGTTTTAAAAGCTTGTCAGCCTCGTCATACATTTTGCCCCACTGGATACGCCCTAAGGAGCCAGTGAACTCTCGTCCCAAGTAAATATTTTCGGCAATCGTCAGTTCAGGAATCAGGTTCAGCTCTTGGTGAATAATGCTAATACCAGCTTCCTGTGAATCGCGTGGACCTTTAAAGGCCGCCGGCTGACCTTGATATTGAATGCTCCCTGCATCCATGTGGTAAATGCCTGTCAACACCTTCATTAACGTTGACTTGCCTGCTCCATTTTCACCCATCAGCGCCATCACACGGCCTGGATAAACATTCAGGCTTGCTTTGTCGAGTGCTTTTACGCCCGGAAACGCCTTCTCAATTTCGCTTAGTTGTAGAATGGCTTGAGTCATAATCTGTCCTCAATATCTCTGGCTTAAAAAACCACGCCCGCTTGGAAAATAACGTTCGCATATGGCGAGCATTCGCCCGTTCTTACGATAGCGCGACTTTGGGCCGTGCGTGCTTTAAACGCTTCATGTGACACGTAGCTCACCTCAATAGATTTGCCCGTTTCTTCACTCTCTTTGCTCAGTTCGTTGAGCAACGCTTCATGCAAAACTGGGCTTGCATCAGAGAACTCTTCCGCAATGATGACCCCTTCGATTTGGGACTCAGATAGAATTACGCGAACAGTATCAAGAAAACTTGGTACCCCATGCGTTAGCGCCAAATCGATTCGCTGAACATGCTCTGGGATTGGTAGACCAGCATCACATATAGTGATCTCGTCGGTGTGGCCTAGCGTCGCCACCAAGTAAGAAATATCTGAGTTAATTAGGGTACTTTTTTTCATCTCATCGACCTTTCGGTTACACGTTCATACAACCATGAGCGCCTGTTTTAAAGTGTTTTGTTATTAACAGAAAACTCATCGAAACGTTTCGATGAAATAATAATTCGTCATCGCAATTTGACCAGTGTGAGATCGATAAGGTGTGAGAATGATCTGTAATTCAATTGTCATTGAATAGGAAAAGTGCACTTGAGTCACACTTTATCATCGAAACGTTTCGATGACAGTATTTCCCTGTCATTACAGTTAGGTTTTATACAGGGAGGGAGGAAAAGAGACGTCCAACTACTGAGAAAACCTCTAGTTAATAAGCTCGAAACCTTTCACGTCATCACAATTCTTAGATAGCTGCCTGATTTTGGAGAACGCTCACCTTACAATCTGGTTACAATTTGCCAAAACACATCATCCGTTCAGTACCTTACCTGGTACGCGACGTTTGTAGGGACACAAACGGAAACTAAGAACCATAATGAAGTTAAGCAATAGAGTCATTTTGCTTGTCGCGCCAGTGATCTTATTAAGCGCGTTAGTATCTAGCTATATTATTTATAGCATTCAAAAAGTGACGCTCATCAAGCGGGAAGACAGCTATATTCAGTTGCAGATGGAAAAGCTCGCCGGGCAGTTTCGACAAGCGAATATTTTTCTTAATAGCTATGCCTATACGCTCAGTAAAAGTGATGTATTACAAGACTATTTGGTAAATCATAACAACCCCCTATCGTGAACGAGTCTTGTTTAACCGATTAGACGAGACCGCTGAAGTATTGAGCCATGGTTACAAAGGCGATGCGAGCATGGCGATCCTCGACGGAAAACAAAACCTTCTCTACTACACAGAAAACAAATATTACGAATCATCGGGCGTGGTCGACCCAAAGGTGTTAGAGTACATATCACGAAGTTTCAATGAGAGAGAGGCTTTCAGTCACACTGGCTTTATTTATAACTCCAGTGGACAAAGCATTCTTCTTCAATATGAGGTCGTCGACAAAAGAACGGGGACTCACCCTTTGAGCTTTGACTCGAAAAATGTGTTTTTTGTGGTAGTTTCCGTATCACTTGAAGCCTTTAACGAGATTAAGCATGAAATCGAGTTTGACACGCACAGCGTGATTACTTTCGCCGACAAACCCATTTATCTTGATATTCCTCTCGCTCAAACCATTGAGCTACTGCCGCACTTTTATGCCGTGCTTTCTCCTGCCGAATATTTAATGTGGAATAAAGTCGATAAAGTGTGGCTAGAACTTGCTTTCTCTTTTGGCGTAGCGGCGTTTTTCACCATCACATTAATCATTTTGGTGTTGTACCGCTATGTGTTGCGCCCTGTTTCTCGCCTTGATAAGCAGCTGAACGAACTTGAATCTAATCAACGTGACAATATTGAAAAGCTAGAAACAAACGATGAAATAGGACGCCTCTCTGCACGCTTTTTTGATATGTATGAGGAACTTAATGTCATCTATAAAAAGACAAAACGCCTAGCTGAAACGGATCACCTGACGCAACTCGCCAATCGCCATCGTTTTCATGAGCTTGCCACTCGTGAACTTATCTCCCCTTCGCAGTTTCTGTGGGTTGTTTACGTCGATCTTGATAACTTTAAATACGTGAATGATAAATACGGGCATGAATTGGGAGATAACTTATTAAAAGTGTTCTCATCACACATCAAGAATGCCTGTCAAAAGTTCTCGCACGATTACAACAGCCCCTGCTTTGCCGCCAGGTTATCTGGTGACGAATTTGCAATTTTGCTGAGCTCAAATCAAGAGGTAAAACGCTTGCCTGATTTGCTTGCATCAGAGCTGCTAAAACCGATTAGTAATCTCAGTTCATCTTGGAGTAATTCATTTCCCGTTACGGCAAGCGTAGGTATTGCACAATATCCTCAAGACGGTACTGACATCGCGAAGTTACTCTCCAGTGCCGATGCGGCTATGTATCAAGCAAAACGGGCAGGGAAAAATCAATACGCCTATTATTCAGCCGCTCTCAATATTGAGTCTCAAAGACGAAGTCAACTTGAACGTGCGCTCCGAAAAAGCAATGTAGAGGAAGAATTTCACCTTGTTTTTCAACCCTATATGAACAATCGAAGCAACGAAATTGAGGGGTTAGAAGTCTTGTTGCGCTGGGAAGCCGAAGGTATCGGCCCTATCCCTCCAAAGGAGTTTATTCCAATTGCAGAGCAAGCCGGATTATTTGATAAAATTGACCGCTGGGTTTTCGCCAATGCAACGGCGGAATACCATCAATTAAGGAATATTTTCGGTAAGGATATTGTTCTTTCGGTCAATCTTTCATCAGCAGAGCTAAACTCGATAGAAATGGCAAACTACATCCATGAACAAGCGACACTGCACAGTGTTAAACCAGAATGTATTGAGATAGAAATAACCGAAACCTTTGCCGCAGAACAACAAGGAACGGCTCTACTTGATGAGCTATCAAAACGTGGCTACCGTCTTGCAATTGATGACTTTGGTTCTGGTTACACATCGTTAACTCAGCTCGTTCAGTATCCGGTTCAAAAAATCAAATTTGATCGAGAGTTCCTCGTTACATTGATGAAGACCAACAACGGCCATGTGATCAAACCTATTATTGAGCTATGCCATGCCCAGAATAAAACGGTTACAGCAGAAGGTATTGAACACAATATGATGCATGAATGGCTATCGGCATACCGCTGCGACTATATGCAAGGCTATTTATTTGGCAAACCAATGACTAAAGAACAATTGAGCTTGTGGTGGCAATCGGCAAATGACGACAGTCGATTTGATGCGTCCATGGCCAGCTCAATTAGGGTTTCAAGAACATAAGTTAAGGGGAGACGTACAGCTGTCACAACTGTGGCGGCTGTATTTAGTTATATATGAGCTTCATTGATAGATGCTCAGCTTTTGTTCCCCCATACCTATATCTATGACTTTAGTCGAGTAAATCACTATTTATTCGTTTTTAAACCAGCACTTCCTTGAAATCCAAACCGGTCAAATTCAGCGCTTTGACGCTATCGTACAAGCCACCTTTTTTGTCCGTGCAAAACGTTCTGAGCCCAGCACCTTTTACTCTGAACAAGTCAGATTCATTAACGGCTTCCCTATTCAAAACGAGTTTCTTAAACGGTCTAGCACGACTTAGCTTACCATGACGAAGATTATACTCGGTAGCAGAGGTATCAATGGCATCAATTTGAGTGACAATGTTTAATGCTCGCCAAGGCTTTCCTTGTAGATTTAATGGTAAAAATTCGACATTCTCGCTCAACACATCGAGCTTATCCGCAATAGAAGCGGATACAGCAAGAGTAAAAGATCCCCATGCTGCAATATCAGGCCTGGGTAATGGCTTTTCACCCTTAACGTCTAACCATTCAATATCAATACTTTTCCAACTGGCTTTAACAGACTCTCCATAGAGTTGGATAGGTTTGCTTGCCGTTACTTGAAGAGACATTTCCAATGGCGACTCTCGCAACATTGCAAAATCATTAACATTGGGAGTGACAATAAACACTTTATTAAATGCTGTCATAACCGTCCTTAAATCAATTTGAGCGCTTTCAAACCAAACATAATAAATAGAGTTTACTTTCATGTTCAAAAATTTAATGAATTCAGATCTGGCGTTCTTATCTTTTAATTTCTAAGTTTTATTATTTATATATTTTAATCCACACGATAGAATTATTTTTTAAATTTTTACTATGTACCCTTCCTTATGTAATCGAATAAATTAGAGAATAAACAATAGCACGCATCACTTCACTTTTGTCGAGCTCATCACTCTCACTTAAACGATACATTCACAAGTTCAATTTTTGTACGACTTAGACTTGGCTTTGTCAATCGTGAATTAAAAACAACCGATTCACCGCTGTTTTACTGCCTTTTCTTACCACCCTGTTGTTTATTCATACATTATAAATGCACTTATACACATAACGATTCGGCGTTACGATTTGTTACGAGTTAAATCACAAACTTTTGAGGTATTGGATAAAGCGTAGAAAAAGAAAACACATTGAAATAAAAAGAGTTTCTAAAGTACGAAAAATAAAACGCCGTTTTTATAAATTAGCAACTTCACAAATATCCTTAAACACAGTTTTATTAATTACATATATCAGATATTATTTACGCCGAAGTTTATAGAAACCATCGTTAAACTTCATATTTTATATAAGTTTCAATTAGTTAGTTTTTAACTCGAAAACTTATCGTCAACCCAATATCAAGCACCTAAGCGTGCAATAAGAAACATTGGGAATAGAATTATATTGATGTGCATGTTGTTTTAACGAATGCATGAAGCAATCGGTAAATTTGTAACACCATAGAGTTTTATTTAGCCAAGATGAAAAAGTTAATTTTATTATTTACATGTGCGCTGTTGTCTGTCTCACCTTTTGCTTTTGCAAAACAATCAGATAACGAACCCAGGGATCATTTACGACCAAAGCAAGTTGAACATGTGTTTAAACAAGCCAAGCTAGATGGCATAGTAGACTTTAAGTTGTTCAGTGACGCTTACATCGCTTATCAGAAGACACCCGATAGAAAGAAGTCGGTACTAACGATCATCGACTATAGTAAACCATCAACTGAAAAGCGTTTTTATGTGGTTGATTTAGATAAAAAGAAGCTAATCTACAATACGTATGTTTCTCACGGCGTGAACAGCGGAAAGAAAACAGCGACACAGTTTTCAAATGTCGTGAACTCGCGAAAAACATCATTGGGCACTTTTTTGACTGATACCACTTACTACGGCTCAAATGGCTATTCACTTCGATTAGATGGGCTAAGCTCTGGATTAAACGACAAAGCTCGCGAGCGTTACATTGTCGTGCACGGTGCCGATTACGCAAACCCTTCCTTTATCAAGAAGAATGGATACCTCGGACGCAGTTGGGGTTGCCCTGCTTTACCAGAGAAGTTGTCTCGCGAGATCATTGACACTATAAAAGGCGGCAGCGTTATTTACGCAAGCGCGTAATACCTATGTGACACATATGGGGAAGAAAAAAGAAGATTCTATTTCTTCCCCAGTAATAATCCTGTTAGCTTAATCGTCCTGTGCAACGACTCTCTTTCCATTTTCGCTTACTCGAAAGCGAAAATTATTGTGTTATTCGCTCATATACCTAAGTGCGATCAGAAAACTCTGTTCATCCCCCTTCCATCTCGTTAGTATACGCTGAGTTCATCAGACACTGGCTTTCATCGTTATCATAGTTCCACTAAGATTCCTTAATCATGGTGGGTAACTGTGGCTTTATATGTTTAGGGTTACTTCTTGCGTTATCTACACCGTATATTATTGATGCTTTCTTTGTCCCTGCTCTCAGGGCTCATCACAGCTTCATATGCGCATGAGTGGCACCACACCAAACATTACACTTCCGAGCGTTTACTTAAACTCTCACAACAAGACGATTTTGAGCTAGCACACACTGATTTTCATGCCTCAGCTTCTCTGAGTTCTTGGGGATCAGAAAGTTACTACCTACATATAAAGCGCGAGTTGTTCGGGCTTGTCTCCTGTCGCCGAACATCAGCTACTGATGGCGTTTTATCATCAGATTTTACTCCTGATTATTTTTTACTTATTGCTTTCTCTTCTCCACCACTACTGGAGTTGGCAAAACAAGCATCTCGCTTACCTCTAGACAGTTATGGCGGACTCATGAGTCAACGCTCTCTTTATCGCCTCTCAGGAAGAAAGGAAGCGAACTTAATGTACGTCTTTACTCATGGTCGCAACGCCTTCTCTGTTGTTTAACTTTTTATGACATACAGAGAACACGAAAATGTAACGATAAGAGCCAATATGCTCATTGTTACTAGAACCAATTTGAGGTCCATATAATGACAAGAATCGCTACAACAATCGCACTAGCATTACTATTTTCAGCGGGCTCAACCTTTGCAAACACAGAAACTAAGCCAGAAGAAATGAGTAACGACACTCTGTTAGAGTGTGCCAACGTTTCTAACGCACGTATTGCAGTTCCGGAACACAGAGCGATGTTCAGACACTACTTAATGTCTGAGAGAGACTACAGCTTTGACCAGCTATCGTCTGCCGAACTTGAATTTAAAGCAGCAGATAAGAATGAGTCTGAAGTAGAGAACATCTACAAGTCTCAGTGCAAAGAAGTTGGCGAATACTTATATAGCATTGGCTATTAAATTCGAAACCCTAACGACACTCAAAAAGAAAGGCGCAATGTATGCGCCTTTCTTTTTACTGATAAAAACCTGTCGATTAGATGTCTAATCTGCATACAAGCTTAAAAGTGCAAATCAAGTAAACTTACTGAGAAAACTCAGACACATCCTTGGGTTTACAGAACGCTCGACGTGCTTTAACAAACAAGAAACTAAGCACCCCAATCACAAGAGTAATTATTGGTGCCGCCATTAATAGCATTGTGATTGCTTTGCTCATATTTTCCGGTAGCAAAGGAAGTAATGAACCAAAACCGCATAGTATCAGCGTCCATAAAATCGCACTCAGCCACGCAAAGTAATGGAATTTACTAATACGTTTCACTCGCAACCCCATCATTAATGGCAATAGGGAACGAACAACCGGAATAAACCGCGCGCACAAAAGCGCAACCAATCCATGTTTACTGAGTAATACGTCGACTTGTTCCAAACGCTTTTGAGGAACCGCACTCACCCAGCCTTGGACCTTAGGTAAGCGATTTAGCCACTTGCCTTGTAAATAAGCCGCCCAACTTCCCAACCCCGCACTAACAGCTATCACCAACATGATCATAATTGGGTCAAGGACGCCAACCGCCGCCAGCGTACCGGATAATACGACGACACTGTCGCATGGGAAAGGTGCAGCAGGAATAAAACCACTTTCCAAAAAGATAATCACAGCAACAACAAAATAAACCAAACCTGCACTGCCTGGCGCCATTAACGCCGTGAAATCTTGATGCCAAAAAGCACTCAAGACCTGAATGATCGAATCAAACATAAACCGCTCCTAAGCATAATTAACCAAAAGTTGCAAAAACATGGAATGTGTTAGCGAGCATGTATAAATCGGTATATGAAATTCGACTCTTTTCTCACGCCGATTCTGTATTTAGAGTGAGTAAAAATATTTTCAATACAACAACCTAAAGCCTCATTACCGATGCGTTTTAGCCGCTTCATCGAGTAAATTGCCGAACGATGCGCCCACCATGCTACATCAAGCATTTCAAACCACTCGGGTTCTACATCGTCGTTCGAGCTCATTTCCTTAGCATGGCTAACCCTCAATACATTCCGGCTGTTTAAACTCGGAAAGTCTTGTTGTATTGAAGAGATGGGATGTTCTGAAAAGTGCTTCGACTTAGCGTCAACAGCGATATTCTGGTTATGAACGGAAAGAAAATTTGGGTGTGAGTACGCAAGGCTCATGCTCGGAGCCAACAAGCAGAACAGTAGTCCGAGTAAAGCAATCAGAATCGTACGCACAAAGGTAACCAAAACCAAAATAATAAGTTCTTTTAACCCTGTGCGTAACTATTGGCAATTAGTATTCTTAATCGTTAAGAATACTAATTATTTTTCACCGTAAGGGTAGCTTTCAAACATCTTCGCGATTTCTTCTTGGATGAGAGATTCTCTTTTCTCAGAGCTCATTGACTCAGACAGTTTACGACTTGAAACGCCTTTCCAAACGACTTGATTAGCCTTTGCATCAACCAGTTCAACCACCAACTTCCCATACTTACGTTCTTTATATCTTTCTGGGCTTGAAGTGATCACACCAAAGCTATTCCAGCCATAGCCAAAGCTCACCGACGATCCTGAAGAAACAAGCTCGGATTCTTCTACGATATCATGATGTACGTAAAGGTCACCGCCACTATTTACCTTATTTAAACCCTTACCCTCAAGCTGTTCAGCAAGCCCTTGTTCAATACGTCGACCATCAATACTGGTAGGAGCTTCCGCCTGAGCACCGAAGTCAAACGTTCTGTAAGCTGAAAAGTCGGCTTGTTTATCAACATCGGTTGTAACGGTAGTACAAGCAGATACCAGCATCACCACCAGCCCTAATATCAAACCTCTCATCATGTTAAATCTCCTTTGGTTAAGCTGACTGTTTCAGCAGAATTACCCTGTGTTATACATACGCATCAACAGTAAAAAGTAATCATTTCAATATCTAGTCTTGACCATGAAACGTGACTGTTCAATAAACGAGATTAACCTTTACACAGAAAATCTTGAATATCATCAACATCTAAACACCTAAGAATTCGGTGTTTACGACCTAATTGGAAGCCCTAGGCTTAGTAGCGAAATCGCGAGTGCCACAAAAAACCAGAGACAATGAACACTTTAACATCAGTCCGCTACTTTTTTAGGCAACTGACAAACATTTGATGAGAAAAGACTTTTCTTTTTCGTGCAGTGTGGCATATTAACTGAGTCCTATCGATGCGCGGGCATCGTATAATGGCTATTACCTCAGCCTTCCAAGCTGATGATGCGGGTTCGATTCCCGCTGCCCGCTCCAATCTCTTTATCTCAATTTACTCATAAAAATCCGATGGCGGAGCGAACAAACGGCGGCAGCGTTGTTTCCATGATAAGTTTGGTCGAGTTACGTCATAAAACATGTCTTTCCATTCTGCAAACGTCACGCGGATGGGATTAAAGCTGTTTACAGGTTTAGAAACCCCATACCGAACCGTTTCCACCTCTGGTTCAAACGTTCCGAACATTCGATCCCAAATAATTAATACACCAGCATAATTTTTGTCGATGTACTGACGGTTCACACCATGATGAACGCGATGATGAGACGGCGTGTTAAATACCCACTCTAGTGGCCCGAGCGAACGAATTGATTGGGTGTGAACAAAAAACTGTAAGCCCAGATTAAACAACACAACGAAGACAACCCATTTTGGCTCAAAACCAATAATCACCAAGGGCAACCAAAAAATCCACATCCCCGCTAGCGGATACATTAAACTTTGACGAAAGGCGGTACTGAAGTTCATTCTTTCCGAACTGTGATGAACAACGTGCGCGGCCCACATCCAACGAATACGATGGCTAGCCCGATGAAACCAGTAATAGAAAAAATCTTGCAGGACAACAAGTAAAAGAAAAGCTGAGACGCTCATTTCGATATCAAACAAACGCCAATCGAACCACCACAAATACAACTGAGCAATCAGTAAACCCGTGAGTATGTCTGTCGCTTGGTGTAAGCCCGCAAGAACAAAATTACACGCTACTTCAGGGAAGTAATACGTCGCGCTTTCAGGCAAGCGTCCCCTTCTTTGTCCGAACCAATATTCGGCAAGCATGCAGAAAAAGAAAACTGGAGCCAGAATCATCAGAAGTAATTCTGGGCGGTCCATCAACTGCGTCCAATCCATTGTGTTTCTACCATTTTGCATAGTGATCTTCAGTAAGACCCATAACTTCTTCTAACTGATGTTTGATGCCATTTCCATCGATAATATAGCCAGAGAAATAACCGATGTACTGACGAAAGTTACTTTTGAGAAGCCAAAAATTTTTCTTCTCTGAGCGTCGATTCAAAGGCGTGAACTGTAAGTTAACTCGTTTATCTTCAGACGTAATATGCCACTTTTGCCCTTCATCACTTCGTGAAAACTGAAACTGCACAGGTTGCAAAAAGTGACGCTGACCATTAATCCACAATACATTTTCGCAATAGCCAGTTTCATTAACGCCAGCTGCCAAGTTCAACCCCAGACGCCTGTCATCCTCAAAGCAATTGATACTCGCCCAGCGCCAACTTGTTTCTCGCCGCATGTACCCAGCGGAAAAATCGTAACCAGCAGCCACCTCTGAAAGATCTTGCTCTTTTCCTAATATGAACAAGTTACCGTCTACTGCTAACGCATTGTGCTTCTGAGTATATGTCCAACCCGCATAACCTGTTGGCGTACACAACATTAATGGCAAACTCATATTTTCTGGACGTAAATAGAGATCCGCATTGACTGACTCTGTCACAAAGTGGACGTGCCAAATACCATCCTTAATAGAAAACTGAACTCTTTTGTTAGCAAGATGGGCAAGACTGCACCAACTGGAAGGCTGAGTTTGATAACCTATATTAAAAGGTTTCAACCATTGTTGCTCAATCAACTTATTCTTTTTAATATCAAACAGGTAGCAAAAGCCGGATGCTAAATACCGTATATCAGCAATCGCTACTCCAATGACGTAATCAGGTGTGACCAAATTGACGAACTGAAACTGCTTATAATCGCGGTAACGGCGCCACTTAGACACTGGCTTATCCATCTCATCGAGGTAAGTAAATTTATCTAGCTGTAACGATTTTGGAATTCCATCAAGGTGGCCAAACGCTGGTAGACCATTCTGCTGAATAAACGAGTTCAGAACCTTAAGCTCATCCATATAGTTGTCTTTTCACAAGTTATCACACACAAAAACTTTAACATGACGTTAACATAAACAATTTGCGTAACTGCACAACAACATCGACTAAAGTGATTTCTGCTTGTTATATGTGAAACTGATCACTCAACCACCCGCTTACTTAGCTCGCCCTACCTATCTCAACCAACACAGCCCGGGTTAGAAGCTGCACATTCTCATCCGCAGGAAAGACCACTACAACCATTGAATCTTGGTCAAAATCACTATTTAATGGAAATACATTCATATAAACTGATTGCTTATTCACATCAAGGAAGAAATCTATGTCATACATACACGATACTATTGTTGCGTTGCAACACAGTAGCCCTGCGCAAAAAGAATTTTACCAAGCGGTAGAAGAAGTATTAACTTCTCTCGCGCCGGTAATAGAAGGCAATAATAAATATAAGGAACAAGCGATTATCCAGAGGATCGTCGAGCCAGAACGTCAAATCATGTTTCGAGTTCCTTGGGTTGATGATGCTGGAAATGTACAAGTAAACAAAGGTTATCGAGTTGAATTCAACTCTGCTTTGGGGCCGTACAAAGGAGGATTGAGATTCCATCACTCAGTCAATGCGAGCATCATAAAATTTCTCGGCTTTGAGCAAATCTTTAAAAACGCACTGACTGGCCTTCCTATCGGTGGCGGCAAAGGCGGTTCAAACTTCGATCCTAAAGGAAAATCCGACGGCGAGATCATGCGATTTTGCCAATCATTTATGAACGAGTTGTACCGTCACATCGGTCCTACCACCGATGTGCCCGCAGGCGATATCGGTGTCGGGGCGCGCGAAATTGGCTATATGTTTGGTCAATACAAACGATTGACGGGCCGCTACGAAGGTGTGCTTACAGGCAAGAGTCTTCTTTGGGGTGGCTCACTCGCCAGAAAAGAAGCGACAGGGTATGGCGCCGTCTATTTTGCAGAATGCATGCTCAACGACCGCAACGATTCATTGAAAGGGAAAACTTGCCTCGTTTCTGGTGCTGGCAACGTGGCTATCTACGCCATTGAAAAACTGTACCATATGGGAGCAACGCCGGTTACATGCAGCGACTCTCGAGGTACGATCTATCATGAGCACGGTATTGATCTTAAGCTCCTCAAACAACTGAAAGAAGTGAAAAGAGCAAGCTTAGAAGAATATTTAGAAACTTACCCTGAAGCAGAATACACACCAGAGGGCGACTATCCTAATGAAGGACATGCTGTTTGGCGATATCAGGCTGATGCTGCCTTCCCTTGTGCGACTCAAAATGAATTAACGTCAGACGACGCACTGGCTCTTATCGAAAACGGATGTATTTTGATTAGTGAAGGGGCGAACATGCCAACCACCCGTGATGCTGCCAATATTATCGTGGACTCAGACATAGCTTATGGGCCTGCCAAAGCAGCCAATGCAGGCGGCGTTGCAACCAGTCAACTTGAAATGGCGCAAAACGCGAGCATGCAAAACTGGACGTTTGAACAAGTGGATAGTCAGTTGCAAACCATCATGAAAAATATTTTCATCAATGCAAACGAAACCAGTAAAGAGTTTGGCCAACCTGGAAATTTAGTTTTAGGCGCCAACATTGCAGGTTTTAGAAAAGTCGCTGATGCAATGATTGAGCAAGGTGTCGTCTAGATAAACGAGCCAGCAGGATGACTGCTGGCTTAATATAACTCCGCAATAGGCCGCGCTTTTGATAAAGAGCTTCACTTAATTCGCAATAAGCGTTGTCACTTCTGTTTTAACGGAGTTGGCGATAAAGCAATTCTCATGTGCCATGTGGTGCAGTTTTTCTAATTGAGATGGTGTCGGTTGTTTTTCACCTGAAAATGTTATCTTAGGGTTTAACGTTACCTTTGATACCCACTCTTTTCCGTTTTCGCCTTTTTCAAGCTCCCCTACCGCTTCATCGAAGTAACTGTCCACAACGTAACGCCGCTTTGCTGCAATAGACAGGAAAACGAGCATATGACAACTAGAAAGTGCCGCGACAAACGCTTCTTCTGGATCAACGTTTTCTTCTACGGATAGTGGTAATGGTACTACGTGGGGAGATGGAGATGCTGGGACTTGCAACCCTCCATCAAATTGCCAAATGTGTGCCCTACTATACTTATTATCACTAAACTCTTCCCCAGCTTTACGATGCCATTTGATTAAAGCGGAATGCTTACTCATTCTAACTCCCTGATTTTCCGACGACGAATCAACACTATCCGTCCTTGCCACAGTAAACCACAACAAAATGAGTTAAGGAAAGCATCGCACTCACAGGGACTATAAAATCTGTTGAGGATCGGCATTGTTCTTCTGGATATCATCCAAAAGTCTATGAGACTGATGGATGTTGACCTGTAACCGATTGATCAGCATCTGCAACTGCTCAATCTCGGGACTTTGGTTGGCTTTAAGTTGAGTTTCCAGGGCCTCCGTTTGGCTCGCCAAAATAGGTAAACTTAGGTTCAGTGCCATCCCTTTCGTTTTGTGCAACGTCAGCGCTAATGAAGCAAAGTCTTCAGCCATAAAGTATTCAATAAGCTCATCAACAGATGTCTCAAAATCGACAATAATGTTTTTTAGCAGCTCGTCAAGCGCTTCTGGCTCATCTCGTAAAGAAGTAAACATGCCTGAACGGGAGAGTTCTTCCTCTGTTAACCTTAAGTTCTCGATTGGCTTACGTTGCAACTGAAGCACATTGCTGTCACTCGTTAGTGGCGGATTCTGTTTCGGTTCGAGTCTGGCGGCAAACTGTTTGAGAGCGTCTGAAAAGCTCTCATGCTGTAGCGGTTTCGTAAGCACATGGTCTGCTCCTGCTTCAATAAAGCTATCGTGAGCTTCACGAAATACGTCTGCCGTGTACGCAAAGAGTAATGTCTTGATACCTAACTCTTGTCGGATAACGCGTGTCGCCTCAACGCCATTCATCTCGGGCATATGGTTGTCCATCAAGATCAGGTCGTACTCGTTCTCTTTCGCCTTTTTAACCGCGATTAATCCATTTTCTGCAACTTCCACTTCATGCCCAAGCTTTTCGCAAAACCCTTTTGCCACAATGGCATTCACACGGTTATCATCAGCAAGTAGTATCTTTAAATGGTGTGATTTTGCGCGAGGTTTCGGTGCTTCTTGCTGCTTTTTCGGAGCAGATTCTACCCAAGGAATCGGCAACTCAACGATAAATTGACTTCCAACGCCTTCTATACTCTTCAGAGTAATATGGCCACCCATCAAATCGGTTAGTTTTTTGACGATGGCTAACCCAAGCCCTGTTCCGCCGAACCTTCGAGTCGTTGATGAGTCTGCTTGCTCAAACGAGTTAAAAATATGCTCGTGCTTGTCTGGCGCAATACCAATACCGGTGTCGCTCACGCGCATGACCAACAACTGATTCGATTCATCTAACTCAGTTCTAACCAGCACATGCCCTTCATTGGTAAACTTCACCGCGTTACCGGCGAGATTAAACAAGATCTGTCGTAAACGCGCACAATCTCCAGTAAATTCAGTATATTCAGAAACCTCGTTTTCCAAGATTAACTCGATATTTTTTTCATCAACAAGTGGTTTTATTGCGCTACACACCGGAGAAAGCACTTGATCGAGCTTAAACTTAGCTTGCTCAAATTCCAGTTTGTTTTCTTCAACTTTAGAAAAATCCAAAATATCGTTGAGGATAGTCATCAGATGCTGGCCAGAATCAAGAATAACCCTAATATGCTCTTTCGTCGTCGGCTCTTTGGTCTCTTCTGCAATCATTTGAGAAAGCCCTAGTACACCATTCATCGGCGTCCTTAGTTCGTGACTCATTGCAGCGAGAAAATTTGATTTCGCTTTTGCCGCTCGCTCGGCTTTGTTTCTCGCCTCTTCAATTTCAAGATTCAACTGTTTTAAGTTATGCATTCGGTGATGTGACTGATAAACAAACGCGCTAACTAGAAACATCACCGCAATAAATACAAACAACCACGTAAAACGCGCCTCACTTTGAGCAATATTGAGTAACCGATGCTCTGAGCTTTCGACAAACTCAATATAAGTGTGATCAAGCAGTTCATTCGTCAGCAATTCAATTCTTTTATCACTCGTTTGAAGCCGCTTAAGGAAGTTCGCTTCCTTTTCACTCTCAACTTCCGTTTGTGTTAGAAGCAACTGGTTGAGAAATTCAAAATAACGACTGCCACCCAATGATTGACCGCTCTCGATAGAAACATCTTGCTGATATAAATTGAACAACATGAGTAATGCATACCGATTTTCTACCTGAACACCAATTAACATATCAAGCTTCAACGTTGTTTGAAGCACTCGCTCCTTAAACTGTTCAAGCGTATCCCTAACTTTTATACGATTGGGTGTCACGGGAAACCAAACTGATGCCTTTGATGATTCCAACAGTGCCTGTGCTGCGATTTCTATCTCTACTAAAGATGTTGTTAACTCATAGTTTTTTCTATCTTCAACGGCATATCGGTTCACGATAACATCACGCTCTTCAATCAACTCATGTCCGATGTTCATTAGCTCTGCATGAAATTCTTGAGCGTTTTTTGAGTTCATATACGACATATACGCCAGTGTGCAGCACGTCAGTATCCCAATAAAAAAGCAAAAGTTGATCAGTTTGAATTTATTCATTTTCCAACACCTCTAAAATTATGGGTCTAGGTGCTGTCAACGACTGCAAGAATGCTTCAATGTCCGCGACATTCTCATCGTTCATCGTTATACCGAGCTGGGTTTTAGCCATGATTTGTATCGCGTCGGATAACTTATCGACTTGCCCATTATGAAAATAAGGACTCGTTAGCGCGACATTGCGTAAACTGGCTACTCTAAAATAGAATCGCTCTTCATCCTCTATCGTAACGAGCTGCCTGCCCGAGTCCTCTACTACTGGCTTATCCTTGAAATAGGCGAACCTTTGGATCATCGCTCCGCCGATATTTTTGCCCTGATGACACTGCACACAACCTGAAGTCTGAAATGTTTTCCAACCTCTGATTTGCTGTTCACTCAGTACATGCGTGTAACCCAATAAGTAAGCATCGAATGGTGCGCCAGGCGTCTGCAGCCCTTCAACAAACTCCACAATAGCGGACTTGATATTATGAACGTTAATCGGCAATTCACCGTCACGATTAAATAGAGCTTGATAATGTTCACTCTCTTTTACATATTGCTCTATTGTTTGCCAGTTTGAGTCCATTTCCATTGGATTGTGGATTGGACCATCAATCTGAGCCATCAAGGTGTTTTCCGTACCATCCCATAAAAAACGATAATTTAACGCTGCATTAAACACTGTTATAGAATTTCTAATTCCATCACCTTTCACTCCCGTAGAGACAGGTGTATTTTCAGCGCCATTGGTTTGCAGATTGTGGCATGTCGCGCAGCTAACATTACCATTTGACGATAATTGAGGATCGCGGAAGAGATGCCAGCCAATTCTCGCTAGCTTAATATCCACATTAGGATCACCCTGTATGGGCTGAACTAGGGAGATATCACCTAACATCTTCGCGTTTCTTGCGGTTGTTGTTTGGCTCAAAATGAGTGTTACAACAGCTAGTGCGATTGCGCTGAATTGCCTCATCAACTACATACCTTAAACTTGTCATTGATATGAATTTAGTTGCATTTTGGCGTTTTTTCCACCGACAGGAAGTTGAAAAAACGAGTTAAGTATTGCTTTGTTTAAGGCTTTGGTTGAAGAGGGAGTAATAAGGCGAATAGGAAGAAACCTATCGCCTTATGAGTAGCTAACGTATTGAAATCTGAGTTTAGTGTAGAAAAGCCAAAAACCGTTGAAACCAAGTCACCTCTCCATAGGAGATCAGATCGAAAATAGTAAAGAAAACGGCACAGATAACGGCCAACTTAATCAAACGCTGAACAATAAACATAAACATCACAATTACCAATAATTTGCTTTAGTTTACTATCTCACACAGCGTTTATATATAAAAAAGTAGTCTCCTAATTAGCCTCGGGAACTTATTCATTAGAACCTATACTCAAGCATCTCTAAGTTATTTGGATATACTTGAATTAGGATTTCAAAAAGTCCCTGTGACCACACAAGGAGGACTGCATGAAACGACTATGGATATGGTTCTTACCTTTACTCTTGATTGCCAGTCAAGCACTGGCGAATACCGTTTGGATTGTTCCTGTCAAAGGCGCTATAGGGCCTGCTACTAGCGACTATTTATCTCGTGAAATAGAAGAAGCTCAACTAAACGGTGTCAGTTTAGTGATCTTAGAGATGGACACACCAGGCGGCTTAGATAGCGCAATGCGACATATTATTCACGCGATTACCACCTCCTCGACTCCCGTTGCAACTTGGGTCGGCCCATCTGGTTCTAGAGCTGCCAGTGCAGGAACATACATCTTGCTCGCTAGTCACGTAGCCGCCATGGCTGAAGCGACAAACCTCGGAGCTGCAACGCCCGTCGCGTTAGGTGGTACGCCTCAACCTCCTTCATCGGATGATGGCAAAGATCAAAACGCGGAAGAAACGCCAGAAGGAACCAACGAAAGCTCAGAGAAAGTTCCCGCTAAAACCGCAATGGAGAAAAAGGTAATTAACGACGCCAAAGCCTACATTAAAGGCTTAGCAAAACTTCATGGACGAAATGCAGAATGGGCAGAGAAAGCAGTAAGCGAAGCGGCGAGCTTGGATGCAACAGAAGCATTAGAATTAAACGTGATCGATTACATAGCCAATTCGCCAGAGGACTTAGTCAAAGCCATAGATGGGCAAACAGTTAAAGTAAACAATCGCACTGTGACATTGTCACTTGAAAATCCAACATGGGTTGAAAGAACGCCAGATTGGCGAGCAGAAATGTTAGCCGTTATAACCAATCCAAACGTTGCCTACATTCTAATGCTCATCGGCATCTACGGTTTACTTCTTGAATTTTACAACCCAGGAATTGGCTTACCCGGTGTGCTAGGTGGGATTTGTCTGCTTCTTGCCATGTACGCACTACAAATGATGCCCGTCAACTACGCAGGTCTTGGTCTGCTGTTACTCGGTATTGCACTAATGATAGCGGAAGCATTCAGCCCGAGCTTTGGTATTTTGGGCTTAGGCGGCGTTGTCGCCTTTGTACTCGGTTCGATATTTCTCATGGACAGTGAGTTACCAGGATTCCAGATCGCCCTTCCTTTGATTTTTGGTATTGCCATATTTTCCGTGGCTCTAATCGTGCTGACCGTCGGCCTGCTGCTCAAAATTCGTCGCCGGCGTGTAACGACGGGTTTAGAGACTTACCCTGGGAAGGTCGCTGTGGTAAGCGATGACTTTATCGATGGCGAAGGACGCGTTCAACTCAACGGTGCGTTATGGCGAGCTAAAGCCAAAGACCATCAACAATTCAAACAAGGTGATCACGTCACCATTGTTAATGTTAAAGGGCTGACCTTAACTGTGATGCCTGATGACCGCCAAAATAAATAGGAGGCGCTTTATGATGCTCTATACCGTTGCGGTGATCGTGGTGCTGCTGTTCGCACTAGCGACCCAAATGTTCAAGGTTTTGAGAGAATACGAACGTGGGGTTGTGTTCTTTCTTGGTCGATTTCAAGAAGTCAAAGGACCTGGTTTGATCATCCTTATCCCATTTATTCAGCAAATGGTGAGGGTTGATTTACGTACTGTCGTTTTGGATGTGCCGACACAAGACTTAATTACAAAAGATAACGTTTCTGTGCGCGTCAACGCGGTCGTTTATTTTCGCGTAGTCGATCCTCAAATGGCGATTAACAATATTGAAAGCTACAGCGATGCCACCAGTCAGTTAGCACAAACCACGCTGCGCTCGGTATTGGGTCAGCATGAACTCGATGAATTGCTATCAGAGCGAGAACGCCTCAATAAGGATTTACAATCCATTCTCGATCAACAGACTGATGACTGGGGAATCAAGATTGCTACGGTTGAAGTCAAACATGTTGATTTAAATGACAGCATGGTCAGAGCCCTAGCCCGTCAGGCAGAAGCAGAACGTAACCGTAGGGCGAAGATCATTCACGCTACTGGTGAGTTAGAGGCTTCAAATAAATTAAAAGAAGCAGCGCAAATGCTCAACGAAGCACCGAATGCACTGCAATTACGTTACATGCAGACACTCACTGAAATCACTACAGACAAAACATCCACTATTATTTTTCCAATGCCGATCAATCTTGTCGAAGCTGTCAGTGATATCGCCGAAGCGGTGAAAAAGAATAAAGAGACACAAGATAAGTAAGGTTCTGACCGTAGGAAGTAACGGCCACTCACGTTACTTCCTTATTTGGTACTCGCTTTAAGGAAGTGCCCATCTTCTTTATCACATTCTTGTTTCATTACTTCTAAGCCCGTTTTAAAGCATGTTCGCCAAGCGGTTTCAACATCGGCATCGTACCCGGAATCACACTGTCGAACCGTTTCTAACAAACTCTCAAGCCAAACATCAAAATCCTGCGGCTCTATACCAATTTCGGCACTTGCATGCTTTTTCCCATACTTTTCCACCATTTTGTGCGCTTCGGTCGAGGTATCTGCCATCATAAAAAACACGATAGACCCTCTAAGCATTCTCACTTGTTGGTACATGTCTATACCGTCAAACTTCTGTCTAAAGTTGGCGCTTTTCGACCATAAATTTTTGTAGAACAAGTCGAAAAACTCCTGATCTGAAGTACAACGTTCATAGCTATCATTAAAAACTTCAATCACGTTCATGTTGCTTTCCCCTACGCCTCAATATGAGTTTAATTTAATATCAAATAAAAGCTTCCAAATAAGGACTTTTAAGTTTCAAATCGATCAACTCACATCGATTTTCAACAAAAAGTAAAAAGTGATTTAAATAAACACCCTCTTATCAATGAAAAAATATCCATTATCATGAACCCATATTCGAGGTACGCATGGTTGTCGATGCTAGTGCATCCTCATCTGTCATCACATAAAGAGGATATAAACGTGTCCCATCAAATCATTACCGATCTAAATAACCGTTACACTGCAAAAAAATATGATGAAACCAAGCGCGTTTCTCAAGAAGACATGGCGATAATCAAAGAAGCACTGCGTTTGTCGGCGTCTTCTATCAACTCACAACCATGGAAATTCATCGTTATTGAAAGTGATGAAGCGAAGCAACGTTTCCACAATACGTTTGCAAATATGCACCAGTTTAACCAACCACACGCGAAAGCCGCATCACATACGATTCTGTTTGCTTACGATCCTAAATTTACTAAAGAGAAATTTGCGAAACGTGTGGATGCAGAAGTAACATCTGGCCACTTGCCAGCGGAGATGTACAACAACTTTATGGGTGCTTACGCTTTTGCCGATGCAAATACGGACGAAAATGGCTTCAACGGAAACTGGACAAAAGCACAAGTCTATTTGGCACTAGGCAACCTACTACACACATTGGCACGACTAGGCATTGACTCAACACCGATGGAAGGTGTCGATCCTGCTCTGATTGGAGAAGAGTTTAAAGAAGAGCTCGAGGGCCATATCTGTGAAGTTGCGCTAGCGATTGGCTACCATAAAGATGGGGAAGATTATAATCATGGTCTTCCAAAAGCGCGCCTTGCAATGGATGACGTAATTACGACTCTATAGTCGACCATTGTCTTAGCTTAGCGACTTAAATCATTGTTTAAACTAAAAAGAGCCGCACATTAATGCGGCTCTTTTTTACTTGGTTCTGCGTCAACTTTACGCAACTTGCTCTGACTTAAAATTACCAAGCAATGCATCGTAAAGCTCATTGTCGCTCAACACACCAACCAGTTTATTATCTTCAACCATAAGCAGAGGTTGATTGCTACGCTGTTTAAGTTCAATCGCTTCTCGCATACTGATTTCTGGGCTAACCTGAACCAGAGAGTTTTCATTAACTTCGTCAAGGTTCGAAGAGTCGCTCTTCCATTGAATCAACGATTTATCTTTATCCGCTAAACTTAACCCCTTGCTCTCTTGTATCACCCAAATATCTTTGTCAGGGCAAATCAGAACACGCGTATCTTCGCGAACCAAATCGTCACGCATTAAGGAACGTCCCTTCAGCACATTTAATGGATTAGTGTGAGCAACAAAGTCCGCCACATAATCGTTTTCTGGAGCAAGAATGATCTGTTCTGGCTTGCCATGTTGAATCAGCTTTCCTGATTCCATAATGGCGATGTTGTTGCCGATTTTAAGCGCCTCATCCAAGTCGTGACTCACAAAAAGAATGGTTTTGTTTAGCTTTTCTTGCAGCAGAATCAATTCATCTTGAAGCTGAGCACGAATCAATGGGTCAAGCGCTGAAAACGGTTCATCCATTAACAAGATATCAGTGTCCATCGCAAACGCTCGCGCTAGGCCAACACGCTGCTGCATACCACCAGAAAGCTCGTGCGGGAATTTGGTTTCCCACTCAGATAAACCGACCATTTCGAGCTGTTCACGCGCCTTTTTACGACGCTCTGCTTTACCAATGCCTTGCATCTCTAGACCAAACGCTACATTGTCTAACACCGTTAACCAAGGCATCAATGCAAACTTCTGAAACACCATGGACACGCGGTGCGTACGAAGGTGGCGCAGTTTCTGTTCGTCACAGTTAGAGAGCTCAACCATATCGTCGCCATCTTTAATTTTCAGAGAGCCACGAGAAATATCGTTCAATCCGTTAACCGTTCGCAGCAAACTTGATTTACCCGAGCCTGAAAGCCCCATCAAGACACAGATCTCACCCTGTTTCACGTTCAGCGAAACATTATCAACCCCAACCACTTGGCCAGTTTCATCAATGATTTCTTGTCGAGACTTCCCTTGATCTAGTAGTGCTAGCGCCTGTGCTTGTTGCTGACCAAAAACGACATCAAGATTTTTAATAGTAATAGCGTCCATGATTATGCCTCCTTCTGGTTTGGTGCTTTACACAAGCGATCAAGAATGATGGCAACGAGTACAATCGCTAAACCCGCTTCAAAACCTTGCGAGATGTTTACCGTATTCAGTGCGCGTACGACTGGTTTACCAAGTCCATCAGCACCAACAAGCGCCGCAATGACTACCATAGACAGAGACAACATAATGCACTGCGTAACGCCAGCCATAATACTTGGCAATGCCGCAGGTAACTCCACCTTAAACAGTAGCTTCATGCGGCTGGCACCAAATGCTTTACCCGCTTCAAGTAGCTCCTCCGGAACTTTAATAATGCCGAGGTACGTCAATCGAATTGGCGCAGCGATAGCGAAAATGATGGTCGAGATTAGACCAGGGACAATACCTAAGCCAAACAGAACCAAGGTTGGAATTAGGTAAACGAATGTCGGTACGGTCTGCATCAAATCGAGTATTGGCCGCAACAAGGTGTATAACCAAGGACGGTGCGCCGCCATAATGCCCAACGGCACGCCAATTAATACGGAAATCGTTGTCGCTGCAAACACAAGGACAAAGGTTTCCAGCATTTCTTGCCAGTAACCAAGGTTGAGAATTGCGAGTAAGGCCAACACGATAAATACGACAAGAGGAATGCTGCGATGTAAGAACCAAGCAATTGCCGCCGTCATAATGATTGGCGCTGCAGGTGGCATCCATTTAAAAATGTCCACCACGAAAAGAATGATCGTTTCAAGTGTAATAGAGATTGCATCGAAAAAACCCGATGCATTGATGGTTAACCAATCGACGCCAGTTTCCATCCATTGGCCCAACGGTAGTTTGTTGTCCGTAATAAAATTCAAAATAAAACCTTTGTGTTAATGAAGCGGGCAAAACTCTGCCCACTTTCTTTTAAAAAAACGAGTCAAATACTGCTTATTAAGCGTTTGTTTTTAAGTAGTTTGTAATAGCTGTTAGCGCATCTTGGCCATCTACCGTTTTCACGCCCTCTAGCCACGCTTCAATTTGCTCTTGGTTTGCATTCAACCATGCTTGCGCTGCTTTTGATGGCTTCTGTTTCTGGTTAAGAATCGCTTCCATCAGTTCATTTTCCATTTCTAGGTTAAACTCTAGATTTTTCACTAGCTGGCCTACATTTGGACACTCAGCGAGGTAATTTTTACGTACGTTTGTGTAGACGTTCGCGCCGCCGTAGTTAGGACCGAAGAAGTCATCACCACCCGCTAGATATTCCATTTCAACGTTACTATTCATTGGGTGCGGCGCCCAACCTAGGTACACAATCCATTGATTGCGGCGTGCGGCACGTGATACTTGAGACACCATGCCAGCTTCACTGGACTCAACTAGGCTGAAATCTTTTAGGCCGAATGCGTTGCTATCAATCATTGACTGAATTAAGCGGTTGCCATCGTTTCCTGGTTCAATGCCGTAAATGCGGTCTTTAAATTTGTCGGCATGTTTTACTAGGTCAGCGAAGTTGGTTACGCCTGCGTCATAAACGTATTTTGGAACAGCTAGCGTGTACTTTGCGCCAACGAGGTTCGCGCGTACGGTTTCAACAGTACCTGCATCACGGTATTTCGCGATATCACCTTCCATCGTTGGCATCCAGTTACCTAGGAAAATGTCGATATCGCCATTAGCCATAGAGGAGTAAGTTACAGGCACAGACAGAAGATCGGTCTTCGTTTTGTACCCCAACCCTTTAAGTAACTCTGATGTAACGGCAGTGGTCGCAGTGATGTCAGTCCAACCTACATCTGCGAAACGAACCGTTTCACATTGGTTGGCGTAAGCGCCTGTTGCTAAAGTACTTAGTGCAATTGTTGAGAAGATTTTTGTCATCTTAGACATGTTGAATTCCTTGTAATGATTACTGACTTTTTCATTTTATGAGATCGAATCGAGATCTCTTTTTGGCGGATGCATTCGTTGCATCTCTTGCCAGTCCGGTGCAATCCAAACTGGTACGTTGTTCGACGTTTCTAGGGCGTTATCCAAAATCATATCCGCGGCGCGTTCTGCCACCATAATCGTTGGCGCATTTAAATTACCGTTCGGAATGGTTGGGAAAATAGAAGAGTCCACCACACGCAAGCCTTGAATACCGCGTACTTGGCATCGCTCATTTAAGACGGCTAATGGGTCGTTATCTGCGCCCATTTTGCAGGTACAAGATGGATGGTAAGCACTCTCGACGTTTTGCTTCACCCATTCATCAATCTGTTCATCCGTTGTGATGTTCAGACCGGGTTGGATCTCATCCCCACGAAACTCATCCATGGCTGGCTGATTGAGGATCTCGCGAGTAAGGCGAATACAATCACGCCAATCCTGCTTATCTTGTTCAGTGGAAATGTAGTTAAACTCAATCTTCGGCTTATCATTCGGATTCGCAGAGACAACTTCGACCGACCCGCGACTTTCTGGCTTGTTAGGTCCAACGTGCACTTGGAAACCATGACCATCAAAAGCAGCTTGCCCGTCATAGCGCATTGCCGCTGGCAAGAAGTGATATTGAATATTTGGCCACTTTAGTCCTTCACGAGAGCGGATAAACGCACACGATTCAAAGTGGTTAGTAGCACCAAGGCCTTTGCGAGTTAATATCCACTCAGTGCCAATCAAGCCCTTGCTCACCAAACCTAATTTGCTGTTGAGCGTGATAGGTTGTTTACAGTGATATTGGAAGTACACTTCTAAGTGATCTTGCAGGTTTTTACCTACCCCCTCCAACGAGTGTTTCACCTCAATGCCCGCTTTTTCTAATACTGCCTTAGGGCCAATGCCTGAAAGCTGCAACAGCTGAACGGAGCCAACCGAACCCGCACTCGAAATCACTTCATTATTCGCAAAACATTGCTGAATTGAACCTGACTTTTCAAATTCAACACCTACCGCTTTCTTGCCTTCTGCACCAGTTTCTTCTAATAAAACTCGATGAACCGTCACCCTCTTCATTAGGGTGAAGTTTTTGCGTTTTTTAGCACGGCTTAAGTATGCATTAGAGGTTGAAGCGCGTACGCCTTTGTCGACCGTCATATGCATTGGGCCAAAGCCCTCTTGCTGATAACCGTTGTAATCTTTTGTTTCTGGGTAGCCCGCTTCTTTGCCTGCATCAATAAAAGCTTGGTACAGCGGGTTGAGCTTCATATCGTTGCCGTTACATGTGCCGACTGGACCGTGATCGCCCCGATATTCATCAGCACCACCAATCCAAGACTCTGCTTTACGGAAATAAGGCAAACACGACTGATAGTTCCAGCCTTTCGCGCCTTCCTCTTCCCACTGGTCAAAGTCGCAAGCGTGTCCGCGAACGTAAACCATGCCGTTAATAGATGAGCTACCACCCAGAACTTTTCCGCGAGGGCAATGAAGTTGACGGCCATCTAACCCTTGCTCTTCAACCGTCTCAAACTGCCACGCGTATTTTTCAGTGTTCATCGGGTAAGAAAGCGCCGTTGGCATTTGGATAAAAATACTTTTATCCGACCCACCCGCTTCGAGTAATAGGACCGAATTTTGACCACTTTCACTTAAGCGATCCGCTAACACACAGCCGGCCGAACCCGCACCGACGATGATGTAATCGTAGTGTTGTTGCATTTTTATTCTCCTAGGAGTTAATACTAATCACCGTAGATAAGTGAACGAAATTAGCGTAGGAAAAATGCTTGAGAACAAGGCGGAAATTTTGATAAGTAGTTAACCTACAATCAAAATTGACAACGTAGTTATCGAGCATTTTAACAAGCTAAAGTGGTCAGTTATCTACTATGAGTAGTATCATTTGTAAGGGCTTTCGAAGTCGCTTAGCTGAACCAGAACACTCTTCGTTTGTGTGTAATGTTTAAGGGTTTCGACTCCGTTTTCACGGCCAACACCTGATTGCTTGTAGCCGCCAACTGGCATTTCCGCAGGTGAGTCACCCCATGTGTTCACCCAACAAATACCCGCTTGAATTTGATGGATCACACGATGCGCACGAGATAGGTTTTGAGTGAATACACCTGCCGCTAAGCCATAATCTGTGCCATTTGCACGCGCAATCACTTCCGACTCATCGCGGAATTTCAGAACTGACATTACCGGGCCAAAGATTTCTTGTTGAACATGGCTCATGTCATCATCGCAATCGACAAATACGGTTGGAGCAACAAAGTTACCATTAGCTAGGCCATTGTCTGTTACTTTGTAGCCGCCAGTCAGTAACGTCGCGCCACTCGCTTTCGCGGCTTCAATCGCTCCTAGAACTTTCGATTCATGATCTTTAGAGATTAGCGCGCCAATTTGCGTGTTCTCATCAAGCGGATCGCCGACGACTAACAGCTCGGTTCGGGCTTTAAGTTGTGCGATGAAGTCGTCATAAATACCTTCATGGACAAATACGCGTGTACCGTGCGTACAAACTTCACCTTGGGTGTAGAAGTTCGCCACCATGGCCGCAGAAACGGCATCGTTTAACTTCGCATCATCAAAAATAATCAGTGGAGACTTACCACCAAGCTCCATCGTTACTTGTTTTAGTGTCTTAGCGCTGTCACTCATGACGACTTTACCGGTGCCTGACTCACCTGTGAATGACACTTTTGCGATATCAGGATGCGCCGTTAGCATCTGTCCTACTCGGTAATCCCCTTGCACGACATTAAATACGCCATCTGGCATGCCCGCTTCTGAATAAATTTCGGCGAGCTTAAGCGCCGTTAATGGTGTTTCTTCTGATGGCTTGAAGATCATTGCGTTGCCCGCAGCCAGTGCTGGCGCCGATTTCCACATCGCAATTTGAATTGGATAATTCCAAGCGCCAATACCCGCGCAAATGCCCAATGGCTCACGACGTGTATAGAAAAACTGATCGTCGCTGAGTGGCTGCTGTTCACCTTGTAGACTTGGAGCAAGGCCAGCGTAGTACTCAAGAACATCGGCACCTGTTGTGACATCAACCGCGATAGCTTCTTGAATGGGCTTACCAGTATCTGCCACTTCCAATGCAGCCAGCTCGTCATTACGCTCACGTAAAATGGCAACGGCTTTGTGTAAAATACGGCTGCGCTCAATCGCAGTCATCGCCGACCATGCAGCAAAACCTTTTTTTGCCGATTCAATC
The DNA here is from genome assembly GCF_033438945.1 of Vibrio sp. Y176. Taxonomy (NCBI): domain Bacteria; kingdom Pseudomonadati; phylum Pseudomonadota; class Gammaproteobacteria; order Vibrionales; family Vibrionaceae; genus Vibrio; species Vibrio sp. Y176. The sequence continues at coordinate 541,357 of NZ_JAWOQS010000001.1, read as the reverse complement.
GCTGCTTGAAGATCGTCTTGGTTCGCTTGTTTAATGTTGGCCAATGGCTCACCATTCGCCGGATTGTAAGTGGTGAAGTGTTCATCTGAACACCCGTCGTACATCGCACCATTGATATAGTGTGCTTTCATTTCCATTTTGAAGACCTGTAACTTTTATATTTTTTCAGAATAAAACGTAAGTTGTTTTTCGAGATAATCGTTGATGATGATTCTCGCTCTTTCTGCATCAATGCCTTGCGGGTTGAGCGTTCCGCGCAACCAAATTCCATCAATAAGTGATGCAATACCATGAGCAACCAATTCAGCCTGCTCTGCATTTAATAATGCTTTGAGTTCTTTTCTTAGATGGGACAATAAACGTCGTTCGTTGACACGCTGTAAACGCTTGAGCTGCTCGTCATGCATTGAGTACGACCAAAACGCCAGCCAAGTCTTAGCAACTTGGTTTTCTGCCTGATAGCCGACAAAGTTACCGTCAATGATGGCGTTAATTCTTTGGTGATGAGCATCACTTGGCAGCTCACGTAACTTCTGTGTGATAGTGGACGAAAGCTGACGCAAGATTTCGCGCATCGTTTCCTCCAGCAATCCGTGCTTACCACCGAAATAGTGGTTGATAATCCCCGTTGATACACCGGCTTCTTTGCTGATTAACGAAATACTCGCCGCGTGTAAACCGACTCTATCAATCACTGACATTGTCGCTTTCACAAGCTGCGGTTTTCTGATTTCAGGCATCCCCACCTTTGGCATTTTGCGTCCCTGTTATTTTTAATTGAACGGTTAGTTAAATATAAAATGCCTGAAAATTAATTCGAACTCAAATTATTTTTAAAGAAAAATGTTAGTAAAAAAGGATGAAAAGTTGAGGGTGTACGAAAAATTGCTCGGTAAGAACTTGTCGGGATAACTAGATTTCAGTTTAAGAACAAACAAATAAAGCAAGTAAAATCAAGCACTTGAATGTAGATCCATTTTTAAAACGATGATGAAAGAGTTGATTTTTGAACAACAAAAATCTGTGCCACAAAAAATTTATATCGACCACTAATCATTTCACCTGTACATGGTTTGTTTGTACAAATAATAGACACACTAGTTTGTTATAGTTTTGTAGACACAAGTGGCATTCGCACTTTGAAGGTGAAGGAGGCAAAAAGAGAGGTTATATTGAACGCCATGAATATGCGATTCGATATCCTTAAGCCATTTTTAAGTAATATCGCCAAGTGACTTTAAGATGTTAGATTCAGCGTTTTATATTCGAAGCAAGGATCTCAAAGTCACTTGGCTATCAAAGTAAATGGGAGGGATAAGTTCAGATTCATCGTGCGATGAGCCTGAACTTTTGATTTCTGTTACGCTAGCGAGCGACCTTCCACACAGTTGCGTCCGTTCGCTTTCGCTTGATAAAGCAATTTATCGGCCTGATCGCAAAGTGATTTAAAACTCATCTCATTATCTTCAGTGGTAACGACTCCAAAACTACAGGTCACTCTCACTTCTTCTTTCTGTTCCGTAACAAAGCCATGTAGGGATAAAGCGCTACGTAAACGTTCTGCAGTAATAAGGGCGTTTTTATGGTCTGTATTGGGCATAACAACAACAAACTCTTCACCACCAAAGCGAGCAACAATGTCGTTCTCACGTACAGTTTCCTCCAACACTTTGGCAACGCCCGTTAGTACGGTATCTCCAAACACATGCCCATAGGTATCATTTACCTGCTTGAAATAATCCACATCGATTAACGCTAAAGTTACTGGCCCCGATTGTGGTTTATTTGGCACCATTTTCTGTTTATCGAGTTTGCTATCTACCCATTTATTTAAAGCTAGATAACCGTACTTAACTTGCTCGACTTGCTCAAAAACAAATTGCTGTATCTTTTCTTGCTTAGATTGAGGTACCGGTTTCTCTTTTCGCTCACGCCTCACTTCTACTGGCTTAGTGAACCAGTCCTCTAAAAAACGGCGATTGAACAACCCTGTCAATGTGTCTGTCTTTGCGAGGCGACGCATTCTCAAACGCGAGCGATTGACGACGAGAAATACTACCGCCATCAAAAATAGAACACCGATGAGCGCAAGTAGCGCTTCACCCAATAAGTAAAAAGTACGACGGTTGTTTTCTAGCTCCATACGCTGCAACACATTGTTCCAGTTGAGATCTTCGTTCTCATATTCAAGTCGTTCCAACTCAAATAACGTCTGCTGGCGCTCAAGATTTTCAACTTCTCTTTGATTGCTAAATTGGATAAATTTATCGTGATAGTTACCGTAAGTTTCGAATGCTAGTTTAAAGTCATTGCTCCCCGCATAGGCCATAGCGGCGACTTTTAGTAGCTCCATTTGCTGTTGCTTGACGTATCGACTCTCTATAATCTCCGGCAGCATTGGCGCGATCATCGCTAAAAGTATTTCAAATTGCTGCTGCTCTAACATATATTCGGCTTGTAACAACTTAAATGTTGCCAAATACGCGCTAGACGTTTCTCTGTACTGTAAATTCTCCGCCAGCTTCAAGTGGTTAACCATCTTCTTTTCTTGTTTCGTCTCGCGATATAAAGCTGCAAGTTCAAGGTTAACTCGAAATCTAAAGCGTCCATCACCGATAATTTGAGCCAGCTTTAACGCTCGCTGATATGACGCTATCGCCTCTTCGTATTGGAACTGTGCTTTATGAAGTTTCGCTATCGTCAAAACGCTCAACAACTCATTGAACGACATACGCCTATCCCTAAAATAGCGATATGCTTGTTCCAAAAGCGCCTCAGATCGGTCGTAACCCTTAATTTTGACAAGTACGTCACCTAGCTCTAGTGCTGCACGTTCGACCAGCCCGTGAACACCTGAAGATTCAGCCGCATCCATGGACGACATAAGTGCAGCATAGGATTTTTTAAACTCACCTTGCTCATCGTAATAGCGTCCTTTTAGCAGCAGGATTTCTGATTCAAGTTGCTTATCACCATTCTCACGCGATGTTTCCAACAAGCTATCCAACGCAGAAAGCGCGGTATCGATATCGCTCTTTCCAACCATAGTTCGCATCTGAATCAACTTAAACAGGAGATACTCATGGCTCTGTGGACGCACAAGCTCCAATCCTTTTTGAACGACACTCTGACTCTCTTCTACGCGCCCTAGCAGCTCTAAAACCGTGGCCTTGGCAAGCCAGTAACGCACCAACAGCGCTGTTGGTTGGTTTTGTAGTAAAGACTCTTCTTCTAACGCTTCAATCAAAGCTAAAGAACTCTGAGGTAATGCGTAAATTTGATTTTCGATGCCTTCTAACGACTGTAAAAACTTACCTTCCTGTTCCACCTTTTCTGTGGAGGCCTGAACAGAAAAACACAGACACCCCAATAATAGCGGCATCGTCCTAAGCGAATGAAATAGTGACATTATTGCTCTTCCCTAATGGGTAGTTACTTCAGTGTAATTGAGAATTCTGATTATTTATTATTAAGACAACTGAAGGTTATTCAGTCAGCCTCATATTCCCATGTATTTTGCGCTGAATAATAAATCACCATCTTTAGATGCCGAAATAGTTTTCGGTCACAATACAACCAATGAGAGTATTTTTTACACACCAAGAATAATGATCTCGTTAGTGAGACAAAAGATCGTCTTAGTTGTGAGTTAATACATTTACATGACAAGCAATATAGAACTAGCCATTCACATTAGAAATAGAATAAATTTTTATACCGTTCGATGAGATAGCAGTCGACCATGCATCCAATACATTTTTCAGATAGAAGCAATAAAAGAAAGGAGAAAGTGGAAGGAAGCGGACAATCAAACTCGCTCCCCTTTTTTATGTTGCAGAGGGGGTTACATTCGCATTCCGCCATCGACTTCGAACACTCGTCCGGTCACGAATTCGTTGGTTAACACGTATTTTATGGTCGATGAAATTTCATCCGCCAAACCTAAACGTCCAACCGGAATCATTCCGATTAAACGTTCCATCGCTTCAGGTTTTATTTGGTCTGTCATGGCAGTTTTGATGACACCCGGAGCAATCGCCACTGAGCGAATTCCGAAACGCCCTAACTCTTTCGCCCACACCGTTGCCATGGTGGCTACCGCCGCTTTAGATGCTGAATAGTTGGTTTGACCAATATTCCCGGCACGCGCAACGCTGGATATGTTGATCAGAACCCCTTTGCTATCGGTGTTCAGCATTACCTTGCTCGCTTCACGGCCACACAGGAAAGTGCCTGTTACATTCACATCTAGAACAGACTGAAATTGTTCCAGCGACATCGTGTTAACCTGACCATCTTTGACTTTAATGAACATACCATCACGCATAATACCTGCGTTATTGATAACACCATTGAGCTGCTTGAAATCTGCCTCAATTTGCTCAAAAGCAGTGCACACCTGCTGTTCGTCAGTCACGTTCGTCACATAAAAACGAGCGGTAACGCCGAGAGATTCACATTCCGCTTTCGTTTCAGCCAGTTGCTCTGAATTGAGGTCGATAAGCGCAAGATGAACGCCATTTTCCGCCAGTGACAGTGCCATTTGTTTACCCAGCCCCTGCCCTGCCCCCGTGATCGCAATGACCTTATTTGCTAACTCCATAAGCGCTCCTTAGGCCTGATTTTGCTTTTGGTAGAACTCAAACAAGCTTGAAAAATCTTTTTGCCCGTTGCCCTGACCGTTGTGAAAATTAAACAGATTACGAGCCAAGCTGCCCATTGGCGTTGATGTTTGACTGGCAACCGCCGCTTCCATCGAAAGACCCAGATCTTTAGCCATTAACTGGCTCATAAAGCCGCCTTGATAACCATTGCTTGCAGGCGTATTTTCCATCACACCTGGACAAGGGTTATAAAGCTCTAGCGCCCAGTTACGTCCTGAACTTTGCAACATGATGTCGGAAAGCACTTTGGGATCGAGTCCGTTTTCCATCCCTAAATTGAGTGCTTCACAGGTGCCGCTCATCAAAATGCCCAACATCATGTTATTGCAGATCTTCGCGACCTGACCAGCTCCAACATCGCCCGCATGGAAGATGTTTTTACCCATGTGGCTAAGCACCGCTTTGGCTTGAACAAAGTTCTCTTGTGAGCCGCCAACAATGAAAGTTAACGTACCTGCAGCTGCGCCCGCAACGCCACCAGATACTGGTGCATCAACAAAACTGATACCAAGTTGCGATGCTTTTTCGCCAACCAAACGAGCAGTCGCCGGATCGATGGTGGATGAATCAATCAGCAAGGTGCCTGATTCGACACTATCTAAGATGCCATCTTGACCAAGATAAACGCTTTGAACGTGTTGGCTCGCTGGCAGCATAGTGACAACCACCTCCACACCTTGTACTGCCTGCTGAACGGAATCGGCACTTGAAGCGCCCAATGCGGTCAACTCCTCGACTGCGCTTGGGTTCAAATCAAATACTTCGACATTCAAGCCCGCTTTGAGTAGATTCTTAGCCATAGGCGCACCCATGTTACCAAGGCCAATAAATGCAATTTTGTCCATATCGTATTTCTTCCTTGTACTAAAGTGCCGCTATAGCTACCGACGATGCGGTCAGTGGGTATTCTGCTGAGTCAATTGGCGAGAAGAAGCGCTCCAAAACTTGTGGCGTTACGTCAGAAACCGTGCGATGTTGCCAAGTCGGTTGATTGGTTTTATCAATAATCAGCGCACGAACCCCTTCTCTAAAATCACCTTCTAAGCCACAACGTAGTGTTAGGTTAAATTCCATATCAAAACACGCTTTCAAAGAGAGGTTTTGATACTGCGTTAACTGCTGATAAGTGATACTGAGCGACAACGGACTGCCATAGTTCAGTGACTTCTGCGCATTGACGAACCACTTGTTATCAACGTTAGCACGGCTGATTGCATCAACAATTGACGCTAAGTCACCCGAACATAACTGCTCAATCAATTCCGCATAGGGCATCAACATCCCTTCGGTTGGCTCGTCCACGTGTACCGAACGCAGCGTAGTGGCGATTTTTTCGTTGATGTTCGCTTCACCTTTCCAACTTACCGATGCCAGCAGATCCAGCAGCACTTGCTTGTTTTCTGGCTGTGTAATCCATTGGCTTAACCCCAACGCTTTCATATCTGTTGCGTTAATTTGACAAGCCGTCAAACTTAAGAACAGTGCCAAATGTTTTGGCAACTGGTTTAGGAAGTACGTCGCACCTACATCTGGGTAAAGGCCAATTTTAATCTCTGGCATTGCAAAGCGTGTGGTGGTTTCTGCAACGCGATGGCTGGCACCCATAAACAGGCCAACTCCCCCGCCCATCAAATAACCATGTCCCCACGCGATGATAGGTTTTGGATAAGTATGAATAAGATGATCACAGCGATATTCGAGGTCAAAGAAGGTTTCCATCGCTGAAAACGCAGAATCAAAATCTTGCTCTTTGTTTTCAAGTGCACGGTAGATCGCTTGAATATCTCCGCCAGCACAAAACGCTTTTTCACCTTGAGCATACAAGAATACCGCGACGACGCTGTCGTCCGTTTGCCATTCATTAAGCTGTTTGTACAACTTCTCAATCATCACGTAACTCAACGCGTTGAGAGCAGCTGGATTATCAAGCTCCAGCACACCAATAACAGAGCCATCAGCGCACTTAAGCTTTGAAACATTTACTGTACCTGTCATTTGGCCTCCGCTAGCTGTTTGTCCATTGTGGCTTGCGCTTTTGCAAAAACGCATTCACACCCTCAGTCTGATCTTGTGTATTGAACAGCTGTAAAAACAGTTCACGCTCTAAAACCAATCCAGCCGCGTGAGTTTGGCTGCGTCGACCTTGAATTAGCGTTTTGCACGCAGACACAGATTTCGGTGATTGACCTGCAACACGCTGTGCTAGCTCCATAGCCGCTTCGAGTGCTTGACCTTTCGCCACCACCTCTTCGACTAACCCAATTTTTTCCGCTCGCTCGGCCGTCACACGCTCGCCACACAGGATCATACGCTTCGCCCAACCTTCACCTACCAACGCGGTCAGGTTTTGCGTCCCACCCGCACACGGCAACAAACCTACCGATGCTTCAGGAAGTGCCATTTGTACTTGTTCTTCTGCGATACGAATGTCACACGCCATCGCCACTTCCAGACCGCCGCCCATCGCGTAACCATTAATCGCTGCGATAGAAACCCCATCGAATGCAGAAAGCGCTTCAAACGCTTCACCAAATGCGAACGCCATGTTTGCTGCTTGTGATTTATCACCCGATGCAAAGTTATTAAGATCTGCTCCAGCAGAAAAGAATTTCTCGCCTTCGCCTGTTAAAACCAACGCATAAATAGAGCGATCATTACTAAGTTCAATTGCCAACTCTTTTAGCTGATTCAAAGACTCAAGCGTCCAAGTGTTCGCTGGCGGATTACTAATCGTGAGCTTGGCAATATGCGCTTCGCGCTCTAATTTGATTTGTGCCGTCATAATCTTTCAGTCCTTTTTAATTTCTTTAGGTAAGGCTGTGTCTCGCTGACTAAAGCAGCTCAACGCCTTCCGTTAGTAATCGTCTTGCGACGATCAGACGCATGATTTCGTTGGTACCTTCAAGAATTTGGTGAACACGAACGTCTCGGAAATGGCGCTCGACTGGATATTCTTTGATGTAGCCATAGCCACCGTGAATTTGCAGCGCCTGATCGCAGACTTTAAAGCCCACATCAGTAGCAAAGCGTTTTGCCATGGCACAGTACGCACTTTTTTCTGCGTGCTGGGCATCGAGTTTAGCGGCTGCGAGTCGCACCATTTGACGCGCAGCGACCAGCTCAGTCGCCATATCAGCAAGCTTGAACTGCAACGCTTGAAATTGCGCCAGTGAACGGCCGAACTGTTTGCGTTCGGTCATGTATTGTTTGGCTTCGTTCAGTGCTTGTTGCGCAGTACCGACGGAACAAGTGGCGATATTGATTCGGCCGCCATCCAGACCAAGCATGGCGAACTTAAAGCCTTCTCCCTCTTCACCCAACAGATAGTCAGCCGGAATGCGGACATTTTCGAAGGTAATCATGCGAGTTGGCTGGCAGTTCCAACCCATTTTGGCTTCTTTTTTACCGTAGCTAATGCCTTCGCAATCAGCAGGAACAACGAATGCAGAAACGCCACCCGCTCCTTCACCACACGAACGCGCCATCACGACCAATACATCTGTATCACCCGCGCCAGAGATAAACACTTTTGCGCCATTGAGGACAAACTCATCGCCATCACGCACTGCGCTAGTCGTTAGAGAAGCGGCGTCAGAGCCGGCATTAGGTTCGGTTAAACAGTAGGAAGCGAGCTTTTCACCCGAAATTAGATCCGCGCTAAATTGCTGCGCCACTTCGGCTTTGGCAAAGCTAGTGATCATCCACGTCGCCATGTTGTGAATGGTCATAAACGCAGTAGTCGCGGTACAACCCATAGCCAACTGCTCGAAAATGATCGCCGCATCCAAACGAGATAACCCCAAGCCACCATGCTCTGGCGGCGTATAGATGCTCAGAAAACCAAGTTCACCTGCTTGACGCAGTACATCTTTAGGGAAATGATGGTTTTCATCCCACTCGGCCGCATGAGGCGCTAACATTTGGTCTGCAAACTGCTTTGCTACTTCGGCAAACGCGAGTTGATCTTCGTTTAATTCAAAATCCATCTTGAAGTCCTAAGGTCTAATTCGTTGCATTTGTATCCGAGCCAAGCCCACTTAAACGGTGGCGCTTGGCTAGAGGTGTCGCTAATCCAGTAATTAGCTAAGTTGAATGGTCATGTTTGGACCGCTTGGAATGTCATCTTCAAACCAACGCGCGGTGACAGTTTTCGTCTCGGTGTAGAAGCGAACCGCTTGTTTACCGTAAGCATGCAGGTCGCCGTAGAAGCTGCCTTTCCACCCAGTAAATGAGAAAAATGGCAATGGCACCGGAATCGGCACGTTGATGCCTACGTTACCTACTTCAATATTGTGTTGATACTTTCTTGCGGCAGCGCCGTTCGCCGTAAAAATAGACGTACCATTACCAAAGCGGTTTGCATTGATCAGTTTAATCGCTTCATCTAGGTCATCCACTTCCATAGTTAACAGCACAGGCCCGAAAATTTCTTCCTGATAAATCGACATGTCTGTGGTCACGTTGGTAAACAGTGTTGGCCCCACCCAGTTACCGTTCGGGAAGCCAGGCACTTGGCAATCTGTCCCGTCCAGAACACAATTCGCGCCTGACGCTTTGCCTTCATTAATCAGATTCACCACTCGCTGCTTCGCTTGAGGGCTAATCAGCGGACCATAACCGGCGGTTTCATCATCCCACGCGCCAGGCTGAACCTGAGCTAACGCCTCTTTAAGCTCTGGAATCCATTCTTTGGTTTCGCCGACAAATACGGCAACCGAAATCGCCATACAGCGCTGGCCTGCAGCACCAACTGACGCGCCAACTAAGTTATTGATGACTTGCTGTTTGTTTGCATCCGGCATGATGACCATGTGGTTCTTAGCACCTGCAAATGACTGCACGCGTTTCAGGTTGTCTGTACCTGTTTTGTAGATGTACTCACCAACGGGCACAGAGCCAACAAAAGAGATCGCACGAACAACTGGATCAGTCAGAATGCGGTCGACTTGCTCTTTGGTCCCGTGAACAACTTGCAATACACCTTTTGGTGCACCAGCTTGTTCAAATAGCTCTGCCAATTTCATTGCAGTCAGCGGAACTTGTTCCGAAGGTTTTAGAATAAAGGTGTTGCCACAAGCGATCGCCATCGGGAACATCCACAATGGGATCATCGCAGGGAAGTTAAAGGGTGTGATGCCAGCACAAACACCGAGCGGTTGAATGTAAGAGTAACCATCAATATTGGTCGCGACGTTTTCCACCGTTTCGCCCATCATTGAGCTACAAATGTTCGCCGCTTGTTCTACGACTTCAATCCCACGCCAAATGTCACCCTTTGCATCCGCGAGGGTTTTGCCTGTCTCACTTGAAAGCAGTATCGCCAACTCATCGTGTTGCTCTTTTAGCAAATGTTGGTAACGCAGCATCAATCTAGCACGCTCCGGCGCTGCAACTTCTTTCCAGCGTTTGAACGTTTCTGTTGCGCTGGCAATCGCCGCATTCATTTCCGATTCCGTGGCACAAGGTACTTGTGCAATCACTTCGTTGGTTGCCGGGTTGGTTACATCTAGCCATTGTTTTGAATCGGAGATGGCAAATTCACCACCGATATACTGCTTTACTTGTTCTGTCATGATGACATCCTTGTATTTTTCAGCTTGTTACTGACTACTGTTATGTAAGTGAAACTTTGTTGAGAGTGATTTAGCAGATTTCAATCGCGATAGCGGTAGCTTCGCCGCCGCCAATACAAAGCGATGCAACGCCACGCTTACCACCAGTTTGTTTTAGCGCATGAATCAAAGTGACAAGGATTCGATTGCCACTTGCGCCTATTGGATGCCCCAGCGCACAAGCCCCTCCGCGAGGGTTCACTTTGCTCTCGTCCAGTTCGAGTGCTTTTACCGCGTATTGAGTCACGACAGCAAAAGCTTCATTGATTTCCCAAAGGTCCACGTCCGATTTGTCCCAGCCCGTTTTTTCCAGCAGCGATTCAATCGCGAAGACTGGTGCGATGGTGAACTCATCAGGCTGTCTTGCATGCGTGCTGTACGCGACAATTTTGGCTAGAGGCTGAAGGTTTTCCTGACGACCAAACTCACTATCGACTAAGATCATTGCCGACGCACCATCCGAAATGGAACTAGAGTTTGCTGCGGTTACGCCGCCATCTTTGGCAAACGCAGGGCGTAAGGTAGGAATTTTAGTGACGTCGAGTTTGCTCGGTTGCTCATCATCTACAACCAAGGTTTCGCCGCGCCGACTTTTTACGTTAACAGGCACGATCTCTTCTTTGAACAAACCTTGCTCGATTGCTTGCTGCGCACGAGTCACCGACTGCTGCGCCCAGGCATCCATACTTTCACGGCTGAACTGATACTTTTGCGCCGTCTGTTCTGCAAAGACACCCATCAGCTCGCCTTGGTAGGCATCCTGCAACCCGTCATAAAACATGTGATCAAGCACTTGCTCGTGACCTAAACGGAAACCATCACGCGCTTTCTTTAATAGATAAGGAGAAGACGACATGTTTTCCATGCCACCAGCGATGACAGCATGCGCATTACCAGATTGAACAAGGTCATATGCCAGCATCACGGTTTTCATACCCGATCCACAAACTTTGTTCAGTGTCGTACAACCAATCGATTGTGGCATTTCAGCTTTAAGGCTTGCTTGTCTTGCAGGCGCTTGCCCCACACCGGCGGGTAAAACGCACCCCATCAACACTTCGTCTATTTTGTGCACATCGAGTTGGCTTTCGGCTAGCGCCCCTTGAATGGCTTTCGCACCGAGTTCCGTGACATCTGTTGAAGCTAATGCACCTTGAAAAGAGCCGATAGGCGTTCGCTTAGCGGCAACAATCCATGTTTCATTTTTCATTCCATTAACCTTTTGTTGACGTTTACGTCATAACTATACTAACATTTACGTTAACGTCAAGTTTGAGGTTATTGTTTGTTCGAGTGATTCTTTGATTTCGAGTAAATGCGAGTGATATCAAGGCTCAAGAGTGAATGTTGTTTGTTTACTTTAACGTTAACGAATTGTATATTCATGTAAATGTTATACGAAAGTCGTAAGGTTAAGGAATGAACACATTTAAGATCAGCGAGCTCGCGAAAGAGTTCGACATTACTACTCGAAGCATTCGCTTCTACGAAGATTTAGGTCTCCTAACTCCAGAACGTAAAGGCAACACTCGAATCTACAATGGTCGTGATCGAATTCGACTAAAGCTGATTTTGCGAGGTAAGCGATTGGGCTTTTCTCTTGCAGATATCAAAGAGTTATTTGAACTCTACGATACCGATCAAAGTACTGAGCAGTTGAACTATATGATTCGGTTGATCGAAGAGAAGAAGGCAGCATTGCAACAGCAAGCAAACGACATTCAAGCGGTAATGATGGAGTTAAATGCTGCGCAGTTGCGATGCCAAAACACACTAAGATCCATGAAAGGCGAAAAAGTCACCTAACACCTCAACTCTGGGATGTAGGTGACGTAAAGGCAAGGACACGCAATGAAATCTACCTACTCTTCCCTGAACTTTGTTTATGACGAAAATACCGATTTGCTTCGCGAGCAAATCAATAGTTTTGCTGCAAGAGAAATTGCGCCGCTAGCGCAATCTATCGACCAAACTAACGACTTTCCAAACCATCTTTGGTCCAAATTAGGTGATATGGGTCTTTTAGGTGTGACCACCAGCGAAGAGTTTGGTGGTGCAGGCATGGGCTATCTCGCCCACGTTATCGCTATGGAAGAAATCAGCCGAGCGTCCGCTTCGGTTGCGTTAAGTTACGGCGCTCACTCCAACCTTTGCGTCAACCAAATCCACCGTAACGGCACACAAGCGCAAAAAGAGAAATACCTACCTAAGCTCATCTCCGGTGAACATATCGGCGCCCTTGCAATGAGTGAACCCGGCGCCGGCTCTGATGTGGTCTCTATGCAGCTTAAAGCGGAACGTAAAGGCGATATTTTCCTGCTAAACGGCAACAAAATGTGGATCACCAACGGCCCAGATGCACACACCTATGTTGTCTACGCCAAAACCGACCCAAGCCAGCATTCTAAAGGCATCACGGCCTTTATTGTAGAACGCGGATTCCCTGGATTTACTCAAGCACAAAAACTCGACAAGTTGGGTATGCGCGGCTCGAATACGTGTGAGCTGGTCTTCCAAAATTGCGAAGTCCCTGCGGAAAATATTCTCGGCGAAGAAAACCAAGGCGTGAAAGTATTGATGAGCGGCCTCGACTACGAACGTGTGGTGCTTGCAGGCGGCCCACTTGGCATCATGCAGGCGTGTATGGATACCGTTGTGCCTTACATTCACGACCGTAAACAGTTCGGTAAATCCATCGGTGAATTCCAGCTAGTTCAAGCAAAAATCGCGGATATGTACACACAAATGAATGCCGCTAAAGCGTATGTTTACGCCGTCGCTGCCGCTTGTGATCGCGGTGAAACCACACGTAAAGATTCTGCTGGCGCGATCCTCTACAGCGCAGAGCTGGCAACCAAGATGGCACTGGATGCGATTCAACTACTTGGCGGTAACGGCTACATCAACGAGTTTGATACGGGCCGTTTGTTGCGAGATGCCAAGCTGTATGAAATCGGTGCGGGCACTTCAGAAATTCGCCGCATGCTTATTGGTCGCGAATTGTTTAACGAAAGCGCCTAATCAACATACCTAGGCGTTCTGAATCTAAATAAATTCCTTATTCAACCTAAATCTTATTCAACATAGATAAAGGCGGGTGGTGTCACCCGTCTACCGAATGGAGATCGGCTATTTATGGCTTGTTTGACGACCAATATTAATACCCATTCAGAGCAGTATCAGGAAAACTACCGCTCTATGGCGTCACTTGTAGATCAACTTTATACCGTGACTGCCCAAATAGAAGATGGTGGCGGTGAGAAAGCCCGCGAGCATCAGCAGAAGAAAGGCAAACTTCCGGTACGTGAGCGCATTCTTGCCCTACTCGACCCTGGTTCGTCCTTTCTAGAAATTGGTCAATTTGCTGGCTGGGATGTGTATCCAGATTACGTTCCATGTGCTGGAGTGGTTGCAGGTGTGGGTGTGATTGACGGCACTGAGTGCATGATCGTAGCGAACGACGTGACGGTAAAAGGCGGCAGTTACTACCCACTCACCGTGAAAAAGCACTTAAGAGCACAAGAAATTGCAGAAAAATGCCAACTGCCGTGTGTTTACTTAGTCGACTCTGGTGGCGCTAACCTACCCCGCCAAGATGAAGTCTTCCCAGATAAAGACCATTTTGGCCGTATTTTTTACAACCAAGCCCGTATGTCGGCCAAAGGCATTCCACAAATTGCGGTGGTCATGGGGCTATGTACCGCTGGCGGCGCTTATGTTCCTGCCATGTGCGACGTATCCATCATAGTCAAAGAACAAGGCACGATTTTTTTGGCAGGTCCACCTCTTGTAAAAGCAGCGACAGGTGAAGAAGTCAGCGCGGAAGATCTTGGTGGCGCAGACGTTCATTGTCGCACCTCTGGTGTGGCGGACTATTACGCAGAAAATGATCACCACGCGTTAGAGTTGGCAAGACAAGCCGTTTCTCAAATTAACCACTTGAAACCCGTTCAACTCAAGCAAAAAGCACCACAGGAACCACGCTTTCCTGCGCAAGAGCTGTACGGCATCGTCGGTACCGATCTTAAAAAGCCGTTTGATGTTAAAGAGGTCATTGCCCGAATTGTTGATGACTCACAATTTGATGAATTTAAAGCCTTGTTCGGCGAAACATTGGTCTGTGGCTTTGCTCATATTCACGGTATGCCGATTGGCATTGTCGCTAACAACGGCATTCTATTTTCGGAATCAGCACAAAAAGGCGCGCATTTTATTGAGCTGTGCGCACAACGCAAAATTCCTCTGCTCTTCTTACAGAACATCACGGGCTTTATGGTCGGTCAGAAGTACGAAGCCGAAGGCATCGCCAAACATGGTGCGAAAATGGTAACTGCTGTTGCGTGTGCAGACGTGCCGAAGTTTACCGTGGTTATTGGTGGCTCGTATGGCGCTGGGAACTACGGCATGTGTGGCCGCGCTTATGATCCAACCATGATGTGGATGTGGCCAAACGCGCGCATCTCCGTCATGGGTGGAGAGCAAGCGGCTGGCGTGATGGCGCAAGTGACCCGCGATATCAAAACTCGCAAAGGTGAAAGCTGGAGCGCGGAGGAAGAAGAAGCGTTCAAAAGTCCTATTGCGGAGCAATATCAGACTCAAAGCCATGCATACTACGCCAGTGCTCGTTTGTGGGACGACGGCATTATTGACCCTGCGAAAACCCGTGATGTTGTCGGCATTGCTCTGTCTGCTGCGCTTAATGCACCGATACCAGACAGCAAATTTGGCATCTTCCGTATGTAGTCGGATGCAAGGCAAACCTTAACTCCTCGCGAATACCGATGTTTATACAAGTAACGGTTAGCGAGTATTGGAATACAGACTGAAATGTCAGACAAAGGAAGTCACATGACCGGACTACTGCTCGAAAAAGACAGCAATGGCGTTGCCTGGTTGAGCCTCAATCGACCAGAGAAACACAACGCGTTTAATGATGAATTAATTGCTTCACTTATCGAAATCTTGGAAAAACTTGATAGAGACGACTCTCTACGTGCATTGGTACTAACGGCGCAAGGTAAACACTTTTCTGCGGGTGCGGATCTTGGCTGGATGCAGTCAATGGCCGCCAAAACCGAAAGTGAAAACCTGCAAGATGCACAGCAACTAGCAAAACTTTTGCATACGCTGGATACCTTTAGCAAACCAACCATTGCTATGGTGCATGGCGCTGCATTTGGCGGCGCACTTGGGCTTATCTGCTGCTGCGATATCGCTATTGGTACACCTGAAAGCCGCTTCTGTTTGAGTGAAGTGAAGCTCGGTTTGTTACCCGCCACCATCGGACCTTACGTAATCCGAGCGATTGGACAACGACAAAGCCGACGCTACTTTTTAACCGCGGAACTGATTGATGCCGAAACCGCACTATCGATGAGTATTCTTCATCAGATAGACGCTCAACCACGTGAAGCCGTCAATCGCACCATTGATCACCTGCTTAACAACGGTCCACAAGCCATGCAGGCAGCAAAAACGCTCTGCTTACGTTGTGACAATCAACCTATCGAGCATTCATTAATTGAATACACCAGCCAAGCTATTGCAACCGCCCGCGTGTCCAGCGAAGGACAAGAAGGACTGAGTGCATTTTTTGAAAAGCGCGCCGCCAATTGGAGGAATCATGTTTAAAAGAATACTGATCGCAAACCGCGGTGAAATTGCCTGCCGAATCATTAAAACCGCAAAAAGCATGGCTATAGAGACGGTTGCCGTCTATTCCGAAGCGGATCGCAGCAGCTTACATGTTAAACAAGCGGATTTCGCTGAATTCATTGGCCCCGCTCCGGCGAGTGAATCGTATCTCGATATCGATGCGATTATCGGCGCTGCGAAAAAATGGCAAGCCGATGCTATCCACCCTGGGTATGGTTTTCTTTCCGAGAACCCGAAACTAGCCAAAGCGTGCAGCGAAAATGGCATCGCCTTTATTGGCCCTTCCACCAGCGCAATTGAAGCAATGGGTTCGAAGTCGCAAGCCAAAGCCATCATGTCTGAGGCGAACGTGCCCTTGGTTCCCGGCTATCACGGCACAGACAACAGCGTAGAGCACTTATTAGCGGAAGCTGAAAAAATCGGTTACCCAGTGATGCTTAAAGCAACCCAAGGGGGTGGCGGTAAAGGCATGCGAGTAGTCAATAGCGCAGCCGAAATGCCGCGGGCCATCGACGGTGCGCAGCGTGAAGCACTTTCAAGCTTTGGCGACAAGCAGCTTCTAATCGAAAAATGCATATTGCAGCCTCGCCACGTTGAAGTTCAGGTATTTGCAGACCAACATGGCAACTGTGTCTATCTTTCTGATCGCGATTGCTCCATTCAACGCCGTCACCAAAAAGTTGTGGAAGAAGCACCAGCTCCCGGTCTTAGTGATGAACTGCGTAAACAAATGGGTGAAGCTGCGGTTCAGGCCGCTCAAGCGATCGACTATGTTGGCGCGGGCACGGTAGAGTTTCTACTCGATAGCCGAGGTCAATTCTACTTCATGGAGATGAATACCCGTCTGCAAGTAGAACACCCTGTCACTGAATTGATCACCGGCGTTGATTTGGTGGAGTGGCAATTCAAAGTCGCAGCTGGCGAGCATTTACCTATTTCGCAATCTGAAATCACCCACAACGGCCATTCAATTGAGCTGCGAATTTACGCAGAAGATACAGACAATGACTTTATGCCGTCGACTGGATGCATTGATTATTTACAAGAACCCATCTCGGACAACAATGTTCGACTAGCTTGTGCGCGTGTTGATAGCGGTGTTACTCAAGGCGATAGCATCAGCGAATATTACGATCCAATGATCAGCAAGCTGATCGTCTGGGGGCAAACTCGTGATATCGCTCTAAAGCAGCTTAAGCAGGCGTTAACTCAATATCACGTACGTGGCGTAACGACAAACATTGGTTATCTGCACAGCATTATTTCGCAGCCAGCCTTTGCCGAGATTGAGCTTGATACAGGTTTCCTCGTCACACATCAACAAGGCATAAATGAGCAGCAAGACGTGTCGGATTCAATCTGGCTTACATTGGCGGCGGTTGCTCGCTGGAATGATCTGATTTCAAAATCAGACAGCTCAACGTTACCCGCGCCAACCAAACGAGGTTTTAGACTGTCGGTTGACAACGTTTACCGATTTAACTTCACGGATGCCAATGCCAACCATCAGGTACGTTTGCAACAATCATCGCAAGATACAGGATCTCACTTCACTGTCCGATGCGGCGAGGATCTGCATCAGGTCATCCTGCTTGAAAGTGACAACCAATTTATCGTCGATATTGATAATGTGCGTTACACCTTTAATGCACTTAGCGATGAACAAAGAACAACACTATTTTATCTTGGTCAGCAGCGCACGTTCGCTCATCAACCTAACTTTGACTCTGCAAAAGATGTAGATGATGAACTAAGTCCAACCGCACCACTCAACGGCATAATTTCAGCAGTTATGGTGGCTAAAGGTGACGAAGTGGCGGCGGGCGAACCGCTTTTGGTACTCGAAGCAATGAAAATGGAATACACCATCACGGCTCCGGTCGCAGCAACAGTCGACGAATTGTTTTATCAGCACGGGGACCAAGTACAGCACGGTTCCATCCTGCTGAATTTGTCTTTGATATCGGATAACGTCAGTGAAGATAAGGAGCGCGAGTATGCTACCAGCGAAGGTTAATATCGTCGAAGTTGGCGCTCGCGACGGCCTGCAAAATGAAACCGCAGTGACGTTGGTGGATAAAATTCGCTTGATCGATCAATTGAGCCTCAGCGGGTTAAAACACATTGAAGCGGGTTCTTTCGTCTCGCCGAAATGGGTGCCTCAAATGGCCGATTCCGATCAAGTATTTTCAGGTATCACGCAAAAGCCTGACGTGGTTTATAGCGCACTCACACCAAATCTCGCAGGGTTAGAACGTGCGCTGGAAAGCGGTGTAAAGCGAATTGCGGTGTTTGGCTCCGCTTCAGAAACGTTCAGCCAGAAGAACATCAACTGCAGCATTACCGAAAGTCTCGCTCGATTTGAACCCGTTATCGAATTGGCGAACCAGCACAACATACCTGTGCGCGGGTACTTGTCTTGTACCATGGTGTGTCCATATGAGGGTGTAATCAAGCCAGAGCAAACTACCAAGGTCGCCAATACGTTGTTTGATATGGGATGTTATGAGATTTCGCTCGGTGATACTGTCGGTAAAGCAACGCCTAATCGCGTTATCGCCATGCTGGATTCGTTGTTAACGCTACTGCCAAAAGACGCGCTTGCGGTACATTTTCATGACACTTATGGGCAAGCATTAGCCAATATCTACCAAGCCTTGTTAATGGGCATCAACACCATTGATAGCGCAGTAGCGGGGCTCGGCGGCTGCCCTTACGCGAAAGGAGCCAGTGGTAATGTTGCAACGGAAGATGTACTTTATCTGTGTGAGCAACTTGGGATTGAAACGGGCGTTGACCTTAGCGTCATCAATGAAGCGGGTTGGCAAATCTGCCGTGCGTTAGGAAAGTCTCCTGCTTCTAGGGTCGCATTAGCTCTGGGCGATCCGTATAGCTTGTAAATCATCAACAACCAATCAGGTAATGTATTTCAACGGGCATGCAGACGTACGTGCCCGTTTTTTGTTGTTACTCATAAAAACCTTAACGCTCAACGGTCTTCATCACATTAATTAGTGTCTGATTTCAGCTACAATTTAGTTTCAAACCGAACATATAAAACAGGATCAGGTAAATGCTCATAACATTTCGTTGTCGAAGCCACTCAAACGTCACAATGTTTGGTGATATTGCATTAGATATGCTCAAAATGATGGGTCACAGCGGCACGGTACCGGGATCAATTTCCGCTCAAGATGTTCCTGACGCGCTATCAAAATTAACTTCTGCTCTATCTGCGAAAAATGCAGCTGAAGAAAACCTCCCTACTGATGTAGACGAAGAGGAAGAACAAGCAGAGCCCTCGGTAAGCCTAGGACGCAGAGCGTTTCCACTGATTGAGTTGCTAAAATCAGCAATCAAAGAAGAATGCGAAGTCATGTGGGACAACCAATAACGCCTTCAAACTGGTTTCTAGCGAGGTGAATCCGTGTTGTGACCGCCTCGCTATGGTTACTCGACACCAAGATAAGAACACCAATACCGCTTATCGCCCTATCCGTTTCTCTCCCTAGACAACTTGATTTGCCCATCAATGTGCACATCTCGTTGTGGAAACGCGATTTCAATGCCGTGCTTTTCGAAAGCTTCGTAGATTTCAAAACGCATGGCACTTGCGACCGAGCGAATACCGCCCTCAACCGTTGAGTTAATCCAAAAATAAGATTCGAAGATCAAAGCATTGTCACCAAAGTCTTGAAAAAACACATCTGGCGCTGGCGAACTCAGAACTTGCGCTTGCTGCGAAGTCACTTCCGCCATTAAGGCAGCAACCTGTTTGACATCGCTCCCATACGCGACACCGACGACGACAGAGCCACGAACTAATCTGTCGCATAACGTCCAGTTGATCACCACGTTCTCAATCAACTGACTGTTGGGTATGAGCATATGAACACCATCGGTTCGTCTGATTCTCGTTGAGCGTGTATTTATTTGCTCGACAGTGCCTTTGGCGCCCTCAACCTCTAAAAAGTCCCCAATTCGGATTGGCTTTTCACCAATCAAAATCCAGCCACTTATGAAGTTGTTAATGATGTTTTGCGCACCAAAACCGAAGCCGATAGCGATGGCACCAGACAGAAAGGCAAACGCGGTAATTGGCACATTTATCATCGAAAGTGTGGTCATAAAAATAATGGCGAGAGCGATGACAAATAATATCCGTTTAACCAAATGAATCACGTTTGGGTCTTTCCCCGATGAAGACATTCTTGACGTAACGGTTTTGATCAAAATTTTGGATAACCATAAAGCGACAATGACCCATGTCGGCACCATCAATATCGCCCACAACGTGATAGGTTGTTCGTTAAAGGTAAACAGTGTTGTTTCTAAAAATGAAATGACCCGTTCGAACATAAAGTGCTCACTCTTGATTCATCGTTGCCAGCAAGCCAGAGCGCATAAGTCTTATATTTTTAGCCCAATCGATAGCGCAAGCGGCTCAATTAAGTCCTTCTTATTAACTATATAGTAATCTACGTAAAACGCTTCGAGTGGTTTCCCACTTTGGCTTCAACCGATTAAGCCATTTAGGGAGTACGTCTTTGTGAACTAAACGAGCCAATCAACCAACTTGAGACGCAAGGCAAATCAGTGATAACTTTCTGATTTTTAAGCATCAAATTTTCACTTCGAATCACTCTCACTTATTATGCACCTTATTGCAAATAACATTGATGGAATGATTGTCATGTCAGAACTGACTCGGATGCGCTCTGGAGAAACCTATAATTGTCTGGATGAAGAACTAAAGCTAATGCGCGCC
The DNA here is from genome assembly GCF_033438945.1 of Vibrio sp. Y176. Classification (NCBI taxonomy): domain Bacteria; kingdom Pseudomonadati; phylum Pseudomonadota; class Gammaproteobacteria; order Vibrionales; family Vibrionaceae; genus Vibrio; species Vibrio sp. Y176. The sequence continues at coordinate 520,658 of NZ_JAWOQS010000001.1, read as the reverse complement.
AAAACCGCTCAGCTTGTCTTCCAATTTAACCAAGAGCCAAACCCAGATATCCGTAGACAACTATTGGCGGAAATGGGCGTCCAATTAAAAAACAGCGCCTGTATAGAGCCACCGCTACAACTTACCTACGGTTGTCACTTGTCCATCGGAGAAAACACCTACATCAACTGGGATGCCATTATTCTGGACAATGGGCAGGTTGAGGTTGGCGCGAACGTCATGATTGGGCCTAGAGTGCAAATTTACACAGCCGCTCATTCACTCGATACACAAAGACGCTTAGCCGGAGATGAGATCGCCAAACCGGTAAAAATCGGCAATAACGTTTGGATTGGTGGGGGCGCTATCATACTGCCAGGCGTGACCATTGGCGATGAGGCCGTCGTCGGCGCTGGCTCTGTTGTAACCAAAGACGTTGCGCCGGGCGATCGAGTTGTTGGAAATCCGGCGCGCTCCATTAAACCAAAAAACTGAAAAAAGTCGCTATTTCGCCAAATGATCGCGAATAATATTAGCAAGCAGATTGAGAGCATGAACATATTTGTCATTGAGCTCAAAAGAAGCGTTAAGACGAATACAGTGATCGTATTGTTCTGTCAGGCTGAACATCTTTCCCGGTGCGATGCTGATATTATCTTTTAGCGCTTCTCGATATATCTGCAAGGCGTCAATATGCTCGGGAAGCTCTAACCAAATAAAGTACCCGCCGCTTTGGCTTAACACGTTGACTGCTTCAGGTAACAGCTCACTAAGCAGACCCGTCATCTTACTTTTGCGTTCAAACAGCTTTTTCCGTAACTGCTTCAAATGCAATTCATAATTGCGGCTTGTTAAATAATGCACCAATGTCATTTGCACTGGTGCACTCGTCGCTAATGTACTCATTAGCTGTAACTTTTGTACCTCTAGCGCCCGCTTTCCCGCCGCAACCCAACCAATACGTAGCCCTGCGATTAATGATTTTGAAAACGAGGAGCACAACATGGTATTGCCCGTGTCATCAAACATTCTTAGTGGGTAAACCGAGTCATTCTCGGCATGCAGTTCGCTGTACACATCATCTTCAATCACTGGCACGTTATATCGCTGTGTCAGCTCAATCAGCTTTTGTTTTTTCTCGTTGGTGAGCGTAAAACCCAGAGGATTTTGGAAGTTCGACATCAGCCAACATGCTTTCACATCGTGTGTTTGCAGCGCTCGTTCCAATGAGTCTAGGTCAATGCCCGTGACTGGGTCTGTTCTTACTGAGAGCGCTTTCAAGCCTAACCGCTCTAAGGATTGCAAAGCACCATAAAATGCAGGCGACTCCACAACCACCCAATCTCCCGGTCTTGTGCAGGCTTGCAAACTGAGCGTTAACGCCTCCAGCGCGCCTGCCGTAATGACAATTTCATCGGGTGAAATTTCAATGCCTTTCGCAGCATAACGCTTCGCGATGATGGTGCGTAATTGTTCGTTTCCCGGCGGTAAGTTATCAAAGGTGGTGGAAATCGGCATATTGCGAGCGGCTGCGCTCATCGCCCGATTCACGTGATAGCGTGGATACAAACTTGGGTCTGGATAGGCAAAGCCAAAATTGATCATGGATGGATTTTTGCTCGCCTGCAGAACATCAAAGATAAACTCATTGATGTCTACCTGCTCTGTCCACGAAACTGCTGCTGGCGCTTGGGGTTCACTTGAACTCTTAATATTGGGCGCGACTCGATAACCAGAGCGCGGCTGTGACGTGACCCAGCCTTGAGATTCCAGAATTTGATACGCGTGCAACACCGTCATCAAGCTCAAACCCGAGTGTTCAGATTGGCGACGCAGCGAAGGCAGCTTGTCACCCGGATGCCATATCCCCGATTTTATCTGCCTTTTAAGCTGTTCCACTAACTCTTGATACTTCGCCAAACGCAAATCCCCTTCCATAAAGCCGAATTCAAAATAATAACACTTCAATATTTAATCTGTTATAGGTTTATAGTCACTGTCTGTACCTACTTCCCTCATTCCGCTCCTTTTAAAATAGCTCTCTCATAAAACTTAAAAGATCAAAGGAAGTTTAATGTTTGGCCTCGACGCATTTATGCTTGCACGGATACAGTTCGCCTTTACGGTATCCTTTCATATTATTTTCCCCGCTATCACCATAGGTTTGGCCACCTATCTCGCCGTGCTGGAAGGCTTATGGCTAAAAACACGTAATCCCGATTACCAAAAGCTCTATCACTTCTGGTCGAAAATTTTTGCGGTTAACTTTGGAATGGGTGTTGTATCTGGTCTTGTCATGGCTTATCAATTCGGCACCAACTGGAGTGGTTTCTCCGACTTCGCTGGTTCTATCACAGGCCCATTACTGACTTATGAAGTGTTAACGGCTTTCTTTCTCGAAGCCGGATTTCTTGGCGTAATGCTGTTTGGGTGGCGTCGCGTCGGCGAAAAGCTGCACTTTTTTGCAACCTCGATGGTGGCGTTAGGAACGATCATTTCGACGTTCTGGATTCTCGCCTCCAACAGTTGGATGCAAACGCCACAAGGCTATGAAATTGTCGACGGACGTGTGGTGCCAACCGACTGGTTTGCTATCGTTTTCAATCCTTCATTTCCTTATCGTTTGGCGCACATGAGCGTCGCGGCTTTCGTCAGTTCAGCACTCTTTGTAGGCGCGTCAGCCGCTTGGCATTTATTGAGAGGCAATCAATCGACTGCGGTAAAAACCATGTTTTCGATGTCGCTCGGGATCTTAGTGTTCCTTGCGCCACTCCAAGCCGTGATTGGCGATGTGCACGGGCTAAACACTCTGGAACACCAGCCCGCCAAAATCGCTGCCATCGAAGGACATTGGGATAACAGCGATGGCAAACCAACCCCATTGATATTGTTCGGCATGCCAAACATGGAACAAGAACGCACAGACTATGCCTTAGAAATTCCTGTTTTAGGAAGTTTGATCCTACGCCACAGTTTAACTGAGCCAATCCCGGCGCTGAAAGACTTCCCGAAAGAGGAACGACCGAACTCACCTATCGTCTTTTGGTCATTTCGAATCATGGTCGGGCTAGGACTTCTGATGATTTTTCAAAGCTTCTACAGCATATGGTTACGAAAAAAGAACACGCTTTATACTTCGCGTTGGTTCCTCAAGTTTTCATTGTTTATGGGGCCATCTGGTCTTATCGCAATACTCGCTGGCTGGTTTACGACAGAGGTTGGTCGGCAACCTTGGGTCGTGTATGGCGTACAAAAAACGCGTGATGCGGTTTCTGCACACGGAGACCTACAAATGAGCATCAGCCTGCTGTGTTTCCTTGTTGTATACAGCTTGGTATTTGGTTTTGGTTATTACTACATGATCCACCAAATCAAGAAAGGCCCCGATGCAATCGAACACGATGAGCACGACATGACGACCGTTTCAGGTCGCATTTAGAATTTGTCACAAAGTGAAGGTAGAGAATATGCATTTTGATTTATCCGTGATTTGGTTCGCGATCATCGTTTTTGCCACTTTGATGTACATCATCATGGACGGCTTCGATTTGGGTATTGGAATACTGATGCCATTCATCAAGGATGAAAAACAAAAAGACGTCATGGTCAACAGTGTCGCGCCAGTTTGGGACGGCAACGAAACTTGGATTGTGCTTGGAGGCGCATCTCTATTTGGCGCTTTTCCGATGGCTTACGCGGTGATTATTGAAGCGCTAACCATCCCTTTAACGTTGATGTTGATTGCTTTGATCTTTCGTGGCGTCGCGTTTGAGTTTCGCTTTAAAGCATTGGAAAGCCACTTAAAGTTCTGGGATCGCTCTTTTATGGTCGGCTCGATTTTAACCACGTTTTTCCAAGGCATCGTTGTTGGCGCGGTAATTCAAGGCTTTGCGGTGGAAAACCGCGTCTTCGTAGGTAGCCAACTCGACTGGCTCAGCCCTTTTCCCATCTTTTGTGGTTTGGGTTTAGTCGCAACGTACGCGCTGCTTGGTAGCACATGGCTCATCATGAAGACGGAAGGTGAACTGCAAAACACGATGTACCGCTTCACTAACAAAACACTACTGGCAATGATCTCCGCATTAGTCATTGTGAGCGCTTGGACTCCACTTGCTTACCCTGCCATTGCGGAAAGATGGTTTTCTCTGCCTAATTTGTTCTACTTACTGCCCGTACCTGTCATTACTGGGCTGGTATGTTTGAAGATTGCCGACTCCGTTAAAAAGCGTAAAGAGCGCAGCCCTTTCGTGATGGCGTTAGTGATCGTGATTCTCGGGTTCGCTGGGCTTGGCATCAGTATCTGGCCAAATATCATTCCTCCTAGCATATCAATATGGGAAGCAGCGGCTCCTGCAAGCAGTCAGCGCTTTATGCTCGTTGGAGCGGTGATCATCATCCCGATCATTCTGGCTTACACCTTTTGGAGTTACTACGTCTTCTCCGGAAAAGTGAAAGAAGGCGAAGCGTACCATTAACGAGTTGATAAGGAGTGAATATGAAAATCAAAAATTGGTGTCGCCAATGGGCTTGGATGGTTGGGATCTGGGCGGCCAGTGTGCTCGCTCTGGGGTTCGTATCAATGCTGTTTCGCGTCATGATGACCGCTGCAGGGTTAAAATCTTAGCTCGGCACTTTTAAGTCAATAAAAAATGGATGCCTCTAGATCTTGTGTAAGAGCTAGAGGCGTTGAACCTAATACTCAATCTTAATGAAAAAGCCAAGCGTTAAGAATCTACTCAAAACACTCTTTCATAAGTCTACATTGCCTGAAGTCGTTCATGCATGCTTACGAGATCAAAAGGTTCAAGCTTTTTCGCAAGGTTCAGTAATGCTTCCTTTTTATCTTGCGGTAAACTTTGAAACTTCGACTCTAAACGTAAATCCACTTTGCTAAAAAGTAGCTTTCTAATTTGACTAGCTTTTTCCTTTGATAATTGCAATCCATCATTATCGGAGGTTTCAATTATCATGATAATCCTTGCTAACTCACTGAATTCATTATCAGAGCATAAATAAAGTGATTGTTTGTATAAATAGCCAACAGAAATTTCAAAATCAATATTAAGCGCTTGAATCTTATCGACAATGTTTTCACTCACATCATTTTGAGAAGAAGAGTTGATACAATCATCAAATCGCCTTTCAAATGTAACAAATCGATTATTGAGCTCGTCCAACATAGTCGTATCTTTTGCGAATGATTCTATAGGTAAAACCAATAAGAACATTGGCAGTAGGTATTTTTTCAGTGACCGACTATTCACAATCAAGTCCTTCTTCTAAAAAACTTTCATGCGGTGTTGGTGCAATTGTTGCTTTCAAATTCAAGTCCATTAAACTCGCCAAATGGCTTTCATTAAACTCTGATAGCTTTTGCAGCTTTAGTCTGGCTTCATTGAACTCTTGGTAGAACTTATCAGGTTGAGGTATCACGACTGTTTTTATGTTTGCTCGTGTTGCCGCAAGCATACCCGAATAAGAGTCTTCAAAGGCAATACAGTTACTTGAATCTACACCTAGTTTATTGATTGTTAAAAGGTAGACATCTGGCTCTGGCTTACCCTGCTCTACATCGTCTGACGATGATATCGCGTCAAAGTAACTGGCAATACCGAGTTTGTTCAAAATGATGGGAATGAGTTGATAAGGTGAATTAGTAGACAACCCTATCTTAAACCCTTTTTCCTTAAGCAATTTGAGTGTTTCTGTAACACCCTCTAATTCGCATCCTTTTTCAATTATTAATGCCTCCACTTTATCCACAACAGCATTCTCTACTTCCTCTAGGCTCTTTTCTTGCCAAGGATTACGTTCATACCAAAACCTTGTTACTTCACCTGTCGTCATAGTTGCAGTCTGCTTTGACAGCACTTCGGTCACTTGGACACCAACTGATGAAAACACCTGCTTTTCCGCTTCCTTCCACAAAGGTTCTGAATCAATCAGCAACCCGTCCATATCAAAGACCGCAGCGTATATCATTAGTACATCCTCAGTAAGTTCTATTCGTTGAGTAAGATTTGTCTATTCAACCAAAGCATAGCTTTGCATATAACGAGTGAGAGTATCACATTTGTCTGTGGCTATCAGAGCCAGTTCGATGACTCATCTTTAAGCCTCAACATGACCGATGTTCATGGCTACTTTCAACGCTTGTTTATTGAGATTAGACGCCTCCCAAGCAACGACAACACGACTGGTTAGGGGGATATCATCAATCTCGGCGACTGTCGCAGAGTCATCGAGATGTTCAGCCAGTGAACGCGGAACGATAGCAATGCCTAACCCAGCCTGCGCCATGGCGATCGTCGTACGAAGTTGCGGTGCTGCGAATTGTGGTTCGAGCCTTACTCCTGCGTCGGCAAAAAGTGTGCTCATACCATCAAACAATGCAGGTCCAGTCTCTCGTGGAAACAGTACAATTTTATGGCCTCTCAACTGTTTCATCTGGATACAGGGATATTTTGCCAGTTCGTGGCCCGCCGGAATCACCGCGACAAACGGGTCGTTAAACAACACCTTGTGCTCAAAAGGCTCACTGGCGTAACAGGGTAGCCGCATGATTGCGAGATCAAGTTGTTTGCTTTTTAACTGAGTGGCAAGCTCTGGCATTGATAGTTCCGCCGTCTGTAAATGAACCCCATTCTCTTGAATACGCCCAATCCTCTCCAATACCTTAATGCAGGTTGATGTTGACGTCGCGAACCCAATTTTAACCTGCGTATTTTCACCACGGGCAATCTGTCGGGCTTTTGCTTTTGCGCGTTCCACATCAGCAAGAATATTTACCGCATCCGTATAAAAGACTTGCCCTGCATGGGTCAGTTCTACTCCTCTAGACAAGCGCTTAAATAAGTCCACGCCAAGCTCGTGCTCTAGCTTTTTGATTTGTTGACTCAAAGGAGGTTGCGCAATCCCTAACTGTTCAGCTGCTCGGGTAAAGTGACGAGTCTCGGCGACCGCGACAAAATACTTCAGGTAGCGAAATTCCATATATTTTCCATATCAAAATAAATCTTTTTTATATTGGATTTAGCACCGTGTAGAAGTCAATCTAAATATACTCTTCATTGCATAACTGGTCTTACTCATGCGTGGATTTTATAACCCTCTATGTGCTTGTTCGCTTGAAGTAGCGAAAGAATTTTCTGAATACCATCACGTTACCGGAGATGGTGAGATTTATCAGACTTCGTTAATGAGTGCTTTGATCGCTGGTGTTTACGAAGGCTCAACAACCATAGAAGAACTGCTAAAACATGGGGATTTTGGTTTAGGTACGTTCAATGAATTGGATGGTGAGTTGATTGCGTTTGATAAGGAAGTTTTTCAACTCAAGTCGGATGGCTCCGCAAACCCGGCAGACCTGGCGCAAAAAACGCCCTTTGCTGTCATGACTTTTTTTAAGCCTGATATCGAGCTGCCACTAACATCGCGCATGTCACGTCATGAAGTCCATAGCCTCATAGACGACCTGGTTCCAAGCGATAACCTATTTTGCGCAGTGCGCATTGATGGCGTTTTCGATTCAGTTCGTACTCGCACCGTACCTAAACAAACACGCCCTTATCGGCCAATGCTTGAAGTGGTCAAAGAACAACCAACGTTCCGCTTCACGCATAAGCAAGGAGTGGTCGCCGGCTTTCGCAGTCCTAAATATACGACTGGCATCAATGTGCCCGGCTATCACGAACACTTTATTACCGATGACCGCCAAGGAGGTGGTCATATTCAGGATTACAGCATTTCGTCAGGGTTCCTCCAGATTGGCAAAGTCTCGCGGCTAGTGATTGATACCCCGGTATCGACAGACTTCCTCAACGCCAATTTGGCTCCGGAAGATATAAATACCGCCATAGAAAAGGCGGAAAAGTAACAAAGTCAGGCAAATAATAAGGACAACAAATGCAATCCAAACCTTCAAATAAAAATGGAGCTCAGTTGATCGCTCAACAGCTAGAGTCTCTTGGCATTAAGTACATTTTCGGTATTCCTGGTGCAAAAATAGATCGACTGTTCGATGCGATTGAAGACACTAACATCCAAATGATTCCGGTACGCCACGAGGCTAACGGCGCGTTTATGGCGGGCGTTATGGGAAGACTAACCGGCAAAGCAGGCGTCACAATGGTTACGTCAGGCCCTGGCTGTGGAAATCTAGTTACGGGGGTTGCAACAGCAAACTCCGAAGGCGATCCGCTGATTGCTATCGGTGGTGCGGTGAAACGAACTGACCAGCAAAAACAAACACACCAGAGCATGGATACCGTCAGTATTTTTCGCTCTATAACTAAGTTCAGTGCTGAAGTGCAGCATGTGGACGCCGCAAGCGAGATCATGGCGAACGCATTTCGTATCGCAGAGTCAGGTCGTCCTGGGGCTTGCTTTTTGAGTCTCCCCCAAGATGTTTTATCCGAGCAAACCCAAACGGACATTATTGTCCCCTCACCTTACACACAGCCTGGTTGCGCAGACATCGCAGCAATCGAAGAAGCGGTCAGTCGAATCAGTAAAGCAAAGCGCTGTGTGGTTTTACTTGGCCTTCACGCGAGCCGCAGTCAAAACGCTGCTGCTATCGCTCGGTTTCTTCAAAATACGCAGCTACCCGTTGTCGGCACTTACCAGGCCGCCGGCACGGTAGACATCAATTACTATCATCACTTTGCTGGGCGTGTCGGTTTGTTTAATAACCAACCTGGCGATGTTTTACTGCGGGACGCCGATTTAATTCTCACCATCGGCTTTAGCCCAATAGAGTATGACCCTGAGCTTTGGAACAGCCACCGCAACCCAGTGATTCACCTCGATATTGAACCGGCAGAATACCAACTTAATTATCAGCCTTGTGTTGAAATCGTCGGAAACATTGCGCAGTCATTAGACAAGATGGGCAGCTATATCTCTGAATATGCCCGCCTTTCCCCAACGGCACTTTCAGTACTGGAAGAGGTAGCACTGCAACGGCAAGTGATCAAAACCTATCCCAATGTCTATCACAAGCAAGGATTTCATCCACTGGCACTGATTAAAGCCATGCAATCTATCATCACACCGGATACCACGCTATGTCTTGATATGGGGAGCTTCCACATCTGGATCGCTCGTTACTTAAGTTGTTTTCGAGCTCGCCAAATGCTGGTGTCTAACGGCCAACAAACAATGGGCGTTGCACTACCATGGGCCATTGGTGCCAGCCTACTAAAACCTGGTAGCAAAGTGGTATCGATATCGGGAGACGGCGGTTTTATGCAATCGAGCATGGAGTTAGAAACCGCGGTTAGACTGAACTGCAATATCGTCCATATTGTGTGGGTTGATAACGCCTACAACATGGTAGAAATGCAAGAGATCAACAAATATCAGCGCTGCTCTGGTGTGAAATTTGGACCAATTGATTTCAAGGCGTACGCCGAATCATTTGGCGCGAAAGGCTTCGCAGTGACTAGTCAACACGAATTGCTACCGACATTGAATAAAGCCATGGACGTTGAAGGACCAGCAGTGGTGGCTATCCCCGTAGATTACAGCGACAACGACAAACTGATGTTGCCGCGCACAGAGAAAAATCAAGATCCCGTTTTTGTAAGTTTCGAAGGAGAAATCGCATGAGAGGATTAAAAAATAAAGTCGCACTCGTCACTGGTTCTGCCAATGGTATTGGTTTGGCCATCGCAAAACGTTTGTATGAAGAAGGCGCAAACGTCGCTCTTGCCGATTGGAATGAAGAGCAATTGGCAAACGCCGTTGAGGGCTTTGATAAACAGCGTGTGTCTGCGCATTCTATTGATGTTTCTGACCCAGAAAAAGTCGCAGCACTGATTTCTGATGTTGTTACCCGTTTCGGTAAACTGGATATTTTAGTAAACAATGCTGGCGTACATGTCCCTGGTTCCGTGATTGAAGGTAGTGTGGAAGACTGGAAGAAGATCTCTGGTGTAAACATTGATGGTGTTGTTTATTGCGCGAAGTTTGCTTTGCCTGAACTCTTAAAAACGAAAGGTTGTATGGTAAATACCGCGTCCGTTTCCGGTTTGGGTGGTGACTGGGGTGCCGCATTCTATTGCGCGAGTAAAGGCGCAGTGGTGAACCTTACCCGAGCGATGGCATTGGACCATGGTGCGGATGGGGTAAGAATTAACGCCGTATGCCCAAGTTTAGTAAAAACCAACATGACAAACGGCTGGCCGCAGGACATCCGCGATAAATTCAATGAGCGCATTGCGCTTGGCCGAGCAGCCGAACCTGAAGAAATTGCGTCTGTCGTGACTTTCTTGGCAAGTGATGACGCATCTTTCATTAATGGCGTAAACCTACCCGTAGACGGCGGTGCCACCGCATCAGATGGTCAACCTAAAATAGTATAAGCATTAACACTGACTGAGCAGAATTTTTAACTGTAAGGTATCCACGCAAAAAAAAGAGCCGAGTTTGTACTCGGCTCTTGTGTGTCTATTCTTAAGCCTGCGACGTTGCTAAACCTGCCGACGCGCCGCCTAATAACACATGATTAAATTCCATTCGAGATTCTTGGGCTTGCGCAGACAGTTCTTGTTTCTTCTGTTGAGCCAACTCAAGCGCTTCGGTTAGTTGCTGTAGCTCTGTTTGCATATCTTCTGGTAAATGATGGTCCGAAACCCCAGATTCACAGCTGTGTTCTAAGGCAAATGCGCGAATTCTCTTACGCATGCTCATCAGGGCCGCCATTGCTTCGCGCTCTTCTTCAGCCGCCTGTTGAGCTAAGTCTTTAAAGCGCTCAAATTTCGCCAAAGCCATTCCCTCTGTTGACCAAGGGTCAATTTCCGGCAGTTCTTCAATGTTAATGGTTGGCTCTTCGTATTCTGCTTGATGTTTAATATCTAGGCTCGCCGCGCGGACAAAGGACACCATCAACATCACCGAGATAACTAACAACGGTAAACCTCCTACGATCGCAGCGGTTTGTAATGTCGATAAACCTCCCATGAACATTAGGACGGTTGGCAGAAAAGACAAAGTAAACGCCCAGAACAAACGGTTCCAGCGCATCGGTTCTTCCGTCACATCATTTTGAACCACAGACGCAAGAATGTACGAGATAGAGTCAAACGAAGTCGCCGTAAAAATGATACACAATAGTGTAAAAACACCAATAACGATTGGCCCTAACGGTAATGTGTCTAACGTTGCAAAAATAGCCGCTGGCGCGCCTGATTCGTTGAGGATTGCAATGACATCAAGCTCACCCGTCAATTGCAACGATAAACCATAGTTACCTAAAACAATGAAGAATAAGAAACAACCTAAAGAACCGTAAAATATAGAACCTACGACCATCTGTTTGATCGTTCTTCCACGCGAGATACGCGCAACAAACAATCCCATACAAGGAGCAAAGACCAACCACCATGCCCAGTAGAAAATAGTCCAGTCTTGCGGGAAGTGTGTATCTGTAAACTCACCATAACCACCAAACGGCTCCGCCCAGGTAGCCATAACAAAGAAGTTAGACAACATACGACCAATTGAATCTAAGCCCGTTTCTAACATGAACACGGTTGGCCCAACGGCAAGTATAAAGAGTAACAAGCCCATCGCACCCCAGAAGTTAATGTTACTAAGGAATTTGATCCCCTTCTCAAGCCCTGCATACGCGGAGTAACCAAAAATAGCAGTACAGAGAAGTAATACAGCCACTTGGCTGAAGGTATTGTTTGGAAGACCGAAGATATGATGTAGACCACCATTGATAAGAGGCGCTGCTAAGCCAAGCGTAGTCGCCGCGCCACCCAACATACCAAAAATAAACAACACATCAATAAACTTGCCAATACCACCGTTTGCACGCTTTTCTCCTAATACAGGCATTAACGCACTAGAGATTTTCAAAACAGGTTGTTTGCGTACATAAAAGAAGTAAGCGATAGGCAGAGCAGGAATAAGGTAAATTGACCAAGCAATCGGTCCCCAGTGAAACAGACCATAAGTCGCGGCCCAGCGAATGGCTTCTTCACTGCCTGCTTCCAACTGAAATGGTGGTGATTGATAGTAGTATGCCCACTCGATACACCCCCAATACAGAATACTTGCGCCAATACCTCCACAAAATAGCATTGCAGCCCATGAGGCGTTACCAAATTCTGGTTGCTCGTCGGCTTCACCAAGTTTGATTTGGCCAAGATCGCTGAACACGGTGTAAATCATAAAACACATTGCTGCGATACCCAGTGCGAGGTATAACACACCAAGCTTATCGGTCATGAAAAATTTGGCCGAAGCTATCCAATCCGCACCTTGTGCGGGAAATAAAATTAAGGGTATAACGACGCTGAGTAAAAGAAAGAGTGAGCCTAAGAAGGTAGGCTTATCGATGAGAGAAAATGATTTGTCCATATTATATATCCTTATGTTTTCAAAGGACATGATCTACACTTCTCACAACTTCGCCAATTCACAACACTTATCGTTACCACAAGAATAATTGTCTTTAAAAGATGCATTATGTGACGCTGATTTTGTATTCATTATTTGATGCCATAGCGTTTAAATACGGCAACTTTTCTGCCACACCATCCAGCGCTCCTACCTTTAAAAACCTCAACACTGTTTGCCACCACTGAGGATTCCACAAGCTTAAACGTCGGTTCTAGATAACCCTCCAACTCCCCACTTCGCAAACAAAATGGAGGGAAGCGAGAGTGGTAATCATCATCTATAACGAAACAACCAATTAACAAACCGTCTCTTGTCAGCAATTTATCCACCATAGCAAAGTAATCTGGCCACTGGTCTCTCGGTAGTGCAGCGAGAAAGGATTGATTTTGGCGCAACATGGATGGATGCCGAACTCGCAGCCCCAGCCAATGACAGCGCTTGGCAGACGTTCAACGCCAAAGTGACATTCCCCCAAGCGGGCTACTACGAAGTTGGGGCAAAGGCGACTGATGACCAAGAGGTGGGCCAACCTTTTGCTATCACATGGAACCCGAAAGGTTACCTCAACAACACCTTCCACCGAATCGCGCTGATTGTTAAGGGTTAAACATGAAGGGGGAATAACAGTGAAAGCAACATCCTTAAATAAGCGGGTTTTCCCGCTCTCGTTTACTTTTCTCGCGCTGTTAAGTTACTCAGCCTTAGCAAACAATGACGAGTTGATAGCCGCAGGCGAACAGCAAGCGATGGTGTGTAAAGCTTGTCACCAGTTTGAAAAATGGAGGAAGTGCTTGTGGGGCTGCCTCTTTGGGGCTTAGCAGAGCGTGATATTGCCGGCTTTACAGGCTTCAATTACAGCGAAGCCATCAAACAGCATCAAGGTCAATGGGACGCAGAAAAACTGGATGCTTTTTTTGGCGTCACCACCGGAGTTTGCTCCGGGCACAAACATGGTCTTTCCCGGCGTAAAAGACCCGGGTGCGCGAGCCGCAATCATTGCATGGCTAGCAACCCAAAACCCTACACGCCACCAGATTGGAATACTGCTTCATCTGAAATGGAGGTCAAATCAGCTGGTGATGGGATATTAGCGCCAGGAGAGAATATGGAACTCGTCGCGGCAGTCTGCTCAGCCTGTCATTCGTTACACATGGTCACACAACAATGACTAAGCCGCCAACGATGAGATGAAACCTTAGACTGGATGATTGAAGAGCAAGGGATGGATGAACTGCCGGGTGATAATCGCGAAGCCATTCTGAAATACCTTTCGACCTATTATGGGGGTAACTCCCGCCTTTAAAACTAACGCTTATTGATATTTTACATACGTATTCTTTCTGTGTGAGTATCCCCTCAACAGGAATAGAGTGAAGTAACCTCTGTTATTTCACAGTATGTATCGATGAGGTTTAAAAGATTGAAGGCAGAAGAGTTTTTTGACAACCATTACCTTTCTATTTGGGTTTTTCTTGTTGGCGTGGCAGTCATTACCTTGATTATGATGGGAGGCGGCATGGCAGTAACGTTGCTGGCAATATTGATTGACCAGTCGTCTGAGCACTTAACTACTGATACTTTCTTGGCTCTAAACTTTTCTTTTGCTGGGGTCATGACTCTACTGCTTGTTATCCCAAACATGATGATTGTTAGAGGCAAACCTAAAGCGGCAGAAATCAACTTAATCAATATTTACTTTCAGTTCCTTGTTTACGCTCTTGGCCTATTCCTTCTTGAAGATGAACATAAACTTTTTTTTGTTAGTTTTGTACTTTTTCCTATTATCGCTCTCTGGCTCATGGCATCGACCAAATATCATACATTTGTGACTTACTTTTCAGCGATTAAAAAAGAACCAGACAGTTTCCGCGAATACTTTCTAAAGAAGTCTCAGTGACGACTAACGTTTCTGCCACACCATCCATTGTTCTCTGCCTTTAAAAACCTCAACACTGTTTGCCACCACTGAGGATTCCACAAGCTTAAACGCCGGTTCTAGATAACCCTCCAACTCCCCACTTCGCAAACAAAATGGAGGAAAGCGTGATAGGTAATTATCATCAATGACGAAAAAACCAATTAGAAAACCTCCGCTTGGCAATAATTTATCCACCATAGAGAAATATTCTGACCACATGTTTCTCGGTAGTGCTGCGAGAAAGGCCCGCTCGTAAATGACATCAAACGATTGAGAAAAATCGGCATTAAATACATCACCCAATACGACTTTATCTTTGTAGTTACCTAACGTTGATTGCGCCATTTTTACCGCTTCTTGGCTGTAATCCATCGCGATCACGTCATGCCCATATTGAATAAAAGTTCTCAGTTCATAAGCGGCACCACACCCAGGAATAAACACTGACTGGCCTACATGAAGTGAATTGTCGAGATAATCCTTGAGTTCTTGAGGTGTCGATTGGGCATCCCAAGGCATAGTGCCTCGGATAAACAAATCATCCCAGAATTGTGTGTTAATCATTGGTGCCTGTTTCATTTACCCGCTCCCTGATTGCGGTAGTAAAAAATCAAGGGATACGCAGCGCAATGTGGTATCCCTTTTCTAGCCTTTTGTCTGACGTTGTTAGTTTTTTATGACAACCACTTTCTACTGCACTTATGCCACCAATGAGTTAACTGCGAAGATCATTGATTAACGGCTGCTCCGCTTGGTTCGGTACAAACTGGACATTGCCTTTCAGTTTAGTGACAGACTGGAGTGTTGCTTGAATGTCCTCTGCTGATACATGCACATCATGACAACAGAAAGTAATGGCATCGTTGAAGCCATCGCGCTCAATTTTCAAGGAGCCTTTAATATCGTGGCGACGACAGACTTCTTGGATTTGATGCGGATAAACAAACAGCCCTTTTACTTTCACCGCGGAGTCTGCTCGTCCCATCCAGCCCTTAATTCGTGCATTCGTGCGTAGCGAATCCGAGCCCGTTTCTAGGTATGCCGATAAATCTCCCGTTGCGTAGCGAATCAGCGGGAACTTCTCATCGAGCGACGTTACAACGACTTCACCGACTTCTCCCGGTTGTACAGGAACACCATCAGGATCAACGATTTCAACAATAATATCTTCGGCAATCACTAATCCTTGTTCACCAGACACTTGATAAGCAATCAAACCAAGTTCTGCGCTTGCGTAGGCTTGAAAGACTGCAATGCCTTTGTCCTCAAACATCTGTTGCATGTCTGCTGTAACCGCTTCACCAGAGACCAGAGCTTTCTCAAAGCTAGGCAGCTCATCGTATTTCTCTTGGTACTTTTGTAGCAACGTCAGCAAATACGAAGGTGTGCCAGTGTAACCATTAGGTTGAAGCTGTTTAATTGCCTCTATTTGCGCTTCGGTATTGCCTACTCCAGCCGGAAATACCGCACAGCCACAAGCCCTTGCGCCACCATCCATAATAAATCCGCCAGGAGAGAAATGGTAAGAGAGCGTGTTATGCACTAAATCACCCGCACAGAACCCTGCTGCGTGAAACGCACGCCCCATACGCCAGAAATCGGCCTCATCCGTTTGAGCCTCATATAAAGGCCCAGGAGACTGAAAAACACGCGCCATTTGACCAATGGCAACGCTATTTAAGCCACCAAACGGCGGTTTAAGTTGCTGCTGATTAGGTACATTGAACTTACGTGTAATCGGGAACTGAGCAAGCCCTTCACGATTGTTTGCCAATGTAGGATCTAACTCAGAAAAATGCGCTGCGTAATGTTCGCTATTGGCTTTCGAATTCTCAATCAGTGCTGGCAAACGTTGAAACAGCGACTCTTCTCGCGCCTGTAGAGACAACGATTCTTTCGCATCAAATAGTTCGTTCATCCTTGCTCCTTACAACCAACGCTTACGACGTTTGTAAGATTTCAGATTCTTAAAGCTCTTGCGATCTTCATCGCCGCCGCCAAGGTAGAATTCTTTTACGTCTTCATTGTTTAGCAATTCGTGCTTGCTGCCATCTAGTACGATTTTGCCTGATTCCATGATGTAACCGTAATCGGCCGCTTGAAGAGCGAAGTTGGCATTCTGTTCAACCAAAAGCATGGTAATACCTTGCTCTTTGTTGATCTTGTTAATAATGCTGAATACTTCTTTAACTAGCAGTGGAGAAAGCCCCATAGACGGTTCGTCCAACAAAATCATCTTCGGTCGAGCCATTAACGCTCGGCCAATCGCTAACATTTGTTGCTCACCGCCAGACAAATAGCCCGCCAGGCCAGTGCGCTCTTTGAGTCGCGGGAAATAGTCAAACACCATTTCGATGTCTTGTTCAACTTCGTTGTCAGAGCGTGTATAAGCGCCTAAGCGAAGATTTTCTATTACCGTCATATCTTCAACAATTCGGCGCCCTTCCATAACTTGGAAGATGCCCGAACGGACGATCTCTTCCGGGCTTTTGTTGTCTATACGCTCGCCCATGAAGTTGATTTCGCCGCGCGTCACTTCACCATCTTCGGTTTTCAATAAACCAGAAATGGCTTTCAACGTTGTGGATTTACCCGCACCGTTGGCGCCCAGTAAGGTCACAATCTGCCCTTTTGGAACTTCTAAACTCACACCGCGAAGTACTAGTATTACTTCGTCGTAGACGACTTCAATGTTGTTCACTGAAAGCAGTATTTCTGCCGGTTCGATATTCGTTGCTAATTCAGCCATCAAGCTACTCCTTGCTAGGGTGAGAGTGTTCTCTCACCCATCCTTATTTTCAGTAAGCTTTGTTATTAATAAGTCGTAGATTAGTAACCTAGCCAATCGTCACGACGTGACAATGTCACCTGAGATACTTTCTTAATATCAACTGCGCCGCCATCGTTGTTGCCCATAAAGACGTTCACGGTTGTTGTGCCTCGGTGATCTTCCGGTTTCCAGTTCGCAGGGACACAAACACCTTCTAAGCCTTGTGGTACCCAGTTGTCATGGACATACATGCCCTTCTTGATGTTTTCACCTGTGATACCACCGTTGTCTTTCGCCCACTCCATTGCTTCTTTCATATAGAACGCAGAACAAATACCGCGAATGTAATGGTGAGTTCTGAATTCGCCCGGCTCTGATTCAGACTGCTTAGAAATCTCACGGACCAGTTTCATGCCTTCATTATCATCTCCCCAAAACGCTGTCATACCTGGGAAAACGTAATCTTTAAGGCCATCGCCTGCTGCTTCAAGCACTGGCTTATCGCCGCCCCAAATGTTTGCCATGTACTGGAACTCTGTCCCAACCGTGTTACAAGACTTCACTAGTGAGATAACCGAGCTACCGATATTAGCAATGTAACCGTAGTTGGTGCCTGACTCTTTCAGCGACAAACATTGCGCTTTGAAGTCCCCTGGTTTTAGTGACACAACGACTGGGTTTTGCACATCAAAACCAAGTTCTTTGGCGTACTCTGCACACGCTTCTTTTGGCGCATTCGGGAATGGATGGTTATCGCCAATGTGCGTAAATTTCGGCGCACCTTGATTGCCCTTAGATTCCCAATCTTCTTTCGCCCACTTAACTAGCGCACGGCACGCATCTGAGTACGACGCACCATAAAAGAAATTATAAGGCGCTGGTTTCGCGGTTTTTGGGTTTTTGCCAGTTGGGTCAGTTAAGTGACCAGAGTAAGAAGCAGAGAACACCGGCACTTTGTCTTTGGTAACAAACGAAATAAGTGCTTCGGTATCTGCCGTGCCCCAACCTTGTAGCGCAACCATGTCTTTACGCGCCACCCAACGTTTGTAGTTGGAAATCGCTACTGGCACTTTATACGCCATGTCTACTGTTTCAAATTCGAGCTCGGTACCGTTAATGCCACCGTTTTGGTTAATCCAACGCAATGCGTCTCGTACGCCAGAACCATAGGGCTTGCTCACATAGGCTGTTGGTCCAGAAAAGTCGACTAATTGCCCGACAAATACAGAGTCTTTTGCCCAAGTGGCGGTAGTAAACAGTGCCGAAGATAGCACCAACGTTGTCGCTAAATGTCCTTTGTTCATAACTCGTTGTCCTTGTTATTGAGGTATATTCCACTTAATTCCACGTTAATATGAGAACGGATAGTGTTTCCAATATGCTCGAATCTGTTGCCAGCGATGCGATAATCCTTGAGGTTCGAAAATGAGGAACAGCATGATGACTAAACCAATCGCCATCTCTTTGAAGTAAGCCAGACCATCAGTGAAAGCGGTGGTATCACCAAACGCTGAAAGCCCCGTTACGCCAAACTCTAAAACTTCAGGCAGCAGTACGATAAATATCGTCCCCATCAGCGTACCTTTGACTGAGCCTAAGCCACCAATGATGATCATGGCCAAAAACTGGATAGACATCATGATGGTGAAGCCTTCTGCTGATACAAACCCTAGATAATGTCCGTAGAGTGCGCCCCCGATGCCTGCATAGAATGCACACACTCCAAATGAGAGCAGACGATACTTGGTTAGGTTGATGCCCATGATCTCTGCTGACAGATAGTGATCTCGTACTGAGACAAACGCGCGACCGTCACGAGAACGGATTAAGTTTGATGCCCACATATACATGAAGATCAGCGCAAACAGAGCGATGTAGAAGAAGCTTTCGTCGGTCGTAAACTCAAAGCCAAACAAATTAATTGGGTTCGCGCTTGCACCGTATGAGCCGCCACTGAACCAATCTGCGCGAGCAAAGAAGTCCTCTAGAATAAACTGCGCCGCCAACGTTGCGATAGCTAGATATAAACCTTTAATTCGAGCCGCTGGCAGACCAAACAGCATCCCCACAATCATGGTTAAGTAACCCGCAAGCGGAATCGCAAACACGACTGGAATGTTAAACTGGTTATTTAGCCAAGCCGATGCAAAGGCGCCAAAGCCAAAGAACGCACCGTGACCTAGCGAGATTTGTCCGGTAAAACCAACCAGAATGTTTAAGCCCAATGCCGCGATACCGAGGTATGCAATCTGAATAAACAGGTTTAGGAAGTAAATATCCAAGACCAGCGGTGCTGCCAGCATGGCGATGACACCTGCAATCGCAAGGCTTCTGATGGTTTTGGTTTCAAAAATTGGCGTATCGCTTTTATATGTGGTTCGAAAATCCCCACATGGGCGCATGCTAAGTTGAGCCATGTTATTTCTCCTTAAATACGCTCAATATCTTTGGTACCAAACAGGCCATATGGCTTGAAGGCAAGAATGATTAACAGCACATAGAATGGTGCGATGTTGTATAAGTTACCCACTTGCAGGTATTGGCTATCAAAAAACTCAGCCAAGTTTTCTAGCACCCCGATGGTAATACCACCGACAATTGCGCCGACTACCGAATCTAAGCCACCTAAAATAACGGCTGGGAAAACTTTGATACCAATAATGGATAGCGCGTCAGATACGCCGTTAACGATACCGATAACAATCCCTGCTGTTGCAGATACCATTGCCGAAATGGCCCAACTGATGGCGAACACTTTCTTGATGGAAATGCCAAGACTCTGGGCTACTTGCTGGTTGAATGCCGTTGCGCGCATTGCCAGACCCATTTTGCTGAATTTGAAGAACCAGTAGAACGCGCCCATGATGAGCATTGAGAAGATCAAGCTCAGAATGTAAGCAAACTCAACATTCAAACCTCCGATATTTACCACGTTGGTTTCGAACACTTGCGGGTACGACACAGCAGAGACACCGAATATCCACTTCATCAGCGCTTGGAAAAACATCGATAGACCGATAGTCACCATGATCACAGAGATAATCGGTTCACCAATCAACGGTCTGAGCACAATGGTTTGCACGGCGATACCAAAAATCATCATGAACGCGAGCGTGAGTAAAAAGCCGATAAAAAACGGTAACTGTAGGTGTACCAATGCCGCCCAACATACCCATGCGCCAATCAACAAGAACTCCCCCTGAGCAAAGTTGACCACCTGGGTCGATTTGTAGATCAATACAAAGCACATGGCGACAACGCCATACAACATGCCAACGATCACGCCATTAATGACGAGTTGCAGTAATAAATCCGTATTCACTATGCGATCCTCCGTTGTTCGCTATCCACTAGTGTTGGCTCATGCTCAATAAGCGTTTCAATAACTAGCGACGTTTGAATGCGTGTTTTGGTGCCATCTTGATAAGTGATCACTGTATCGACATCGACTTTTGGATCGTCGCTGTAGATGGTTTCGATGATGTCTCCGTATTTCTCTGCAACCACACCACGGCGTACTTTACGTGTGCGAGTTAGCTCTCCATCGTCGGCATCCAGCTCTTTGTAAAGTAGAATGAATTTGCTGATCTTCTGTGCATCCGGTAGGGATTCGTTCACTTTTTGAACTTCTTCACGAATCGCTTGGTACACTTCTGGTTGAGCAGATAAGTTGGTGTAGTTGGTAAATGCCAAGCCGCGTTGCTCTGCCCACTTCGCGACGATCGCATAGCGAATACAGATGATGGCAGACAGCCAAGGTCGACCTTTACCTACCACCACGGCTTCTGCAATAAACGGCGAGAACTTGAGTTTGTTTTCAATGAACTGCGGAGAGTAGCGGTCGCCGTGGCTGGTTTCCGACATATCTTTCAGACGATCAATCACCACCAAGTGACCGGAATCTTTAAAATAACCCGCATCGCCTGTGTGCATCCAACCATCTTGAACATCTTCATCATATGCTGCTTGGTTGTTTAAGTAGCCAGTAAACATGCCTGTACTTTTCGCGATGATTTCACCAACGCCATTGCTGTCTGGGTTGATGACTTTCACTTCTGCATTATCAAACGCAACGCCGACCGAATCATAGTCCACGTCATCGGCTTGGTGGACGGTGTACGCACCACACATTTCGGTTTGACCATAAAGCTGCTTAAGTGGCACACCAATAGCTTGTAGGTAACGGAAAGTGTCAGGCCCCATCGCCGCCCCGCCCGTTGCAGCAGATGTTAGGTTCGAAAAGCCTAAACGGTCTCGCAAAGCACGCAAAAGAATCCATTCGGCGAGTTTAGAACGTTTGCCCTGCTCTAACGCTTTGTTGGCTAAGCTCATGCCCAGTTTGTACATCTTTTGCTTAAACGGTGTCGAATCCATCATTCGTGCAGACACGTCTGCCACAATGTTTTCCCACACACGTGGCGCTAACAGCACAAAGTTTGGACCGATTTCACGCAAGTCGGACATCATGGTTTCTTGTTCTTCCACAAAGTTAACGATTTGACGAGAAATCAACGCCTGACCAACCACGTAAACCTGCTCCATAATCCAAGGCAAAGGCAGAACAGAAACGTAGTTGTCGCCTGGGGAACGAGGGTCTGCACGCAAGTAAGCCGCACAGTGATCCAAGAACGTGCCACTGTGTAGCTGAGCCAATTTTGGTTTAGAAGTCGTACCCGACGTTGTACAAAGAATTGAAAGATCGCTGCCTTTGGTTTCAACAACCATATTGAGATATTTGTCTGGGTCCGCTTTATCAATCAGCTGACCTTTTTTGTAGACCTGTTCAACATCAATCAATCTTGGATCATCGTATTTACGCATTCCACGAGGATCGCAGTAAATAATGTATTCAACGCTAGGAATTTCATCACCAAGCTCAAGCAGCTTGTCGCATTGCTCTTCATCTTCGGCAATCACGACTTTTGCTTTGGCATAGTTGATGAGGTACGCCACTTCTTCGTGCATGGAATCTTGATAGATGCCCAGCGAGAAACCTTTGATCGCATGTGCGGCCAACTCGCCCCATACCCATTCCGGGCGGTTATCACCTAGCAAACCAACGACATCTTGTTCGCCAATACCTAAATCTTGTAGTGCCAGTGCCATCCACTTGACGCGGTTTTCATAATCTTTCCAAGTGAACTCTCGCCAAATACCAAACTCCTTTTCACGCATTGCGACTTGTTCAGGCCAGTTCTTGGCATTGTGTTGCAACACTTTTGGAAAGGTATCTAAGCGGGTTATATCTGCCCAATCATTATGTTGCTGTGCCATTATGCACTCTCCTCTAATGTCGGTAGCTCTTCGCCTAAGTACGCTTGTTTCACATGTGGGTTGGCCATCACTTCTTCAGGCTCACCTGTAGCAATGTGTTTCCCGAAGTCCAAAACCAAAACGCGATTAGAGATGTCCATGACCACGCCCATGTCGTGCTCAATCATGATGATCGTGATATCTAATTCTTCATTCAGATCCATGATGTAACGTGCCATGTCTTCCTTTTCTTCCAAGTTCATTCCTGCCATTGGTTCATCAAGCAGCAATAACTTAGGTTTTAAGGCAATGGCACGAGCAAGCTCTACACGCTTACGTAAGCCGTAAGATAGCGTGCCTGCAGTCGCTTTTCGGATGTGCTGGATTTCTAGAAAATCGATCACGTCTTCCACATATTTGCGGTGCGCCATCTCCTCTTTCTGCGCATTGGAGAACCAATAGAGTGGCCCCGTGACGAAGTTATTTTTCAGTAGGTGGTGTCGGCCAACCATGATGTTGTCCAGTACCGACATATGAGAAAAGAGCGCTAAGTTTTGGAAGGTTCTTCCCAACCCTAGCTCAGCTCGTTGACTAGGTGTCCGTTTAGTTACATCATCTCCAGCGAAGATTACAGAGCCTTTGTTTGGTGTGTATCGACCAGAGATGCAATTGAGCATTGAGGTTTTACCTGCACCGTTTGGACCAATGATTGAAAAGATTTCCTTTTCATTCACATGGAAGCTCACGTCAGTCAAAGCTTTCACCCCACCAAAAGCCAATGAAATATCGTTTACCTGCAACAGAGGCGATTCCGATACCATAGTTGATCTCCCTTTCGTTATTTTAAGTGCGTTCCATTGAGCACTATTTGATCAAACCTAACTTTGATACTGGTAACCGCTTTTACACCTATGCATCAACTTTGTATTCAGTTTACGTAAACGTCAATTTAAAATCAGAATAGTGCCTGAAAGATTAAGTTGCAATCGAGTTCATCGAGAAAGATTTGAACTAACGCAAACTTTAAGTAAATAAATTGTTAATAAAAATTATTCTCAAACGCTTACATATTTGGATAGTTCGGACCACCACCACCTTCTGGCGGAGTCCAGGTAATATTTTGACTTGGATCTTTGATGTCGCAGGTCTTACAGTGGATACAGTTGGCCGCATTTATTTGCAGCTCTGGCTGCTGCTCCCCCTGTACAATTTCATACACGCCAGCCGGACAATAGCGCTGTGCTGGCTCTGCATATAATTCAAGGTTCTGCTCAATAGGGATCCGCTGGTTCGCCAAACGTAAGTGGCATGGTTGATCTTCCTCATGGAAGATATTGGATAGATAAACAGAAGAGAGGCGATCGAAACTTAACACGCCATCAGGCTTCGGATAGACAATTTCATTGCTGCTTTCCGCCAATAACAGAGACTGATGATCAGGCTTATCACAGCGGATATGCCACTTAGCTTTGCCTTTTAATACGTTATGTTCCAGCAGCGCTAAACCACCGCCCAGCCACGATCCAAAGCGGTGAATGCCACTTGAGAAGTTACGTGCTTGATAAAGCTCTTCATACAGCCAAGAATGTTTGAAATGCTTTTGATAATCAGCAGTAACTGACTGACTCTCAAGGGCTTCACATACTGCTTCAGCGGCAAGCATGCCAGATTTTATTGCGGTGTGTGTGCCTTTGATTTTAGCGCCGTTAAGTGTTCCTGCATCACAGCCAATTAACAAGCCACCAGCAAACTGCTGCGTGGGAAGCGAATGAAAGCCGCCCTTGGTAATCGCTCTCGCGCCATAGCTAATACGCTTCCCATTTTTGAGGTATTGCTCAATCAACGGGTGGTGTTTAAAACGTTGAAACTCATCAAATGGACTCAAGTGCGGATTCTTATAATTCAAGTCAACAATCAACCCGACGGCAACTTGGTTTCCCTCTAAATGGTAGAGATAACTGCCACCTGTAGCTTCATTTGATAACGGCCAACCTAATCCGTGCACTACTAAACCTTGCTGATGCTGCTCTGATGGGATTTCCCACAGCTCTTTAAAACCGATAGCGTAGTGTTGAGGCGTTTTCTCTTCAGCAAGATTAAATCGGTTAATCAACTGCTTACCAATATGCCCCCGTGCGCCTTCAGCAAATAAAGTAAACTTCGCTCGCAGTTCAATACCAGGTTCGAAATTTCCTTTTTGTTCACCATTTTTATCTAATCCCATATCGCCCGTGATCACGCCACAAACACGACTATCTTCATCGATGATCGCTTGACTGGCGGTAAAACCTGGGTAGACCTCCACCCCCAAGTTCTCAGCCTGCAACGCCATCCATCGGCATAGACTGCCCAAACTTATGATGTAATTACCTTTGTTATGTAACGTATTAGGCACCGCCCAAGAAGGCAGTTCATGACCATTGATTTCATTGCCTAGATAGTAGGTTTTATCTTGGTTTACTTTGGTATTGAGCGGAGCGCCTTTCTCTTGCCAGTCGGGAAAAAGCTCATCCAAACTTCGCGTTTCAAACACCGCGCCCGATAAAATATGCGCTCCAACTTCAGAACCTTTTTCTACCACGCAAACAGAGAGGTCTTGTTCTTTTTCTACTGCTAATTGTTTGATTCGACATGCCGCAGACAAGCCTGCGGGACCTGCGCCTACAATCAGAACATCAAATTCCATGCAGTCTCTTTCCATGATTGCATTCCTTTTTCTTTGCATGTTGCCAACTTGTTAATCAACAATATATTTAAAGTTGACGCAAACGTAAAGGTAAATTAACATCATTTTAAAGACGTCATCACATCGTCTTCACTGTAAACACATAGTCTTCACTGTAAAAGGAATCTAACGTGAAAATACTAGTGCCAATAAAAAGGGTCATTGATCCCTACGTTAAAGTTCGCGTGAAAGCGGACCATAGCGATGTTGAAACCAATAACGTCAAGATGACGATTAATCCATTTTGCGAAATAGCCGTTGAAGAAGCCGTACGACTAAAGGAGCAAGGTATTGCAGATGAAGTCATCGTTGTCAGTGCCGGCGGTAGCCAGTGTCAGGAGCAACTACGTACCGCGCTTGCATTAGGTGCCGATCGTGCTATTCATGTCGATACTGAAGACAAAATAGAGCCATTAGTTGTCGCTAAGCTGCTCAAAGCTCTGGTTGAGCAAGAACAAGCACAGCTTGTGATTACGGGTAAACAATCCATTGATACGGACAACAACCAAGTGGCTCAGATGCTGGCCGCCCTACTTGACTGGCCTCAAGCAACTTTCGCTTCCGACGTGAAGATAGAAGATCAAAAAGTTCAGGTCGTGAGAGAAGTGGACGGCGGCTTGATGACGGTCGCGATGAACTTACCTGCGGTGATCAGTACTGACTTACGCCTGAATGAACCGCGTTTTGCCTCTTTGCCTAATATCATGAAAGCTAAGCGCAAGCCGTTAGATACAATCACACCTGACAGTCTGGGTGTTGAAGTGGTATTTAGCCAAACCATCCAAGAAGTCACACCGCCAGCGCAAAGAAAAGGTGGCATCAAGGTTGAATCTGTCTCAGAGCTTCTCGATAAGCTGCGTAACGAAGCGAAGGTGATTTCATGAAGAACTTAATCATAGCAGAACATGACAATAACCAATTGCATGCGGACACACTCAAAGTGGTTAATGCAGCAAAACAAGTCAGCCAAGACAATGTTTTGATCGTTGTGGGCCACCAGTGTGAAGAAGTCGCTCAACAAGCTTGTCGCGTTGATGGTATATCAAACGTAATTTGTGTCGATGATGAGCAACTTAAGCATCAATTTGCCGAGAGTATCGCACCTATTGTAGTGAGTGTTGCTGAAGGTTTTGACGCAATCTGGGCTAGCTCATCATCAAAAGGGAAAGATCTTGCACCGCGAGTAGCAGCGAAGTTCGGCGTTGGGCAAATTTCCGATATTGTCCAAGTTATCGATGAAAACACTTTTATCCGCCCTATTTACGCAGGAAACGCATTTGCCAAAGTGACCACCAGCGACAAGGTTCGCGTCATCACCGTGCGCGCGTCTGCGTTTGAGCCGGTTACTTGTCACAACCAAGCTGATATTAAGCATCAGCAGGTCACTATCTCAGCTCCAATGGTTGAATTGGTTTCTGCCGATAAAACCGTGTCAGAGCGCCCTGAATTAAGCGCGGCAGAGGTGGTTGTGTCAGGTGGACGCGGAGTCGGTAGCAAAGAGAACTTCGCGTTGATCGAACAAGTTGCCGATAAACTAGGTGCTGCCATTGGCGCTTCTCGTGCGGCAGTTGATGCCGGGTTTGTTGCCAACGACTTACAAGTGGGTCAAACCGGTAAAATCGTTGCACCTAAGCTTTATATAGCGGTTGGGATTTCCGGTGCCATCCAGCATCTTGCAGGAATGAAGGAATCCAAAGTGATTGTCGCGATCAACAAAGATCCAGAATCTCCTATCTTTGAAGTTGCTGACTATGGATTGGTTGGTGATTTATTTGAGGTACTACCTCAGCTTGCCGAACAACTTTAAACGATCAGATAAGGGGCGAACACTGCTATGTTCGCCCCTTTATTTTGTTTTTGGTCATATTCAAAAGAATTGAAATTAGAGGGACCTATGCCAAATTCTGCACCTATTTGGTCACCATCTGCTGAGCGCGTCAGCAATAGCAACTTATTACGGTTCATTGAAAAGGTTAATAAAGACAAAGCCGAAGGTGCCGTAATCAACAATTACACGTCTCTACACCAGTGGTCCATTGAGCACAATGATGAATTTTGGCG
The DNA here is from genome assembly GCF_033438945.1 of Vibrio sp. Y176. Taxonomy (NCBI): domain Bacteria; kingdom Pseudomonadati; phylum Pseudomonadota; class Gammaproteobacteria; order Vibrionales; family Vibrionaceae; genus Vibrio; species Vibrio sp. Y176. The sequence goes on along the minus strand of NZ_JAWOQS010000001.1, from coordinate 493,541 downwards.
ACATACTTGGCAGTTTTGCAACGTAATCGGAGATATGGGTTCACAAATCAAGAGCCTTGGCAGTCCCAAATGGACACTAACAGGTTCTAATCATCATCATGTAAATAGAGACACAGTATGGTTTGCTGACGCCACGCTGAACTACGCAGAGAACCTCCTATCTCAGGCTGAACAATCACCAGAGCGTGAGTTTATTGTTTTTAGCAATGAAAGCGGTGAACACCGACAACTCACCGGTAAACAGTTGCTTGAACAAGTTTCTGCCATTCAACAATGGCTACTCAATTGTGGTGTCGGTAAAGGCGATGTCGTTGCGGGTTATTTGCCCTACCTTCCTGAAACCGTTATTGCCATGCTGGCCACCACCAGTCTTGGTGCCATTTGGACTTCAACCTCTCCTGATTTTGGTATCGATAGCGTCGTAGAGCGTTTTGGTCAGGTCAAACCGAAAGTTCTTTTTTGCTGTGATGGCTACCAGTTCGGAGGCAAAGCTTTCGATATGACGGACAAGAACACCACTCTTAGTAGTAAGTTAAGCAGTGCCTCCGAAGAGACTACTATTAGCGTATGCCAAATCGAATATTTACAAAACGCTGAGAGTGCTAGCACTTCTGAGTTTGTTTCTTGGTCCGATATTACTCACCACTTTTCTCCACAATCAATTCAATATCAACCAACGCTGTTTAATGACCCGTTATTCATTTTGTATTCTTCTGGTACAACAGGTCAACCTAAGTGTATTGTCCATTCCGCAGGCGGTACCTTGCTCAATCACCTCAAAGAACATCAACTGCATTGCGACATCAAATCGCAAGACAAGGTTTTCTACTACACAACATGTGGTTGGATGATGTGGAACTGGCATGTTTCCGCTCTTGCGAGTGGAGCAACCTTAGTGATTTACGACGGTAGTCCGGTTTATCCTGATCACTCCATCTTATGGCGATTAGCAGAAGAACATAACGTGTCGCTGTTTGGTACTTCAGCGAAATACTTAGAGGCACTGGAGCATGCGAACTGCTCTCCAAAACTAGAACATAACTTGAAGTCACTCAAAACTCTGTGCTCAACTGGTTCGGTGCTTTACCCAGAACAATTTAATTATGTCTATCAGCACATCAAGCAGGACTTGCATCTCGCTTCTATTGCTGGCGGCACAGATATTTGCGGATGCTTTGTACTTGGAAACCCAATCTCACCAGTTTACAAAGGTGAATGCCAAGGCGCAGGGCTGGGAATCGACGCACGTGTTCTAGAGGATGATGGACATACTATTACGCAAAAACGTGGCGAACTGACTTGTAATAACTCACTACCTAACTTCCCTATTGGCTTCTGGAACGACAACGGCGAACGTTATCACAACGCTTATTGGAGCAAGTTTACCGATATCTGGCACCATGGCGACGATGTGATGCAAACCGAACATGGCGGCTTTATTTTTTATGGCCGTAGTGACGCAACCTTAAATCCAGGCGGCGTACGAATCGGTACCGCTGAAATCTATCAACAAGTGAACGCGTTACCCGAGGTTGAAGACTCCATCGCTGTCGGCAAGTTAAACCAGCAGTCTGAAGAAATCTGGTTACTAGTAAAACTCGCTCACAACGTCGAGTTAACCCAACAACTCACCGATTCAATTCGCCAAACATTGAAAACAAAATGTTCACCGCGCCATGTCCCACGACAAATTTTTGCTATCAGTGATATTCCTAAAACGCGCTCAGGCAAATTGGTTGAGCTAGCAGTGAAACAATTGGTAAACGGACAAGCTGTAAAAAACATTGGTGCTATTGCTAACCCAGAAGTGCTGGAAGAAATTAAAACGCTGTTCAACATAGAAAGTGGTGCCACTGTCACTTAGAGACTCAACAAGTCTTCCAACAATACAGACGGGTATAACCTAACTATATTTTAGCTCGCTCGATAACTCCTCCCCACTTTCGTGGAAACTGAGCGAAATATGCTTCATGTACACAAAAAAGGTGAGATAATTCTATCTCACCTTTGAGCCATATGAGCGGGAGCATTAGTGGGGGTTAAGCTTTTATCAGTTGGCTCATATCTTCGCGAACTTGTGGCACCGTTAAACCAACGATGATTTGAAGGCTCTCTTGATTTCTAACAATATTCACCGCTCCGTGCTGTGTGAAAAATGCGTTCTCCTTTACAAGAGAGACATCTTTAACTTTAACACGCAAACGCGTCGCGCAATTAGTTAACAATTCAATGTTTTCTTTTCCACCCAGACCTTCAATAAAGGCACTAGCTTGTGACGGACTTGCGCTACTGTTATGGACCGCTTTCGCTTCTTTGTAGTCAGCTTTGGAATACAACTTACTATCTGCACCTTCACGTCCCGGAGTAAGTATGTTGTATTTTAAAATAAGCGCGCGAAACGTAACAAAGTAAACACCAGTAAACATGAGACCAATAATAATCTGAATCACGTATGTTCCTGCATGGTTACCAGCCAAAGGCAACCAGTTTTGGAAAATGAAGTCTATCAAGCCAGTCTGAAAGTTACCGGAAACACCAAACATAAAGGCGATCGTTGCCATTGTCGCAGATAACAACGCATGCAAAGCAAACAGCGCAGGTGCGATAAATAAGAATGTAAACTCTATTGGTTCGGTGATCCCTGTAAGAATTGCTGTGATTGCGGCTCCGAGCACTAACCCCATCACCATCTTTTTATTTTCTTTTTTCGCAACTGAATAGAGTGCTAGTGCGATACCCGTACAACCAAACACTTTACCCATTCCCGTCAACATCAAACCACCCTGAGGAAATTGTGTCGTTAAACTTTCCGAGCTCTGGGCGAATGTCTGTATATTTTGAATCCAATAGGAAACCGTTCCGCCATCGACTGCAACAGGCCCATAAAAAACGGGACCATATACGAAATGATGCAACCCCGTTGGTATCATGATTCGCTCTAAAAACGTAAATAGCCATACCCCTAACGATCCAGCAGAAACCAAAAATGATTGCAGATTGTTAATACCATGCTGAATACTTGGCCAAGTCAAACAAGTTAGAATTGCCATCACGACCATAATTGGGAAGCTAATGATCACAACCAATGGCGTTCCGCCAAATACAGCCGCCCAATCCGGTAGCTTTTTATCAAAGAATCGGTTGTGAACCCAAACAGAGAGACTTGCAATTAAAATCGCACCTAGCAAGTTGGTATCAAGCGTTAGAATGCCACCAACTTCAGTCAAACCTCGCTCACCTTCCGTATAGTTAACGCCCAGTTCTGGCCCCCAAAATTGAAGGATTCCACCAATAACGTAGTTATACGTAATGTAGGAAACAAGTGTTGCAAGTACAGCGCGACCAGATGCTTTTTTAGCTAAAGCGATAGGTAACCCAACGGCAAAAATAAGTGCCATATTTTTAAATACAGCGAGAGATGCCTGTAAAATGATCGTCGAGACTTTAACCCAAGCACTCCCCTCTAGTGCCCAAGGAAACACTTCTTGATTTAACAGCACAACAGAGAAACCCAATAACATGCCCGCTGCTGGAAATAATAGAACGGGTACAAACATCGCGGCCCCGAACCTTTGAATAATGTCTTTCATATAAACCTCTTGTTTCATTCACGGAGCCTACAAGTAGGCCCCGAACGTCCAGTTGTTATTGAAAAAATTGAGGAAGGTAGGCTTTATTTTCTTCTAGTAATTGTTTTGTTATTTCTTTAGCTTTTGGCACATTAACCACGGTACGGTTAAGTGTGAGTGCATTAATCAGCTTTTGCTGACTTCCTTCGTACCAAGCATCCACGACTAATTTCTCGTAACCAAGTTGGCTTTCAATCATGGCTTTTTGGAAGGTTGGGATTTTTCCTACAGTAAAAGCTTTCGGTCCATCACTAGTTAGCGCAGCTGGAACTTCTACCATGGCGTCATTTTGTAAATTTGTAATAGCACCATTATTCGGTACGATGACGAGATACACATCGCTCAAGTTGTAGGCTAGCGAAGCCGCGACTCTCACCATGTATCGACCATGGATATCGGCATGCAGTGTTTCGTGCTTCGTGGTGCCCGCTTCAATTATTCTTGCGTTCAATTCGAACACTCGTTTCTCACGGCCGTTAATTACCTGCCTTGCGCGGGTATTGTTGATATCCTCTTTCGCCACCATTTTTTCAGGGTACAAATAGTATTGAAGATACGTATTCGGCAAAAACTCTGGATTATCAGCAAGCATTGTTCTCATGTTTTTGAATGTGGCTTGCCACGATGGGTCATCCGCTATTTCCGCATCAACCGCACTGATCCCTTCTTTTAGGATGATATTTTTAATTTTGTCCGTTAAGTCTTCACCCTGTTTGTTACGAATTTTGGTAAACCAGCCATAGTGATTAAGCCCAAAATATTCAGGAACGAAGTCCCAAATTTCACATCCTAACAATTGCGCATAGCTGACCATAATCGCTGCTGGCATATCACAGATATTTAGAATTCGCTTATCATGCGGAAATTCACGATTTAAAGCTTCAGCGACAATTGCCGCCGGGTTGGTGTAATTAAGAATCCACGCATCTGGACACGTTTGTCGGATCTCGTTCACTAGCTGGATCATGTCGCCGATAGAGCGAAGTCCATATGCCATTCCTCCCGCGCCACATGTCTCTTGCCCAACACAAGAGTTGGATAGCGGGATTTGTTCATCGCGCTCGCGCATGGCCAACCCACCAGTGCGGATCTGGATAAAGAAAAAGTCCGAATCTGCGAATGCGACAGATTTATCCGTTGTATAAACAAACTCTTCAACTTCTGGATAGTGTTCTCGCAATAGAATTTCAGTAGCTAATGCATTCGATTCTTGGCGTTTCTCATCTATGTCGTAAAACACGACTTTTGCGAGTGGAAAGTTATCTTTTTCGGCAATAAGGCTGTTCATCATACCAAGTGTGTATGTACTGCCAGCACCAACAATCGTTAATTTTTGACGTTTCATTTCGCTACCTCAAATGTTTATCCTGAAAATGTATAAAATAAGTATTAATACTTTTATGATACATTTAAAGTATAAGCACAAAGATACGAGATAAAAATCACACAAAGATCCTAAGGAAAAGTATTAACTACATCTCAGATCACATTCTTGCTATCATGATCCAAGACTTAGCGAGGTATTATGAAACCCAAATACATAGACATTGCGGAACGATTAGAAAAAAAGATCAAAGATGGGGAACTACAACCGAAATCGATGCTTCCAAAAGAGAGTGATTTGCAAGAAGAGTTTTCCGTAAGCCGCGTAACCATCAGAAAAAGCTTACAAATTCTGGTCGACAATAATTTAATTAGTCGGACAAGAGGTAGTGGAACTTATGTAAACGATCTAAAAGCCCAACATGATGCCTTACATTTGCTGGGTTTTATCGAGGAAGTCAGTAAACAGGGGAAAACGCCTAGCTCTCAAGTCATAAAGTTCGAACTTAAAAAGCCGAATGAGCAGGTTGCTAAGCAGTTAAATCTCTCGCCCAATGATGATACATATGAAATACATAGACTCAGATGTATTAATGATGAGCCTGAAATTTACGAAGTCACTCATATGCCAGCAATGTTATTTCCAGACTTGAGCATAGCCATAATGAATGGTTCTAAATATGAGTACATTGAAAATAGCAAAGGATTGAAAATTGCGAAAAGCAGTCAGTCTGTCAAACCGTACTTGTTAGATGCAGGGACGGCCTCATACCTGAATGAATCAGAAGCTTCCCCTATTCTAAAAGTTGAGTCCACTGGTTACCTAGAAGATGGTCGTGCATTTGAATATACCGTCAATTACTTCCGACTTCATCAATACAGCTTCGAGTTTATTTCAACTAGGACGTAGTCCTATTCGACGCTAATGGTTAATCATTGCGCCAAATCTTATATCCGACCTCTCGCATTGCTCTGCCGAGCAGGTGGGAGGCGACTGGCGCAGTGAGAACGATAAACAACATCGTACCGATAACCCGAGAGATCACGGTAACTTCAGGGAGTGAGAAAGCGACCGCTAATAACAAGCAGCTCACTCCGACGGTCCCAGCTTTGGTCGCTGCATGCATTCGGGTATACAAATCCGGAAGCCTCAGAACACCTAGACTTGCAATCAAGGTCAACAATGTTCCTAAGCATAAAAATAGTCCAATCAACACGTCCATTATTCTTTCTCCTTTCTTTTAACGATCAAACGTGCAAATGCGATCGTGCCGAGAAATGCAACCAAACCTAATGTAATGGCGATATCTAACAGAGCGTCCTCACCGCTGTCTAAGGTGTAAACCGTAATAAATCCGATAGTGATAAATGAAATCAGATCTAACGCCACAACTCGATCAGCTAGCGTTGGTCCTAGAATTAAACGAGCAAAAGCCATAACAAAGCTGAGTAGTAGCCCAGAATAGGCAAAAGTGACCGTTATTTGCAGCCAACTATCCACGCGTCACCTCCAAAATTCGATGCTCTAACCCATCTTTAATTCCGCGAATAACCTCTTCATGTTCAGGTGCAAACATGGCATGAACGATAAGATACTTTTTATCAGCCGTAACATCCAAACTAAGCGTGCCCGGTGTTAAAGAAACCATGTTCGCCAGTAATGTGATTTCTAGATCAGAATCGACCTCCAGAGGGACATAAACGATATCAGGCTGACTCAAATGAGTAGGTGTCACGACGTCCCACACCACTTTCGCAACCGATATAACCATTTCATAAGCGAAGTACACCAATAACTTCAATGCAGATGCAAAACGTTGAAAATAGCTCGTTTTCAATCCAAATGGTTGACTCAACCTTAAAGCAAAAAAACCGACCGTAAATCCGACAACAAAATTCAGACTCGAATAGCTGCCATTAAGCATCATCCACGCTAATGCTAAGAAAAAATTGAGGAATAGATAGATCATGCATTTCCTCCTAACACCACTCTGATGTATTCAGCCGGATTTAACAGTTGTTCTGCAGCTTGAACGGAAAATTGATAAAAAGGCTCCGCCACTAAGCCAATGATTAGCGTCAACGTCGTCAATACAATAATTGGAACGCAGTACAACCAATGTACTTTGGCCTGCAGAGTCTGTTCTGGCTTCTCTCTAAATGGCTTTTTCCAAAATGCCTCACTCCAAATTTTCGTCATCGAGTAGACAGTAAGCAACCCCACCAATAACGCGGTACCTGCTAACCAGTAATATTCAGCCTGTATGCTCGACTTGATGACCAATAGCTTTCCCCAGAAACCCGATAGCGGTGGGAAACCGGCCAGAGAAAACGCAGGTACAAGAAACAAGAACGCCAACCAAGGCATAGCTTTATATACCCCACCCAAATGTTCAAGTTGACTAGAGCCATATTTGCGCTCGATGAATCCACCTATTAAGAACAAATTCGCTTTTACAATGATGTGATGAACAATGTAGAAAATGGCACCGGCTAAAGCTAAGGGAGTGTAAATAGCCAACCCCATGAGCATATAGCCTATTTGGCTAATAATATGAAAAGAAAGAATTTTCTTAATGTCGAATTGGCTAGCCGCTCCTAAAACGCCCGTTAACATGGTTAGCCCTGCGACCCAAATTAACGTCGGTTGCCAGCCACTCTCGGCGAGCGGAAATACTAAGGTGAAGACTCTTATCAACGCGTATACACCGACTTTAGTAAGCAACGCGGCAAACAGTGCCACCACACCGCTTGGCAACGTGTGATAAGAAGCGGGCAACCAAGCAAATAAAGGAAAGAGTGCCGCTTTAATAGAGAAGGCAAACAAAAACAGCGCGGACAGCATCATGTTGATGCTCAATTCATTTTCCCCTACTTTGGTGTAGAGATCGGCCAGGTTCAAGGTGCCCGTTGCGCCATACAACAAGCCGATAGCAAGCAAAAATACCAGCGTCGAAATCAGGTTCAACATCACGTACTTTACTGCACCATCAACTTGAGTTTTCGTTGCATCTAACACCATTAAACCAAATGATGAAATGAGCATGACCTCAAACCAAACGTACAGATTAAAAATATCTCCAGTCAGGAAAGCGCCATAAACGCCAGCAAGCAACATGTGCATTAACGCATGGTAATTGCTATAGGAGGGCTTTCGGTGAAGGTCCGCCATCGCGTAGAAAACACATATCGCACCAATCACCGCCGTTATCATCACCATAGCAACGCTGAGGTAATCTGCGACAAACACGATACCAAATGGCGCACTCCACTGACCAAAAGCAACGGCTTGAATACCATTACTTATGATGTTTTCTGTGAGAAAGCCCGCAACGAAAAGGTTCGAAATCGCACTTACACCGCTCAACCACTCAACACTTTTTGTTGAGCGACGGACGAAGAAGATAGTCAACGCCGTACTCAGCGAGAGAACAACCGGTAACGTAAGCAAAATCGAACTCATTGACCCTCCTCAGAACGTTGCATTTCATCGACGTTTGCAGTTCCAGTGTCTTTATAAGCTCGATAGAACAGCATTAAAGCAAAAATAAGTAGTCCAAAACCGATGACTATCGCAGTTAAGATAAGCGCTTGAGGTAAAGGATTTGCCGCGCTATCTGGTGGTAAAAGAGCATTATCGCCAATCAATGGCGGCTCTCCGGGCGTCAGCCTTCCAGCGGTAAAAATAGCAAGGTTAACCGCACTACTGAGTAACATGATGCCGAACAAAAGGCGCAAGATATGCTTTTCAAGCATTAAATAAACACCTGCTGCGACAAATACTCCAACGACAACACTCCAGACTATTTCCATCACTCTAGCTCCTCATTAATACGAAGCAGCATACCCATCACGCCACCTATAACGGCAAGGTAAACACCAACATCAAAAACCAATGGCGTCCCTAGTGGTATCACGTCTTTCCACCACAGTCCGGTCAAAAACGGTTTATCAAACGCAAAGCTCAAAGCACCAGAAACTAAGCTCAATGCGATGCCAGATAACGCAATGAGAAACGGTTTGAAATACAACCTAGAACGAACGTATTTCGGTGATTCCGCGAACATGAGAAGTGATAAACCAATAACGGCAATCAACGCACCAATAAAGCCACCACCCGGTTCGTTATGACCACGTAACAACAGATACACTGAAAATACGAGCATGAGTGCCGAAACGATGTGTGCCGTGGTTGCAAAAATTAATGATTGGATACGATTTTGCTTTTTCGCTCTTGTCTTAAGCAAACTCACTGCCGCAATCCCAGCAATAACAACGACGACAACTTCTCCCAATGTATCAAATGCGCGAAAGTCAACCAGAATAACGTTAACAATGTTTCGCCCATGTCCACCCGGGACACTGTTTTCTGCAAAGAAATCTGACACCGAAGAGTCCATCGGCTGAGACGTGATTCCTAACAAAAGTAAAGTAACCGAAACACCTATCACACCTGCTATGCAAATATTCGCTACTTTACGTTTTATTGAATGCTTGGGCACGGTGGTTAGACGCGGCATATGACGCATTAACAATGCAAGAAAGACCACCATTAATGTTTCCACTAACAGTAAAGTCTTCGCAACGTCCGGGGCGCTATAAATCATAAAAACAAGCGTAGTCATGAAGCCAATCATACCAAGCGCAGAAATCGCAAGAAGTCTTGCGTGGGACAACGTACATACGAGCGCAGCACCAATCAACAATAAGGCAATACCAATCTCATAGAAAGTGACACTTGAAAGTTCGCCAACCAAAGGCAGAGGAATAAGCGCTACCTGACTCAGTAACGCAACGGCAAGTACCGTGAAAAATAATAGGACATAGCGACTCAATTTCTTTTGCTGTAACCGCGCCGTTTGCCACTTCGCCACTGTCATCATGCCATCTAATAGTCGTTCAAAAATATTCTCCGCTTTGGGGACGAATAGATGTAACCGCTGAAAAAATGCAGACACAGCTGGATAAACACGGTACACCACATACCCCAACGCTAGCGTAATAACGCTTAACACTAACGGTACATTCACGCCATGCCATAGTGATGTCTCTTTAAGAGCTGCTGTGGGCAGAATGTCAGCAGAGCCCGGAAAAATAATATTGCGATCTAACCAATTTAAACCGAATAACGGGACCAGGAGACTGCCAAGTGCCAAGAGCAAAGGCGAGATCCACATGGCTTTTTTTGTCTCAACTGGCTTAGTTTCAATCGGCACGAGATCACGGCGAGCAAAGAATGGTCTCGCAATAAGCATAATGGTTAGCGCGACCATCAGTATATTCACGATTAAAAGTACAAAGGCGATCCAGTTATTGAGCTCTACTGCGGACTTATACATGTATTCTTTGCTCAAAAAGCCTAACAACGGCGGGAACCCCGCTTTAGACAATGCAGCCAAACTCCCCGCAACCATGCTGATGACGAGAACTGACTTCAGACCGTACAATTGATCAATATCTCGTGTTCCTGTCGCTTTGTCGATATTACCCACCACCATAAACAGCGCAGCTTTATAGAAAGAGTGAGCGAGAATAAACATCAATACCGCACTAACGGCCAAATCTGTGCCCATACCTAGTAATAATGTTAATTTACCCAAAGCAACATTCGTGCTGTAGGCTAGCATCAGCTTCAAGTCAGTTTGTTTTAATGCGACAAATGTGCACCAAATGGCCGTGATACTCCCAGTGATGACTAAAGCATAAAACCAGATCTCGCTGTGGGCATAAACTGGCGATAAACGTGCTAATAGGTAAATGCCTGCCTTTACCATTGTTGCCGAGTGTAAATACGCACTGACCGGAGTGGGAGCTGCCATCGCGTTAGGTAGCCAAAAATGAAACGGGAATTGCGCAGATTTAGTAAATGCACCGAGTAGTATGAGCACTAGAGATGGGATAAACCATTCATGCTGCGCAATAGTGTCTGCCTGCTCGATAATGGTATTTAGCTCATAACTCCCTGCCATTGCTCCCAGCAAGATAAGACCAGCTAGCAACGCTAGTCCACCAGCACCGGTAACAATCAGCGACTGCAAGGCGTTTTTCCGAGACGTTTTATTTTCGTGATTAAACCCGATCAGTAAGTAAGAAGTGATGGTGGTGAGTTCCCAGAAAACAAATAACAACAGAATGTTATCGCTCATCACAATCCCTAGCATGGCAAGCATGAATAGGGTTAGATACAAATGAAAGGAAAACCGGCTATCACTTTCCCGTAAATAAGCCAAAGCGTAGATTTGAATCAGTGCGCCAATCCCACTGATCAGTCCCGCAAAAAGAAATGAAAGGCCATCTAGTCTAAAGCTAAGGTTGATATCGAGGCTTGGTATCCATTCCGCATTCCAGCTCACGCCTGCAGGAGTATAGATGTAGAAGAGAAAAGAGAAGATTAAAACTGGCAGCGCAGGGAAAATCAGTAAGACCAACTGATTATCTAGGTTTTTCGGCAGGTTTTCTTTACCCGTTATGTTATTCAACATCGCAGCCCATTCGTTATTATAAGAAGGTACGCGCTATTCGGCGCAAATGACAAACTCCACTGTATTGTTTTAGCCCAAGCGCTTCAAAAACGATCATGAAACCAAGGGAAAAGTAGCAAACAGTAATCACTGAGTGCTACTTAGAGGAACGCCGATACAAACCGCTATTTGCTGTCTGCTACGGCATAAGAACGTAGGTCACTACTTACGTGTTCTTGGCTGAATGTATATGGATTATCGTCATCAGCTAACTCGAATGCATCGTAGGTGCAGTCACCGATATCATTTCTCGGACAAACATAAACATTCGAACGTTCTATCATTTCTGTGTGGCATTTCGGGCATAGGTTTTTCATGTCACTCTCCTCTGATAACTTATTGATACATTGATAATTCCATGTTCTAGAGATCCATCTCCCTCCTTTACCTAAAACATCACTTAAACCCAACTTTGTTACACCCCAATTACTGAATCGGTGAGACAAAACCATCGGGCTTAAGAGCGACCAAACTACAGTTAATCGATTGCAAAATATTTTCAGCCGTATTACCAATGACATAGCCAGATATACCAGTTCTCGCTAAGGTTCCCATTACCAGCACGTCTACCTCAATACTCTCTACGTAATCTGGAATCTTTTCGTCGGGTTTTCCATGCAGGTGGTGAATCACAATTTCACCTGTAATCCCAGACTCCTCCAACAGCTGTTGCAGAGCTTGTTTATGATCGGCTTTTGCTTTGTCGAGTTCATGTTTCAACTCAGCATCATCGACTTGAATCCAAGCGTTACCATTAAGGTAGTTTTCTAAGTAATACTCCCAGCAAGAAATCACGTGTAAACGACTATCGCAGGTGTCGGCTATCGAACGCGATAATTCGAGTAAACGCACGGCTAATGAGTGCTGTTCATCGCTTGCCGTTAATGGGTCGATAGCCACAGCAACACGGCGCTTATCTCTTGGCTTATCAATTGGTCGGTGCAACCAAAGCGGACAAGGGCATTTTCGTAACAGAGTCATATCAATAGCTTTGAAACCCTCAGCACCTTCACCGAGCGGTTCAGCTTCTTTGATGATGAGATCTTTGTTATCAGCTAATGCTTCTTGAATAATACAGACAGCGGGCTTTTCACTGCTTTTCACAGTAAGAGGAAATGCGAGATCCTCTTCAGAGAGTCCCAGCTTCTGTCTGTATTCGTGAATACTTTGTTTGAGGGAGTCTTGCAGCGATTGCTCATAACTTTGCTGATACTGGATCATGTCTGTTGGGAAATCAGGACACGCTATTAGCCCTGAGACAGGCACTTTGTTGCTAGATGCAATCCTCATCGCTTGTTCGAGGGCGTCACTATGGCCTGGCAATCCTTGTGTTGCAAAAAGTATGTTTGCGAATCGTTTCATACACACCTCCTTGTTTGGTTAAATATTAACCACCCACAAAGTATAATACCTAACGGATAATTGTAACGGCTTGTGACGTTGATGAAATCAATTCTCATTAAGAGACGGGTATTGCTTCACTTGGTTTTACGTCACACTCTCCTTTCATCACAACTATCGCCTTCGACCTAAATAAATTCCGCTACCTAAAGTTGAGACCAAATAAAAACCCAAATTACTCAAAGTTTTTTCTCACCTTGAGTAACTTGGGTATAAGCAATAACACACTTAGTGTCCGGATTTAAATGGATGACCTAAATTTTCACGCAACTTAGTTTAAAGATGCCATCTCAATCACGAATCGATATGCAAAGTTTTACGGCTTTAGTGACCTAAAATCGCCGTAACTCAATGTTAAGGTTGTTGTTTTGTCGGTGCCAAAGCAATTTCACGAACACATACACCTTGCGGTTGCTGATAAGCAAACAGCACTGCGCGTGCAATGTCGTCTGCTGCCAACACGCCGCCCATATCCACCTTCCAAGCGTCATAGCCATCTTTAATATCTTGAGACGTTGTATGTGAAAGTAATTCCGTTTCCACTGCACCAGGTGCAATCGTCGTAACGCGAACATTCGATGACGCAACTTCTTCACGTACGTTTTCAGAAATAGCATGAACCGCAAATTTGGTACCGCAATAAGCAGCATGATCAGGGAATGTTTTCTTGCCCGCGATAGAGCTGATGTTAATGATCGTACCACTGTTACGTGCTTTCATAGGTGCTAGGACGGACTGCATGCCATTGAGTAAGCCAATTACGTTCACATCAAACATGCGCTTCCACTCCGATGCTTCCTGAGTATCTATCTGACCGAGAAGCATAACGCCTGCGTTATTTACAAGTGCATCTACCGGACCATACAACGCTTCAGCTTTCTCAATTGCAGCCTCAAAAGAAGCTTTGTCGGTCACATCTACCTTTTCACAAAGCGTATTTGGTAAGTTTAATGCTTCCAAACGTTCTACACGTCTTGCTAACAAAAGAAGAGCATGGCCCTGTTCACTGAAGTGACGTGCAATCGCTTCACCAATGCCTGAACTAGCGCCTGTAATAACAATTAACTTTTTCATTTTGAATCCTTAATAGAACGGTTTACATCAGTGGCGGTAAGTTTAAGAAAACTTTGTTTGTTGATATATACCGACCTAGTTGAAACACTGTTGTTATACTGCAACAATACTTTTTTGAATTATGAAGAAGTCATCATGCAAACACACATCAACCTTGCGGATATTCGCTCTTTCGTCCTAATCGCTCAACTAGGAAACTTCACGAAAGCAGCAGAGCAACTTGGCGTTTCTCGCTCACACGTTTCACGTCAAATAACAAATCTGGAGCAACAGATTGGTGTCACTTTGCTACAAAGGACCACTCGAACACTGAACCTCACCGAAGCAGGCAAGGTTCTGTATAAACAGTGTGAAACTGCCCTTCACAATATTGATCAAGCTGTTATGGCAGTGGTTGATGATGTAGAAGACTTAAGAGGTGACATTCGTATCAACTGTGTGGGGGGCTATTTAGGAGAAGACGTTGTCGCAGATATCGTTGCTCAGTTTCTAATCCAACACCCACAAGTGAGCATTAACTTAGATTTTAGCAGCCATCGTGTCGATTTAATCGCGGATGAATTCGATATCGCTTTTCGAATGGGAAAGTTAGACGACTCCAACTTTATCGCTCGCAAACTGATCGATGTGGAAATGGGGACATACGCAAGCCCAAACTATTTAGAAACATATGGCTATCCTTCACATCCAAAGGACTTAGAAAAACACGTTTGTTTGACAGGTAGTGTGACACGGTGGGCATTTGAGAACACGAATACAAAGCAGTCAACTGAACACCAGATACGTGGACAGTTACGATGTAAGAGCGGCAGAGTAATGATAAAAGCAGCCTTGGCGGGAAATGGCATCATCCGTGTGCCAACACTTTATTGCCAACAAGAACTCCAGACAGGCAAGCTAAAAGAAGTGTTTACCGACTGGAGCATTCCGAGTGTGGAATTTTCACTCCTTTATCATCACGACCGACATCAACCAAAACGCATCCGAGCCTTTGTTGATTTTACCACGCAATACTTTCGCAAACTGCAGAGTAAAGACAAGTAACCTGCATGTTGGTACCTGTCTATGTATGTTTTATAGGCTGAGCCTGCGAACCTGGGGTTTGTTCTAGAAAGAGTGTGAGCATTTTGACGCTTAAGGCTTGGTTTTCATAAACGTCAGAGGTGTTTGTCCAGTTTGCTTTTTGAAAAATGCAATAAAAGCACTGTCTGACGAAAACTCCAGCCAATCGGCAGCTGCGCTGACTGGCATGCCCGTTGATAACAATTCAACTGCCTTTAAAAGCCTCCACTGTAGCCGCCAATCTTGATAATTCATTCCCGTTTCCGACTTAAATAATCGTGTTACCGTCTTGGTGCTTGCCCCAACTTTGCTTGCAAGAGCAGTAAGCGAAGGAGCTAGAAATGAAGGTTCAACCAACTCTCGACGAAACGTTGTTAAGCGCCGATGCGATGGCAAAGGCAACTGAAACGAATAACGTTTCGCAGCATAAAACTCCTCCCAAAAAAGCGCCGTCGTATTTACCATCTCGCTGCTAGGCTTATCCCACTCCCAAAATGACATTTTATCAATAAGAGCTTGGAGTAAATTATTCACTTCTATCATCGTGATCTTACTCGGACAGGCAAACTCCTCACAATCAAAATACAAAGATCGGTACGCCACCACATTCGTCATTAGTGCGCGATGCGGCGTATTAGGTGGGATCCAAACCGCCTTTGTCGGTGGCAAAATACAAATCGAGTCTTCCAGAGCAAAACTCATACAACCTTGAGGTGCGTACAATAACTGCCCTTTCTTGTGCATATGCATACCTGAGTCGTGCTTGCCAATATCCGCAGCAATTCCCACTACACAAGTAGAAATTTTGTCTGCATCAAATTGTGTTTTTTCGTTAATAAGCGCCATTTTGTCCGAATGTTGATGTATTTGGTTTTTATGTTGTTATTAGATCAATCATAGCCTCATTTATACTGCCCGCCAACTTCATTAACGATGGGTAACAATATGAATACTAAGCCCTCTTTATGGCTCATGCTGGTTATGTTGATGTTTCCGCAAATTGTAGAAACTATTTATAGCCCAGCGCTGAGCTCAATCGCTCTTTCATTTGATGTAAACCACGCACAAGCAGCCCAAACATTGTCGATTTACTTCCTAGCTTTTGCCATTGGCGTTGTAGTTTGGGGAGTTCTCGCAGATAAACTGGGAAGAAGGCCCACCATGCTTATTGGGCTCTTTATCTATGGTTGCGCATCTTTACTCGCAACTCAAACCGAAAGCTTTGCTGTTGTCATGACCGCGCGAGCCCTAAGCGCATTTGGTATCGCGGTAGGATCCGTTGTCACACAGACCATGCTTCGTGACGCGTTTGACGGTCAAGAACTGAGTAAAGTCTTTAGCTTAATGGGGATGGGTATATCAATCAGCCCGGTAGTTGGCATGCTATTAGGCGGGCAGCTTACAGCGCTTGGTGGATACCGTTATGTGTTTTTTGCCTTGTTTTTAATCGCGTTAGTATTGCTCGCTTACAACGTTATTAAGCTTCCTGAAACACAGAAGGAACAGACACCAGTACGGTTGCATCAACTTAGCTGGAAAATGGTAAGAGACGCGCGAATTTGGCGCTCAGGATTACTGGTTGCTTTGTATAACATTGCTCTATTTTCTTATTACCAGCTTGGCGCATTTACTTTCTCAGCACTTGGGTATAACTCCGAACAATTTGGATACAGTGGCATGGTACTGGGGTTAGGCACTCTGCTTGGAAGTTATTTAAACAAATCCCTAGTGTCCAAAAATGTTCGAAAAAGCCAGCTACTTTGGTTCTCAGCAATATTGATTAGCGTTGGATCAGTCGGTGTGTTGATTCTGAACCAATCAATCTGGTTTGTTGCTCCAATGGTGTTAGTCGTCATGTCTTATGGGATTGCGATACCCAACATACTCAGTGATGCACTCGTTAATTATAAACAACAGGTTGGCAGCGCAGGCGCTTTATTTGGGCTCATGTACTACATCATGATCGGGACGGGATTAGCGATGGCTGGAACAGCACAAAACTTAGGTGTCGTTCTATTAGCATGTAGCTGTTTAGCGATTTTATTAGCGTTTTCTAAAAGGCAAGTTCATACCAACTTGTGACCAGATACTACGCATTGCTTGCCTAATCTTCCGAAGATTGGTCTACATCTTTTCTAACGGTTAACTAAAACGTAAATAAAAAGCGCCTGTCGGCGCTTTAATTATCCATAGATCTCATTGCCATGTTGGCTCGCCAAACTCTTCACAACGTTGCTTGTCGTAATTTTCAATGCGCCCGCGTTTACCTACAAACTGAACCTGAACAACCATTCCAGCTTCAACATATTCACTGAAATAATCGCAAGAAACACGAAAACTAGTATCGCGTATCACAATTGGTACCCATTCATAGCCGCCGCTGCGTGGTAAGTAAGACTTGAAGGTAATGACCCCGTCACCTGAAACGTTGATTTCTTCATCATATTCATTCAACTTATAAAAACGTTGTCCATCAAACTCTGCCTTTGCTTTTTCAATTATTTCGTTCGTTGCTGTCGATTGCATCGGCGTATTTGAGACCAGTTGACACCCAACAACAGATGTCAATACGGACAAAGCCAAAGCGAGTTTAGTTATTTTATTCATTTACCTAACCACTGTTGAATTATTCAACACTTACCATTTTAAAAGGAGGGAGACCATACTTTATTTTAAAGAAAATAAAAAGCGCCTTTCGGCGCTTTTTATCTGAACATTTCGTATCCAAACATCTCGAGTAAATTTTCTAGAAAAGCTAACTCTTTATTACAATGAATTTTATTTAGGCTCTCACCGGAATCTATTGCTATTTAATCCCAAGCTTCAAACTCATTGGGCTTTACGTGTTTTATTTTTAATCTAACGTTGGGATCCAGAGCTGTTTCAGTTCCCAATTCACAGTAGTACTCAACAGCATTTTCATCTTCAATCATGTCAACGAAGCTAGCAACGACACTCAACCGTCCACCACCTCTAGTCAATGAAAAGTACGCATTCTTGTTTTCATTTACTTCAAATTTCAAAGGAATGAATTCAGGTTCTTCAAGAGAAATATCTATCCATTTATAGTTATCTAAACTCTTCCCCTTTCGTGGGGCATAAACTGTTTTCAACCCATTTTCGTCAACAACGAAGTACATCGAATTCTCGGCTTGATTAAAACAAGCTTTCAAACTGCCACCTTTATTTTCTAAATCACACGTAAATATGACAGAATTTTGGTTGCAGCTTGCACTTACAAAATTTGAAAACGACACAATAAATGAAAACCCGACCATCACAATTGATTTATAAATTTCATTGAATTTAAGCATTTCAACTACATTAAAAATAAAAAAAATATATTCACTTTATATTAAAATAGTCTTCATCAGGGAATTTTTCGTTGGTTTTGTTAGTACTATACTTTCCATTATATGGATTAATCGTCAGTTCTTCACCATTATTATCAAACTTAAACTGCCTTCCATCAAACTCTCCCTTTATCCTTAAACTTACTCTACCTTCAATAATCTCAACATATTCATATCTTGATGAAAAACTATTCCAGCAAACATCTCGCCTATGTTCGTCATAATTAGCAGAAAAAACTATTGTAGAAGAACAATAATTCTCTTCTCCATTTCTATTCCAATACAAAATCCTATCTTTAGGTATGTTCATATTAAAATTATCTCTATGGAAAATGTAAGACAACACGCCAGTATAATTATTATTAGCGTTTTTTATTATTTTACCATTATCTCTGTCCAATAATGTATGATCGATAATATCAAAACCATAATCGTAAATGTCATAACTAAGGTTCAAACTACCAATCTCTTTTGGAACTTCTTTTTTTTCTGTGTCAAAAATAAAGTATGCTTCGCTATTTATATTACCATTAGTCAAGTCAACCAAATAAAGCTCTTCATTCAATTTAATTAAATCGCTTGTGCCACATGAGTCAAAAAAGCTAAAATCATATGAAGTTCCATTTGCTTTTAGAGAATATTGACAAAAAGGCCCCTCAGCCTCTGTGAATTTTTGCTCTTGCGTAATACTGCTTTCCGCAAAAGAATATGTTGATAAAAAGATTAAACTAAATGTAATCATTTTATTCATTTATCATTAACTCCAGCTTGTGATGTACACTCTTACTTCTTTTATAGTAATTTTTATTGATCATTGAACTATCCTTAAGATAAAACTTACTAAAGTCATAGTTATCGGATATTGAATTACAATTAATCAACTTTGAAAGTTTTAATAAGTTATTTTTTCTCTCTAACAAATGATTGTAACCACCATTTACTGAGATCGTTACACGAAATAGATCATTCTTGGTAGCGAATGGACGAATATCTCCCCAAGCACTACCTTTTACCCAAAACCACCCTGAAGAATCTACTGCCGTGTGTAAATCTTTAGCAACGCTTTCTATCATTTCTTTTGTAAGATCTTTAGTATTCACACCAAAGTATTTAGCATAGTTTTCTATATGTGTTATCTGTAATAAACCACGTCCATGATAGAATGCACCACCTCTGTACTTATTCCATTTCTCTGGATATTTCCCGTTATAATAGTACTCTTCCGTCGTTTTGAAAAAATCACTTTCTTGAAATGCTTGAGACAGAAAGTGGATTTTATTCAAACAATCATCGATTTCATACGTCCTAAACATGTCATTCAAGCTATTTAATAACTCATCTAAAGAAACATTTCTCATACTGTCATAATGAGAGTTCTCAAAAATAGTTTCTTTTCCACCTAAGACTTCAAGTAAAAAACTCTTGGAAATATCACGATTACAGAAACATTTACTTTGGGTGTGATTTCCTACAAAAGGCCAATAATGCCAAAGGCTCTTATCATCGCTTAGTTGCAAATCACCTTGTAAATCTTGCATCCATGAGAACTTATCTGCTCTTTCCAGTTCGAATTGCGAGAAAAGATCAAAGCTATCCATCACTTGATCGCGCCATGGGGAGTTACGGTAGTCCTCTATAGTCACAAAACCAGCGGAGCACTTAATATCTAGAGCTTCCTTTGCGGTCTGATGGATTGATTCATAAAGACTTTGTGACGACTCTGTATGCCAATCTGTAGGATGTTTCACAATAAATCGCTCAAAGTGTTTACGCTTACCGTCTAAGTATACTTTGGCATCGCGAGCAGTGAACGAGGAGAAGTCCGTTACTTGATCTTCTGTCACAGATTCAAGTAATTGCTGAATAAACGAATTACTCATATCAACGGCACCGCTACTATCGGCCCCATCGAGAACAACAAGTGGATTTTCTTCCGCATTTTTGGGAGAAATCTGTTTTTTGAAAAATTCGGGCGGCTCCTCAAAAGAGAACATCTCGATATGCACACGATTATCTTCTTTCTTAGTTCCAATTGCATCGTTACTGTACTCATGCAGTCCCATGTAACCGATATCTTCCCCAGCTGAAACCTTTATCCCCTCTCTAAATAGGAGTGGGAGTAAAGAAACCACACTACCGTCCCTAATCATTGCCGCCTTGTCCGACATCCATTTAGGTTCTGAAACTGGTTCTGATAGGACAGCAGAGGAATCTTCTAAAATGTCAAAGTCACTATTGAGACCCGAAGCAAACCAAACAATCTTGTTTAACAGTGCTTTTTCGCTACCACTTGCCGATTTACCATTCTCTACCACACGGCACTTTATCATTTTGTAGGTATTTTTGTCGATCTGGTATGGATGGGTCTCCTTCTCTTCTGCATACAGGTATTCAAGTAATGTTCCTTTAGACATCGACTGTTTTTTTTCACCAGAATTAGTAGGCACATCACTATGTTTGAAAGTGCGTACATTTCTCGCTTCTTGTAAACGGTAACGCGTGGTTATAGATGAATTGGCGCCAATATCTGAAGGTGGCGCAAGGTGCATATAAAGTGTATAGAACTTAAATACATCTTCATTATCTTCGGGGTTTACAGCCTCATGCTCGATAAGCACAAAGTTATTACTATACTTAAACTCTTGCTCTTGGTACGTTGATGTTACGTAATCAGGATTTATGCGAAATGCCACTATTTTTCCATCAAGCATCGCTTGAATAGGTCTGAGCCCTTTCCCCCACGGTAACATTTTTGATGTTAAGTGAATGCCACTATGCCAACCGTACCCTTGTCCTATTAAATAACGACCGCTCTTAGCTTGATCAAACAATTTCGTAAAATCACTGAGCGTGTAGTAAGCGTCACCTTCTCGTTGCGCTATCGGAAAAACTGCATCCATGATTTAAATGTCCTAGTCAGAAAAGTTATCGTCAAAAGTGACAAATGATGGGCGGTTCAAGTTGTTTGACTTCGTGTACACCACCGCATTAACCCTACCTAAATTAGTAGCAAAGCTAGATTGGCTCGCTATGTTAACGGTACTCCCAAGGGCCATTGCCGATATAGAAATTAGGGTGTCATTTTTGGTTTCGAAAATTTGGCTAATGACGTCAGGAAGTGCTTGTTTGAAGTGGTTAAGTGCTTTTTTATAACCGTTTATACCCTCTTCAACAGAACTCAACGATCTTGCAGAAGCTTGGCTTTGTATGAAATCTAAACGACCGATGATTTCACTGTTTAGCTCATCGATGTATGAACAGATTTGATTGTTTATCAACGTCCATAAAACAAACTGCAAATACTTCACAGTATTCCCAGTCCCTAAAAAGCGAAGCTTCGCTAATAATTCATAGGGAGGCTCAAACACATCAGCTTGATATAAGACTCTCAATATATCGCCATTTTCGTGCACTTGCTCCAAGAGCAGTTCAACTAAAGGTTCATATTTCTCTAGCGCAGTAGTATCAGTTTGGATGTGATAAAGTGCCGAAACATAAGCATCAGAAAAATCTTTAGAGTGATTTTGACTAATCGAATAAGGAGACGATATACGGCTTTGCTCTAACACAATATCTTTAAAGTCATCATCACTGAAGGATGGGGACATCAATATGCCCCAGTCATTAGCAACCCCAACACGATCTTCCCAAAATGGCGAGCGGCGACCTGCGACAAACGTACAAAAATCATTCGGATCAGGGTAAGTTTCCGTAACAATATTTTCAGCTAAAGATTGGTTCGGGGTGTAAGAGTCTTGAGTTTCGCTGAGCACTAACCTGCATTCTTTTAGAGCGAGACCATTAACAGATGCTTTTCCGCTAGAGTCCAGCACTCCACTCCCAATGACAGCACCTGAAGGTTCGACTAAAGAAAATTTTGCATTAGAGTAAGGGAGCCCATTTGGATATTTGCATTCTATATCCAGCGTATACGTCCCTTCCTGCTCTTCAGTCACAGAAACCGATGGGTTTTGTGCGCCACCCAAACACATAGTGTTAGCTTTGTTCATGGTCATTTGATCGGACAGGCGACATACGCCCTTGCCTTCAAACTTGACTGTTGGTGAGGCTGAAATGAATTTTGCTTCGGCTTCTATCGTGCCTGAGGAAACGCCTTTTCTGTCACCGCCCGCATCGCCGGTACTTTTTGAGAACGTACTGCCCTTGATAGCGACACTGTTACCGCCATCCATAGAGACTGTCGTAGTCCCACCAGCAAGGTCTGCTGATTTAGCATTGTTGCCATAAGGGATAGGGACGACTGGCTTGCCGACCTTAGTTAAACAAACATCTGGGAGCGTTGCATTCGCTTCACCACCTGAGCCTTTATGAACTATCGAAAGTCCATTCGCACCAACTGTTACGCCCATAACCAATCCATTTGAATTTTATTGATTGAATGATAAAAGAGATCGCAAACTGCAATCTCTCTAAATAACTAGTGAATTTCACTAAAAGACCAGTGATATTCACAATAAGCCCTAAAACTGGCAGAAGATCTCATTTTAGATCTCTGGTTATCTATACATTTCAAGCAGTTGCTGAAATTTTAAGTCTATGACGATGTAGGTTGCCGCATACATAAGCGCAAACGTCATCGCACTAAGACTTAAGATCAGCTTGGGTGAAATTACCCTTTTTAACGGCTTCTTTAGATATTTAGCTTTAAGGTTGATTAAAGAAACTTTTTCTTGTTCTGCTAGGCGGTCATCTCGCACTAATCGATAAATGGTGCTGCCAATTTCCGCTAACTTTTCGTTGCCACGCTCTTCACGGCCGTACTTGCCTTGGAAACCAAGTTGAAGCAATAAATAGAGAAACTCTATAACGTGACGGTATTTGCGAGGGTCGGCTTTTAAGCGGTCGAGAATAACGAAAAACTTGTCACCACCAGATGTTTCGTTGTGGAATTCAGACAGTAAGCTGTTCTGGCTCCAGTGACTATTTGCCCCCCACTCTTGTCGACAAACAGATTCATCAATCGCCGCACACAAGCAGTAACGAATAACAAGAACCGAAGCACGATCGAGCTCCATTTCATTAAGTTTTCGTTCACCTTTTCGAATCTCACGTGCCACTTGTTCACGAAATGGCATCGGGTCATCAAGCCAAGGGATCGAAGACATACAAGACAGACTGGCGATCAACCATGAGAACTGGTCCACTAGCGGGTTAATACCCATGTTGTCGATAGATAGATCTTGTACTGCGATGTTTCTCGACAAGTCAGGCGCTGGCATTACCTCCATTGGTTTGCCAGGCTCTGGTTGGAATAAGACTACGGTGACGTCGGTTTCTGCGTAACTCATAGACGAACGGCCCAAAGTTGCAATGATAAGTTAGCGAAATCGCCCGCAACGTGAATCGCAATCGCAGCAGTGTTCTTCAATGCCATCCACTCTTCGCCCGTTTTATCGAGCTCGAAATAGGTGTAGCCAGCGTGATACGGCAGCGCGCGTGGCACAACTGGCATTGGTTTGATCTCAATCCCAGGCAGTTGAAGGTTAATCAAGTCACGTATGTTATCGATAGAACCGATCTTCGTTTGGCTGACAAACTGGGTATGCAGAACATCCAAGGTCACGTCGGCTTTAACTGCGAGGATAAAGGTTGTCGTATCAATGATCTTATTGTCAGGGATTGCTGCCGTTCTGATGCCATAGTTCTGATCTTTTAAGGTTAGTGGAATTGCTCTTTGCTCAGACATCACGCTCAATGTCATTTTCGCACTGTCTAGGACGCGAGAAAGACAGCTAGTAAGATCACCATGATTGTACTTCGTAAACTCAATAGGTCGGCGTGTCGTTGAGCACAGCGTCGAAAGCTCACCCTCTGCCTGAAGAAGAATTCGATACAAAGACTCAGGATGCACAGCTTCTGTGCTTGCGAAATGCCAAAACAAGGGTTCGTATCGGTTGAGCGCTTGCAATAGCATAAAGTCAGAAACCGATGATACGCCTTGTTGATCCACCACCCCTAATCGCTGAACTATCGATTCCGCGCGATGCTTCAACATAGAAGCAAACTCGGTCGCAAATTTACTCAGTACTGTCGACGCATGAATATCGATGCAGGTAGGAATGAAACTATCATCTAAGATCACGCTGCCATCAGGCTTCACTTCTGAGATCTTTAAGATCGGAATAGACGTGTAAGCACTCTTATCTTCATGATCGTACATTAAGCAAAAGTTAAGCTTACCGACGACGATATTTGCCATGTCTTCCGAATCATAACAAGCGTCAACCGCTTCTTGAGATTCCATCGTATAGCGCGCACCGTCTTTTTTGGTACCAAATAACTCAGAACGTTCCGATGGTAACGGACAGCACAAATAAACGACTTTATCGGCAATCGAAGGATCTACATCTTTCACTTCAGGCAGCTCTGCAAGCAACGGAAGCTCAAATGGTGTCCGGTCTTGTAAAATACCTTCAGCACGAGTAATACCGATTTTACCCAGTGCTAGTAACTGAGAGTTGATTTCTAAACGTTTAATTCCCCAATGCAAAGGCGATGCATTGGCACTCAGTAGGCTCGATAGTTTACTTTGCGAACGATCGAGTTGTTGAAAATGCTGCGGCTTCATGAACATTCCATCTTGCCAAACAACTGGATTGTATAAAGACATGTTTCTATCCCTTAAAAGTAAACCTGTTCAATGCCGCGAGTGTTATCAGAAATTAACTCACTGCCCTCTAACTTGAGCTTGATGTAGTACTCGCTCTTCTCTTCAATAACTTCCACTTTTCGCCATGACGAACCATCAATATCACGAAAAGCCACTGAAAAACCGACGGCACGAGTGTCAGGGTCTAGCGTTAGCATTTCATGAACTTTTCCACCTGGCTGTATTTGATATTCGTAACGTTTGATGTACTCATCACCCAACGACGCTTTATCGCTCTCAAACAAGGCAAAGAAATCTAAGCTTCGGAACAATACTGGCGAACTTAATTCGTGAAGACGGAGAATAACTGGAGATGACTGGCCCCCATTTCTCACATTGAGTACAGGTGATGCCTCAATAACCAATTCAATCGACGAAGTTTCTGGTGTGATACCAGTGGACTCTTTAAATTGATCCCACATGGAACAACCGGACAACATGGCAAATCCGAGTAATACGGCGATACTACGCATGGTTTCCCTTAATCACTTTGTTATAGTTTTTCTTAATCAGCCCTTTTAAGGATGTTTCATTAAGCAGGCGACGATTATTAGTGTAGAAATCTAGGTATTCGGCCCACAGCTTTGACTTAGTTGAGAACAAAGACTGGCTAGCGACCCTGTTAGCAAATGCTACGGGATCGTTCGTTTCTGACTGTTCTAAAACGAGCTCATTCAGTGCTTTGTTAAACATAACTTGGTGGTCGTTCAGCTCATCGAGCATTTGTTCAACCAGTTCATTTGGAGCCAGTAATTGCTGACTATTCAAAGTGAGCATTAGCTCTGCGATGTTCGAGTTAGCCTCACTCGCACTCTGCTCATCTTTTAACGATTCCACTTCGTGCAACTCTTTCTGTAGGTTATCAATACATAAACGCAAGCAAGTGCCCATTTGCTTGAATAACTGCGCCTCGTTTGTCATCAACTCTGGATTTCGAATACCCAAACCATCAAAAAACGCTTGCGCTATATCTTGAGAGCAAACGGCCGCATCAGCATCGACTTGTGCTTTCGTCGTAGTGTTTATCGCATGCTCTGCCGTAGGTATTTGAAGTTGCTGATTAGTGTTAGGAGAAGGCGTAAAAGATTGGGTCATCTCTTCCCATTTTGACCCTGTATTAGCCTGTTCTACGACCATCTCAGTAACATTATGCGTGCGATGTTGTCTTTGAATCGTGCTATCTGGGGCTACCGTGCCAGGTTGCATCACCTCAGCTGAGGCAATATCGGCTCTATGTGCCTTACCGCTTTCTGGCGCTAATGCATCATTGACTGATGCGTTACTCTTGGTTTCCACAGCCATCCAGTCTTCAGGGATTAGGCTTGGCTGATCGAATTCGGAATATATGCTGAAACTGTCATCGACCACCTGACGCGTGCTTTCCACGGTTCTAGGTTGTTCAGATTCTGTACGCTCATTATCACGAATTAAGTAATCGTCATCTCGCTGCATCGAAAAGTTAAGGTGAGCAACAGGATCATGACAATCAATGTCATCCTGTTTAGTCTCCATAAACAAATCTTCTAAGGCACCGACTTTTTCTTCCTCTTCGACAACCGCATCTCCTAGACTAACCAGAGGATCGCTAGATACTCGCTCAGGAGCAATATCAGCGGCGATGTCTAGTGTTGAGGTAACGTGCTCAAGAGAAACACCAATCTCATATTGCCCTAAAGAAATGATGTCGCCATCAACTATCGCAACGGGTTGATTTTTTAGTATTTTATTCCCATTTACCATTGTGCCGTTAGTTGATACGTCACTTATATAGTAGGTATCTCCATACACGCTGAGCAAACAATGAGTGCCCGATATAAAGCGGTTGTGATCGGCTAAAGACACGCTACAGCTTGGGGAACGACCTATCGAACCACCACTTTCAGGCATTTCAATATGCTTTGCACCGGTGTATTCCTCTGGACACTTTGAGATAAATAAAACTAGCTGATTTGAGTACATTTACGAACCTCAAAAGAGCAAAGAAACTGATAGTTCAAGCCCACCAATTCCATCATTTACAACCGGAAGGATATAAGAGGCCTGCGGGATAATTTGTATATGGGCGTCAGGATTACTGCCTAACTTTATAGCAGTACCAAGGGTCACAACCGCACCTAACTCAAACTGGTCGATGTCTTCAACACTCTCATAACGATAGCCCTCTTGGTCTACTTGCCAGCGATTAGAATATTGCGAGTAACCGACAGACAAGCCCGCACCAACGTATGGCGTGAAAACACTCCAAGAAGTCAACGCATATTGAGGAACAACACGAAGTTCATAGTTCGTCGCTTCTTGATATAAGCCGTTTGCTGGCGCTTCAATATCTTCTGCTAGATAGTTTAGCCCTAACCACCAACGCCAACGGTTATTGTTTTCATCAATAGGACGAGTATGAACCAAGCCGAACCTAAGCGTATCCTGCTCACCACTTTTACCTTCATCGTATTTAATGCTATCGATAGTCAACATACTGGTAGAGAGTCCATATCGCTCCCCTTTTGCCATTACAACAGAAGAAAATAGACACATGGCTGAAATCAGCCCAATTTGACTTGGTTTTAGCATTTCGTCCCTCTAGGAAAACCGATATTCTACTTAGAGGCGAAAGATATCAATTATATTCTCTTTTTCAATAAGCCTAAAAAAACACCTATAATTTAATACATTTCAACTATCAGGTTGGTTGTTTTACCTACAAACAAAAACTAAAGAACCGACTACAGATTAAGTGACGAGACAGTAAATCTTTCTATTTAAATAGAAGTAACAGAATTTGATTGCTAATTGGACAAAACGTAATCTCCGATAACAATTTAGTTACTTTTTAATCAACGTTCTCATCTTCATATATAAGTTTCTTCTTATAAATAGACTTAACTATTGATATTAATATTATGAACAAAGATCACACTAAAAGTAATTTAATTTCTTTTAATGAATTTTTATTATCTAATCCGCTTATTTTGTCTATAGAATTGCGACAGATGTGCACTGCTTATAATTTAATATAACAGTAGTGAAATCCTATATAACTTAATACTTCTATATGATCAGTTGGAACTTTCCTTATGTTTTTTACCGACTTCGCTCGAAGACCAATCGATGAAAATAACCCAAGCGGCTCTAATCCTAATGGTTCTGAGGATTTTGACGAAATTAAACGTCAAATAAACAACCTGAATAAAGTCACAGGGAGAGTCTCGTGGAAAACGGTTCAAACACTCTCAAAAAAGATCTTGAGTACCCAAGCGAAAGACCTACGTTGTTGCTGTTACTTTACCGTTGCGTCAACCTATAACGACGGCTTAAAAGGCCTTGTTGAAGGGTTAAACTCAATACTTGATGTGTGTGTCGTATATTGGTTCAACGCGTATCCAGAGCATTCAAAGTCAAAGGCACGAATGAGCGCTATTGAATGGATGGTAGAGCATACTGAAAAACGAATTAATAAGCATCGGGCGTTACCAGAAGAGCTTCCATTGATAGAGGCAGCACATCAATTATGCTTGAGGATTGAGGAAGAGCTTCGTCTTCATTACGGTATTGAAGCGCCGTCATTAGGTCGCATTCGCCGTATTTTGAATCAATGGATTGAGCAGATAAAAGAACAACAAATTGCGGCTGAGTTACGCGAGAAAAAACAAGCCAACACTAGCGCTCCTGCAGCAACGCAGAAGGCACCTGAAATTAAAGTGAATGTGTCTCCCTCTCCGGCACCGGTGTCATCACCCAACCTAAATAGCCAAGAGAAAGCATCACCGGCAAAGTCTGGTCGATTTATGATCTACTTCGTTATTGGTTTGATTGTTACTGCGATATGTTCACATTTCATGTACGAGCAACAACGTTATCGAACATTGGAACAAAAAATTAATCAAGCTTCACTTAATGAACTTGTAAATTTGGTCGCCTCGTTAGATTACGAAAATAAAAAATATGCTCAGTCATTGAAAACGCAGGCCATTAATCGTGTCGATATTATGATGAATAACTGGTTTTTAGACTCGGCAAAAGTAAGTAACGTCAGCGAGCTCGATAGCTTGACCAATGAATTAATCGCAATCTATCCGGATTCGTCTTCTGCACAGCAGCTACGTCAAAACTTTTTGACACAGAGCGCCCATTTAGAAGACCAGTTTATGGATGTTTATAAGCGATTCTCAGACGCAAGAACGGTGTTTGCCAACGTAGCTAGACAGAATGTAGATAAGAACTCTGAAAAGGCGTACGAATACAGTAACTCGTTATTCCCGCTTTTAGGTCGTATTGAATACGCTGAAAAGTATTCACAGCAAAAGGAAATTGACCGCGCAACCCTTTTACTGAACATCTACCTATATAAATTGAGTCAGCTACAAGCTGAAAAAACTGACAATAAATAACAATACAATTAAAGAAGTTTTAGGCTTATGTTCAAACAAAAACTGTTTAGAAATCCAGTGGTGATTTCTACTATATTGATGTTTTTAGTGGCTGCAATTATCACCACTATTTATCTGCTTTTTCTTGACGAAATCGATCAACTTTATCTTTGGCTGACCCTTGGTGCTATCGCCATTGTTTACGTCACTTTTCAATTCACATTATGGTTGAAGAAAAAGAACAACGCTAAAGCTCAACATTTGGAAACCGAGGAAGAAGCACTTTCTATGGTTATCCAGCCTCTTCTTGCTAACTCAGGCAAGAAACCAATTTACCTGATGCTTGGTAATAAAGGGTCAGGGCGACGTCAATTTTTATTTAATTCTAGTGCAATCAAACCGATGGATCGCACTAGAACCGCTAAGAATGACTTTTTTGAATGGTACGAATCTGACAGCGCTGTATACATCAAACCAGACCAACGCTTAGTGTTCCAGGAAGTATCAAGCAGTGATGCTTCTTTATGGAATACGTTCATTGAAGAAGTTATTCATCATCGACCTCGAAAGCCATTTTCTGGGTGTCTATTCTTCACCGATTTCGAGTTCATGATCGTCTCTGAGCCAGAGCAAAAAGAGTACACCATTTCGTCGTTATTGGCGCGCTTGAGTACCATCAACTCTAAAACGTCTTCAGCATTGCCAATCTATTTGATTATGTCAAAGCTAGACAAGTTAGATGGCTTTAAAGAATACATGCACTTTAGCTCTCTCAAGACACGTGTTGAGTTCCTCTCTATCCCTCTAAAAGAAGCCAAGGGTGTATTTGCAGAGTACTACCGCGATAGCTATCGAAATCTAGTGAGAGTGCTTGAAAGTAATGCGCTAGATGCATCCGCTAATTCAACGGACATTGATGAGAAACAAGCAATACTCGCTTTCCCTAAGCAGTTTGAGCTATGTCAGTCTGAAGTCAGCTATGTGCTTGAGCGTCTATGTGATGTTAACAACGGTGTCTATTCACTAGACATCCGTGAGATTTTCTTTAGTTCGAGTCTGCAAGGCGGTCGCAAGTACAATTTACTTGCAAAAAGTTGTAGTAATTACTTCAACTTACCTATTATCGCGTCAGAGCATACTCAGTTAACAGAAACGCCTTATTTCTCTCGCTTTCTGATTGATTCACAAATATTGCCGGAAAGCGACTTTGCGGGCGAAAACAAGACGTATCTTCGTCTAATTCAGAGACAAAGCCGTTTGGCAATACTCGGCTCTATTATCCTGCTTACTGGGGGCAGTTACTTCTTTTTCACGACATTAGACCGTAACTTACATGTGATGAATCAACTCTTGAGTATCGATGACAAATCACAAGTGGAGCAAGATGCAAGATTCAATGAGCTTTTAGCGAAGGCGACGAAAGCAATAGAGCCTTCTTATGGGGCGTGGCTTAAAGGTTCTAAGGCTTTGGATGAAGAGATATTACCACTCAACATTAGCCGTTTGGATCAAAGCACTCGCATCGCATACGAAGCATTACTTAAGGACGTTGCTCAACAGTTGATACCTCTCATTGAGAAAGGTTACCGTCTACAACTGACACAAAATCAAAACACTTTTACACGCGCTTTACCTCTATTGAAGGGGTATCTAATGCTAAACGATCCAACAAAGCGTGATATCCGTTTTTTGCGTCATCAAACTCTCCAAATGATGAACGACTTGAGCAACCAAAGTGACGTCGTCAATCAGGCGATGCGCTATTTGGACGCTTACTTTCGCACGCAGTTTGAGCCAATTGATATCAATATGGATCTTGTTCGCGCAACACGTCGCTCATTGCTAGCAAATTCGAATGTTGATCTCGTTTATGCAGGCATTTTAAACGAAGCAAATTCGATTGATTTAGGAACCCTAGATCTGCAACGAGCTGTGGGTTTTGAGTTTAGCAATGTATTCAACACACCAATCGATAGTGAACGCTTGATCGTAGATAAGATCTATACCTCCACTGGTTTTAGCACTTTTTATCGACCACGCGTGGACCTAATGTCACAACAAGTCATCAGTGACAACTGGGTTTTAGGTCTGTCACAACACGTTATTCCTACTAGTGAAGAACAAGAAGCCTTCAAAGAGGAAGTACGTAAAAAATATACTGACGACTACATCAGTAATTGGCGCAATGCGCTGAGTGAACTAAAAGTCCAGAACTATGACAATGTCGGCGACCTAACGAACGCGATAGACTTAATCTCGGGCCCTTCTTCACCAATGACAACCGTACTGAAGCAGGTCTATGCCAACACACAATTTTCACCCGTTGGTGAAAAAAATGCTCTGATTTCAAAGCTAGACCCGAAACTCGTGGCAGCGGCAGACTCCGCATCAGACGCAGTAGAGGAAGTAGTTAAGCCTGATTACTTGTTGATGAAACGTGTTGAACAAGCTTTTCACTTATTAAACCAACTTCAGGTCAGTGAAACACCAAACTCCCCTACTCCTTGGGATGAGACCGTAGCAGCGTTAAGCCGTGTTCGCACATATATGAAAGACATTGCTGATGCACCTGACCCGCAAATGGCGGCGCTAGCGGCAGCTCAGCATCGAATGAACAGCAGTGAAGCTGACCCATTAATCAAACTTAAACAGATTGCCCAAAAATCACCGGAACCCGTTCGTAGCTGGTTGTTAGATGTGGTTCAACAAAGCTGGTCAGTCATGATTAAAGAGTCCGCTAAAGGCATTCAAACCCAATGGTACAGCGAGATTTACACCAAGTTTAAAGAGATAGGGCTAGGACGATACCCATTTGATCTAACAGCGACCGAGGAAATCTCAATTGAAGATTTTGAATTACTGTTTGCTTCCGGTGGTTTGTTAGACACATTTATTCAGAAAAATTTTGCACCGTTCTACGATACCAATTTGTGGACGCCAAAACAGGTGGATGGCGAGACGATGCCAATCTCTCCGGCTCTGTTAGTGCAACTGCGTAACTATAACGTTATTCGAGACACATTAATTAATAAAAGCACTAACCGCGTTCATATTCCGTTTAGTGCAAGAGTACTCGATCTTGATTCTAGTGCGATTAGAGCGAGCTTAAAAATTGCAGATACCAATATAAGTTACTACCACGGTCCAAGCCGCATTCGTGAAATGGCATGGCCACCGCAAAATGGTGACTTCAATATTAGTATCACACTCCAGGATGTAACCGATGAAGGCAGACAGCACGTTTTAAATAAGAGTGGTCAATGGGCGATATACAGATTGCTAGGTGACTCGACCTTGACAAACACTCATAACGGCAGCTTTGTCAGTGACATAAAAGTGTCAGGGAGGGACTTGAGCTTACGCATCACTCCGTTGACACAGAAAAACCCATTCACTCTTGCTGAGCTGTATAACTTTACGCTCCCAGAGTCGATTTAATAACAATATAAAAACAAAATAGGCAGAACACATGATTTCAAACATGACTTTACAAGGTTTAGATAAATTAGATCGAAAAATACTTTCAAGTCTATTGTCGAATGGGCGAGAGTCGATTGCGAATCTATCCCGAAACATTGGTTTGTCTCGAACAGCAGTAGCAGAAAGAATTAATCGTTTAGAAAAGACCGGTATTATTAAAGGCTATACCGCACAGATTCGTGTAGAAAATGAAGGGCGAAAAGCCGCTAGTTATCTACTGATCTCTTGTGAAAAGGGTAAGAAGAATGATGTAACGAATGCACTTAAAGAAATCCCTGAGGTTCGCTTAACGAGCGTTGTTGGTGGCAACTTTGATATTATTGCCCTAATTGAAGCGCCCGACCTGCAGTCTATTCATCATCTTTGTAATGAAATTGAATCATTTAACGGCATTCAAAGGCTTGATACTACCGTTGTACTGCATCAGCCGATCAGTCGTTAAGCTTTTCTGACCTCTTTGAGGAAAACATAAAGGGCCGCTCGTTGAGCGGCTTTCTTATATGCTTCCGATAAGTCGAATTTTGGCGTCTTTATCCCCTGGGTTGCCTAGCCAGAACGTTTGACCTAGTTGGTTCCCTTCTCCATTACCCAGTTTGTTTTCTGGAATACTGTCTAGGTTAACTGTCAACTTTAGGTCCCACGACATTGGGTCACGCAGAATAAAGCGCATCAAGCCCACCAGCGTCTTATGTAACTCACCATCGTAGGAAAACTGCTTAAACGTTTCAAAATCAATGTTGTCGATACACAAGTTAAACTTGCCGTTCAAATCCGCAATGCTTTGTCCCAAGTGTAAGCTTTGCCCCAATACACAATTGGAACGATTGAGTTTGTTACGCTGGCTTTCAGCGATTTCTACACGTCTATAAACCCATTCTTCGATTCGCACATTCGGCAGTGAAAAGTAGTGCGAAACAATACCGGAAATAAGCTTAGGTGAACGTGTACGCGTAGATAACTGGTTCACGTAAGACAGAACTTTCGCTCGATCTAACTCCGCGACTTCACAATCTTGCATAACACTAGAGAGACCAGCCAAATGCAGTATGCGCCCAGAAAACGCATCGCTTGCCCCGCTTTTGTACTGCACGTGATATCGGTATTTCTTCCAAACACGATACAGTAAGCTTGTATAGCGGTTGTGGAAAAAGTCGAAGAAATCCTTCACTGGGTTATCATCGGGATCACGACCGACGAGTTTCTCAGTGTAAGACGCAGGCAGGGGCGAGCTTGAACCATGCAAGCCAAGAAAGTTCGTCTCAATACGTGAATATTGCTGTCCGTTTCTTTCCATATGAGTAATAAAGTCCATATCACTCTTTGGAAAGCACAGGTTTGGCGACACGCTGAACTCAATTCGCTCTTGATGGAAGTATTTGTTCTCGCCCACGGCAACAAAATTTGAGTTTGGCTCCAACTGGTAGTGTTTCTCTAACAGCAACACCGCTTGGTAGAAACTAAACTCATTCGACTTATCAGAAAGTGTGTTAATCATAGTATCGTCTGCTGCCCGATTAGGCTTGCCCAGTTGTAAACCTCGCCCGTCGCTTCATCGAACACCTCTAGTTCGGTAAAGGAGTTCACACTCGAATACAAACGGATAAATTCATTCAATACCGTGGCCATAAGGAACATATCGCCTTCATTTACGAAGAACTTAGAGTCCGTCACGAGCTTGAATTGGTTACCACGCACAGATACACCACGAAATACGCGATCGATTGGTTTCATCTCTGAAGAAATAATGCCATCAAGTCGATGAATCGACGCGCGGTGGGCTTGTCTATCAACACGAGAATGGAAGTCGTAAGTCGAGAGCAACACTTTCAACACATCGATATTCGCTAAAGACAAGTAGTTAAGCGACATATTGGCAATCAACTGCCATTGAAGTTCACCATTAACCTGAGGACTTACTGACTGTGTTGGCTTAGTAATGTTTTTAAACGTCGCATACGTTGGCGATTTGTGCGTCGCGTAAGTGATGTCTCCTACTGACAGGCGCTCCGCTAAGTCCGCGTTACTGCATTGCAGTTTCATCAATACTGTTTCAGTCCCTAAATCCGCAATGTCACCATTGTGAGTATGGAATGAGATATAGCGCTCTAACCCTCTTCCGCTTACTCGCTCGCCCACTTTGGATTTGTAGAACTCTCGCTTATCACGCTGGTTGATTTGGTGCTCAAACGATTCAAATTCAATCAGTGGTTTTCGGCGACGCTCGTCTTTACTCCAGCTCTCCACTTGCTCAATGGAATAAACCTCGTAATGCTCTTGAGTGTTACTTTGTGGACGCACCTTGTACTCGTTTCGTCGATGCTCTAAACGGATTGGATCGCCGTCTTTTTCAAACAAGTTAACCGCAGGTGTGCAGTGCAACCTTAAGTGTTTATCTTTAAGTACCACTTCTGAAGGCAAAGCACGCTTAAAGTGGAATTTGATTTTGACCGTGCTGCGTTGCGGAATGCCTTTTAGCCACTCTAAGCCTTTAATGTCGAAGAACATGAACTTATCTGGCAAAGAGAAGAATTCTTGCAGCAAACGGTAGCCTGCAAAGGAATTTTTGCTGTAAGGCAACAGCGCCTCGTCCTCTTCATGCCCGACTGGCTTAACGTACTCTGGCCCTAAACGATGTTTGTAGCCACCACCAACATCCAACTCGACGTAATCTAGATAACGGAACAGCCATAAGAAGACAGTGCGAGTAATATGAATCTCACCATGCAGGTGCAAACGCAACGTATCTAAACCGATACGAGACAGCTCAAGGCCATGCTCCGTCGATAACGTCACATCAATCATCGAGCTGGTGCGGCTGTTAGTTTGTTCGATGTTAGTAATCGTAATTGGGTATAGATTGACGTCATAACAAGTACGGAACAAACACTGCGTGCCTTCTACCTGCTCGCTGGCCATTTCCGCACCACGTTTCACCACGGTTTTCTCAGTAACACTTCCGGTATGCGGTTTTAGTTCGCTAATACACAAAGACGGAATCGAACGCATGTAATGTGGCCACAGCAAAGTCATCAGAGATTGCGTTAGCTCAGGAAGTTCATCGTCAATCTTTTCGCGGATGCGTCCGGTCAAAAAAGCAAAACCCTCCAGCAATCGTTCGACATCTGGATCAAAAGTTCCTTCAGAGAGAAAGTGAGTTAACTTCGGATGATATTTGGCAAACTCACTACCCGACTCGCGTAAATACGTGAGTTCATCTTGAAAGTATTTACTGTTACTCAAGTGGCACCTACTAAACGTTAAATTGGCCGTCGGTTCCCATGTAGACATCGATCGACATTGGGACTTTACCGCCGTTATGGGAAACTTCGCCGCGAATACCAAAGCCGAGTTGTAATGGATTATGGTGGTCTTCACGGTAATGAACCTCGACATTCAGCAGTCGGGGCTCAAAGCGTTCTATGGTTGACGTGATGTTTTTTTGAATATGGCGAACGAGGTTTGTGTTGTTAGAAAGTACGTCGTTAAAATCTGGCAGACCATACTCATTGTCGATCATTGCGTTGCCGGAGTGCGTATTCAACAAGTCAGCAAGATGCGAGTGAATGGATTCAATCAAATGCTTATGAGACACCACTTTCTCGTAGCAGTTTTTTGGTTCTCCTAGCTCGATCCGCTCTAAAAGACGGTAACCTTTTTCCATGTGCGGTCCTACGAAAAAAGCAGCCAGTCTTCACTGGCTGCTTGATGGTTTCAGTAATGGGTTATTGGTCTAGCTTACCAACTAGAGACAAGTCGAAGCTTGCGCCCATGTACTTGAAGTGAGGACGTACAGACATCGATACTTTGTACCAGCCTGGATCGCCTTCTACGTCAGATACTTCAACCTTCGCAGCACGAAGCGGACGGCGACCACGAACTTCCGCTGGCGGGTTCTCTTGGTCAGAAACGTATTGACGAATCCACTTGTTCAGTTCGATTTCTAGGTCAGAACGCTCTTTCCAAGAACCAATTTGCTCACGCTGTAGCACTTTGATGTAGTGCGCTAAACGGTTGATAATGAACATGTAAGGAAGCTGAGTACCTAACTTGTAGTTCATCTCAGCTTGTTTGCCTTCCGGCGTATTCGCAAACACTTTTGGTTTTTGAACAGAGTTTGCAGAGAAGAACGCCGCGTTGTCAGAACCTTTACGCATGGTTAGCGCAATGAAGCCTTCTTCCGCTAGCTCGTACTCACGACGGTCAGAAACCAGGATCTCGGTTGGGATCTTAGTCTCGATTTGACCCATAGCTTCAAAGTTGTAAACCGGTAGATCTTGTACAGTACCACCGCTTTGAGGACCAATAATGTTCGGACACCAACGGTACTTAGCAAATGATTCACTGATCTTAGACGCCATCGCGTACGCTGAGTTACCCCATAGGTAATTATCATGGCTGTCTGTCACTTGCTCATCGTAGTCAAACGCCTTGATTGGGTTATCTTCAACAGAGTAAGGCGTACGTAGCATAAAGCGAGACGTACATAGACCTAGGTAACGTGCATCTTCGTGCTCACGCAGACCACGCCATTTCGCGTACTGTGGACCTTCAAATACAGACTTCAGATCTTTTAGGTTTGGCAGCTCTTCGTAGCTGTCTAGGCCAAAGAATTTAGCCGATGCAGACGTGATGAATGGTGCGTGAGACATTGCACCTACGTTCGCCATGTATTCCATCAGTTTGATGTCAGGCGACGAGGCAGACATAGCGTAATCACAAATGACGGCGCCAACAGGTTTACCACCGAACTGGCCGTATTCACGTGTGTAGATCTGCTTGTACAGGCCAGACTTCACCACCTCTGGCGCGTCTTCGAAGTCATCAAGAACTTCGTCTTTCTTCGCAGAGATCAGTTCGATTTGAATGTTCTCGCGGAAGTCAGTGTGATCAACCAGGTACTTAAGGCCACGCCACGTTGATTCAATCGCTTGAACTTCTTCGTTGTGAAGAATTGCATCAACTTGCTTAGACAATTTTTGGTCGATTTCAGAGATCATCAGATCAACCAGAGATTGGTCGACTTTCTCTGTGTTCGAACTGCTTAGTAGCTCACTGATGAATGCTTCTACGCCGCGTTTTGCAACGTCAAAACCTTCATCACTTGGCTTTAAACGTGTTTCGTTAAGAATGCTATCCAGAAGTGAGCCTGATTCAACTAAGGCTGCTTCTTGTTCTGGCGCTTGTGCTTCTGCAGACATGATATCCCTTACTCTTCTTTCGCGTCTTGGTCGTTGCCAATGCTTAGTTCATCCAACAGTTTCTTTCTCGCTTCTTCATCTTGAAGAACCGATGCGATCTTCTTACGGAACGCAGGCACGTTTCCTAGAGGACCTTTAAGTGCAACCAAGGCTTCGCGAAGCTCAAGTAGGCTGTTTAGTTCAGGTACACTTTTCGCGATCGCTTCAGGAGAGAAGTCCTTCATGTTTTGGAAGGTCAGATCAACACCAATCTGGCCGCCTTCTTCATCAGAAAGACGGTTTTCAACGTTGACTTTAACGTTTGGAGACATGCCCTCTAGCACTTCGTTAAAGTTGTCTTTGTCGATGTTAATTGGAGTACGTTCTTCAATTGGTGTCTCATCTGCACGCGCAGTAAAGTCGCCAACTACCATCATGCTTAGCGGCAGCTCTACGTCTTCTTGCGTATCGCCAGTTGCTGGAACATAACGGATATTAATTCGCTCTTTAGGAGCCACCGAGCCGTCACGTGACATAATTCGTTCCTTATCTAACTCTTTAATTAGTCGTAAATTGCTTTCCACTCTTCATACTTCTCAGGTAGAAGATCCTTGCTTCCAAATAACCGATGGAGTGTTTTTCGAATTAGGTCTTCTAACTGTGACGATAAGTGGGGTTCCCAGCTCGCGAGATTAAACGCTTTTTGTACTTCCCACCCCTTCTCAAGATACGGCAAACACAACGGGTATAATCCAACAGACTGGTAAGCTGCTATCAATTGTAAATACAGCATGAACTGCCCACGTCCCGAGCTATCCAGCTCAAGTTTTCGGGCAAGCTCTGCGGCACATTCCCCTAGATTTTCTAGAGTGATATCCTCCATTGGCAGCGAGTCTTCCTGCGAAATCACAACCGTTTGAACAACGGGTTGAGAAATCGAAGAAGTAGTATCTTGAGTCGATAACCAGCTCAAGGTCGCTTCATCTGCAAATGGTATAGAATTCTTAAATGAGAGGTGCTCGATGCCCTCTAGCGAGTAAACAAAACGCGTCACTTCTTGTTTCACAGCAAGCGCTGCATCATCAAAACCCAAGTTATTAAGCATCGAATACACGAAGTAATGGCCCGTCAGCCAAAACGGCGCATCCGTTAATGTGCGCTCCAAACGCTTAATGGTGTCGATGTCGCTTTCTTGGTCAGCTTTATCTCGGTATTCCGCTTGTTGATCGGACGACACTGCCAAGCTCAAAGGCGTTTGATTGTTTTGGTGGTCGGGTAGACCATCAATGTCATCCCAAGTCAGATGACGATAAATCCGGTAAGCCAGCGGATCACTTGGGTTCGCATGAAGCATGACTTCTGCAACCTTCTTCAAGGTGCGCTTAGAAGCCGTCGGCGAAGAGAAGTCCGTATCGACATCGACTTCTTTTGCTACCGCTTTCTTAACTGGCGCAGGTTTAGGGGCCGGCGGAACCGCCTTCACCGGCGCGGTTTGCACTTCATTCTGCGCTGGCGTTTCTTCGACAGCAGGCTGCGTAGCTGGTGCAGGCGCCGCTTGTTCGACGTTAACGACTGCTTCATCGCTCTGCTCATCAGCCGCCGCTTGTTGAGATAAGACATTGAGTTGAGTGCGAATCTCAAAGAAATCCGCTTCTGAGTCTTGGTAAACCTCGTCGTACTGGCGCTGCACTTCTTCAATAGTCGAAATGCAGTTTGATACCAAATCCCATGACTGAGCACTTTCCGCTAACTTGCTGCTGACCAGATTAAACTGATGGTTCAACCATTCGACCGCGCCATCTCGACCCCGCTTTCGGGAAGGATACAATTCAACGCCAAAGCGACTTAACGCCTCACTAAGCAGCTTTAGACCTTGTTCAAAGCCTTGCAGACCAAACTCTTCTGTTAGCGCGCGAACGAGGTAACAAATGGCTTTTAAGTCTTTACTGTGGTGCTCTAGAACTTCAGTCGCGTGCGTTTTTACTACGCTCCAATCTACTGTTTCGCCAAACAAGGAACCGAATTTCTTCACTTCGGATTCCATCATTTCATAGCAAAACTCGTAACGGGCATCGTTACCCACTGGAGATTCATCAGAAATAGGATTAAGCAGACGATCGATATCAATGTTGGACAAAATTCACGTCTCCTTCAGTCAAGTAATCTCTCAACGCACGCGCTACCGCAATTGCGCCATTTGCTGGCTTAGATAACCGATGGCTCTGCTCTATCGCATCCGACGCCATGCTATCTAGAATTTTCGTGATTTCTGTAAATTTGCTTGGTGCATTCCGTTCTAAATCGGCAAGGGATTCATGTAGCTTTTGTTTGTCGTAAACGGATTGCTCCATCACGGTGCTAAACAAAATAAATTCGCTTCTTGCGACGATTAAATCCTTTATTTTTTTGTCTAGTTCTGGCGTATTACCGAAGTAGGCTTTGGCTAATTCAGCTTCTTC
This sequence comes from Vibrio sp. Y176, assembly GCF_033438945.1. Classification (NCBI taxonomy): domain Bacteria; kingdom Pseudomonadati; phylum Pseudomonadota; class Gammaproteobacteria; order Vibrionales; family Vibrionaceae; genus Vibrio; species Vibrio sp. Y176. The sequence continues at coordinate 453,028 of NZ_JAWOQS010000001.1, read as the reverse complement.
AATTGCTTTGGTGTAAAAGTGCGCCTCTGCATGTTTATCGATGGAGTCATTAATATTTTCCATCACAGCCTTTGGTAAGATTTGGTTGTAGAAATAGGCTTGTGACTGGTTTAATAACCATGCCTCTTTCATTTCATTTTCTGCGAGCTTAGCTTCACCATCTAAAATTAAGCGAGCAATCTGCTTATCTCGACTGCCAGCTATGGCAGATACTTTCATGGAATCGATAGACGCGACATTTAATCCAGACATCACTTTAGTCAACGCCTCATCCGCATATGGAAACAGGGCACCGTCACGAACAAGGGTTTCTCGCAAGGTGACAAGCTCCTTACGTAATTCGACTAATGCCATTGGTAAGCCATCCGCTAACGATTGATACGACGTTAACTGAGCCTGTTTTTCTTCATATAAATTCGAGAGGCTTAACTGCTGAGTTTGATATGCTGTTCGATAAGCTTCTGTCATATCAATACTCTGAGTAGCTTGAGACAGTTCTTCTTTGATTTTCCATGGAGGCTGAGCCAAAAAAGAAGCCGTTTCAGAGGGCGTAATAACGTGAGTTACAGGAGCAACTCCTTGGGAAAAAATGGCATCCAATTGATCTTTATTCTGTTGATATAAATAACTTCCTGCTGTTGCCAGCACACTCAACACTAAGCTCGCCTCTAATATTTTAAAGCGACCATACGCCGTTTTATCATTTGGCTTACAGTGTGTAAGCAGCAAGTCCGCGTTACGCAAGCTACTGAAAATTGGTGCGTTAGAATTTGAGCTAATTGATTGCGTATCGATTCGCGCTAACTGTTGAGCAAAAGAAATAGCGGTATAGCCATGCCCTCTTGGTTTGTTGATGACTTCTTTCAGCAATTTCCAAATATGAACCGGGATCAAAGCCGGACGCTTTCGGTCTTTTAACTGCTTATTCCAAGCATCACCAAATATTGATCCTAAAAATAGATGTCCAGCGAGCAAAGCGAGAGAGTAAACATCATCTTGCGGTTCCGCGATGCCAGTTTCTATATAAAGAGGGGAAGCGTAGCTCAAGCTTGCTTCTGCGTAAGGTTCTGTCTCTCCAATGTAACGAGCAGCGCCGAAATCAATGAGCTTAACGTAATCACCTTCACTCACTAATACGTTAGATGGTTTAATATCAAGATGGCAGATACCTCTTGTATGCATAAACTCTAGAGCGCCAGCGAGTTGATACACCAACCAAGCGATGTGGTCGTGGCGGAAGCCTTTAGAAGAATGACGCTCCATTTTTTCTGCCAGTGATTCACCTTGGATCCACTCGTACATCAAATATGGGCGTTCGAATTCGTTGCCGATTTTTACAAAGTTAGCCACGCTAGGGTGTTGAGAAAGCTCCAGCCTGCTCGCTTCGTTAATCAACATTTTGCTCGCAAATTCTGGCGAGTCATCATTGATAACTTTGCAACAGATTTGCTTCTCTGGCTGCCCTTTTTTTGCAAGATGGTAAACCGTTGTCTTACCATTTCTAGAAGGAAGCTTGTCTAATACATCAAACTGTGAAAAAAGCACGTACTCAAGCTTCGGCTTATTTTTTTCTGCTAGCCTTTGCTCATTCAGTTTCTTTTTCTCAATAGCTTTAACAACCAACTGATCGATATATCCTTTGGCTGTACTCTGATTATTAGACACTTAGTACTCTTTCATAGAATAAATATTATTAGAGTTGAATAATATTTTCTTGAACGTACTTGTATCAAGGTTGGTATTTAAAACAAACAGTAAGCCTATTATTTTAGTTATTATTACTAACTTATTAGACCTTTTTACTTACGCTTTCACTGCATGAGTTATACGCTTTTTCGTGTTACAAACTTCAACCTAATAATATGAGTATATTTTCATTGCCATTTGATCGATGAGTGCCCACTAACATTGCAGTAATTGGAGAACTCCTTTGTCACCATGAAAGTCGAACATTAACAACGTAGTTGGTTGCTTAAAGTGGTGCTCTCTGACCGCAAAGGCAATTAAAGCGAGAGAAGAACAACTGCCCATTGTGCCCCACAACTCATTGATAAGCTGCGGTTGTTCTGGGTTCGTGAATCGTTCTGCTTTAGCCCCCAGAGCAAAGCCGTAATCTTCCGAATGCATGCGCAGGTTCGTCATATCGGAATACACTTCACCAAATAAATCGAGCTTTTTACTCGCACGTTGAATAAGTCGAAACATGCCTCTTCGGTCTGAAGTGTTTAATTCCGTATCAATGTAGCCAAGCTGCGCTTGAGGCTTAAGTTTCAATGTTTCTACGGTATTTCTTCGACAAAGAATTAAACCCGCCCCACCCTCACTCGGAATAACGCCCCATGGATTATTGGTACTCATTACCATCGCATCGTCGATGAGTGTTTGCATCGAACTCACCAAGGAATCGACACTGATACACATCATAGCATCATATTTATCCAATGATTTCATGGCCTGGAGAACGAAACTGGGCCCACTGGCATGAACAGCATTCACCACAGAGAGAAATTCAGCATAGTTACTTTCACCAAGCCATTCTTGCACCTTTACTAGTGAAACAGACACAGGCACCGCTATAAGCAAAGGTATTGGTCTCAATGAACGTGGTAACTGCGCTAACAATGAATCAAGCAAGTGGGTGATTAACTCACACGTTTTCTCAAACTGCTCACTTTCTTTGGTGTATTCGATTTTGGCGTAAGTAAAACGCTCGATACCATCATCCCCTATACATTGGTCAAATCTTCCTAAATCAGCATACGAAACTGCACTGGCAATATCTAAATTCATACCGGTTGGCGTCATCACTTCCATCCCTAGCACGTAACGGCCTGTTGAATTATGCATGCTCGCTTACCTCTTCCAGCTTAGTGATCGATGTCGACACCAACAAATGCTCCTTGCCCTGACAAGGAAACGCAGCGGTGTAACTGATTGATATAGTTTTCTTTTCCGTATCAACGAATAAGGTGTACATCGCCATATCAGCTTGATAACTTTGATCTTTGAACGTCGCGATCGCACGGTATTTTTCTTTAGGAATTCGAAATGAAAGCGTGTCATCATGACAAAAACCACTCATCATCAAACGCTCCCCCCCACGAAGAAAGCCTTTGCACTGCTGATCAATAGGCGCGCTTTGGAAGAACCGCTTATCAAAATCGAGTGGCAACATTGGCTTGCGATTCTCAATCCAATCGTCATCGAACGTGCCGGCCAGCTTCTGGCGCGACTCAAAGAACGGAGGCACTGGCCCGAACCCCGCAACGCGTAGTTTTTTCGCGGCGGCACTCCAGTCCTCTCGGGGATAAAAAATCGAGGGTACTTTCTGTTCAAGCAATTCTTTGTTGGAGTCGGCAACCCCACCACCTATTCGGTTACGTAAATCACCGCCTACCGCGCAAGTGTAATCAATGTCTTTTTCAATAAATGGGACTGGATTGCTCAGCGTGATACTGCCAGCATGCTCAACCCATACACGTTCCCCGTGAATAGCGAGAGTCTTATCGATATGACCATCAATCAGCACACGACACTCTTGGTATGTCACTGGCTTTTTCGCGTAGCTGCGCGCTTTGCCGTAAACAAGTACATCTGTATTGTCTTTGGTATACGCGAACTCGTGGTCAACTTTCATCGCAGAGAAGCCTTCTTCGCCCAAATATTGGGGATCATCGAAGATTTCACTTTCACCTAATTCGTGCCAAACCACACCATCGAATTGCCATGTGCGTTTGGCGACTACAACCCACACTTCATCGCCGTTTTCGTCACGTTGAAAACGACCTTTAAGTGATAGCTCAGGGTGCGTCTCAATATCCCATAACTGCATTGCTATTCCTTAAGTTGAATCGTTCGCTCGCAGAAGGTGCGGCCTTTAAATTGTTAAAGTTCCAGTCTTGTTGATGAATCGGCATTGCCATATCCCAAGGCACGTAGGCTCTGGATTGAATGCAGAGTTGACGCCATAGCCAATCGCGGAACAGCACATCAACGTTAGAATCTTGCATCGCAGCTAACGTAGACTCGAAGCTCGATGCGTAACCCAAGCGGCTTGGTAGATTTTGGATATATTTTTCATCTTCCACCCACTCATTGAGCAGATCGACGATCTCTTCCCATTCATACTCGACACCAACATCTTGCGGATTCAGAGGAAGAAGCTTTCCGTAGACGACATACAAGGCTTGAAGCCAAATTTCACCCTCAGCTTCACCTTCCTCCAGACTTTCCAAGTGCTCGATGATTTGGGGTACCAGTTTCCAATCACCACCCAGCGCAAAATCAACAGGTGCTAATGAAGAAGAGATATCAAACGCCTCAAACTCTTTTAACTCAAGTAACTTGGCATAAGTGAGCACTTGCGCTGATGGTAATCCATTTGGTTCGATGCCAAAGCACTGACGGAGCCAAGTGCCTCTGTCACGTTTGGTAATCAAACGTTCAAATAGATATTGTTCGCTGCCTGCATTGTCATTGAGCCAATCAATCCCCTCTTTCACGTCTTGTAAAGCGAGCAGTGGCAAAGCAACATGAGAGCTAATGATGCTGGCTTTGTGCCAGCGCTTGATGAGAGAAACACTTAATGTTTGACGTACACGTAAGCATTCAAAGTAAAACGCACTGGATGTCGCATTACCCTCAATAAGCTCCGAAAGCGTGCTATCCATAGATTCAACCGGAGATTGTACGGCAATGACCATTGCGGTTTTAGCGTCAATATCTTCGAGTAAACTCAAGCCGCACAAAAGGTTATCCAACGCTGAGCCCAACTCGCCTTGTAGCATCAGCCAGCTGTAGATTTCTGGCTCCTGGCCTCTTAACTGATGAATCAACCCCGGTGCTAACCGATAAAACGACAAGTACACCTGCTTCAGTTCTTCAATTTGGCGTTCAATCAGCTTGAGATACGCCAACTCACGACTTGGATAACCCCTTTTGTGAATTTGAACTCGCTGCCTGATTAAAAAACCGATACTTTCAGAAGCAATGGACAGCTTTTCATTACAGAAATCCAGCCATGTTACTGGCAATTGGGAAAGGTCGTTCACAGCGCGCTCAGCTTTTGCTAACGCGCCTTCGACTTCTTGATTGGTTATGGGTGCCTTTAGGTGCTCGACACCGATTCTTTGTCGCATCTAGTTATCCGTTATTAGCGTGCCATAACGCGATTGCAATTAGTTAATACAAAGTAATTAGCTAACTCGACGTAAATTAGCTAATGCTAGGTAATTAGTTAATTGCGATCGTTCCGCCTTGAATTTTTTGTGCTTTTTCTGCTTGAGAGGTGACGTACTTCGCTTTAGTGGTAATTCGTCCATCGCGCCCGCTATAGCGAGTTTCTGTCTCACCACTTTTGACTACCAACTCTTGTTCTGTCTCGATAACCATCTTCTTCGCTCGCAATACAAACTCGTCAGAGTCATCCAGAATGGAGAAGAAAATGTCCGTCACAAGAGGCAAGCTTAAGTCGTCGTTCAAAAATTCAACTCGACAACTTAATCGATTATCGATAGCCATTTGCAGCTCAGAACGACGAAAGCCACGTCCTAGTCTCGCAGTGAGTGGCTGCTTAAATGGGTTACCATCAAAATCAACTCGCACACTGCCCGTAGACTCATTGATAGCCACTATTCTTCCAAAACGCGAAAAGCAAGCCGTTGATTCGGCTTGCTGCTTTGATATTACTTCTGTTGTAAGAGGTTGTTTTTCCATTGTTAGTTAACCACTACGTTGCCACCTTTCACGACGACTTTGTCACTGCCTTCGATCGTAATAGCCGAGCCTGATAACTTTATTGAACCATCACTGTTCATCACTAAAGAGGAACCACCCGTTTTCAATACAATCTTGTCGCCACTGATAATTTGCGTTGCACCATCAGCTTTATAAGCGGTGTTCCCTTTCACTGATACCGTTAAGTTGCCACCAACCGTCTGGTTATCATCCGCACCAATATCTGAACTCTTAGACGCACCGATAGTAAGGTTACTGTTTTCGCCAATATCTAAGTCATCATTTTTACCGATCTTAGTCGTACGGTTATCACCAATTTCTAAGTCAGAATTGTTTTTCACATACTGGGCTTCGTTCGCGTTGTATGTAACGGTAACGTCTTGCTCGACTGTCTCGGTAAACGTACTGTTTACCTGTGTCGTTTTATGCCCATGAATGGTTTCTTTATGGTCACCATGAACTTCATTCGTTTGGTGACGTGCAACCTTCAAGAATTCATCTTGACCGATATCACGGTAACGGTTGTTGAGCACCTTGGTCGACATGTCTTTTTGAGCGTGAATATAGACTTCTTCTTGGTTCGCTTCGTCTTCAAAACTCAACTCGTTGTAACCTGTTCCTTTGTGCGTTTGCGTGCGGAACGTGGTACGAGTTTTGTTTTCTGGCAAAGAGTACGGTGGGAAATGCAAACCGTTGTAAACTGCGCCCGTAACTAACGGACGATCTGTGTCCCCCTCAAGGAAAGTTACTACGACTTCGTGGCCAATACGCGGCAAATAAACTGCGCCCCATGTTGGCGCCGCCATGGATTGGCTTACACGAATCCAACAGCTTGAATGCTCGTTGTTATCACCGTAGCGATCCCAATGGAACTGTACTTTCACTCGACCAAGCTTGTCGGTGTAAATCTCTTCACCTTCTGGTCCTACAACGACCGCCGTTTGAGGGCCATCCACTACTGGTGCCGCTAGTTTAGGCGCTTTAAACACCACATCACGTGGAATACACGAGAACTGGTTGTAGTAAGTGGTTGGCATACCACTCGCTTCATCTTCATGCACTTGCGGATCTTGACCTGTGTGCATTACAGACAACATGAGGTAATCGCGGTTAATCTCAGAACGCGGGTGGTCACTGACGTTAAAGCTGTAACCAGATGCTAAGCGCATTACGTCACTCGTTGCTTCCACTTGTTGATTATCGACTATGTGTTCCGACATCCACTCCGTGGTTCTCACCTGCCCCATCAGCGGGTCGACGTATCGTCCAGGATAATCAAACTGCTTGAGATCTTGGTCTAGCTCGCCAGCCTGTGTCATCTCTTGTGGAATTTTAGGGTGTTCGTAGTTGTAATCTGTATACGTAACCTGTCCCGTTCTAACGCGGTTAACTAACTCGAGATCAGAGATATGTTCGCGATCGGCAACACCGCCACCATCGGCATGATAAACAATCGGCCCAATGTAAGAAGCATTTAGTGGCGAGCTTATCAAAGGTGCAATCGCGTCATTACTGTCGACAATGACCATCGTATGATTTGAATCGCTATGGTCAAAGTAATACCACATACCGTGTTCAGCCATCATACGCTGCACGAAGTGCAAGTCAGACTCACGGTATTGCAGAACGTATTCTTTTGGAGGATAAGTACCCGACACTTCAAATCGGTAATCGGTGACTGCCCCATCATCGAGTACTTCTGTGATGATGTCTTGCGCTGACTTTTGCTGGAAAATACGACAATCTTGGCGCTGAGATAAGAACCAAGCTTGAGGAACCAAGACTAATTGATAACGAGAAAAACGACGTCCAGTCCCTAAGTAACGAACTTCATTCACCACGCCGTTGAACACGCGCGCAGCCCCAACACCTTGTCCGTAAAGTGTCAACGTTCCTGCTTTACGTATTAACTCATCGAACGAGATATCTGGATCAAGTGAAAGTAATGAGAGATTGATGTGGAAAGGCTTAGATAACTCTTCATGAACATGAAAGCTCTCAACCCGAAATTCATGCCCACATCCAGGCACTTCAAATTTAAATTCTACGTCATTCACCATATCTTTTACCTGATACAAATAATCGAATTAGGGCCAACAATCGTTGGCCCTGAATCTTTACGCGACGAGCAATTAAGCTTCGCGTGGAGCACGCCAGTCGTCGTTACCCGCAGTACCACAGTTTTCGTGAGTTACTTCGATCGCACGGTAAGTGAACTTAAGCACTTCTTCTGTCACGCGGTCAGCTGTTGCTGCGTCTTGACAGTGGTTCATACGAGTTTGGATATCGACAAGTAGCGCATCAATCAATTTGATTGAGTAGTAGTGCTCTTGTTTACCTTGAACTGAAGTGCGGTAGAAGCGGATCACACACTCAGGAAGTTTTTCGCCAGATACTAGTGCGTTGAATAGTAGTGGAGATGAGCGATCTTGAACTTTAGTTACAACAAGTGGACGGTGTACACGTTGACCAGTTGGCTGACCACTTTGTGGATCACGTGGAACTGTTAGCACGTGATCAAGTTCTTGTACTAGGAACTCATCAACGTGAGCTTCTTGCCATGTGTTACCTACTGAATCTGCAGAGTAAGTATCTTTAGTAATATGGCCTTGAGTCTCACCTTGGATAGACATATATGCTGGAGTTGGCATCGCTATTTCCTTTTCTAAAATCTGTTTTGTTTAAATCACCAAATCGCTTATCACCGCGACTAGTTGGTATAATCAAAGTCCGTGCCAACTTTAAAAATCAAACAAAAACAACAACTTAAGTAACTCCAGGCATTGTTCACTAATATATTGAGTACAATTTATTGGATAAAAAACCAAAAAGTTGGATTAAGATAATAATAAATTGTTCTAACTTTAAAAAGTGAAAATAACCATATAAAACCGTGTAAATAAAGTCATTAAAACTAATAAATCCGACACTTTTACTATCAATTAATTTAGAATAACAACGCCATTAAAATAACCACAAACATTAATGTCACAATAATCATTAAAAATAACCAACAAACGATAGTCAAAATATCTTGATAAAAAAAGAACGCAATTACTTTTAGTATAATAGCCGCTACCTCTTTTCCTCTAAAGAATAAAATGGCTATGATAAATATAAACCTTTCTTCATTAATTCAGCGTCTACACCCGATTGCAAAAGTAGCATTAGAAGACGCCGCTGCACTTGCAGTCTCTGAAAAAGCAAACGAAGTTCAAATTGAGCATTATTTACTGAGTCTATTAGAAAGGCCAAATAGTGATTATGACGTCTTATTGAGTCATTTTGATTGTTCTGAGAACTTATTAAGACAATCGGTTCGATCCACACTCGACACCAACGCCAAAGGAAATGGCAGCAAACCTGTTTTTTCTGCTTTATTAATCGAATGGTTGCAAGAAAGTTGGCTGGTTTCTTCTTTAGATCTATCCGAAACACAAATCCGCTCTGGTGCCCTGCTCCTTACTCTTGTTAGCAACCCTCTCCGTTACGGCCAACATGGTTACGCCTCTATCCTTGAAGCGGTAAACCCTGACAGCCTTAAGCGTAACTTTGCAGAGCTAACAAGCCACTCTATTGAGGCGCAAGTTGCTACTTCAGAAAAAACACAAGCTCGTGAAGATGGTTCAGCACTGAGCAAGTTCACAACCGACTTCACTGGTAAAGCACGCAAAGGCGAAATCGACCCTGTTTTCTGCCGCGACCAAGAAATCCGCCAAATCGTGGACATTCTTGCTCGTCGCCGTAAAAACAACCCTATTGCTGTTGGTGAACCGGGCGTTGGTAAAACCGCAGTAGTAGAAGGCTTGGCACTTAAGATTGTACAAGGTGACGTACCAGACAACCTCAAAGGTGTTGAGCTTTACGGCCTGGACATGGGTCTTCTGCAAGCTGGTGCAAGCGTAAAAGGCGAATTCGAAAAACGTCTAAACGCAGTATTGGATGAAGTGAAAAACTCGCCAACCCCTATCATTCTTTTCATCGATGAAGCACACACCCTTGTTGGCGGTGGTAACCAAGCGGGCGGCAGCGACGCGGCAAACTTGCTAAAACCAGCCCTAGCGCGTGGTGAAGTGAAAACCATCGCTGCGACAACATGGTCGGAATACAAGAAGTACTTCGAGAAAGATCCTGCTCTTGCGCGTCGTTTCCAATTGGTGAAACTCGACGAACCGTCTCCTGAGCAAGCAGCATTGATCATTCGTGGTCTGCGCCCAGCATACGAGAAGTCACATAACGTTTACGTGCGTGACGATGCTATCACTGCTGCGGCAGCACTTTCTGCTCGTTACATCTCTGGTCGTCAACTGCCAGACAAAGCGATCGATGTACTAGATACGGCGTGTGCACGAGTGAACATCAGCCTTAATGCCATTCCTGCTTCTGTTGAGACTCTGCAACAAGAACTTGCAGCTCAACAGCGCGAGCTTGAAGCACTTGAGCGTGATGCTCTGCAGCAAACTGGCGACAAGCACAGCCTTGCTAACATTCCAGACCTAAAACTGGCAATGGAAACAACGAAAGAAGAGCTAGCAGAACAAGAAGCGCAATGGCACAAAGAAAAAGAGCAGATCCAAGAGATGATTGCTCTACGCTCTCGCTTACATGAACTGGTCTTTGGCGAAACAAATGAAGAAGAGCTTGTTGCAGACGAAGATTCAGAACAAGAGCAAGACGTCTCTCCATATGCAGAAATGGATGAAGAAGCCGTTCGCATTGCCATTTCGGCCTGCCAAGAGCAGCTAGATGTAATCCGCAATGGCAACCCACTGGTTCACTTTGAAGTGGGCCCAGATGAAGTTAGCCACGTCATCTCGGACTGGACTGGCATTCCTATGGGTAAGATGCTTCAAGACGAAGCAGAAACCACGCTAAAACTGAAAGAAAGCCTAACACAAAGCATCAAAGGCCAAGAATACGCTATCGATGCACTGTCTGAAGGCATTCAAACTGCGAAAGCAGGCTTAGGCAACCCAGACGCACCAACAGGCGTATTCCTGCTGGTTGGCCCAAGTGGCGTGGGTAAAACCGAAACGGCTCGTGCGATCGCTGATCAAATGTTTGGTGGTGAGCGCTTTATGACGACCATTAACATGTCTGAGTTCCAAGAGAAGCACACGGTATCTCGCCTAATCGGTTCACCTCCAGGTTACGTAGGTTACGGTGAAGGCGGCATGCTGACAGAAGCGGTACGTCAGCGTCCATATTCTGTTGTACTTCTTGATGAAGTAGAAAAAGCCGACCCAGAAGTGTTGAACTTGTTCTACCAAGTTTTCGACAAAGGTACGCTGAACGACGGCGAAGGCCGCACCATCGACTTCAAGAACACGCTGATCATCATGACCAGTAACCTTGCAACGCACGAGATCGAATCTTTGGTTCATCAATCAAAAGACATCGATGCAAACATCATCGCAGAAGCTATCCGCCCTACTTTAAACCAACACTTCAAACCGGCGCTGTTGGCACGTATGTCGGTACTGCCATTTGTTCCGCTGTCTGATGAAGCAATGACAGAAATTATTCACCACAAGTTGAACAAAGTTTCTCAGCGTCTACAGAGCCATCACAAGCTGTCTCTGAGCTACGAAGACAGCTTGGTTGAGTTCGTACTAGGTAACTGTCGCCTTGCTGAAACGGGCGCGCGTAACATCGACGCGGTTATCAACCGTCAGTTACTGCCTCAGCTCTCGACTCAGCTACTAGTGCATGACAAGGATGATTCACATACGCAAATCACAGTTTCTGTCGATGAGCAAGGAACACTAACCTATGCGTTCAGCTAACCATAGCGAACTTAGTAACGCCCTACTTGCGATCAGTCAGTCTTTGGCTGATCGCAGCCAGCTTACCCAAACCTTGGATGCTGTGTTGACCGCTGCGAGACAAATGACCCTCGCAAAGCACGGCATCATTTATGTTTTGGACCAGACTGGCCAGGCGTTGATTCCAAGTACCGCTCACCATAACGATAAAACGATTGTTTCCCACCCTTGGGAGGCACTGCAGATTGATTCCGCTAGTGAGAACGATCCATTTAACTTTGCCATTCGCAATGGTGAAGTGGTATTGATTAACGAGTTGTATAAGTACAACGGTTATGACTGTGACAGCATCTATCAAACTGAGCAGACGCTAGGGCTAAAAAGCGAGAACTTGCTGGCGTGGCCTTTGATTGATAGCGAAAGTAAGACCATTGGACTCTTGGTCTTGCTCGATTTAAGTGTTATCGACAATGAAGCTGCATTGACTGAGTTTTGTCGTATGGCCGCGAGTAATATTCGCCAAGCTGTGTGGTTAGAGCAATACGGGCAAGTGATTAAAAATCTCAATGCAGACAATCAAGCCCTAGTGCGCGAGAATACTCAGCTCAAAAAACGTACTCAGAAAGCCTATCAAGGTCCTATTGCAGAGAGCGAAGAAATGCTCAATGTCTTGAATCGTCTTGACAAGGTGTTATCTCTCCCTGTCGACGTTCTATTGCGTGGTGAAACAGGCGCCGGTAAAGAGGTGATCGCGAAATACATTCACGAAAACTCTAATCGTTCAGAACAACCTTTGATCGTACAGAACTGTGCCGCAATCCCAGAGCAGTTATTAGAGTCAGAACTCTTTGGCCATAAGAAAGGCTCATTCACTGGCGCGGACAAAGACAAAGTCGGTTTGTTTGAAGCAGCCAACGGCGGCACGCTTTTCCTAGATGAAATTGGCGATATGCCAATGCTACTGCAAGCAAAATTGCTGCGTGTGCTACAGGAACGTAAAGTTCGCCCAATCGGCACTAGCAAAGAGATTGAAGTGGACGTTCGCGTTATCGCCGCAACCCACTGTAATCTTATGCAGCAAATCAAAGATGGCGGATTCCGTGCCGATTTGTTCTATCGTTTGAATGTGTTCCCTATTACATTACCACCATTGAGAGCACGCAAGTCGGATATTATTCCCCTTGCCGAACATTTCGTGCAACACACAACCAACACGCTAGGTCTGCCGCAAGCGCCAGGGTTAAGTGCCAACGTACGTAAACAGCTCCTTGCCTACCAATACCCAGGGAACGTGCGTGAGCTTAAGAACATCATTGAGCGCTCGGTGCTACTGTCCGATTTTGAAACCATTACTCACATTGAGTTTGGCGAACAAATCCCAGAAGATGTGCCAAATATCGACATGAAAGCAGTCTCACCTACCCCAGACCAACCTGCTTACGAGCGTCAGGTACAAGCGGATTTAGAAGACGCTTCAAAGAGTCTTAAGGACGTTGTCAGCCAATACGAGCGTACAGTGATCATCGATTGCTTAAATGCGTGTAATTGGCACACCAAGAAGGCCGCTGAACAATTGGCACTTCCAATGAGCACTCTCAACCATAAGATGAAGAAATACGACATTTCTGCAGCGGGTTGATGGGGCTTAAAAAGAAAATTCTAAATTCAGCATGAAGTCATAAGAAAAGAAAAACCGCCCGAAGGCGGTTTTTTTGCATCTAGGAAGGGTTATCAAGTGACTTTTCCAAGGGCTTGGGTGCTTGAGTTACCGCAGGTTGTTTCTCAATCCAATCTTTCAACCATTTCTTGCGTTGAGATTCGTTATACTGCTTCCAAGTTTCAGCCGCAGACTTGTCTACGCCTTCCTCTGTCGACTCTTTCTCAATTAACCAAGGCATATCACTAAAGAAATTACCAGCCAAAGCACTATCCGCATTTAAAGAAGGAATAGAAATTACAGCATCACGACCAATATCATAGTCATCAGCTCCATTTAATCCGACTTGTTTTAGATGAGCAACCGAAAGCTCCAAGTTCGCTTTACCACCAATTACACCACCAAACGGTCTTAGACCTTTTAACCTAACTCCCGTTGGTGCAACATATTCCAAGTTAAACCTCATGCAGTACATCGTATAGTTTTTGCTCTTAGATAGTTCATTCTCTTTAGTGAGACTACCTACAGCTTCACCTATAAACTCACTCATGGCATCAACTTGTTCTCGATGGTTTTCTGAAATAGATTCAGTAAACATCCATTCTTCGTTTTTATAGGCAAACTCACCAATATGATACATATCGGTGAAGTAAAGAGGACCTTTAACTGGCTTGCCATCATTTCCGTCGAGCGCCAGTTGAATACACATATTCACTGCTTCCCACGGCATACCCAAACGTTCATAAAGTGCTTTTTCATGACTCTCACCCAAAATCAGTACATAAATACTGGCAGGATCGTCTTTCTTTTTGTTTCCCCATGAGAAACCATCACGCCAGATATTATCAGCCGATTGGTACCACTTTCTTTCACTGAAAAAGTTCAAACCAGACGCTTTGGTGTCTATAGCCACCAATTGCTGTTTAATGCCATGAAGTATAGGGATGGTATTTTTGTCTCCCTCACCGGCCATTAAGGTAAAGCTCTCTACCATAAGGTCCTGTTCACGTAGACGCAGTTGCTGCTCTCCCAAGTAGGTATCAAGCAAAACCAGTCTAGTTTCTGTACTTAAAGCGCCAATTTGCAACTCATCTTCAGCATCATCAAACTTCTGCCCCAGACTGTACTCTTGTGGTAAATAAAAACTATGTTGCCCTTGATTTGTTCTAATTCCCAAGCAGTAACGCATATTTTGGAAGCCTCCGCCTTTTACATAGCGCTTAAAGGAATCCGCTTCTGCAAAATAGTCGCTTGGCTGACCCGATATCGCTGCTCCGGAAACGGCCATACTGAACATTGCATCAGAGAACATTAGCTTTGCTTTAGAGGTCATTGGTTTCATACCGTCGATCATCACATCACCGAAGCGGAATGAGGGAATATGCTCAATAGCAATCAACGTAGCGCCGTCATCAATCCCCTGTTGCTTGTAAAAAGCACTTATTCGCCCATCAGGATCAGTTTTGAAGTCACTAACCTTCATTGGCAGCATCCAGTCACTGAAAGCTGGGCCTTTAATATTTTCGAGCCCGTCAACGCGATCGTAGCCAATCGTAACTGGCTTCGCATACTTGTGTTCTTTTTTAAGTATCAACTGCACTTTCACTTTATCGTATGGACCTAGGCGACTGTTGCTAGATTGCTGAATCCAACTATCATATGACATCCATTCTGGTTCATCACTTTCAGTATAACGAGCTGACTGAACAAGTATTCGACAATAACCGATTTCATCTTTCTTTAACTCACTTCCCTGCGGGTTAAATGACTCGGTAAAGTTATCAAACATCGTTTCATTTGGGTGTTCAAACAACATGGTTTGTATCGGGAAGATTTGATTAAATGCACCTGACGCTTTAAAGCTATCCCTGTTTTCGGTTATAGAGAGATGAGAAACTTTGCTATTAGTTGTTATTGGAGCAGGCCAATGCTGCGCACCTTGTGGCATCTTTGTCGATAATTCGGTGTAGTACTCGTTATCACAACGGTTCTTCCAGTTAGCCGCTAAGGTGTTTCCTTTGATCGTATGTACAGACCAATCATCGCTCAAAATGTAGTTCTCAATGTATTCCTTCACCTTGTAACGCTCAACCAAAAACCTAAACGAGATATTAGAATTCCGTTTGGTTTGAGATCCTAGGTCAGCGAGTAATAACACTAAGCCATTAATAGCAAGCGCTCGTAGTTGGTAGCGTTTTAACACCTCCTTACGAACTTCTTCGCTCTCAAGGTGAGTAATGAGTTCCTGATAAGACCTACATTCAATACCTACATCTACCTTACTGCGTCGCAAATCGTTAAGTAACTCGATATGTATTTTTGCCAGCCTTTCAAGCTCACTGACAACCTCATGGCTTTGCTTTAACTCTTCTAGGAAGGAGTCCAACATTAAACTATCAATCACTTTCACCGCAGATATTGCTGTCTTTGAACCCTCTATGGCAAGCATAAACCCTCTTGCCGCAGGAGCTATAGCAGGAATATAGGAAGCGACGTCAACGACACTGTCAAAAATCGCCATTCGCAGTGCGACTTCTGCTTTATCTTGCGCAACCATCTCAGCTTCTAGAGCAAGCCTAGAGCGTTCCATTGCATGCGAGCCATAGCGACTGGGGTGAAAGAATATGTTCAGGGATTGCAGGTAAATACGGATTACAACCCGACGGTTTTGTCTTAGATTAGGGTTGTTGCGGTCGACTTTTTCACCTTGTTTGGGAACATAGACAGGTTTACTTTCACCAAAAGCGGCTACCGAAACACGACCTTCAAAAACAGGGAACTCCTTCATGAGCAGCTTTTTCGCATATTCTGCGCGCTCTGCCGAGACCTGCATATTTGCTTTCTCGGTACCGACTTGGCAAGCATGCCCTTCTATCTCTACTCTAAGGTTTGGCTCATTCTCTAAAACGTTGGCAAGAGAAGCAGCAAGCTGTTTAAATATAGGTGCATGATCCTTTAACTCTTTTTCACGCGAGTTAAAGGCAAATTCTATTTTTATTCCTGCGCCTCTAGAGCTATTTACGAGAATGGCGTCAATCTGATTGCCAGATTGATCACGCGCATCTTTTAAAGCCTGTTCTAGTTTTTCTTCCTGGATATGGTTAGCTGTCTTCCAAACTGGAATTTGAGCAAGGTAGTCTTTTGTAACTTCTTCTGTTCCTTGCTCTGCTTTATCAACCTTTTTATTTTGATTAACCAGCTGTTTAGCTTTTTTATACAAACTAAGTGCTGTCAATCCCGTTCCGAAGCCATTAAAACCAACGGTTTTACCACCAGAAAGCCAAGCTTCCGCAACTCGCCCGGCAACCACACGTCGGTTACCCAGACGTGATTCTAAAGAAAGTGCAAGTGCGCTTGACCGAGCTTCATTGGTGTTAAAAACCTTATCGTGAAATAGCGCCTTCCAACCAACACCCGCGATAGTTGGAGTGTGGAGTTCCTGCAACTTATCAAGCGCTTCTTTCGTACTGTAAATACCGTAATACAATTCGCCCGCCGCTTTCATCGCAGGCGGCATCTCGGACTTAACTGCATCCCAATACAGTTTCGAGACGTTATTAAACACCGCTTGGCGGCCATCACGGTCTAAAGTGTCTTGCAAGCTACCGCTCAGCAGCCCTGCTCCTAGCTGAGCAGACACATCTCGGATATTCTTGAGTAACGCAATACTCCTTGAAGCTGGCGTATTGGCTGTTACACCTTGTACATTACCGTGAAGGTAATGTTTCATATTTCCAAAGTACTGAGGGTATTGATAAATCAAGGATTCCTCAAGGGAGATCATATCGCCACTGACAATGGCAAATTTCCCTAACGGAGTGCTTGAAGAAAAGGTAATCTGTTCACGTAGCTCGTAAGTATAGACTGTATCTAAGCCTTCAGAAAATTGCTGAATATGAGCGTCTTTAATGAACTGTGGAACACCATTTTTCATCTGGCTTGGAATAAATTCGACACGGATACTGTATAAGCCTTCTTTAAAATCAGCAGGATCAACGTGAAACATCGCGCATGGATATTGCTTAGCATTTTCTTCTGAAAGCTCATCTTCAGGTAATGCCGCTTGTACTGAAGAGCCTATCGTTTTGTATTCCCCACCTTCTTTGGTTGAGTCAAACTTTTGCAAAGTAACCGTCGCACTTTCATAGCCTTGATCAGAAAAAACCACCGCGCAACTCGCCACAACAGGTAAAACGAAGCCTTTTAGTGTCTCTCCCGATTCACTTACATCTTCATACCACTTATTATATTCTGCCTGTTCTTCGCTGAGCCCCCCGTTCGCAGCTGGTTCGTAAGGCTTAGCCAATTGTTCAATGCTGACCTCTGTCAAGGTGAGTTTTGCTTCGCTGTTTTCCAACTGGCTACTCAACTCTGCAACTTTTGTAGCTAACTCTTTGGGGTTTAACTCAGAAAGTGAAGCTATTAAAGGCAAGGGCGGAAAGCGGAAAGTGAAGGTCTGCTCACCCTCTTTGGGTAGATCCCTACCTAACGCATGAATTGTGTGCTCTGGTGTCAGGACCTCAAAAGCCCCATATTGATCGGGCTTTCCGTTACCCAGTGAACATAACTTAAATTTATGGTCGGTAGCCCAAAGCTTAGGGCTATCGCTATCAGTGACGTTAAGCATCGGCACTTTCGCTAAAGGGCGAATATTAGCGATTTGTTTTCTTACCAAGCTTTCCTCTGAATGCCAAGATGGGAATTCAGTTGTTTTAGTTTGAGAGTTAAATTCCCCCTCATAATAAACACCAAACAAATAGTAATTTGCACACAAAGGTATCGCGTTACTGGTATCATGAGTGCTCACAGTTCATCCCCTTTAACAAAATCACCATTGTTGGCAAAGGCGTTGTAAAGAGAAGAGTTACTGGCACTATGACCCGTCCCTATTTGCTCCCATTTTAAATAAGAACCAAATTCTTTATTTTCTTTTAGTTTACTGAGGATGGCCCGCGCCGCTCCATCCCGAGCATAATTCGCATCTTTACTCAAAATTTCAAAATAGCGCAGTTTACCTACCGCTCGCGGTACAATTTCTTCTTGTTGAAATAAATCCTGCTCGATATCAATTAGATAACGAAACTTCCTACTTTCACCCCAAGCGTACTTACCGTCTGGACTAATACTACGTTTGTTAAACTTATAATCACCCAGATTTTGTTCATCAGGATTAATTCCCGTGCTAAAGAGAAATTCGTCTTTTGCCTCATCATAAACTGCAACGCCAAAGTCGTTTAGTACGTATCTTTTTCCTTTTTGAATCACGGAATACTCATTAAACTCTGTGTCTACTTGCTGTTTGTCGCCTGTCGCTAAGGTGTACTTCCAGTCTTTAAACTTGTCTACGTAGTAAAGATAGCTGCTGTCTTCTGCCCATAGAAACTCTGGGTAGCCACGTGAACGACCTAGTTCAATATACTCACCCGTCTTAAGATCTTTAATTACTTTAAACATCCCTTCTGAGGCCGAATAGGCCAAAGCCAAGTAGCGATTATTTGGAGAGACACGCATTAGACGAACTTTGCCAACAAACTCATCTGCGACCAGACGCAAGTCCGTCCCATCCGTTTTGATACTCCACACTTTATCCCTTTGATCATAGTGGTCTTTCGCTTCATTTCGGGCGTTATCCCAACGAAACACTACACGTGGTAAATCATAAGAGCTTTCATTGGTGAGATCTTCACGTGGCCATTCTTTAGCTTTAAAAATAAAGTGTTTAGGTTTACCCGTCTCTTTGTCATAAATAACGTAATTGTTTTCTGTAATATAAACACGACCATCTTCCCACTGTTGAGCATTTTTTTCTGCGATTCGGTCTTGAACCGTCTGAGGTTTTGGCGCGTGTTGTTCTGGTTCCTTGGCTGATTCTTGATTACAACCAGATAAGACCGCTAAGGTAATCAAGCATAATGTATGACGTAGGTTCATCTTATATTCTCTTCGTTATCTTTCTCGATCGCGTTTAATAATGTGACAACGCAACCCGAATAAGTTGTTTTGTTAACTTGGCTGATCTTTTTTCTTATAAGCCAGTAAATCCGCAATGGGTGTTTGAGCAAAAATGACCGTTTTATTATCTCTTCCGTGATGACTATTGCCCTGATAACCACGGAGAAGATCCACTTCTTTAACCTCTGCAGGCCAACCAGTAAAACGAATCAACCTAGAACCATTCTCTTTTTTTATACATTGGCGCAAGCACACTCGCTGCGACCAATCACCATCGCTTTGCCTTAACTCAAAGTAATCATCTGACTCGTCCAGCGTCGTATAGCCCGGATATTCGAAAACTATCTCGACAGATTTAAGTAAATACACGACCGCTACATTTTTATTTAGCTGGCTTCGTAACATTGCGTATTTTTCAGGTTTTGAGGTCGCAGCACTTGGTAATACTGAGAGCAGACGAACAGAACCGTCTCCAATTTTAAAGCTTTTCTCACTGCTATAATGGTTAAGATCAGTGACTTTTATGGCCTTGGTTCCGGGATCACTTTCTAGTTGAGATAGTTCACTCTCGCTCAATCGTTTACTGTTATAAGCCAAATATACTTCTTGAGGCTCACCTTTAATCTTGTAAGGAAGCCATATATGCGGGAGAGGGTAACCTTGCGCGCTCCGCTCCACTGGGCTAGAAGCATTAATAGGGCTCAAATTTGTTTCAATCTTTTCTTTGATTTGTGGCTCATAGCCTGTCATGACTATCTCAACTTCTTCCTCAACTAAGTTGAACACTCGAGCCTCTCCAGAGCCATTCAAAGAGCCTTCACTTACCACCTTGCCGTTCTGCACGATTTGGAAAGGCTCATAAGCGAAAACACCGCCTGTTTCAGGATTGGTCATATAGATATCGGCGTGCCTTTTGGGTCTAGAGCCTTCACGAACACTATTAATGTCCGTATCTGAAAAGTAACCATTTTCCGTAATTGCCACTTCGCGCCAAATTTTATTGTTCCAAACAACATACACGTAGCCTGATTTAAACACTTCTGCAGCTTCATCTGATTTATCGCTACCAGGGAAGTGCAGCGGAACCACAGGCACCAACACGTTATCCCACTCATCCATTTGAGTTTCTTTATCAACGGGTTGCAGGTCTTCGGCGAGTTTAAGCAAAATTGGCTGAGGCTGGTCAGTGCAAGGGATTTTGATATAGAGCGTTTTGCCCTCAGCTTCGAGATCTTTAAATATCGCGAGGCTGCGGTGTTTGTTTTCTGTATCAGCCTTGCCTACAGTCACTTTTTCTTTTTGAGCTTCGGTTTTTCCCAACATCAAACATGCCGCGTTGCTAGACCACTGCCCTGCAAACTCGACAACGATTTTTTGATCTGGGCTTGGCTCAGAGGGGACATGCGTGTAACTACGAACTAAAGCAACATCGTCGGTAACCTGCTTGTATCCTGCTTTAAAAGCTTTGCTTTCATTCGAAGCAGATACAGAGTCAACGAGTGATTTAAGTCTAGGGAAGCTTTGCAGCTGAGAGTCCGTCAATGGCGAACGACGAGCAACGGTAGATAATGACACCCAATTGCCTTTCCCCAATTCGATTCTTATCGCAGCTAGCAATGCGCTGGTCGTGTTTTTGGCAGAGATGGAAATCTTTTGCGCCAATTCTTTAGGGAGGTTTCTAAGGATGTCATCTGAATTTCGCAAACGCGAAAGCTGTCCTATACACTCGTCCGGTGTAAGA
Organism: Vibrio sp. Y176; assembly: GCF_033438945.1. NCBI lineage: Bacteria > Pseudomonadati > Pseudomonadota > Gammaproteobacteria > Vibrionales > Vibrionaceae > Vibrio > Vibrio sp. Y176. The sequence continues at coordinate 432,177 of NZ_JAWOQS010000001.1, read as the reverse complement.
ACATAAGATAGCTCGTTGGAGGATAGCTTCGAGCTAGGTATAAATTTGCAAACTAAATGCATTTGAATTCTCCACAACCAACATCGTAAATATGGCTGCGGTGACAATTAAGCTGATAAGGCTTACAAGTACGATTTGGTCTGCGTATCCTACTTACTTAGCCATTTATTTTCAACGAGATAGAAAAATCGCCCGAAATCAAAAACACCAAAAAAATGGCGACTTTTACTATTAAAACATGCGATTTAACCACAATAAAAGCCAGTAACATCACCCACTCTGTCAAAATGGTAAAATCTTACTATCTAAAAAAATTTAATTTATGGACTGAAGTTAACAAAAATTGTAGTCACGTGCGCTTCAGGTAAGCACGAGGAAATTCAGAAGTTTATGAGGTGCCCTCCTCAGCAACAAACAACAAATTGACTGTTACTGAGGAAGTTTAAATAAAAAGGTGAGCGCATTACGCACTCACAAAAGTAACTGCTCTGAAGCTTGCTAGGATTAAATTTGCTTCATCGCGAGTTAAAGAGGCGAGGTATTACCCATCGACCTCATGCAGAACACTATACTCAGAGTATAGAAACGAGCGTAAATATATAATATTTAAAAAAATTTTCAACGCGACACATTCACCACAGCACCTGCCGAGCGACCATCACAATCACTTCATACACACCTAAAAGCAACATTGGCCTAGTTATTATAGTTATTCAGCCTTGTATTAAGACGATTCATTAATTCGAGTAACTTATCAATAAAGGCAATTATTTTGATAAATATCACAAAAAATCCCAAAGAAATAAAGCGAGCTAAACGCTCGCTTTATTTATGCCGCATTTTTTAAAGTTTTGTTCTCACTAAAATATCGGTTGTAAACAGCACCTAAGGAGGCTGTACTTGCGAAACGATCATAGTTAAATGTTGCTTGAGCCTCTTCGGCAGAGGCGGAAAGCTTATTGGTACCATTTACATAAATCGTCACTACCCCCTCCTTCAGTCCTGAAAGATCTAAATCAGTTGTCCATGAGTCTGAAAGCACGGTAGCCATGCCTGTGGCTTCTGTACCATCAGCGTCGACTGCTTTAATATCTATGAACTCACCATCTTCAAACCGTTCACTGCTACCACTTACTGTCACGCTTTCCACTCCAGTAACATCGTTGATAACGTCTAGGTGTATTGTCGGTGTAATTGGCATGGAGTAAGCCGTGTTCTGGCCACCGGTATTTCCTGATAAGTCTTGGTAGTCACGAACAAGCAACGCCACATTGAGCTCTGACGTGCTTGGTACCACCACATCACCAGTCCAAACACTTGGGTCCGCGGTTGCCACTAATGAAGTGATCGTCGTACCACCTAACTCTGCTGCGGCGGATTGCAGATCTTTATCGAATTCCAGCGTCACCGTCACGCTTTGGCCGATGGCTTGGTGCTCAGGCGTAAACGTCGCGTTAGTCAGCGTTGGCAGAGACTGCGCGAGTGTAAAGCTCTGGCTTTCACTCACTTCAATGCCGGCTGAGTTCGTCCCTGTCACAATCACGGTATAAGTGCCGTTGGTTTGGTGACTCATGTCCATTGTGTCACTGGTCCAAGTGCCACCGGCTTGTACCGTTGCGCTGCTGCTTTTCAATACCGTCGCGCCGCCTTGGGCTTTCACTTCAAGACGCAGGGACTGACCATCAAAACGTGTCGACGTACCTTCAAATTGTAGCGTGGCGGCATGCGCTTCATCCACATTACCCACTGGCGTAATAGCT